>PANE01000023.1 GCA_002708305.1 Rhodospirillaceae bacterium
CTCATTTGACCAATAATCACATCGTTCCGGAATGGTGTGTCTCATATGAGCTACATCTGACCCTAAACTTTAGGAGGCTTTCACAAGCCTCCTTTTTTTTGCATCATAAAAGCATCATGACACTTTATTTATAGTCTTGTTGAATGATGATTAAGTGATTCTACCTCAATAAACTGCCCTTATAATGTTGTGTGTTTTCTTCCGATAAATAAACCTAAAACAGTGACTATTCAAATACCTTGAGCGAGGATGAGATGATTGAACACCAAAAGGCTCTAAAAGCGGTCAATACATACCTTTCCTGCTTGGTTAACTCTGACTACCAGATGATTGTGTCACTATACTCAAGTGATGCAACCGTCGAGGATCCAGTAGGTAGCGATATCTTGCGTGGTAGTGATGCGATTAAAGAATTCTATGAGCATGCGGTAACTGCGGTTACTGAGGCTAGGCTAACGGGTGATATCAGAGTTTCAGGGGATGAAGTAGCTTTTCCATTTGAGATCACTGCAGACTTGGGGTCAGGCTCAATAAAGATTCAAATTATTGATATATTCCGCTTTGATGGTGAAGGAAAAGTTGACTCGATGCGTGCTTTTTGGGGCCAATCAAACATACAAAAGTAAATTTCTTGCGCATTGAGACCTTTGTTATATTTTTGGTAGACATGAAAAATCGTCCGCTAATCCGAACGGACGACGCGAACTAGTATCCTTAGCTCTAGACTTTGGGTGATTCACAACCCTAGGCTAGATAAGTCATCAAATTGTTTATTGAGTGAGCATGTTATGCAATGGTATACCGGTAACGTTTTTTACGACACATTTCTCATTGTAGGCTTTGTTTATGCAGCCTTAGTTTTAGTGAGTAGTTTTTTTGGAACAGCTCAATATGGCGGCAGATTTGGCGGTCGTGGCAAAGGCATAAAGCTTGGCTCTAAGGTTGGCTGGATTGTCATGGAGTTTCCGGGTTTACTCGTCTTTCCGCTAGTGTTCATGGCTGGGAGAAACGCGTTAGAACCTGTACCGTTGTTCTTTTTATGCGTATGGATGATTCACTATGCCAATCGCGCGCTCATTACGCCTTTGCTGATGCGCGTACAACCGGGTTCACAATCCTCATTTGCTCTAAACGTTGTTATTGCGGGTTGGATAACGCTATCGCTTCATGGGTACTTCAATGCTGCGTATATCTCGGAGCTAAGTGATCAATACACCACAAACTGGTTCAGCGACCCACGTTTCATCAGTGGCCTTATTATTTATCTGGTTGGCTTTTCAATTAATATTTACTCGGACACTATTTTGCGTAATTTGCGCTCATTAAAACCTACCCCAAATGAACCACGCTATAAGGTACCTTATGGTGGATTGTTTAAGTGGGTCAGCTGCCCTCAATATTTCGGAGAAATACTCTCCTTCGTTGGTTTTGCAGTAATGACATGGAACCTTGGAGCTGTATTTGTACTTGCAATGACCGCAGGAAATCTTATTCCTCGCGCACGCTATACCCATAAATGGTTTCATAAAAACTTCGAAAACTACCCCGCAGAGCGCAAGGCGATTATTCCGTTTATTCTCTAGTGCGCGCTTTGGTTTAACCATGATCGAGTTGAGGTGTTGGCTAGCAAGGTCTATCTTTGATTAAGAGAACGTTGCGAGACTTTTCAGGATCAAACTAACCAACATTGATTGTTGGGTGGCACCAGTTTTAGCAAAAATTGAACGTAACTGAGCTCGAGCGGTGTTGCGAGCTATACCAAGGCTGTTTGCACTTTGATCTAGTGTCTCCCCAGCGGCTAAGTGTTTAGCTAACATCGCTTCAGCACGAGTCAAATTATAGAGCGAGCGCAACATCTTGATATCAATTTCATATTTCTTTGCAGGGTCGCTGATAAAAATCATTAGATGTGGTGTCTTAGCCGACTCTACGGTTTGATCAACGGCAAGAGGTTTGATGAGGAGCTCCAAGTGCACAGCACCTGAGGGCCTCTCAACCGTCATGGCATTGACCGGTGGTACCTCCTGCTGACGCTGAGCTTCAATGACTTCAGCAATGTAGTCATTGAGTTTTTGTTTGTCAGTGGTGTTATCAAGGTGTAACTGTTCGTTGATAACATATAGGCCATCTTTGTGTGCGAGAAACTCTTCGGCGGCTCGATTTTGGTTAATAACTTTGCCTCTTTCATCGAGAGTAATAATTCCGATAGACAGCCCAGAAATCGTTTTAGAGAAAAGTTTACGCTCGCTGTCCAGCTGAATAACCTGCATGCCATTTGATACTGCTCTTTGTATATGATGGCCAATTTCAGTCATAAATGCTTTTTCTGATTCGTTGAAGTTGTCAGCGGACTTTGGGCGGCAGAATCTAACAGTAAAGCGTTGGCCGTTCGCGTTGCGAAGATCTAGACCCATCATGTGATAAATGTTTATTGGCGCCATACACATAGTGTACAAGTCACTACTCTCGAGGGACTTGTATGAAATACACTCATCTAAAGTAACCGCCTTACCCCAGGGCAATTTATACATAAGGTCAGAGGTGTAATATCTATCAGTGTAAGGATTTTCATGGTCATCAATCAGGGTTTTTTCGAGAATGTCACAGGAAATAAACAGTAATCCACCATCATCCCCAATGGGCTCACGAAGTGTCATTGAGGCAAAGTTTAATGACAAAATTTCACGCACATTCTGCAAAAAGCTGCTGTAGGGATCCTCTTCAATGTGACCATCATAGATGTGGCCAAGAAGTTTGCTGAATTCAACAATAGTTAATGATTCCAACATAAATTATTGTAATCCCTGCAGTTAGTCGTGGCTGAGCAACAAGCAAGACAGCCAATTAGTAAACAACGTTGTGTAATATAAGGCGATATTCTAAGAATACGCAAGAAAATTATAGTTAGAAACCTAATAATGCCAAGCTAAGAATAGCCTGAGATTTGCCTTGGGTAAAATAACTTTTAGTGCTTTGCTTTTGCCGCCATTTCAATAGCAATGTCTTCGATCAAGTCTTCCTGACCGCCAACCGTTTTTCGATGGGCCATTTCCAGCAAAATTTGGTGGGAGGGCACTCCATATTTTTTCTCGGCACGCTTAGCAAACAGCAAAAACGAGGAGTAGGCTCCGGCATATCCCAAGACTAGGGCATCACGACCTAATCGAACAGGTTCATCCATGATGGGGAGGACGTCTTCTTCAGCGGTATCCATCAGTTTAAATATATCAACACCAGTGATGGCACCCATACGATCAAGCACTGCAGCCATAACCTCTAGAGGCGTGTTACCTGCGCCAGCTCCAAGACCTGCGGCAGAACCATCAATACGATCAGCTCCAGCCTCTATGGCCGCAAGGGAGTTAGCAACACCCATGGCTAAATTATGGTGGCCGTGGAACCCAATTTGGGTGTCTTTGTGCAACTCACTGCGTAACAAGCCGACCCGAGCCGTGACATCATCTGGCAACAGGTAACCGGCCGAATCAGTGCAATAAATGCAATTAGCACCATAAGACTCCATTAATTTACCTTGCTCTAACAGCTCTTCAGGAGAAACCATGTGAGCCATCATTAAAAAACCAACAGTATCTAGCTCCATGCTCTGGGCCAAATTAATATGTTGGCGGGACACATTGGCCTCGGTGCAGTGTGTAGCTACTCTAATGGTAGTGACACCGCAACCAGCAGCCATCCGCAGATGGTCCACGGTTCCGATACCAGGGAGTAANAAGGCTGAAATTTTTGCNTGTTTAACGGTATTTACCACTGCAGTCATATACTCTTCATCTGTATGGGCGCCAAACCCATAATTAACTGAAGCCCCACCTAGCCCATCCCCATGGGTCACCTCAATCAGAGGCACACCGGCCGCATCAAGGGAGCTTGATATGTTTATCATTTGCTCCAGGCTTATTTGATGTTGCTTTGGATGCATCCCGTCGCGCAGACACATATCATGAAGAACAACGTTTTTACCTGAAAGATTCATATGAACACTCGTTACTTTTAATTAGATACCGGTAGTATGATTAGATTGATTGCTGCGCTAACATTTCAGCAGTGCGCAGTCCTGCGGCAGTCATAATGTCTAGATTGCCTGAGTATTTCGGCAAAAAATCACCAAGGCCTTCGACCTGGACTGTAATGGTGACTTTATTTCCATCAAAAAGCGGTGTATTGAGCATGATATAGCCAGGCACATACTTTTGAACTTCCGTGATCATGTCATCAAAAGAGGCTGTGATTGCAGTCTTATCGGGCTTATCCACGGTTAAGCAGTGCACCGTATCGCGCATAATTAAGGGTGGTTGTGCTGGGTTAATAATGATAATGGCTTTTCCTTGGTCTGCGCCGCCAACACTCTCAATAGCTGAGGAGGTGGTGCGGGTGAATTCATCAATATTATCTCGAGTACCCATGCCTACAGACTCGGAGGCCACGGTAGCTACGATCTCAGCATAGGAAACAGCCTGAACGCGACTAACGGCAGCAACTAGGGGTATAGTCGCCTGGCCACCACAGGTCACCATATTAACGTTCCCCTTGTGTCCGTCTCTGAGCAATTGATCAAGGTTTACTGGGGGTACACAATACGGTCCTATGGCTGCAGGAGTAAGGTCTATCATGGTGACGCCTTTGGCGGTCAGTTTTTTGGAGTTTTCAGCATGAACGTAGGCTGATGTAGCATCAAACGCGATCTTGATATTGTCCTGTTCAATAAAATCAAGGACGCCATCCACACCCTCAGTAGATACTTTAAGGCCATAGTCTCTAGCTCGCTGAATACCTGGGGATTCATCGATTCCAACCATCCAAATAGGCTCTATCCAGTCGCTGCGAAGAGCTTTCATTAGAAGGTCTGTTCCAATATTGCCAGGCCCGATTATTAGCGCTCTTAGTTTTTGTATCATATATATATCCTAGGTTACCTTTCTGTTTATACAAAGCTACAGCTAGCTGTGCAGNTTTCAATTCCTGCGCCAGAAAGTTCCAGATGCATTTTGTCGCCTCTCTGTACAGGTTCTAAGGGCACTAAAGAGCCCGANAGAATGACTTCACCTGCAAGAAAAGGAATGTCAAAAGCACCTAAGGTGTTGGCCAGCCAAGCAACAGCAGTCAGAGGATTACCCTGAACAGCGGAACCTTTCCCTTCACTAATAAGTGTTGAGTTTTTGTAGACTTTGATTTCTAGATTAGCCATATCTAATCCAGTAGGATCAATTTCAGTATCACCAAGTACGTAAACACCACATGATGCATTGTCCGAGATAGTGTCTTGGATCTTTATGCGCCAATCTTCAATTCTAGAATCGACGATTTCAAAACACGGCATAATACATTTCGTCGCGTTAAGAACATCTAATTCTGTCACCCCAGGGCCTTGGAGGTCTGATTTCAGTCTGAAGGCGATTTCACCTTCTGCGCGGGGCTGAATCAGGTTGCCTTTAATACGAATGTCGGCCTGGTCTGCATAGGCCATGGTGTGGGTGAGAAAGCCAAAGTCTGGTTGAAACACCCCGAGCATATCTTGCACAGCTGATGAAGTAACACCTATCTTTTTACCCACCACAAGTTCATTGTCATTGTCCATACGTAGCTGAAGAACCTGCTTTGAAATATGGTAGGCGTCATCCACGGTGATATCAGGGAACTGATCTGTTAGGGGGCCTATAGTTGTCCCATTCTTCAGAGAGCTGTAAAGGATTTGGGCAATAGATTGAATGACGTCGCTTTGTAATGACATGACAGGTACCCTAATTATCCCGCAGAAACTGGATACACTGATTATTGAAATATTCGCTGTGCTCAATCATTACCCAGTGACCACATTGGCTCAACATATTCATACGCGCGTCATTGCAATGACTAATAATGGTGTGGGCGCCAGAGATTGGACAGAATTTATCTTCATAGCCCCAAAATCCTAGGATTGGAATACTCAATTCTTGTAAGCGATCAGTAAGGTTTGGTATCTGCATTGAGGCTAACACCTGAGCATTCTGTGTTTGAAGAATCTGCCATCGTTCATCAATGAGCTCTTGAGTGACATGCTTTGGGTCAAATACCAATAATTTGAGTAATTCTCCNAGNACNTCTTTNGTGAATTCNGGTGAACCCATGGGATACTTGACCATTGCCTGTATACCTTCAGTAGCGAAGTATATTTCNCTTTCTTCTACNCCGCCTGTGGCCATCAAAATNAAGTGACTTACNTTNTCAGGNTNNNCCAANGCATANCCNATNGCNATTGCNCCACCNAAGGAGTTGCCTANTANTATTGCTTGNGTGATATTTTTNTGNACNAAAAACTCATCNANATANTGAGTAAAGAAATCTAGNNTATANATNGCATCNGTGGGTTTGCTAGTTTGTCCATACCCAGGAATATCTATAACGATGACTCTATAGCCTGTTTCGCTTAGCGCATTGACGTTCTTTTTGAAATTACTCCAACCACTGGCACCAGGACCGCTTCCGTGAATAAATATCACGGTACCTACCTGATCAACATCGGAATTGAATTCGAGGTAATGGAGATTCATTCCATTGCTGAGTTTTGCGTAGCTACCTTCGGGGTTTATCTCCATGGCAAAAAGTACTCAGTTAGATAAAGAAGTCAGAATTCTCAACCCCCAGTAACGAGGCTCCTAGATTTCTAGCGAACATGGCGGGACTATTGGCAACGTGGGCGCGAGCAATATGAATATCGTTCCATATCTGTTGCAGCGCATGTCCAGAATACACAGACCGCCCACCTGCGACATCAAATAGAGTATCAATACCTTCGATACACTTTTCAATCACTAGACTTGATTGATAGCGATAGAGGATTCGTTGATCCATTGTTGGTTCCCAATTATTGCGTTCCATTTCGTCAAAGTTTTTAAACATAATGGTTTCGCATTCATCGATTATATTTCGAACAACGGCAATCCTTGATTGAGTATCCACATCACCTGCTAGCTTAGTCATATCTGTGCTAGCTGTACTTCTGTCAGATAAAAACAGCTCTAAACCTTGTTTGAGAGCGCCAATAGCAGGGGTGCATACAACACGAATAAACACCTGAGCCCACGGCATTTTGTACATCGGATTAGGTTGGTCTTGTTTACAGTTAAAACCATCCATTTGCTTGTGGGTACGATGATTTGGAACGAATACAGGAGTGTTTATCACCACATCATTAGAGCCTGTTGCCTGAAGTCCCATAACATGCCAGGTATCTTCGATCTCATAGCTCTCCCTGGGGATTAAAAATGTTCTATAGCCTTCAGTGGGAATGACACCGCCTAAAAGAGCCCAGCTACAGTGNTTTGATCCAGAGCTCCAGCCCCATCGCCCACTGACCATAAAGCCTCCGTCGACTACCTCAACTTTGGCTCCCACCGGATTATAGGAACTACTAACCAGTGTTGTTGGGTCTTCGCCAAAGACATCATCCTGTGCTCGCTTGTCCATTAGGGCAATTTGGTAAGGATGCACAGCAACAATGCCACAAGCCCAAGCAGTGCTCATATCAGCCTTGGCTATAGCAAGATGATCTCGGAAAAATTCTTGTGGAGTATGTTCCGAGCCGCCGACGGATTTTGGCAACAACATACCAAAGAACCCACAGTCTTTTAGTATTTGAATATTTTCTGCGGGTATCTGGCGATCCACTCGGCCCTGCCCTGCATTTTTTGTAATAACATCTAAAACTTCTTGAGTTACAGTGTGCATCTTTTGAACCTCTATCTAACATCGTTTACATGCGTCGTTTTTTATAAACATCACGCCACTTTGGTATATTTTCCGCGGTAGAACAGAAGCGGGTTGGTATGAGACTCACGCTCATTATTATCAAAATCCAGAACTCGACCAACGATAATTTGGTGGTCACCGCCGTCATATTGATGTTCGACGGAACATTGGAAACAGGTAATATAGTCATTGAGAATAGGAACACCCTCTATACCTGATCTCCATGTTTCGTTGGCAAATTTATCGGCATTACGAGTCGCGCAAATAGACGATAGTTCTTCTTGGCCGCCATGAAGGATATGCACCGCAAAATGCCTAGATTGAGAAAAGGCATCGAAGCTTTTTGCTTTTTTGTCGATACTCCACAACACTAATGGCGGATCGAGAGATACCGAACAAAAACTGTTTGCAGTCATTGCAACTGGCACTTCCACAATAGAATCGACTTTGCAGAGAGCGGTAACCACGGTTACCCCGGTTGCGAAGGAACCAAAAGCGTCACGCAAATCTCTGGGGTTAATGTCAGCCATAAAACAGCAGTCTCTTTATTGCGGGTTAGTTGGAATCACGGGAAATCATCGTCGCAATATTATGAATTTTCTTCATACCCCATTTGAATTAAGCTGTATCTATTAGCCTTGACCTACGCTGAAGTCATGTCCCCAAAAGCTAGGAACAGTACTTTCAAACACCGTGAATTTTTCCCAATCATCGATAGTTCTTCCGTCAGCGCCATATTCGATATCAAAATTCCCCGGAGAGCGCATATAAAAAGACAGCATATGATCATTGGTATGTCGCCCTAGGGTTCCTGAAAGCCCAACATCATGGGCAATTCGCCGATCATTACATTTGCCAACCTCGTCAATTGATTCGACCTCGAGCATTGCGTGAATACACCCAGATGGGAATTCCATTTCAAATAAACCAAGAGAGTGATGGCGCTGATTACAATGCATAAACCATAAACGCTTAATGGGTTCGTCAGGGTCGTCACTAAACCTGATATTCATTAGATCGGAGAGACCAAAACCGAGAACGTCGGAAAAAAACTGGGTGGTTTCATCAAAATTTGGTGCAGGTAAGACTACATGCCCAACGCCCATTTCACCGGTTACGAAGCCACTGACGCCCACAGGAGAAATCATTTTTTTGGAATTAGAAATGGGCCCCCAATAGAGCTCATGTTGATTACCCGCAGGATCAACAAAAGAGACTAATTCAGTGACGCAACGTTGCTTTGTCAATTCAGAGCTCGCATGACTAACCTTTACCTTAGCAGCCTTCAGTTTGTCGATAGTGCTAGCCATATTCGCTTGGCTGGTAGCTTCCCATCCACAGAACCCAAAACTATCGGTGTCAGATTGTTGTATCACCATACGGTAAGGGCGATCGTCCATTTTAAGTAGAAGGCATTTGTCACTATCTGGATGTTGGTCTGTGACATCTTGTAACCCAAGAACCTCCGTTCCATAGGTTTTCCATTGACTGAGATCAGTACTGTTTATGCCGATATATCCAAGACTTTGTATGGTCATTATGCTTCTCCAATAGTACGATTTGGCCTAGTTATTCATATGATTGCAGCTCTGCGCAATTCAGTTTTTAATACTTTACCCGATGCATTTAAGGGCAGGGTTTTTACTATTTTTACTTGCCGTGGGACCTTGTAGTTGGCGATATGATCACGACTCCAATTGATTAGTTGCTGTTCGTCTAGGTCGCAGTTATCTTCTAGCACCACCCAGGCCATCGCAACTTCTCCAAGGCGTTCATCAGGTATTCCAATGACTGCACAACTAGCAATAAATGGGTGTTGAGTTAACTGTTTCTCTATTTCTGCTGGGTAGCAATTGAAACCACCGGTAATGAACATATCTTTGAGACGATCCGTGATGGATAAATTGCCGTGTATATCCAGACAGCCTATATCACCAGTATGGAGCCACCCCTGGTCATCAATTGTTTCTGCAGTAGCCGTAGAATTCTCAAAGTAACCATGCATCACGTTAAACCCACGTACAACGATCTCTCCAAAAGTGCCAGGGGCAGCGATTTTTCCGTTCTCATCTATACAGTTAAGCTCGATGCCTGGTATGGCACGACCAGATGTTGTTGCGACAATTTCATCGCTATCTTCATGACGACACATGCTTACTAGCCCACAAGATTCTGTGAGTCCATAAGCAGTGAGTACGGTGCTAATGCCCAGATCCTCGCGCATTTTGGTAATTAACTCGACGGGGATAACGGCTGCACCAGTAGTGGCTTTGGATAGACTTGAGATATTAAACTTATGACGATTGGGGGATGACAGAATGGACTGAAATAGAGTAGGAGGTCCAGGCATAATAGTGATCTTTTCAGACTCGATGCGCTGCAAAATTATCTCTGGATCAAATACTTGATGCGGTAATAGAGTAGTACCGCGCATCAGTCCGGCGAGAATACCTGCCTTGTAACCAAAGCTATGGAAGAAAGGATTGATCACAAGGTACCGATCATTTTCATTAAGCCCTAATAAATCGGTCCATATCTTAAAGGTTCGTATGTTTTGTTCATGGGAAGTCATAACCCCCTTGGGTGAACCCGTGGTGCCCGAAGTGAACAGAATGTCTGAGAGATCAGTGGGTTTGATCTCATCAATGCGTTGATCCAGTTTTTCACTGCCGTACTTGGTTAAATATTCTTCGCCGCTGCGATTAAAGTTTTCCCATGAAGAATGACCCTCAATTGAGTCATTAAATACGACTATTTCCTGTACATCGCCAATATCTTCTGTGGCGAGCATTTTCGGATAATTGACATTGATAAAGTCTCCGATGCTGAACAATATTGAAACTGAGCCGCGACGCAACAGATCAGCGGCTTCACTGCCTTTATATCGGGTATTAATTGTTACCAGAACTCCTCCGGCAGTTTGTATGCCCAGGGCTGCGATTACCCACTGATACATATTAGGGGCCCAGATTGCGGCTCTATCTCCGGACTGAAAACCCCGAGAGAGTAGGGCAGCCGCAAGTTGACGAGATTGGGTAAGAAGCTGGTTAAATGATAATTGGTAGTTCCCATCGACGATAAATACCTTATCGCCAAAATGTTCACCTGCTGACTTAATCAGTTGGGGGATGGTTGCACTGAGGCAAGGAACACCAGCTTTAAGATCAGACATCGCGGTTCAGTTTGCTTTGATTGACCTTCAATATATTTGAGTGGCTCTTCGTTGTCATAGTCCTAATGGATGATGATTGCATAGAGGTCAACTCACATACTCTGTCTACTGTATTAACAATACGGTTTCGAATTCAATAACCTACCAGTTCTTCTTTTTGGTCAGGTGATTGGTGCCAAAGAGTTATTCTCACCGAGATTTTGTAGAGTTGGAGTTGCCCATGGATAAGATTGTTTCTGCTAAGGACGCAATCGCGCAGATTAGTGATGGAATGACGGTTGGAATTGGTGGCTGGGGCCCTCGCAGAAAGCCAATGGCATTAATCAGGGAAATAATCCGTTCAGACTTGAAGGATTTAACTATCGTTGCCTACGGTGGTGCTGATGTAGGTATGCTTTGCGCTGCGGGAAAGGTTAAAAAGGTTATCTTTGCGTTTGTTTCCCTCGACTTTATTCCCCTAGAACCCTATTTTCGTCTGGCTCGTCAGAACGCAGAGATAGACATCATGGAGATTGACGAAGGAATGCTTTTACTTGGCTTGCGGGCTGCGGCCTGGAAAATTCCTTTTATACCAACGAGCGTTGGTTTGGGCACGGATGTGATTAAAAATGCCAGTGATCTGGCGATTATTAATAGTCCTTATGATGAAAAGGAATGGGTAGCAATGCCAGCATTGAAGCTGGATGTATCACTTGTACATGTTGATAAAGCAGATAAACGAGGGGTATGTCAAATTAAGGGTCCTGACCTTTATATGGATGACTGGTTTGCTCGGGCAGCAGAGATGACCATTGCCAGCTGTGAAGAGACAGTCCATTCAGATTATTTCTCAGGAGCAGACGAGGCTAGATTTGTGCATTGGGAAAGGTCAGAGACCAGCGCAGTGGTACCCATAAGCGGCGGGGCTCACCCAAGTTCCTGTGCTCCATTTTATGGTTTTGATGTAGAGCATTTTAAGGAGTACAACGCATCTGCAAAAGAGGGCGGTTTTGACGCATATTCTGGCTCTTATATTGACGGTAAAGATGAATCGGAATACCAAGAGGCAGTTGGGGGACTAGATGCAATCATATCTCTTCCTTTACCTGTTTATTAATGACGAGTTTGTGATGGGTACATTTTAATGACGATAACCGCCACAGAATACAAGCTGTGTGAATTGATGATTTGCGCGGGCGCAGATGCTTTTACTGGTAATGGTGAAGTGCTGGCGACCGGGATTGGTGTTATTCCTCGGTTAGCTGCCAGCTTAGCGATGAAAACCTCTAATCCTAATTTGATGATGACTGACTCTGAAGCCTGGATGCTATCAGAACCCAATGCCATTAGTGGTCGGAAGCTAGGTGATGGCCAGCATAAAGAAAGTTGGATGGGCTTTTCTCGTATATTTGACAACGTTTGGAGCGGTAAACGTCATGCGATGGTGGGTCCGAGTCAGATTGACCAATTTGGTCAGACCAATATATCGGCCCTAGGGGGAACCTATGGGCAACCTAAGGTTCAAATGTTAGGTGTTCGTGGATTCCCTGGAAATTCCATTAGTCATAAAAATTCCTTTTGTGTCCCTGCCCACAGCAAGCGAGTATTTGTTGGGGGTGAGTGCGACGTAGTTTGTTCCATTGGCTACAACGAGGAAAGATTGCCCAAGGGCTATAGCTTTGAGGATATAGTCTTAGGGTTGGTTATCACAGATCTCTGTGTGATGGACTGGCAAGGACCGAACCATCAACTCAGAATCTTAAGTTTACACCCAGGCATCAGCATCCAAAACGTGATCGATAACACTGGCTTTAAATTATCCATCAGCGATAGCGTCAGCACCACGAAGGCTCCAACAAAAGAACAGATGTCGATCATTAAGAGTTTGGATCCAAAAGGTCTGAGATACAAACAATTACTAAATAACCCTGCGGGTGACCGCCGCTAAATCCCATTTGACCCTAGAGAGGGACCCATGGCTGACAAACAAAAAACTGAAACTGAAATCGATATTGTGCTCTATTCTGTAGCAGAGGGTGTTGCGACTATAACCATGAATCGGCCAAAGTATCACAATGCACAAAATGGGCGCATGACCTATGAATTGGATGCGGCTTTTCAGAGGGCAGCGTCAGATGATGAAGTGAAGGTAATAGTCCTCAAAGGTAACGGCAAACACTTTTCTGCGGGCCACGACATCGGGACACCCGGAAGAGATATTAATGATAGCCAAGACCGAGTAACTCTCTGGTATGACCATGCAAATAAAGAAGGTGGTGAGTTTCTATATGCTCGTGAGGCAGAAGCCTATTTAGGTATGTGCCGACGATGGAGAGATATTCCAAAGCCCACTATTGCTGCGGTACAGGGTGCCTGTATTGCCGGAGGACTCATGCTGGCTTGGGTTTGTGATCTTATTGTTGCAACGGATGATGCTTTCTTCTCTGACCCGGTGGTTCGCATGGGTATTCCTGGTGTTGAGTACTTTGCACATCCTTTTGAGTTAAATCCTCGGATTGCCAAAGAGTTTCTATTCTTAGGTGATCGTATGTCGGCCCAAAGAGCAGAGCAGATGGGCATGGTCAATAGAGTATCCACCAGAGAAACCCTAGATGCTGATGTAGGAGCTATGGCCTCAAAAATAGCCAGTATGCCGCGCTTGGGTTTGGCTTTAACTAAACAGGCGATTAATAACGTTGAAGATCTCCAAGGTAAACGCACCGGTATGGATGCAGCCTTCGCTTGGCATCATTTTGCCCATAGCCATAACGAATTAGTCTCAGGTGACAAACTCGGCGGCTTCGATAGCAAGAAAATGGCCCAAGAGAATAAAAAGCAAGACAAGACCTAGGGGGCTTGCTTTTAGACAAGGATCATCTTTTGTTGCAACAACAGGTAATTATGTTATGGACTTGAGATACACAGCCACTGAGGAAGCTTTTCGTCTAAAAGTTCGGCAGTGGCTAGAAAAAAACGTTCCCTGCGAGTCTCTTAAATCCTTCGACACAGAAGAGGGGTTTGATCAGCACAGAGCATGGGAAAAAACCCTCGCCTCCGATAATTGGGGGATGGTTACCTGGCCAAAAGAGTATGGAGGCCGGGGTTGTAACCTTATTCAATGGCTCATTTTTGAGGAAGAGTACTACCGCGCTGGCGCGCCCTTAAGAGTCAACCAAAATGGTATCTTTTTACTCGGGCCAACATTGATGGAATATGGGACAGCAGATCAAAAATCACGATTCATTGGCGCTATGGCCAGTGGAGAAGAGATCTGGGCTCAAGGTTGGTCAGAACCCGGTGCCGGTTCTGATATGGCAGCAATACGGTCAAAGGCTATCCGCGATGGTGGTGATTATATAATCAATGGTCAGAAAATCTGGTCGACACGAGCGGTGTTTGCTGACTGGGTGTTTTGTATATTCCGCACGGATCCTGAGTCGACTCGTCATCATGGCCTATCTTTTATTTTTGTCCCACTCGATGCAGAGGGTGTCACGGTGCGACCCATTGACCAGCTCAATGGGTTGCCAGGATTTGCTGAAATCTTCTTTGATGATGTTCGGGTTCCAGTATTTAATCGTCTCGGGGAAGAGGGCGAAGGTTGGGCAATAGCTATGTCCACCGCAGGATTTGAGCGTGGCCTTATGCTTCGCAGTCCTGCGCGATTCCAAGAGGCGGCAAAGAAACTGGTAGCGCTTTATCAGGCCAAGCGCAACGACATCCTTGATCTATCTCTAGAAGATGCCGTAGTCCTCTGTTATCTGGATGCTGAAGCTTACGCATTATCGACTTATGCAACCGCGTCACGCCTGATGGCTGGCGGTAATATTGGGGCTGAATCCAGCTGTAACAAAATATTCTGGTCAGAATTGGATATAAAAATTCATGAGACTGCCATGCGATTACTAGGGGCAAGGGGAGAGCTATTGCCAGATTCCGAGGACTTTAGTGAGGAGCTAGGGGTCTGGCTGGATGGTTTTTTCTTTGCCCAGTCAGGGCCGATTTATGCTGGAACCAACGAGGTTCAGCGCAATATTATTGCCGAGCGAATGCTTGGCATGCCGCGTAAATAGTTCTTGGCGGATAGAAAAATCTTAATCTAAATTAATATAGGAAACGAAAGTGAATTTCATGTCCTCAGAAGATCAAATAGCTTACCGAGACTCGGTGGCAACCATGCTGGCTGCTGAGGTCACAGCTGAGTCAATTCGTGCCCGTTGGGATAGCCCCAAAGGGATTGACGAAAAACTCATCGAACAATTGAACGAGTTAGGCTTAAACACCATGTTGGTTCCCGAGTCCTGCGGTGGACTGGGTCTGTCTGAATTAGATTTCATTTTACTTGCTCAAGAATGTGGCAGAGCCGCGTTGCCAGAGCCTCTAGTTGACAACGTCTTGGTTGCTAATGCCATGCTTGCAGATGTTGCCTGTTCTGATCTGGTCAGTGCCAAGCAATGCGAAGATCTATTGTCTGAAGTGGCTGCTGGAAAAGTAATGCTTGCCTGCGGACACTGGATTAACCCATTTATTAATATGGCACATATCCATCAATGGTTGTTGTTGTCCCATGGTGATGAGGTACATTTAGTTGAAAGTTCAGCGGTAGAGTTATTACCTCAACGCAGTGCTGACCCTAGTAGACGAATATTTAAGGTTAACTGGCAACCTAAGGCTGAGACGAGGATCGCAAATGGCGAAGCTGGAGCAGGTCTATGGCGCAGAGCACTTAATCGAGGTGCGCTGGGCGTCGCTGCTCAGCTGATTGGCCTGTCTGAAAGTATTTTACATCGAGCGGTGGGTTTCACTGCGGATAGAGAACAGTTTGGTCGGCCAGTGGGTAGCAATCAAGCAGTAAAGCACTTGCTCGCAGACTGTGCGGTCAGCCTAGAGTTTGCTAAGCCAGTAATGGCTAGAGCAGCTTATGCGGTAGGTTCTAATTCTAGCGATGCAGATTGTGCTGTATCTCATGCAAAAGTTGCTGCAAGTCGCGCAGCTCAACTTTGTGCTCGTCATGGAATGCAAGTGCATGGAGCGATGGGATATACCTGGGAATGTGATTTGCATATTTGGATGAAGCGATGCTGGGCTATCGACAAGACTTGGGGCGATGCTGGTTTCCATAAAAATAGAATTCACGAGCGGTTATTAGACCCCAGTACACTGATGGGTGCGGGGCATACTTTCACTTCTGCCACCTCCAAGACATATAACTCACAAGAGGGAGCAGCATAATGGCTTTAAATCAAGCTTATATCGTGGACGCAATACGCAGCCCAACAGGGCGACGTAAAGGTGGGCTTGGACATATTCATGGTGCTGATCTGGGTGCCCATGTGCTAAAAGAGATTGTACAACGCAACGGAATCCCCGATGTTGATTACGACGACATTATCTTTGGTTGTGTGGATGCTATCGGCCCTCTAGCTGGAGACATCGCTCGAACCGCTTGGCTTGCGGCTGGTCTTTCCGACGAGGTTCCCGGCACAACTATTGATCGACAATGTGGATCTTCTCAGCAAGCAGTCCATTTTGCGGCCCAAGCGATTATGTCAGGGACAATGGATGTTATTGTGGCGGGTGGTGTGCAAACTATGACCCAGATCCCCATAGGCTCTGCAATGACCTCAGCTGCGCCTCTGGGTTTTTCTGATCCATTCTCCGGTAGTGAAGGCTGGGTTGAGCGATATGGCGATGTTTTTGTATCTCAGTTTAATTCGGCGCAAATGATGGCGGATAAGTGGAATTTGTCTCGTGCTGATATGGAGGCCTATGCCTTACGCTCCCACAGTAGAGCATTAAGTGCCATTGAGCAGGGATATTTTGACAGAGAAATTTGTCCTCTAAACGGCATTAAAATGGACGAGACTCCAAGAGTTACGTCTCTGGAGAAAATGGCTGAACTTGAACCCATACAAGAGGGCGGCAGTATCACTGCAGCAGTATCTAGTCAGACCTGTGATGGGGCTTCCGCAGTTTTAGTGGTATCTGAAGATGCCTTAAAGCGCTACAACCTTCAACCACGAGCGCGTATAGCCCATATATCTGTTCGTGGTGCAGATCCTATTTGGATGCTTACAGCACCGATTCCAGCGACTGCACACGCTTTAAAAAAAGCAGGTATGAGTATTCATGATATTGACCTCGTTGAAATTAATGAGGCATTTGCGCCAGTACCCATGGCATGGTTGGCAGAGACAGGGTATGACCCAGACAAAACCAATGTTAATGGTGGCGCCATTTCATTGGGTCATCCCTTGGGTGCTACAGGCACTAAGTTAATGACTACCCTGTTGCACGAGTTAGAGCGCAGAGATGGTCGTTATGGACTCCAGACGATGTGTGAAGGTGGGGGCCAAGCTAACGTGACAATTATTGAACGACTCTAATGGTTACCAGCAGTAGCTGAGTAACTTTAACAATTTGATCGATAATAGGAATTGAACAGATGAGTGGTATTTGTGATGGACGAGTAATTATTGTAACTGGTGCTGGCGGGGGCTTAGGGCGAGAGTATGCTTTGGCGTTTGGTGCTGCCGGGGCCAAGGTAGTGGTTAATGATATTAATGCTCAGTCTGCGCAAAAAACCGTTGTTGATATTCAAAATACAGGGGGTCAAGCCATAGCGAACAACCAAGATATCACCAATTATGAACAATCAGCATCTATTGTCAGTGAAGCCATAGCAAATTTTGGTGACCTCCATGGCGTAGTCAACAATGCGGGTATTTGTCGTGACCGAATGTTTGCATCCATGACAGAGGAAGAGTGGGATCAGGTGATAGCGGTGCATTTAAAAGGTCATTTCTGTATCAGCAGTCACGCGGTGCATTACTGGCGAGACCAGTTTAAGCAAGGTCACAAGGTTGATGCTCGCATTATTAATACGTCCTCAGGCGCTGGATTAAATGGCTCTATCGGGCAGAGTAATTATGCGGCCGCAAAGGGCGGGATTGCATCTCTCACCCTAAATCAGGCAGCTGAGCTTAGACGCTATGGTATTACCGTCAATGGCCTTGCGCCCGCTGCACGAACGAGCATGAGTGAAGATGCTTTTGCAGATATGATGAAAAAACCAGAGGACGGTAGTTTTGATCACTATGACCCCTCCAATATTGCGCCCTTGGTGGTATGGCTTGGCTCTGCACATTCCGCGGACTGCACTGGGCGTTTATTTGAAGCAGTAGGTGGAGAGATATCATTGGCCGATGGCTGGCGATCAACTCCCCCTATTGATAAGGGTGCCAAGTGGCAAGCGGATGAGATAGGTGGTGTGGTCCAAGAACTGATGTCTCGAGAGAGACCAGCACAAAAGGTGTATGGCACCTAATACAGGAATAATTGTTAGTCTGATTGGCATAGGTAAGTAAAGGCAAGCTATGGATTTTAAGTTTACTGACGAGCAAATAATGATCCGCGATACCGCAGAGGCTTTTCTAGTGAAAAATTGCCCCAGCGCCGCAGTACGTCAGTTTATGGATACTCAATTAGGTTATGACCCTGACTTTTGGAAGCGCATCTGTAATGAAATGTGCTGGCAAGGTCTGCTGATTCCTGAGAACTATGGTGGATTGGGCCTCGGCTACGTAGAACTAGTGGCAACTTTAGAGCAAATGGGCCGATATCTCTGCTGCTCGCCGTTTTATGGGTCAATTTGCCTGGGTGTTAATGCTCTCTTAGTTGCCGGCACAGAGCAGCAGAAAACTGCCTTTTTACCTCAGATTCTAGCGGGGAAGACAGCCACCATCGCCTATACCAGTGAGACAGGTGGCTGGGATTCAGGGAGTGTTCAAACGAGCTACAAAAAGCAGGACAGTAGCTATTGTTTAAATGGGACCTACCGGTTCGTGCCAAATGGGCACAGTGCAGATATTTTAGTTCTTGCAGCGCGAGAAGAGGGAACCCAGGGAGAAGAGGGGATAAGCCTGTTTATTCTCCCTGCAAAGACTTCTGGCATAACCCGAGAATGGCTACCAACAATAGACCAAACACGTCCGCAGGGGCAGGTAATTCTCAATAACGTAATCCTAAATGGCGATGCAGTAATGGGGGAACAAGGCCAAGCTTGGGCAGAACTTCAAAACATTTTGGATCTAGCAAGAATTGGTTTGGCTGCTGAGCAACTAGGAGGTTCTCAACAGTGTTTAGACTCCACTCTAGCGTATATCACCGAAAGGGTTCAGTTTGGACGGCCAATAGCATCTTATCAGGCGATAAAGCATAAGTGTGCAGACATGATGGTTAAGGTTGAAGCCTCCCGGTCAGCGGTTTACCACGCTGCCTGTGTTGCTGATCAGTTTTTGAATCAATCTGAAGATGCTGACGCACTGATAGAAGCGGCAAGTATTGCTAAGGCATATGGAAGTGATAGTTTTTTTCATAATGCCGGAGTGGGCATCCAACTCCATGGTGGTGTGGGTATAACTGCAGAATATGACATTCAATTGTATTTTAAGCGGGCGAAGTCCACAGAGATATTTCTGGGAGCCCCTGATTATCATCGAGAGAGACTCGCAGCTCTTTTGCTAGATCAGCGGGAGGTATCATGAAGCTGGATTTTAGCCCCCAGGATGAGTCTTTCCGGCAAGAAATTGCGAATTGGTTAGCCAACAACCTGTGCGGGGAATTTGACATCATATGTGGTCGAGGGGGCCCCGGAGATCAGCATTCTTTAGTCGAAGAAAGAAAAGCCTGGGAGCAAAAACTCTATAAAGGAGGTTGGACCTGTATTGGCTGGCCTACGGAGTTTGGTGGTCGTGATGCATCCATAGAGCAGCAAGTTATTTTTAATGAAGAGTATGCAAGGGCACAGGGTCCGGGTAGAGCCGGGCATATAGGCGAAACACTCGTTGGCCCAACACTGATCGCATTTGGTAGTCAATCTCAAAAAGACCGCTACCTGCCAGGAATTTTAAAAGGAGAGACTTTTTGGTGCCAGGGTTACTCTGAACCCAATGCAGGCTCAGACTTGGCTAATGTTAAAACTAAAGCTGTGTTTGATGAGACCTCTCAGCAATGGCAGATTACAGGACAAAAAGTATGGACTTCATTGGCTCGCGAGTCAGATTACTGCT
The DNA here is from genome assembly GCA_002708305.1 of Rhodospirillaceae bacterium. Classification (GTDB taxonomy): domain Bacteria; phylum Pseudomonadota; class Alphaproteobacteria; order Thalassobaculales; family Thalassobaculaceae; genus UBA7326. Next base: position 19,966 of record PANE01000023.1, read on the forward strand.
TTGTGATAGCCCGAACCGATCTTAAATCTACCGGTCACCGCGGTTTAGGGTTCTTTTTGGTACCTATAGACCAACCCGGGGTCACGGTGCGGCCAATAAAACAGCTAACGGGCACTAGCGAGTTCAATGAAGTATTTTTTGATAATGCTGAGTGTTTGGATGACGATCTCGTCGGTGAGTCCGGTGATGGTTGGAAGGTGGCTATGGGGCTTTTGGGGTTTGAGCGCGGGGTTTCTACGCTCGGGCAACAGATGTTATTTCAAAACGAATTAGATGAAGTTATATCCCTGGCCAAGACTAATGGATCAGCCAGAAATCCCCAGATCAGACAGCGAATTGCCGAGGCTCATATTGGGCTAAAAATTATGCGCTATAACAGTTTACGTATACTGTCTTCGGAGCAGGGTGACGGTCAATTACAAAAAGAAGCAATGATTTATAAATTATATTGGTCTAGCTGGCATCGAAACTTGGGGAAGCTGGCCATGGATGTTATGGGACCTGAAGGTGAGTTGCTTCAAGGAAAGTCTTACGAACTGAACAGCCTGCAATCCATGTATTTATTTTCTCGAGCTGACACCATTTATGGGGGCACTAATCAAATTCAACGCAACCTGATCGCAGAGCGCGCTCTAGGTATGCCAAGAGAGCCCAGAGGATAAGATAATAGTGTTTTATTTAGGAGTAATACTATGGCTTTAAAATCAGCACCACCCTATGTCAATGGGCACAATTTACTTCAGGAAAAATCTGTAATGATTACTGCTGCCGCTGGTGCTGGAATTGGTTTTGCTGCAGCCAAGCGCGCTGCAGAAGAAGGTGCCAGAAGTATTGTTATTAGTGATATTCATGAAGGTCGTTTAACCAAAGCTGTAGAAGCGCTTAAAGCTGAAACAGGTTTAGACGCCATTTACCCTAAGCTATGCAACGTCACCCGAGAAGAGGATGTTCAGGCGCTTGTGGATTACGGGGAGAGACAGCTCGATGGGGTTGACGTATTAATTAATAATGCTGGGCTTGGTGGAACAGTCATGTTGACGGAAATGTCTGATGATCAGTGGTCTAGCGTGATAGATGTGACTTTGAATGGCACTATGCGCATGATGCGGGCAATGCTAAAAAAGATGCAGGCCCGCGGTACCGGTGTGATCGTTAATAATGCCTCAGTGCTTGGCTGGCGAGCGCAGAAAGAACAGTGCCATTATGCGGCTGCAAAGGCGGGTGTAATGGCGTTAACACGGTGTGCCGCACTAGAGGCAGCTGATTTTGGTGTTCGTATTAATGCAGTTTCCCCCTCTATTGCTTTTCATGACTTTCTGAAAAAGACCACACCAGTTGAGTTACTTGAGGAGCTGGCATCAAAAGAAGCTTTTGGTCGAGCTGCTGAAGTTTGGGAGGTGGCGAATGTAATGATGTTCCTAGCCTCAGACTATTCAAGTTATATGACTGGCGAAATAGTCCCTGTGTCGAGCCAGAGAGCTTAATGCCCGTAGGGGTATTCAATAATAACCTGGTAGCTGCCGATGAGTTGGGTTGTTGCGTCTTGCAACAGGGACTGACGCTTTTGGTCAGCCAACTTAGTATTTATCTCACTTGAGCTTTCCTCTAAGCTCAACTGTTTTAGCGGTAAAATACTTTCTACCCAAACCAGATGCTCACCAAAGGCAGATGAAATAGGCTGCGACCAATGATGTTGTGGTAACTTCCATGTGGTCTCAGCAAACTGATGGCCAAAAATACCCGCCATCTCATCGTAGGTCTTCGGAGCGAGGGATTTAGCCCCATAAAAACGATCACTCGCTTTCAATGCGTTTGGGTAATCAATCGTTAGATTAATCAGTTCCTCTAGTAAGGTAGAAATTTCAGGGGCATTGTTAGCCGCCGATTTAGCAATAAAAACATGATTGATGGAACGTCTCTCAGGATAAGTGAACTCCAATTGATGAGTACGGTAGTATTCCGCGATGTCGCTTTGAGAAATACTTATCGGTGGCAATGCTCTTTCTAGAGTCATAATCATCGAGCTCCTCAAAAAGTTGTGGATTACAGGATCTGACCGCAGGGCCTGCTCTCTGAGCTGTTTGATGATCATTAAGTCCGTAAGGTCGGATTCTTTAGACTCTGTTTGCATTGCTATATTTGCCAGCTGCTCTAAACGTCTCTTCACTTGAGGGAGGTCTTGCAAGTTGCGATTAAACGCTTCCTTGAGAAGTACTTGCTCTCTGGTGGTCTGCTCAATAATAAGACTAAGTTGATCATCATCCGGAGCCTGCTCCATTTGAACTGACCAGCTAGCAATTCGTTGCTCTATGAGTTCAGCGTCTATTATTACAGTAGGGAGCGGAGAAGTTAGTATGCGGCTAACACCTAATATCAATAATCCGGCAAATAGCATTGACCTTAAGGGCATGCGTTCAAAGTGCTGGTTTATTCGTCCAATTATCATGGGTTTATTATGAGCTAAAACGCGGTAAAAAGGGCCTTAAAATAAACATTGCGATTAAAATGTTTTATATGATAGATTGAATTCCATAAACCCTTAGTTGATCGTTATACAGGGCTTTCTAACAGTAAAGGAGATTGCAAAGTGGATCATCAAGACGCTAGTTGGGACCATATCGTTGACGTTCTGGTGGTAGGCTCAGGAAATGGAGGTTTGACTGCTGCGGTGGCCAATCATGAGATGGGTAGCAAAGATGTCTTGGTTATCGAAAAAGCCGATAAAATCGGTGGCACCAGTGCAACATCGGGGGGTGGTATCTGGATCCCTTGTAACCGTTATGCTCAAGAAGCCGGTGCTGAGGATAGTCTTGATGAAGCCCGCGAATACCTAAAACACACCCTCGAAGGAGAGGATATTCCTCCTGAACTGGTGGAAAGCTATTTAGAAAATGGCCCAAAAATGGTCGACTTTCTGCATAACTGCTCCCATGTGCGTTATGAATCCTTGGATCATTACCCTGATTACTACTCCAGTCTCCCAGGTGCTAAGCCCGGTCATAGGTCGCTCGAACCGACGCCAATTAACGCCTCGGAACTAGGGTCAGAGTATAAAAGAATGACCTATAGTCATCACATGATGCGCATGTTTGGTGTTATTCACTTCACTCAAGTAGAAGCTCAAGTCCTGATGTTAAAGCTCCCTGGTTGGAAAAAGCTCACCATGAGTATGGTGCTGAACTATCTCTTTGATATCCCTTGGCGTCTGCGCACAAATATTTCTCGGCGCTTGGCCTGTGGTAGTGCTGGGGTGGCTCGACTCTACTTGTCTGTTAAAGAGCGCAATATTCCCGTTTGGTTTAACAGTCCAATGGTAGACCTAATTGAAGAGAATGGTCGTGTAGTGGGAGCGACGGTAACGCGCGACGGTAAAAATATTAGAGTGCATGCGCGCAATGGAGTTGTCCTGGCCGCCGGTGGATTTGAACGCAACCAGGAATTGCGAGAGAAGTATCTACCTAGTCCAACCAATGTTGAGTGGAGTGCTGGAGCCCATACCAATACGGGTGATCCTTTAACGGCAGGGCTTAAATTAGGGGCTGCTACACGATTAATGAATGATGCTTGGTGGACCACGACTCTGTGTGTACCTGATGAGCCAATGCCGCGACTCAGTATCATGGAGAAGTCCTTTCCAGGATCCTGCGTGGTCAATACCAAAGGCGTTCGTTTTGCCAATGAGTCACAGAATTACATGGCCTTTCAAAAGCGTTTATTTGAGGCGCACAGTGATGAGAACCCCTGTGCCCCTGCCTACCATATATTTGATTCTAGATTTCGCCGTGATTACATTGTCGGGCCGTTAATGACCGCTTCGATGAAACCTGATTGGACAATTCCCAAAAAATGGTACGACCAAGGGTTTGTGGGTAAGGCAGACTCCATTACTGAATTGGCCGTACATATGGGCATTGATCCGGAGGGGCTTGAGGACACTGTCAATAAGATGAACCATTACGCCAAAACAGGCATCGATGAAGATTTTCAGCGGGGAGATGCAGAATATGATCGATACTATGCTGACCCTGAAATTAAGCCAAATCCATGCTTGGCGGCTATTGATGAAGGGCCGTTTTATGCCATGCGAATCGAGGCCGGTGACTTTGGTACTCTTGGTGGTTTAGCTACAGACGTCAATGCTCAGGTATTACATGAGAATGGAGAGCGGATTGAGGGTTTGTATGCGGTGGGTAACTGCTCAGCGGCTATACTATCAACATATCCGGGTCCAGGAGCAACACTTGGACCAGCCATGACTATGGCTTACCAATCGGCGAAACATATCAACCAATACCAAGATTAATGGGACCTATTATGCTCGATCTTGAAGCCATCGAATATATCCAACAACTTAAAGCTCGCTACTTTCGGTTCCTTGATACCGCAAATTATGAAGGGCTAGAAACCTGCTTTACCACTGATGCTTCGGCATATTTTAAGGGTGGCAATTACGAATTTACGCTAAACGGATGGTCTGAGTTGGAAACATTTTATCGTCGCTCAATTACCGAGAAAAAATTTGGTGTTCACAATGGTCATCACCCTGAAATTACCGTAACGGGTGATTCAGCGACGGGTATTTGGTATCTCACAGATACTTTTATCAANCTTAAAGACAATACCACNCTGCGNGGNACGGCGCTGTATACCGACGATTATGTGCGTATCAANGATACTTGGAAAATTAAGCNNACAGCCTACGAACGACTGTTCGAAGAAATAGAGCANAGAGGCGNGGGGCTTCAGGTTACGGTTAACCCCATNCGTAAGTAGNATCAATAATTNGANCNAATTTTNCGNANAAAGGTAACCATGGCAACAGACCAAGTACTCCCAACCAGTCCTATTCAAGCATCAAGTGTTGATTACTGGGACTTTGAGGCTAATGTGATTGTTATAGGTTGTGGTGGAGCCGGGGCCTGCGCTGCGCTGAGTGCCCATGATGCGGGCGCTAGTGTAATGATTTTTGAGTTAGCATCAGATATTGGCGGTTCCACGGCACTATCATCAGCGGAGGTTTATCTGGGCGCCGGAACACGAGTACAAAAGGCGACCGGGCACAAAGATACCAAGCAAGGAATGACTGAATTTTTGACAGCTGCAGCGGGACCTCAGGCAGATGCAGAAAAAATAGAAGCGTATGTAGAGGGTAGTACCGATCATTTTGATTGGTTAGTCACGCAAGGGGTGCCATTCAAGGATTCTGAGTACCCCCATCGGGCTATTATGGCATTGACTGATGACTGCCTACTTTACACTGGCGGCGAAAATGCCTATCCCTATAACACGTTGGCTTCACCCGCACCTAGGGGCCATAACCTTCAGGTCACAGGAGATAACGGCGGTCCCCTTTTAATGAAAACCTTGGGCGCCAGACTGAACGAACGGTCTATCCCTATCCACCTTAATAGTCGTGCTTTGGCTCTTATTGTTGATGATATTGACCAGCAGCAAGTGGTTGTCGGGGTGAAGGTGCGTATCGATATGCAAGAGCGATATGTCAAAGCCCTATTTGGGGTTATTTTAGCCACAGGTGGTTTTGTCATGAACCAGAAGATGGTGGAACATTACGCACCTGAACTGACTAAGTGCACGGTACCCATAGGGAACCCTGGAGATACTGGGGCTGGCATTTTAATGGGCATGGGCGTGGGAGGTCAGGCCATTAACATGCATGAAGGCTTCGTTAGCTTACCCTTTTATCCCCCAGCATCGCTCACCTATGGACTATTCATCAACAGCCAGGGGCAGCGTTTTGTGAACGAGGATAGCTATCACGGGCGGGTTGGTAGCCTAATTTTGCGTCAGCCCGGTGAACGAGTTTATTTGATTCTCGGAGTTGAAGACTACGGTAACTATGAGACTGAGTCCTATCTCAATGCGGATGTAGTAGCCACGGCGGATTCTGTACTAGAACTCGAGTCAGATTTAAATTTACCCCAGGGGCAGTTGCAATCTACCATCAGAGACTACAATAAAAGTGTTGAGCTGGGGGTGGACTATGCTTTTCACAAGGACGCTCGCTGGCTAAAGGCCATTGAGCCACCCTACGTAGCCCTCGACGTGACTCCCGGGCGTGGTGCGTTTTTTCCCTATTTTACGCTCGGAGGTTTGGATACCTTGCCTTCTGGAGAGGTACTTAAAGCTAATGGTGAGGCTGTATGCGGTCTTTATGCTATTGGTCGTACGGCATGTGGCATACCAAGGCGCGGAGAAGGCTATGCATCTGGAATGTCAGTTGGGGATGCTACATTTAGTGGTCGTCAGGCCGGTTTGGCAGCAGCTAATAGAATGATGATAGAGAGGAATGCTAATGGATAAAGATTTGACCACTCGTATCGATAGATTGGAGTCCTTAGATGAGATAAGACAGTTGGCGGCAAAGTATTCGCTATCACTGGATATGCGTGATCTTGATGCTCACGTTAATCTTTTTGCTGAAGATATCAGAGTCAGTCGAGATAAGGTTGGACGTTCTTATTTAAAACACTGGCTGGATGACACCTTAAGATTACAGTTCACTGGAACATCCCATCATATTGGTAATCACATCATTGAGTTCAAAACTTCTGACCGCGCTATTGGCGTGGTTTATTCGAAAAATGAACATGAGACAGATGGTGAGTGGGTCATCATGCAGATGATTTACTGGGATGATTATGAGCGTATCGATGGTCGATGGTACTTTCGCCGTCGTTTACCCTGTTACTGGTATGCAACAGACCTTAATAAACCTCCGGTTGGCGATAACAAGATGCGGTGGCCCGATCGCGAGCCTTACGCGGGGGCCTATCATGATCTATGGCCAAGTTGGCAGAAATTCTGGGACAACCCTCCCAGCAGCGAAGAGGCAGAGGTGGCATTACCTGCGCCATTAGACGAGTTTTTAGTCACTATGCGTGGGACAACAGATGTCCCCAAAATAAAAATAAGGTAAGGAATAGCGCGAAAAATGAGTCATTCTGAAATTCTTTTTACCCCCGTAAACTTGGGTCGTATTAATCTAGCAAATCGAGTAGTCATGGCGCCTATGACAAGAAGTCGTGCTGGGATCGATGACTGCGTCTCTCAACTGCACGTTGACTACTACAGTCAGCGAGCTTCTGCAGGTTTAGTCATTACTGAAGGGACTCACCCAAGCGTCAATGGCAAAGGTTACTGCCGTACCCCGGGTATTTATAATCAGGCACAAATTGAGGCCTGGCGTGAAGTGACTGATGGTGTTCATGGACAGGGTGGAAAGATCGTATGTCAGATTATGCATTGTGGTCGTGTTGGGGGTGTTAGTAACAAAGCAGTGGGCGCAGAAACCGTAGCTCCTTCAGCTATCCAGTGTCATGAAAAGATATTTACAGAAGAGGGTATGGTCGATATGCCATTGGCTAGAGCGTTAAGTGCGGATGAGATCCCAGGAATTATAGAAGAGCATCGGCAGGCGACACAAAATGCCTTCGATGCTGGATTTGATGGTGTTGAATTACATTGCACCTCCGGGTATTTGATGGCTCAGTTTTTATCCACTGGTACCAATCAACGTGAAGACGAATATGGCGGTAGTTTGGATAATCGACTGCGATTGGTACTAGAGGTCCTTAACGCCATGGCCAGTGTAGATGGGGCTGATCGAGTGGGCATGCGTATCTGTCCAGGTAATCCCTTTAATGATTTACAGGATGACAATCCTGTAGAGACATTTACGGCCTTATTAACAGCAGTAGACCCCTTAAATTTAGCCTATTTGCATGTTATTCGAATGGCATCAACGGGCATTGATAACATCGATTTGGCGCGCACCCACTTTAACGGGCCAATTATCGTCAATGACAGTTATAACCTAAATGAAGCTCAGCAAGTAGTCGCCAACGCGAGTGCTGCCGCAGTTTCCTTTGGTCGATGGTTCGTGGCCAACCCCGATTTGGTTGAACGACTTAAAACCGGTGCCGAACTGAATCGAATGGATGGTCGAACCCTCTATAGCGCAGGCGCTAAAGGCTATTTGGATTACCCATCTCTCAATTAACCAAGAGATCTAAATCATGAACTTCAATGTTGATCAACAACTCGGTTTTTGGAATTTCGCGCAACAGGCCCCTGAAGAAATAGCCTTGGTAGATCCCAAGGGCAAAGAGTGGAGTCGCAAAGAGTTGCTTTGCCTGTGCAACAAGATCGTTCATGGGTTGCGATCTATGGGCCTTAAACCGGGAGATTCTGTTGCCGCCATGTTGCCTAACTGCGCGGAGTATATTGCCCTCCATCTTGCAGTAACCCAAGCCGGTTTTTACTTGGTACCTCTTAATTGGCATCTCGCAGCGCCCGAAGTGGCTTATATTTTAAAAGACAGCAATGCCAAAGCATTCTTTTGTTCTAAATCTATTGCAGATACCGCGATTGCAGCCATTGAATCAGTTAAGTTTTCAGGGCACGGGGTCATCACCCTAGGTAATATCAAAGGCTATCAAACATTGGCCACTTTTATTGCAGGGCAGTCTGATGCAATGCCCGCAGATCGCCGTGCAGGCATGGTGATGTTTTATACCTCTGGTACTACGGGCAAACCTAAGGGCGTGCGCAGAGCGATGATGCAAATTGACCCAGATAGCGCAGCTACCATGATGGCCATGTTGTTGATGTTATTTGGGATACAGCCTCACAACGACAATGTTCATTTTTGTGGTTCACCTCTATATCACACCGCAGTCATGAACTGGTCCACCAATTCACTACACTATGGTCATATGGTTGTACTGCATGATACTTGGGATGCTGAAAAGATGTTGCAGGCGGTAGAGCGCTACCGTATTACCACTGCCCATTTAGTACCAACCCAAATGGTTAGACTGCATAAATTGCCCGAAGCTAAACGGACAGCCTTTAATGTTTCAAGCATGCGCCATATGCTGCATACCGCAGCGCCATGTCCGCCAGATGTAAAGCGTGACATTATTGACTGGTGGGGCCCCTGTGTTTATGAGTATTACGCCTCCACAGAGGGCGGTGGAACACTAGTTAATTCTGAAGACTGGTTGAAGCATCCAGGCACTGTAGGACGGCCTTGGCCCACAGCCGACGTCAAAATATATGATGACGAAGGTAATGAACAACCTCCAGGAGAGCAGGGCACCATTTATATGCTGATGAGTGATCTTAGTAAGTTTGAGTACAAAGGAGATAAAGAAAAGACCGAGAAAGACCGTGTCGGCGACTACTTTACCGCCGGTGATATTGGTTATCTGAATGATGAAGGATTTTTATTTTTGTGCGACCGAAAGATCGATATGATCATCAGCGGTGGCGCTAATATTTACCCAGCAGAAATTGAAAATGTGCTCATAACACATCCACAGGTAGCAGATTGTTCAGTATTTGGTATTCCTAATGATGATTGGGGCGAAGAGATTAAAGCCGCCGTTCAACTAATATCCACGGCAGCGGAATCCAATGAACTGCATGAAGATATCCTCGCTTTTTGCGCCAAAGGGTTAGCCAAAATGAAGTTACCAAAAAGTATTGATTACCTGCCGGAGCTACCACGCGATCCCAACGGCAAGCTTTATAAACGAAAGCTACGCGACCCCTATTGGGAAGGAAGAGAAAGGCAAGTTTAATAAGAAACATACTTTCTTATTTTAAGGTATAATAAAACATTGCAATACAAATGTTTTTAAGAATAAGTATTAATGTCTGCTATTGTAAGCTTCATGAATACACGCACCGGGTGAGATAAGTGCCCCTAAACAAGAGAAAACCCCATGGCGATGCCTGAGAATATTGGAATTATTGACTTAATGTTGTCGGTACCTAACCAAGAAACGTCAAACTACTATGACTTTATTAAGCCTTTGTTGATGGATGAAGAAAGTCGGCAAATGTTTCAAATGCCTGCCCAGTATATGTTTAAAGATGTTCCTAATACGGGCAAGCAGGACGATTACTTGGCGTATACGATTGAGAAAATGGATGAGTTTGGTATTGCCCAAGCCATGGTGGGTGTGGATGAGGGGCAGTTTGAATCTCAAAATGAGGCGGTAACTAAACACCCAGATCGGTTTTTTGGGTGTTATGACTGTAATCCAAACAACGGCATGGAAGAAGTACGCAAGATCCGGCGGCTGAAAGAGAAATACGATATTAAAGCCGTTACTGCTTTTCCCTCCGGTTTGTGTCCTCAGGTGTCTTTGAGCGACAAGCGTTGGTACCCCATTTTTGTGACCTGTATTGATTTAGATATTGCCTTTTGTCCCTGCGTGGGTGTGCCAGGCCCACGTATTCCCATGGAGCCGCAAAAAGTCGAGCACTTAGATGAGATATGTTGGTTTTTCCCTGAGCTTAAGGTAGTAATGCGCCACGGAGGAGAACCTTGGACAGATCTTGCCTGGAAGCTAATGCTCAAGTACCCCAACCTGTATTACATGACCAGTGCTTTTGCACCGAAACACTACCCTGAGAACATTGTTAAGTTCGCTAATACTCGCGGTGCCGACAAAATTATGTATGCGGGTTACTTCCCTATGGGGTTGTCCCTAGAGCGGATTTTTTCTGACATGCCTAAGGTTCCATTTAAAGACGAAGTTTGGCCCAAGTTTTTGCGTGATAACGCCCTACGAGTGTTTAAACTCTAAACGCTTGATCCATGGGGATTAGCTCAGCTATATGACAGGCTGATTGTGTCTAATACACAGGCGGGACGGTCGCTACCCTCTAATTCAATAGTGATACGCACCACGGAGCGAATACCACCTTTTGCTTCATCGACCTCGATAATCTCACCTCGGCCTCTAAGTCTTGAGTTAACCCGCACAGCTGCGGGAAATCTAACGCTATTGGTACCGTAATTAATCCCCATGGTCACATTGTCGACTTTCATCATCTGAGGAAGGAAAAAGCTCGCCAAAGACAGAGTTAAATAGCCATGGGCAATAGTGGCCCCAAAATCGCTCTTAGCGGCGCGTTCTTCATCTACATGGATCCATTGGTGGTCGCCAGTGGCTTCAGCGAACTGGTTGATTCTCTGCTGGTCTATAGTGATGTAGTCAGTTGGCCCTAACACTATACCTTTTGCCTCGAGTAAGTCCTTTGGGTGACTAAATACTGTAACGCTCATGTGTCCGTCCTCAATGTTTGTTATGGTTCAGAACCTGACGGAATTCTATCACCTCTAGGACCACTATAAACTCTCTCATGGGTACTTAGGCTGCGAGTTAGTCCATATGCAGTAATGGTTTAGGGGCTTGCAGTGCTATTATTTAGGCTATCTTGAGCATCGGGCTCAGGGTTTTTGCGCCAAAAGTATTGGTAGAGAACGTAAATATGGGTGAATATAAAGACAAATCGGTTATTGTCACCGGGGGTGCGGGCCACATTGGTCGAGCAATTTCTGAAGCCTACTTGTGTGCGGGAGCTAATGTCGTTATCTGTGGCCGTCGAGAGCCTTCAAAACCGGTTGAGGCAGACGGTCGAAGTGCAGTTTTTGTCAAAGCAGATATTCGCGAAGCGGCTCAGGCTCAAAAAGTCATTGACCAGTGTATGGCTGAAACGGGTCGTTTAGATATTTTGGTGAACAATGCCGGTGGTAGCCCTCCAGTAGAAGCTGCAACCGCAAGCCCGGTCATTACAGACAAAATCATCCAACTCAATTTGGTAGCACCTCTAGTGCTCTCACAAATGGCGTACAGTGCAATGTCTGCCACCAAAGAATCTGCCAACATTATCAATATTGCCAGTGTGAGTGGTGCCAGACCTTCGCCGGGCACCGCCGCCTACGGGGCAGCCAAAGCAGGCTTGTTAAGTGCCACCAAATCATTAGCTCAAGAGTGGGGCCCTGGGGTCAGAGTGAATGCGATTATTGTTGGCTTAGTGCACCACGACGCCGGCATTGAGCACTATGGGGGTCCTGAGGGTTTTGCTAAGGTTGCTCAAATGTTACCACTCAAGCGCATGGCCGAACCCACAGATATTGCCGATGCCTGTATGTATCTCTCATCTCAACAGGCAGCCTATGTTTCTGGGGCTTCGCTTGAAGTGGATGGTGGCGGTGAGGTGCCTGTGTTTCTTCATCTTGCTGACCAATAGAGCTTTATGTTAGAAAGTATCTAGGTCACATAATGTTTATTTAGTGATTGATATGATCTTTTTAGCAACCTATAGTCTGTTGAGAANCTACTTTTAAACTAATGACAATAATAGCTGAGGGGATTCAATGTACGCAGAGAAATATGCACAACAATGTCCAGATCGGCCCGCCTTCATTATGGCATCTACTGGAGTCAGCGTTTCATACGAAGAGTTTGAGGCGCGATCGAATCGCGTAGCGCATTATTTACAGTCCCANGGACTTGTTGCTGGTGACCATTACTCAATGTTCATGGAAAACAATGAGTATTATTTGGAGNTTTGTGGCGCGGGTGAGCGATCAGGTCTTTTCTATACCTGCATCAATTCCTATCTCACGGCAAGTGAGGCGGCTTACATCATTAATAATTCAGAATCTAAAGTGTTATTTGTGTCACCCGCTAAACTTGAGGTGGCAGTTGAGGCTTTGGCTGAATGCCCCAATATTGAGCAAGTGTTAGTGGTCGATAGTGACAGTTTGAGTCTACCTGAGGGTATGATTAGTTATTCTCAAGCTCTCAAAGCGTTCCCGCCGACCCCGATTGATGAACAGTTACTAGGGCATTCCATGCTTTATTCATCAGGCACTACTGGGCGGCCTAAGGGCATCATTCGACCTTTGTCAGGTCAGGCCCCAGATAGCGTATTACCTGTATTTCAGTTCTTGGAGGGCATATTAGGGTACCGAGATGATATGGTTTATTTGTCGCCCGCACCTTTGTACCATTCGGCACCCCAGGCAGCGATCAATTTGGCGATTCGGCGAGGCGCTACGGTTGTCATTATGGAGCGTTTCGATCCCGTTGAGTATCTTCGGTTAGTTGAACATTATCAGGTGTCTCACTCACAACTGGTGCCCACAATGTTTAGCCGTATGCTAAAACTTAGCGATGAGGAGAGGCAGCAATACGATTTATCATCTATGGAGTTTGCAGTGCATGCGGCTGCTCCATGCCCTGAGATAATTAAGCGGCAAATGATTGACTGGTGGGGCCCGATTATCCATGAGTACTATGGCGCCACAGAAGGACTTGGTTTTGCAGTTTGCGATTCCCATGAATGGTTGGCACATCCAGGCACTGTTGGGAAAGTTGTCGCGGGTGAGCTGTCTGTTCTAGATGATGAAATGAATCCTTCACCCAAGGGCCAACCGGGAACGCTTTGGTTTGCCAATGGCTCAGAATTTCGTTATTTCAATGACCCAGAAAAGACTGCTGAGGCCACGTCCCCTAGCGGTGAAATGACTACGGTAGGTGATGTGGGCTATGTGGATGAAGATGGCTTTCTATTTTTGACAGACCGCAAAGCTTTTATGATTATTTCCGGCGGTGTGAATATCTATCCTCAAGAGAGTGAAGACATCTTAATTTCGCACCCTAAAGTCGCTGATGCAGCTGTATTTGGTGTGCCTAATGCTGACTTTGGCGAAGAGGTCAAAGCGGTGATTCAACCAATTGATGGCATAACGGGTGATCAGTCGTTAACCGATGAGCTGCTTGAGTATCTTGGCCAGCATTTGTCGAGGCAAAAAGTACCCAGATCTATTGACTACCAACTAGAGCTACCGCGATTACCCACAGGCAAGCTCTATAAGCGTGCACTTAGAGATGGTTATTGGGATAAATCACAGAAATAGGTATGGAGATTATTTTTTAATGACACCTGCGATCATTTTACGGGCCTTGTCGCTGTACGGCGGCAAGGTGCCGGCAGCTTTTGCCAGATTAATAAAACCTTGTTTGAATACGCCTTTCGCATGGCTGAATGTCTTAAAGCCCTCGTGTCCATGCAGTTGTCCCATACCACTCTGACCTATGCCCCCAAAAGGAATGTCGTCACAGGCAAAGTGCACTGCGATGTCGTTAATGGTTACGTTACCAGAAATACTGTTGTCAATGACACGCTGCTGCTCAGCCTTGTCTTTTCCAAAGTAATAGAGAGCTAAAGGTCGAGCCCGATGATTGATCTCAGTGATACAGGTGTTGATATCACTGTAGGTTTTGATACACAAGATGGGACCAAATAACTCTTCTTGCATAACCAACATATCATCCGTTGGATTAACTACAAGGTGCAGTGGTATCTTGTAGGTATCGCTATTCACCCAGTCTTCGTTGGGATTGCCTAAATTGATGACTTGGGCACCTCGGTTTTCTGCATCCCTGAGGTAGTGACTTAGTCGTTCAAAGTGTCGTTGGTTGATAATGGAGACATAGTCATCATTATCCAAACAACGGGAGAAGTAAGTGCTATAAACGTCTTTTATTCCAGAGACAAAGTCATCTAAAAACGTCTCTGGAATATAGCAGTAGTCGGCTGTAATGCAGACTTGCCCGGCGTTTAATGTTTTNCCCGCCACGAGTTTTTCAATGCAGTCTGCAAGGTCTGCGCTGTCAGAGACAATAACCGGTGATTTACCGCCCAGTTCTAATGTGACAGGAGTAAGGTTTTTTGCCGCCTCGGCCATGACAAGCTTTCCTATGGTGCCCGATCCTGTGAACATTAGATGGTCAAAAGGTAGCGCGCTAAACTCGGCCCCTGCGGCGCCATCGCCGTTAACTACGCCAATCTCACTGGAGTTAAAATACTGACCAATTAGCTTTGCAACTAGATTTGAGGTCGCTGGCGTGAATTCTGATGGTTTGATCATAGCCCGATTACCTGCTCCAAGGACATCTGCTAGGGGGCTAAATATAACATTTACCGGAACATTCCAAGGGCTCATGATGCCTACGATCCCCTTGGGTTGATAATGCACGCTTGAGCGACCGCCGATAATGTTCATTGGGAAAGGGCTTTTACGCCTTTCAGTTTTCATCCAGTGTTTGAGATTTTTCTTTACATTTTTAAGGGCGGCAATAGACGTTAGTAAATCTGACATTTGGGTGACTAAGGGATCACGACATCCAAAGTCACTATTAATGGCCTCGCAGAGCGCATCTTGATTATCCACTAGGAGAGCGATACATCGATCAAGACGGTCTATTCTGGTTTCATAGCTGACATGACCTTCCTTGATAAATGCTTGGCGTTGCAGGTTGAGTAGATCAGACATTGATATCTGNGTCAGATCAACTAGTGAACTATCAATTGCGGCTGTGNTGAGACGATTTTGATCCTCTATGATCATATCCGCGCATTTATCGCCAATGACGACACAACAACTGTGTGTATTGCCTGAGATGAGGCTAGGCATGATCGAGCCGTCGGCCACGCGTAGATTTTTAATGCCATGAACCCTCAGACGATCATCCACAACAGCCATTGAGTCAGACCCCATTTTACAGGTGCCCACGGGGTGATAAACAGTGACAGAATGCTGTCTTAGATACTCAATAAGACCCTCATCTGATTGGATTGATTTACCGGGAGTTTCCTCGTGGCAACCAAATTCATCAAACAGTGAACTGTGAAATAACGCACGTGTCTTTTTTAGGGCGGCTAACATACTGTCCATATCTTCCTGAGTATCGAGATAGTTGGCAATTATCGCCGGGTGTTGGTTGGGATCTTTACTTATGGAATGTACTGATCCACGACTGGTAGGGCGCAATATACAAACCGACGCAGTGACTCCAGGTACGGGTACCATATCTCCAGAGTTATTGAGCGAGCCGGCTGCTGCGGCAAAGTGAACCTGTGCATCTGGGGTTTCTAGGGCGTCATTGGTTTTCATAAAAATCCCTACCTGGGCGGCAGGCAGTGACATGAGACCAGCACCTCTAAAGAAGTACCTAAAGATATTTTTAGTGAACCTAAGAGGGCGCATTTCATCATAAAAAGTTTTGCCTTTGGTCATACTTTGGCAAACATTAGTCGTTAAATGGTCTTGTAGGTTTTCCCCAACGCCAGGCAAATGATGAGCCAGGTCTATCTCAAGATCTTTAAGCCGGGTACTATCACCTATACCTGATAGTTCAAGAAGTTGTGGTGAATTAATGGCACCACCACAGAGAACAACTTCGTGGTTGCAGTATGCAATAATTTGCTGCTTGCGATGCTGGTATTGAACGCCTATGGCCTCGCCGTTATCGACAATAATTTTGCCAGTGAGCGCATTGGTAATTAGGTTGAAGTTTTTACGTTTTTTACACAGGCTGAGATAATCAGTGGCAGAGCTCTGACGGCGGCCATTTTTGATCATTGCCTGAAAATAACCAACCCCTTCTTGTGAAGGGCCGTTGAAGTCATTATTTAAGGGAATACCACTGTCAATAGCCGCCTCTATAAACGTATCTGACATTTCAAACTCGTGGGCTATATCACCGACCCACTGGGCACCAGAGTTACCATGATAAGGTCCACTTCGATCGTTATTGTTTTCGTTACGAATAAAGTAGGGGAGTAACTCATCGAAAGACCAGCCATGATTACCCTGAGCTGCCCAAGAGTCATAATCTTGACGTTGGCCGCGAATATATATCATTCCATTAATGGAGCTAGAGCCACCCAGNGTCTTACCTCGGGGCCAGCTAATTGATCGGTTGTTGAGGTTTTTTTCAGGTTCAGTGTTGTAGCACCAGCTAAAGCTTTTGTTGGTTAAAACCGCGGCTGCGGCCAGCGGAACGCTAAGTAGCATACTGTTATTTTTACCTCCCGCCTCCAGCAATAGGACCGTTTTGGAGGGGTCACGAGAAAGTCGTTCGGCGACAACGCAACCAGCAGAGCCTGCCCCGACAATGATGTAGTCATATTGTTTACTCATGAGTCACCATCGGTGCGTATTGAAGTCTGAGTCTTTGTCCATATGGGAGAGGACCAAGCGCGTTCCTGAATGACTGGAGAATAAAAGGGCTCTAGTAAAGGATTAATGCAACATTTACCGTAGACATCACCACTAGCACCCGCATTTATACTTCGCTGATTTGCGGTCTCTGCTTGGGTCGGGCAGTTGNTGTCGAAAGGGTTGACCCCCGCAGCCTGACACTGGAGTGTACTCCAGCGGCAAGATGGATTTTCAACTACACGAGTGTAGTAAAAGGCATTTTCATTGGAGTTAAAGTCAGGGTCATTCCACACAGTACACAGCTGACTATATCCAATACCTTGAGGTTCACATGTTTGTGGATTCACGGAGGCACCATTGTTGGGGTCTCCCGCTACATTATNAACTTTTTCATGGGTGTTACCGTTGGCATCTACCCAACCTTTTATAATTTGTATTCTCTGCAGGTCGTTACCAGAAGACGTTGCAGTCCCTGAATCCTTTTGAGCGCTAACAAAAAATCGAGGCTGACCCTCAGCGAGGGAAATGTTCCCACCCATAGCCACTCCTTGGGCATAGGCATCTTTAATCATTGTTGGGGAGTCACAAAGATTATGATCGATATTAGCGCCACCAAAAAAACGTACAATGGGCCTAGTGCCGCTAGTGGCATAGGTCTCTTTGCGCCGAAGTGCATTGAAAATAGAATCNCTAGAGTTTTCTTCAGCCCATACAACTGTATGCCCGCCGGGATTGGCGAAAAAGTGATCTTGTACATTGCGGTATTCAGAGTCTCGGCGGCCCAGATGGCCCACGTAATTATCTTCTTCTGCACCTCCTGGTGTGGCGCTATGAGTATCTGTACTGCCGATAAAGCCCATAATGAAGGGATTCACTCCATCTCTTTGCTCAATNGCTAGTCCATCCTTCAGAACATTTCTCAGCATGTTGCGTCGACNATAGTCTTCAATATCAACCTGCTTACCTCGATCTGAACGCATCTTGCCGTTGACAGATCCAAGCATATGCAAATTATCAGCAACCACTTGCTCAAAGTCGCAGAGCTCGTCCTCTGTTCCGACTCCAAGACTACGTAAGCGATCGAAACGACACTCTGAACTACCTTTATGTTGAGTAATTTCTACTAGAGGCTCAAAAAACAAACGATTTTCAAGTTCGGTATCATTGAGGGGGTCCCTAAACATTAAGCCCGCAGAGAGGTTGGGGTTGTGCGGTATGGACATAACGTCACAACCTACACCGGAGTCAATACACTGCTTTCTAAGCTCTGTCCAAAGCCCCGGGAAGTTTCCGCGACCACTGTCATAGACTGAAATTGGCAGTTTGGTGACGTTGGCGTTTCTNAAGATNACATTGCGATGCATGTTCTTTTGTTCAGGTGCATCGGTGTATTCGTAGCCAACAAAGGTTGTAAATGAACAGTCACTAGAGCGGTCATAGTGACGCTCTGCTTGAGCTTGGATATCGGACCAAAAGCTCAATTGTCCTGCGTCGCAATCTCCTAGAGTACANGCAAAAGAGCGTTCTGTTTGCCCGATTTGTTGGCCGCCTAAATTAGTCCACCAAGAGGCAGATAGTAACTGTATCCAGAGGTTGGATGCGCGCGTCATTACGCAGTGGGGCCACCAATAGGCTAGAGTTTTTGGATTTTCAGTACAGACACTTATTTGACCGAGAAATTCTGCATGGTCTGTGACAGCTGTAAAGTCCAAGGGTCTTTGAATTTGTGCTATAACCGTTTGTTGATTGTCAGCCCCTGGCAGTATGATTGATTCGCCTTTGGCATATCTGTAGGCGCTATCTGGACCGTTTCGCTGACCTGACAAATAGGAGTCAAAGGAGTATTTAGTATGAACATGTAAGTCACCAAATAATGGCTGTTTGGTGGGCTCAAAGTTGATGCAGTTATCCCGCTCCTCTGAGTAGTCATTTACGGGAGGGGGGAGGGTCTCTCTTTCTTCAGCGTTTAAGTTTCCGCAGAAAAAAACAACACAAAATACTGCTCCTCTGGAGCACAGCGANAGTAGATGTGGAATTAAAATCTGTTGATGTCTAATTTGNTTACTCCTTCGCACCTATAGTTTCAATATAGCATCTCTAGCGTCAGCCATAGCGCCATGTATATAGCCCACATCTCGGCAGTCTCCAATTTGAACGACAGGTATATCGGTGGTTTGTACTTGGTCATAGAGTGTTCTATCTGAGGTGGCGCCTAAAGCAATAATTACCTGCTTGGAATGATGAAAATGGTCTATATCCTCGGTCTTATAATGTACGCCGGCTGTTGTAATCTGTTCAACGGTTGCATTAGTCACAAGCTCGCAACCATGCTCCTTCAGTAAATGTATAACTCTAGATCGACGCACAATACTAAGATTTGCACCCAGCGTTTGTGATGGCTCTAAAACACAGATTTTGCGACCTCGGTCAATTAAGAATTCTGCCAATTCAAGGCCCACAAGATCTCCACCGATAATGGTCACCTGGTCTTTAATGGGCATCCATAGTTTACTCAANACACGAAGTGTCGAGATGCTTCTTAGCATCTGACTCCANCGACCTATCGTGAGCATAACTTGAGAGACGCCGGACAATTTTTTGGCAGCCTGCTTGTCGGTTCCAAACAGCAGGCCCCGCATTTCTTCTCCATCAAATACGTTGGGTAAATGGGTGCCTTTGATTTTAGGTGCGTTNCGCTTGGCGCCGGTGGCAATTATTACTTGGTCTGGTGCCATAGCATTTATGTTATCAAGAGTTGCTTCGGTATTTAACGAGATGGAAATACCTAAGTTATCGAGAGAGTTTTTAAGATAATCTATAAGACGACCATTGGGCTCATAGGCCAATGCCGCAACTCTGACCGTGCCGCCAATGTCTTTTTCTCTGTCCCATATCTGTACTTTATGNCCCTGTTCGCCAAGNAGTCTGGCTGCCTCCATACCACTCGGGCCAGCGCCGATGATTAGTATGTTTTTTTGCTGGGCTGTGGAGTAAATAATATTTTCATTCATATATTCCTTGCCTAAACGGGCATTAACAGCNCAGGTCATGGGTTGATTGATAAATATCTGACTGACACAAATGTAGCAATAGATGCAGGGTCTAACTAACTGAGTATCGCCAGTGCTTATTTTGTTTGGAAGATCAGGGTCAGCTAAAAGTTTTCTGCCCATAGCGACAAAATCNAAATCTCCAGCGGANAGACCTTTTTCAGCCTCTTGNAGTTCTATTCTGCCAACAGCGATGATAGGAATGGAGACAGTCTTTTTTGCTATGCGAGCGAAAGGGATAAATCCGCCGGGTTCATGCACGAGTGGTGCTTCGGTGAAGGCGATTCCTTTGTTGGTATTGCCGTAAGCGCTGACGTCTAGTGCGTCAGCGCCAGCGTCTTCTGCTAGTTTGGCCGTGACCAAAAAGTCGTCGAGAACNATCCCGTTTTCAATGCGATATTCTTTGGCATCTAAACGAACCAAAATAGGAAATTTTGGCCCAACCTCAAGCCGCACAGCCTCTATTATTTCGACTAACAAACGAGCTCGGTTTTCGGAGCTTCCACCGTAATGATCAGTTCGTTTGTTGACTGCTGGCGATAAAAAGCTAGAAATTAGATAGCCATGGCCAGCATGTATTTCGACAGCGTCAAAACCTGATTGTTTAGCCCGTCTGGCAGCTCGAGCGAAATGTTGCACCTCAACTGCTATCTCATCACTGGTAAGGACTTTGTAGCGAGGCCCTTTTCCATCAGGCCCAGCNCCCTTGATAAACAAAGACAGTTCCGCCTGAGACAGAAGAGGGAAAAGATCACTGCGCTGCTTGTCTGGAACTGATGGCACCGGTATTTGACGTCCAGCAATGGTATCTTCTTGAGCGACTTTGCCACTGTGATTTAACTGAGCTGCAATCTTGGCTCCATGCCTGTGCACTCTGCCGGTGAGTGATTGAAGATCAGGAATAAATTCATCTTTTGAAAAGCCCAACATAAATGGCATTGATGCCCCAGAGGGCCAACTGACAGCGGAGGTCTCTAGAATAATTAAACCTGCACCACCTTTTGCTCTCTCTTCATAATAGGCTTGTAGTTTTTCAGTGGCATGTCCATCGGCACCTGCGTAGTTTGAGCCCATAGCCGCAAGCACTATACGGTTTTTGAGTGTTAGGCCACCAATTGAACCGCTTGAGAGGAGTTGCTGATAGCTCATATATCAGCCGGCTCTTAGTTTTGATCAAGCGCGAGTAAAATCATAGGCACTACTAAAATGCTAGCTAGAACACCGGCCCAGACACCTTTAAAAATGGAGTATTGGAGAGGGGTAAAGTCTTGCACGCCAATAAGTGCGAGCAGTAACAGGCTTAACCCTCCAATAACTGCCATCCCGATTAAACCGAAGTAAAAAGCTTTTCCCGTTAATGATTTNGGGAACCGGCAGAGAAAAGCGTGAGCACTTATGGATCGGTCGAAGTGAAATCCTGGCGTTTTGCTTTTAGCCATTTTCCGGCGCTGAATGGGTATGACTATGAGGGTCACTATGAATGGAAGGATGAATCCAGTCGCGAGAATATCGTATCCGAAGTTGTGCTGTCCCCACCAGGTAATAGTCCCATGATTTTTAATCAGCAGCCAACAGATCAACCCATTAAAGAAGGCATTTGTTAGTCCATTCACACTACATTCACGTTTTAAATAATTTGTTATTTCTTGTGCCATAGCAGGGATTCTCATCCATAATAAAGATGTATTCATTTTTATACGTCTATACATCAAATGACATGGCGCTAGAATTCGAAGTTGTTAGCATTTAAGTTCGTCGCCAAAGAGTGTTTCTAAAACTATTTAATGGGTAGAGAATGAGCTCACGGTATATAGGTATTGCCGCTATTAAATTTAAGCGCTTAGTGGATTACCTCCAGCGCATAGATCTAGATGTCCAAGTGATAGCGAAGAATGCAGGGTTAAGCTTAGAGGCTATCCAACAGGCCTCGGATGAGAGCATCCTATCTGCCTATGATTATTCCAAGCTGTTTAAACAATCTGTGCTGGCCATGCAAACCTTGCGCCGTCCACTTCCTTGGGCTGCTGGGGTTGGTAGCGAAATATTTGAGATGTTGTGCCGCTGCCTAATTGGTTGCAAGACACTTGGTGAGGCTTTGGATAGGGCTCAAAAGTTTGATGCCTTGCTGTATCCTATTAGTGGATACAAAATCTCGGTTCATCAGGATCAAGGTTTTTGTCATCTCAAGTATCATATTGATCCTCTCAATGTAGATAAGGTTTTTATTCCGGCTGATTGGGATCGTTATGATTCTTACGACACCATTATAAAAGCCTCCGGGCTACTTGTTTGGCATGCGCTCTGTGGTTGGCTGATTGGACGCACAATAGAGGCCCATGGGCTCCAAATCTCTGCGCCAGAAGTTGGTGAAGCCTATACTAGCTCAGTAGAAAAATTGATAGATTGCTCCGTGGAATTTGATGCTGAGATTAATCAATTAGTATTTGCCGAGGAGTTTCTAGATTTCAGATTGGTTCAAACGGCTGAGTCTTTAGAGGAATTTCTTAAGAACACAGTGTATGAACTAATACTCTCCGAAAAGAAGCCAGCAAGTACAAGCGCTGCAATTAAGTCATTGGTAGGCTTAGATTTTGAGCAAGGAATGCCGACTTTTTCAGAAATTGCTGCAAAGCTACACATGTCCGAATCAAGCTTACGTCGGCGGCTATTGGCTGAGAAAACCAGTTATCAAATTCTCAAGGACGAGCTGCGTTGCGCTTCTGCTATAGAGCATCTGAGTAATTCTAAGATTAAAATAAATGATTTATCCTACCTGCTGGGTTATACCGAGCCCAGCTCATTTGTGCGTTCTTTTCGAAATTGGACGGGAATGACACCAAAGATGTATCGCGAAAAATCCAGTTTATAGCCCGTCCTAGCCCCTGATATCTTCAAGTGCGTGCATAGTCCATAGAGACTAAATTAGCGATTTTAGAGTAGCGAAGCCCATTTTAGTGAACTTTAATAATACTGAGGCAACTCAAAGGCTTGGCGGGTGTGCCATGAAAAATGCATGCAAAAGACAATTTTTGTGGCGGTTTAAGTACAAAAAATTGAATGATTTTGACCTGTAAGAGCCTTGGTCGGCTTGCTTATAGTTGGATCAACGTCAAACGAATCTGCCATGTTTTTCGTCAAAACTGTCTTCTTCAGTCTTGATTGCAAAATGTGTGCAACACGGCTCGTGACGGTTTGTTTGACGCAATAAGTTGGACTGAGTGACTAAGCAGCAGGGTGCTTTACAAGGGATTCTGCGAGTTGCTAATAATAATTATTAATCTATTACGTTAGGATCAAACTTGGATGAGGGGATGAACATGTCAAACTCTAGTAAAGCCACATTTTATAAAAATGTTTTGTTAGGTGCTGTGCTTGCTGGCAATGCAACAATTGCAACAACAGCTGAATTCACTATGGACGAAATTATAGTAACGGCGCAGAAAAAAGCAGAAAGTATGCAAGATACGCCGATATCGATGACGGCTCTTCGGGCGGACGATATTGAAGCCCGCGGCGTTGCAAATATTCTTGATTTGTTCACAGCTACACCAGGTATGAGTGGTTTCGAAGCTCCTTCATCGCGGGGTAATGTGAGCATTAATCTCCGTGGTGTCGGTTCAGGAAATGCGAACAGTGTTTCGACTGACCCAGCCAACGCGATTTATGTCGACGGAATATTCCTTGGCAAATCTGCTGGTAATGGCGTAGATGCAATGGATCTAGAGCGAATTGAGGTGCTAATGGGTCCTCAGGGTACGCTGTATGGTCGTAACTCCACGGGTGGTGCAGTTAACATGATCACCAAAAAGCCCTCTGATGAGTTTGGTTTAAAAGTTAAGGTTTCTGGTGGTGATTATAACCATGAAGGTATGAACGCTCGGTTAGACCTACCTCTATCCGACAGCCTCTCTATAGCAGTATCGGCCTATGATCGTACCCGTGATGGGCTCTATGAAAATACCCGCGCAGGCGGCCAAGACCTAGAGAATATCAACCGGTCAGGTCATCGTTTTATGATGGACTGGGATCTTACAGAAAACTTCAATGCAAGTTACTCTTATGCTCACAATGAGTTAGATGAAACTGCTCAGGCGCTAAATGTAGTTGGCTTTAATCCCCTAGGAGGCGGACTTAAAAATGCAGCTGGGTATCCAAACAATGTGACTATTTCGAGTACAGACCGCCTCAACTCCTTACTTGCAACTCAAGGTGGCCTACCATATCTTGCATATGGCCCTCCATACTCTCCTATCAGCGCAGCCCAGGCGGCTGGTGGCGCAACTCATATTGCACAGTTGAGCCAGTGGATATCGGACTACGCAGCCTTTGCTAATGGCGTATTGTCTCAGGATGGATCGCGCCCTAGCACAGGGTCAAACGACTCGGATCAACGCTCAGCCAATGATGTCGACGCACATTCCTTGACCTTAACGTGGGATAAAGGTGATGTTGAATTTAAGTCAATCACGGGTATCCGTGAGGTTAGTAACCTCAATGAGGGAGATCTCGACGGAATGGACAATACCGTCACCATGGGAGCTAATGGTATTTCCACAGGTGTAGTTCCTGACCTTGTTCTGCTGACAATCGGCGGATTAATGTTTGATTCGGTGGGTGGTCCTTATGTACCGGCCTCTTATGAGTTCATGATTGCACAGTCTTTGATTGACGCAATTAATAATAATGGCAGTGCACCGCTGTTTAGTAACTATGCAACCATTGAGCACGAGCAATTTAGCCAAGAGTTCCAAATGGTGGGTTCAGGGGATAATCTAGACTATGTCCTTGGTTTCTACTATTACGATGAGGATTCGGAATCTCGAAATAACCAAACTTCAGTATTCCCAATTGCTTTTACAGGAACAACTTCTTATGACATCGCAACGGAAGCAACCTCTCTCTATGGTCAGATGACCTACAGAGCAGATGATAGCGCTTGGGCGTACACCGCCGGATTGCGTTATACCGAGGAAGAGAAGGATATTACGTATCTCCATCGCTCATCAGCAAGCCCAGCTTGTTTCTTTGGCTTTTTCTGTGGTCAAGCTCCAGGCGCTTATTATGTCGATAACGCCAATGCAATGAACCAACCAGAGAAGGCGGGAGTTTATGGTAAGAGTTTTAGTAAAGACTTTGACAACCTCTCAGGAAAAGTAAGCGTGCAGTACTTCGTTAGTGACGATACTAACTTATATGCAAGCTACTCAACGGGTTATCGTAGTGGTGGCTTTAATGGTTCTCATTATGATGAAGCTAATGATACTGCCGATGGCTTTGATGAAGAAGAAATCACTAGTATGGAAATTGGCTTTAAATCTGATTTGATGGATGGCCGAGCTCGCTTAAATGCTACTCTTTTCAAGTACGAGTATGACAACCTTCAGGTTTCTCAGTTATTAGCCAACGATAATGGAACAGTATCTAGTTCAATCACTAACTCAGGATCAACTAAGCGAGATGGTCTTGAAACTAGCCTAATGTTCAGTGCAACTGATGACATGCTAGTCTCATTGGCTTACACCATCAATAATGGTGATTTTGAAAACTTCCCCGCCCTTATTACTGATGCAGCTAATGGCAGTGTGGTGATGGAAACAGCTCATCTGGCTAAGCGCAGTTCACCTGATAGTTCATTGAACTTTAATGTTGACTGGACACTCATGAGAAAAGCTGACAGTACCCTGCATTGGACTCTAAATGGTAACTGGCAGGATGAGAGATCACCAATCGCCTTAAACTCAGCGGTTTACAACACCGATGCAGTGCCAGGTGGGGATGCGCCTGTTGTATTTGAGCAGTTAATGAATGATGAGCGCACGATTGTGAATACTCGTCTAGCGTGGACTAAGCAGTTGACTGACAGTAGCCTGACAATCGCATTCTGGGGTCGTAACATCTTTGATGATGACCATAGAAACTTCTCGTTCAACTACGGTGATTCTCTGGGTACTAGCGTAGCTCAGTATGGTGAGCCTGAAGTTTGGGGTGTAGATTTCATTTTAGAACTTTAAACTTAGGCAACACCACAATAAAAAGGGCTGCAAATTGCAGCCCTTTTTTATGCTATTTTTATCTTGGGATTATTTAATTAAATTTAGAATTGGTCGGCACGCAGCATGGCATCGTGCCCACCGTCGATAAAGAGTACTGACCCACAAATAAACCGAGATTTAGGGTTTAATAAAAATTCTACAAGTTCGGCGATATCCTCTGGTTTGCCTGCTCGGCCCGCGGGGATGCTCTCTTTAAAGCGCTTAATAGAGTCACCGTACTTTGGGTCTTCTGAGACAACCTTAGTCATTGGGGTTTCGATGTACCCGGGGGCTAGAGCGTTAATCGTTATACCTCGCCTAGCAAACGCGGGTGCCATGCGACGCATCCATCGCGCGATGGCTTGTTTGGAGCCACTGTAGGCTTCATGGCCTGTGATTTTTTCGCTTTCCTCAAGAGCCGCGTCTTCATTGCCGGACAACAGTAAATCTACGTAGTCATTGCTGGTGGCCATGGGTGCAGAGTTAGATGAAAGTAATACGATGGCACCATTCTTGAGCGCGACTAAATCGGCTAACTGTTCTGTTAGGTTTACGGTACCAAAGTAATTAACACTGGCAATAAGGCGATGATTGGGAATATGAGAGCCGAGACCAGCACTTGTAATCAGACCATCTAGCCCCTCAGGTGCCAAACCTTTTATGCCGTCAACAGCTATAGTGCGGCCTGCGGCAGTTGACAAATCCGCAGTGATATCAGCATCTTTTAAATCGACGACAATAACTCGGTGGCCCCTAGCAATTAAGTTTGACTTAATTGCCGCGCCAATACCGGTAGCACCGCCAGTTAAGGCATATATTCCCATGATTTAATTCCTCGTTGCTTAGTCTTGTCGTTGGATATAGTAGTTATAGTCAATAGACCCAAAATTACGATATTTGTGAGCCTTAAAATAGTGCTTGATGAGTCATTTTGGTTGGCCAAATCCATCATTCACTCTATCCAAGTATCATTTATTGAACGAATATCGCAACCAAGTTGGATGATTCTGCGCTGTGCACAAAATGCTACAGTACCTAGTATACCTAGGCCGTGAGAGTTCATTTGGAGCGATGCTATGCAATCTGAGCGCAACATAACGAATAAAATGAGATTGATAAAGTTGTTCAGAGCCTGGTCATTGATGCTTGGTTCATTCATCAGTGTCTTTGTTGCTGCTACTGAGAGACCTAATGTTGTTTTAATGGTGGCTGATGATTTGGGGTGGGCCGATGTGGGTTATCACGGCAGCCCGATTCAGACTTCAGCCATAGATGGTTTAGCGGCGCAAGGGGTGGCCCTAGAGCGCTTTTATGCAGCCCCTATATGCTCACCAACGCGAGCTGGATTATTGACTGCCAGAGATCCTGTACGTTTAGGTATAGCCTACGATCAGATACACCCCTGGTATAACGCTGGTCTAGGCAAAGATGAGTATCTTTTATCTGAGGTCTTTAAGGATGCGGGCTACCAAACTGGAATTATTGGTAAATGGCATTTAGGTCATAGTCAGCAACAGCAAGTACCAAATTCCCAAGGATTCGACTATTTTTTTGGTCATTTGCACACCAATACTGATTTTTATAATCACCGCAGGGAAAATGGACATGATTTGCAACGCAATGGTGTGAGTGTAAGCCGTGATGGTGACTATTTAACTCATATTGAGGCTAGTCAAGCCACGGCGTTTATTGAAGCGCGAGACAAAGGTAAACCGTTCTTTTTATATGTACCTTTTACAGCACCTCACAGTCCTATGCAAGCGCCTGCCAAGACTATTAAAAAGTATAAGCACCTTCCAAGACAGGGCTATCAGCGGGTTTATGCAGCCATGGTTGATGAAATGGATGGGGCGATAGGGAGTATTCTCGATACTCTTGAGAGCGAGGGTCTTGCTGACAATACTATTGTGGTCTTTATGAGTGATAATGGTGGATCGAATTATTTCGGCGGCAACAACAAACCTTTAAGAGGGCAGAAAGGTCAAACTTTTGAAGGGGGTATTCGAGTGCCGGCGGTTGTGCGCTGGCCAAACCACTTGGCTGCTGGGACTGTTCTAGATCAAACAATGTCGTACCTTGATTTATTTCCTACTATTGTCTCTGCAACAGGTATTCAGGCGACGCTACCGAACCCTATTGACGGTCAAGATATGTGGCCTGCATTGAATAGCGGAAGCTCAGTTAAGCGAAAAGCGCCATTATTTTTTGTATCAGAGATTCCCGTTCCAGGACTAATTTGGACTGCGGTGATAGATGGCTCAATGAAATTGGTACAAATAGTACGAGAAGGGCAAACCAATGCGAATTTGACGAGCTTTTTGTTTGACATTACAAAAGACCCCAATGAAACCAATAATTTAGCAGCTATTAAGATAAGTGAGGTAGCACGGTTGGCGGAGTTAATACGTCAGCGTCGAGCCTTGCACCCGCTTGCTGGCACAAGGGGCACTTTGGTGCCTCATCCTGGATGGTTGCCCCCAGTAGACTGGGCAAGAGTCGTCCAATCAGAACAGACGTTGCAATCAGAGTGGACCAATGAGCTTCCCTTTTCTGAACAGTTGATCGACCAAATTGGTGATCGAGGTGTGCTGGTGGATGAGGAGACTAGAGAAAAATTGCGCCAGCAATCCATAAATACCCAACGCGAGCTAGGAAAAGACTAATATTAAGTGAAAATGAATAATACTAAGGTGCAGTATGACAAAAATATCTGTTTCTGAGAGCTTAGCCAGACGGCAATCTATCCGTGAATATATTCAGCAAGATGTCCAACCTGAATTAGTGATGGATATTCTTGAGACTGCTGGGAAATCTCCCTCTGGTGGTAATCTGCAGCCCTGGAGAGTACACGCATTAAGCGGCGAAGTGAAAAACACGCTGTTTCAAAAAACCATTGCCCAGGCTATGAATAACCCTACAGGGGTCGATCCAGATATTCCTATTTATCCTTCGGGCCTAGCTGAACCATGGCGTTCACGTCGTGCTGACTGTGGAGAGGTTATGTACCGCGCCCTTGAAATTAAACGTGATAACAAAATGGGCCGCATGCAGCAAGGTGCAAGAAACCTTAGCTTTTTCGATGCACCGGTAGGCCTTATATTTACCCTTGATCGCAGTTTCTGCGAATCTCAGATGATTGATTTAGGTCTTTATGTACAAAGCGTGATGTTAGTTGCCGATGAAAAAGGACTGGCAACCTGCCCTCAGGCCTCATGGAGTATGTGGGCGGGCATAGTGCGAGATGTGCTGGGTTTAGCGTCTAACGAGATGGTAATGCTGGGCATGGCTTTAGGGTATGCTGACCCCGATGCCCCAGTGAATCAACTTAATCAGCCACGTGTGGATGTCACTGAATTTATACAGCTCCATGGATTTTAGCCCGATTGATAATAGCCGGATTCGCAATGAACTA
Source organism: Rhodospirillaceae bacterium (assembly GCA_002708305.1). GTDB lineage: Bacteria > Pseudomonadota > Alphaproteobacteria > Thalassobaculales > Thalassobaculaceae > UBA7326. The sequence goes on from PANE01000023.1 coordinate 49,294, forward strand.
TGAATTGATACAAGTCGAACATAAAGGTCATATCTGCACTATTACGATAAATAGGCCCGAGGTCTTAAACGCATTAAGCCCAGCAACATCCTTTGAAATGGCTGCTGCTCTTGATGCATTTGATGCTGATGATAGCTTATGGGTTGCCATTGTTACTGGCAGTGGCGATAAAGCGTTTAGCGTTGGCGGTGATATTAGCATTATGGCTAACGCAGAAGTGGCGGATGATTATGTCTTGCCAGATAGTGGCTATGGCGGTTTAACGTCGCGTACAGGTTGCTATAAGCCCATTATTGCCGCTGTTAATGGCTTGGCTCTGGGTGGCGGCTTTGAGGTGGCCTTAGCGGCGGATATTATCGTTGCCGCTAAAGAGGCTGTATTTGGATTGCCAGAACCTAAGATTGGAGCGGCAGCAGTGGCTGGTGGTATGCATCGATTGGCGCGTCAAATTGGTTTAAAGCCGGCGATGGGGATTCTATTAACCGCCGACCCGGTAACCGCTCAAGAAGGCCATCGTTTAGGTTTTGTGAATAGGGTGGTGCCTAAAAATGAATTAATGAGTACAGCTGTTGATATTGCTGAGAAGATTATTCAGTGTGCACCCCTTGCTATTCAAGCGACCAAACAGGCGGTAATGGAAGGCTTGAATACCTCTAATCTTGATGAATTGCAGCAGGCCCAAAAAGATGGGCAATTTGACCGATTAGAGGTTATGTTACAAAGCCGTGACATCAAAGAGGGCCTCACCGCGTTTATGGAGAAAAGAAAACCTCAATGGCAAGCTAAATAACAAGGTTTCGTTGTTCTGCTAGGTCATCATTCCACCATCAATTCTCACGTCAATACCGTTGATATGAACGGCATCATCGGAAGCTAAAAAGGCCACCAGGCTCGCCACATCAGAAGCGGGACGCACAATACCATCAAATGGCAGTATTTTTTTCAGTAGATCGTAGTCTGCGCCCTCGGGTAACTTGGCATTGTTACTCATGGGTGTCTCCACTGACGCGGGACTGAGAGAATTAGCGTTGATACCCTGTTTGCCAAACTCAATCGAGATCGTTTTAGTGACCGATAGAAGTCCACCTTTTGAGGCGGCATAGGCAGCTGTCCAGGGGTGGCTTCCTAGTGCAGCGGTAGAGGTCATGTTGACAATGCTACCCTTAGTTTTAATTAAATGGGGCAGTGCGGTTTGGCACATAAAAAATGTCCCCGTTAGGTTGACGGCTAATATGCGATTCCAATCTTCCAGGGATACCTCTAGGGTGTTTTGGAGCTTCAAAATACCAGCAATATTACAGAGTGCATTGAGATTTTTGTGATCCTTGATAACTGCGGCCACTACCTTTTTTGTGGATTTTGGGTCACCAATGTCGCAGACGTAGCTAAATGCTGCACCACTGGTATCTGGGTTGTTATTTATGCCATTCACGGCATCAGATAGGGCATCCTCTTGGATATCCATGCAGGCGACGACTCCGCCCTCCGAGGCGATTCTTTGTGCAGATGCCTTGCCGATACCTGAAGCGGCGCCGGTCACGATTACCACCTTGTCTGTAAAACGATTCATACCTGCTAAGCTCCTTTGCTCTTTTTGCTACTTTTTTATTGCTTTTTGCCGATTATTTCTTGGATTGCGGTTCCGGGTATGGCTTGCATACCACCGTCTATTTCTAGTATTTTTCCACTAACAAAGCCGCTGGCAGGAGAGGCTAAATAAAGTACTCCAAGGGCAATATCCCTTGGTTGGCCCAGCCGTTGAAGAGGAATCCAGCGCTCAGCTTCAGCTTTACGTTTTGGGTTACTGGTAATGTATTCCATGCTCGGGGTTTCAATAGCACCTGGTGCGACAGCATTAACTCGAACACCGGGGGAAAGCTCATAGGACATAACCTTAGTCATTTGATTCATGCCTGCTTTAGCCGCGGCATAGGAAGAGAAGTTCTTGTCGACCATCCAGCTTAGAGCTGATGAGACATTGACGATGGTACCGCCACTGTCTCGTAGTGCTGGAGTGCATAAGTGAGTTAATGTGTAGGCGGATGTAAGATTTATTCGCAGAGTATGCTCAAAACGAGACATGTCGACCTCTTCAATGGGTCCCCATCCGCGACCTGGAGCGCCGGCATTGTTAATAAGAATATCAATGCATTTAAATTCCTTTAACACTTGATCAACTAAGTTCTTTAGCTGTTCTTCTTTGGTGACGTCACAGACTACCGTTAATGCGCTGCTTCCAAATGATCGGATTTGCTCAGCGGTGTCTTCGATATCCTCAATACTTCTGGCTACGCAGACGACTGATGCGCCCATTTCTCCAAAGCAGATCGCTATGTCTTTACCAATGCCTTTGCCCGCACCGGTCACAATGGCAATTTTTTTGTCCAATCTAAATGCATCTAAAAGCATGTCTTAGATCTCTCCTTATTGTGAGGTTATGTTGAGCTGTTAATAGCTTTTAGGCGAATAGGTACGCCATCAGATGGTTTGGGAATGGGTACCCAATCCAAAACGGGGGCATAGTCAGGCGGCGTGCTGACTTCAAAATTGCGTAATAAATGAAAAATGAAACATTTGGATAGCATTAATGCAAAGTGCATACCGATACATTTATGAGCACCACCACCAAAAGGGTGGTAGCAGAAGCTATGATTTTTCTGCTCATTTCTGGGCTCACTGAATCTGCTAGGATCAAATACATCGGGATCAGCCCAGTATTCGGGGTCACGTTGGTTGTAGCAAGTTGGCATGAACAATAGGGTATCAGGGGGGATTGCATGGCCACCGAGTATAGTTTCTCTAATAGTTCGCCGCATACTCATTGGTACTGGAGGATGCAGCCTCAGAACCTCCTCGAAGCAATGTTCAAATTCAGGTAATTTATCAAGATCATCATAGCTCAGCTCATCAGTTCCAAGTGCCAAACACTCCTGGCGCAGACGATTCTGATACTCAGGTCGTGAGCCTACGTACATGACCATATGACTGAGCACGCTGGTGGTTGTATCGTGAGCGGCAAAGAGCAAAAATGTAGTGTGCTGAATAATCTCTTTGTCACTAAAAAACTCGCCTTTTTCAGTTCGTTCTCGACACATGTGGCTCAGTACATCTTCGCCATCGCCAGCTCGGCGGTGCGGAATTTTACGTGCCACATAGTCAGCCAAGGCAGATTTGCCTTGAAGCCCTCGATGAAATTTGGTGCCAATAAGGTTAAATCTTAATACAGAGCCCAATCCACCGCTGACATCTGAAAATGCTTGGTTAACCATCTCTGACTCTTGGGTGAATTCTTTCTCGCCCAAAAATATCTTGCTGCCAATATCTAGGAGAACTTTCTTTATTTCAAAATAAAACTTCAGCTCCGTATCCTTGGGCCAGTTAATTAGGGAATCCCTAAAACGCTCATTGAGCGGTTCCATGTAATGTTTCATGGTGCTAAATTTAAATGCTTGTTGCATGATCCTGCGTTGCATTCGATGTTCATCAAAATCAAGAAGCAAGAGTCCGCCGCGATAAAAGGCTCCTAGTTGTTGTGCATAGGCCATTTCATTGGAGAAGTTATTATCTCGGTCGATCATAATGGTTTTAAAGTTGTCTGCACCAACCACTAATAATCCAGTTTGATCCGCGATCACGATACGTGAGACTTTGCCAAACCTTTCCACACGATCTCTGGAATCCTTGAGCATATCTTTGATAAAGGGCAGAGCATTACCGATAAGAGGGGGGCCTTTAGTGCCAGGAATATGATTCAATTCGTAGTTATTGGGCCGTGTTTTGTAATCTAAATCACTGGTAATGGTCATCATTTGGAGTGTCCCTCCTTTTGCTTAGGGCGCTGGTTATGACGTCTCATAAGTCTCTTGGGCTGATCGACTCAGCAAGAAAAACCGCAGTACCCTCTAAGCTTATTTCCAAGCTGTGTTCCTGTGCGGTGAGCCATGTTAGTAAGGCATAAAGATAACTGCCAAAGACCGTCTGTATTAGTAGCTCTAAGGGATAATCTTTTCGCACATCACCTTGGGTGATCCCCAATTTAATGAGCTGGCCCATTGCGCCATGCATTCGCTTAAATCGAGCTTGTGATTTGTGGACGTCGCCAATGGCGCCAATCCCTTCGACTAAGGTCAATCGGGTTAGTTCAGGGGCGCCTTCAATAAATAAAGCTGATCGACGCATCACATGTTGCAGGCGCTCTAAGGTGCTGTCATGGTTGTCTAATTCATCGGTGATATAACTGACGAATTGTTCGTCCATAATGTCGATAATTTCATGAAGAACCGCGAGTTTTGAAGAGAAATAGTTGAAAAACGTAGGTTTAGAAATGTCAGAGAGATCAGCGATGGCATCAATGGTAGTATTCGAGTACCCCTTTTCTATAAACAGTTTAGAGGCCACATCGCAGATACGTTCATGGGTCATACGTTTCTTACGTTCGCGGATACCTTCTTTTACCACTAACTGTAAGTTTTCCAAAATAAATTTCCTCGTCTGTTTGAGTAGTCAAATTGTTAGAATTTTCTCAATAAATATACTATAGTTCAAAAATATACCATAGTTAAATAAAGTACAAGCTTCCCATAGTTTTGGGTGTTACAAGAGATTCTTTAAATGTATATATTAGATAACAAAGTAGGACTAGTCACCGGTGGTGGTGTAGGTATTGGCCGTGCTATTTGCGAGGCTTTTGCTCGTGAAGGGGCAAAGGTCATCGTAGCTGATTTTAATGCCGAAACTGGACAAGAGACGGTTGATATAATCAAAGAAGCAGGAGGAGAGGCACACTTTGTCTGTGCGGATGTTAGCAATGAAGAGCAAGTAAAGGCGATGATTGATGCTGCTATTACTATTTTTGGCAGACTTGATATTGCCTGCAATAGCGCAGCTGTTAGTCGTGGTTCTGGACCTATTCATGAATTTGAACGCAGCGTCTTCGATGACACCTTAGAGATGTGTCTAACCAATACATGGTTATGTTTAAAACACGAAGTTGGAGCTATGCTGGATTCAGGTAAAGGGGGTAGTATTGTGAATATATCCTCGAATTCCTCATTGAGAGGACAGCCCTACAATACGGCTTATGCAGCGGCCAAGAGTGGTGTAAATGTGCTGACCAAGAGTTCGGCAGTGGAGTATGGCAAAAAGGGTATTCGGATCAATGCAGTGTCTCCAGGAGTGATTCGTACACCTGGAGTTGAAAAATATTTCCAAGAACAACCAAAGCTGGCTGAAGCACTAGAGCGCTCAGCGGCGATGAATCGCATCGGGGAACCTTATGAGGTGGCTGAAGCGGTTGTTTTTCTTTGTTCAGACAAAGCATCATTTATCACTGGACAGTTATTATCTGTTGATGGTGGCGCCGCTGTTAAATAAACCCAGTAGACGTTAAGTACAACTTGAAAATAGAGGAATTTAGAATGATTGCGACTGATCGACGTTCACCCCGAGTGCCACTGGCGATGCCATTTGGTTGGTTTCAGGTGCTCTATTCGAGTGAACTTGCCATCGGTGAAGCAAAGCCGATAACCTACTTTGACCGAGATTTAGTGATTTTTCGCACTGAATCAGGTGCCGCTAAGGTAATTGATGCCTACTGCGCCCATATGGGAGCTCACTTGGGCTATGGTATTCGTGAACACGCAGGTTCGGCTGCTGCGGTGGATGGTGAGAATATTGTGTGTCCTTTTCACGGATGGCAGTTTAATGGGGAAGGACAGTGTAAACACATTCCCTATGCCAAAAACCTTCCTCCGAGAGTGGCGCGCGGCGAAAAGGTGATTCGGTCTTATGAGGTACGAGAGATAAACCAGTGTATTTTGGTTTGGTATCATCCTGATGATATTGCTCCTACCTATGAGCCACCTGTTGTCTCTGAAGCTACATTAGAAAATGACGAGTGGGGTGAAATCAAAAGTTTTACCTGGGAGATCAGTACGCACATGCAGGAAATTGGAGAGAATGCAGTAGATGCTGCACATTTTCATTTTGTCCATGGGACTAATGATATTCCTGATGTGCAGAAACAAGAGTTTGGCGAATTTACTCGCCATGGGTTACTAAAAACGCGTAATGAAACACCCAGAGGGGTAATCGAAGGATTTATTGAGAACTTCAGCACAGGCCCTGGATTGTCCGTGATTAAATTCTCTGGTATTTGCGATACGATCTTGCTGGCTAATTTAACTCCTGTTCATTCTGAACATGCTCGTGCAATGTACGCTTTCATGCAGAAAAAGGTGGATGGCAAAACAGTTTCAGGAGGTATTGGTGATGCGATTATTGCCAATATTTGTTCTCAAATGGAGGAGGATATTATCATTTGGAACCGCAAAATCTATTATGAAAGACCATTGCTTTGTGATGGTGATGGACCCTTTGCCAAGTTTCGCAAATGGTATGGTCAGTTTATTCCGCCATCGCCGGCTCAGGACTAGAGGCGCTCGATACTTGGTGGTATCCATTGATTATTTAAGGCCTTTTGTTGAGGCTCATAAAGGCGCATAACCAGCATGAAGTGACCTTTTGGTATCGGCAGCCAATTAGTGGTAGTGTCTGCCGGCATTTCATGCTGTAAATCAAGGGTCAGGCCGCCCAATTCGTTGTACGTTAGTCCCTTAGTTAAATTGCCAATGCTGTAGCGGTCGATGCTGTTGGGCTCGAATTGGGCATCCTCAAGTTTGTATGCGCTGAGTGACCAGAAACCATCAACCGGTGGCAATTGTTCGGGATTAAAGTGAACTCGAAATCTATCGCTGCCATTCAGTAGGTTACCATTTTCATCGAACACAGCAGCAGGGTAGAGGCTTTCCTCGGGTAGATTGCCATAACCTCCTTTGACCACAGAGGCACGATGCATATAGTGATAACCGTAAACTCCAATATCTTTTGAGATCATCCAGCCATTTGTGGACTTTATGGTGCGCTGTAGTGATGCCTGGATAATATCCTCAGCGTCTTTTATTGCATGCTCCAAACCTTTGCGTTGAGGCGGAGTGAGAAGATCGGCATCAAAGGTTACATTGGGACCTACACCAATTTCATCAAATTGAGCTAATAGGGCTGCCTCTCCAGCTCGAAGAGGTAATGTTTTTAGTGTGCGATTAAATTCCGCAAAAAAACTAAGAGATCCTTTAAAATCATGTTTGTCAGCCTTTATTTTTTCAACTGCTTTATCGCCCTGTTGGCCGTTAAATTTGGCTAAGGGTTTTAACCAAATTTGCTCCATAAGGCTGTTTGCTTGGGCAAAATCTTCTGATCCGGTCACGAGCATCCTCCCCAGCAACCAACCCTTGGAGGTTTCTGTGATTATTGGTGTGACATTGTCAGGCAGGGTTCCGCTCCAGGTGGGCGATACTAGGGCGAATAAACGCTCTTTCGTGCCTGTTGTCCTGCGGCCAATGTGTACAACTTCCGCATAGAGGTTAGTTATTGCAATGGTAAAGTAACGTCCTTTTGTGTCAGGAGTGTGAATAATTAGAGGTTCTTCGGTAATGTCGTACCAGCCGTGAAAATACAAGGTGTCACTATTAGGTGCTCTTAAATTACCTGCGGTCTTAGGATTGATGAGATGACTGAGGCGATAGAGTTTATTAACTGGGGCATAAACTGCTTGATCCTCTTCTACTAAATGCGTTTCGTTGTGCATTTGACTAGTCATTTCGATTATAGGATAGCCGTAAAGGTAGGCAGATACTCCTACGTGATAGGCCATACTTTCGGCAATTAGTGCGTCATTTTTAGCTTGCTGGCTAGTGATTAGGCTGGCAGGATTAAAGAGCATCAGCGCAGCTATAAAAAATAGGATTAAACTGCCGAGCACCAGTTTGAGCCATTGCGTTGTTTGTTTGGCTGGATATCTCATAACAAACCTCAGTTCATGTATGCTTGACCACCATCTAAAGCAATACTTTGCCCGCTGATATAGGATGATTCTGGCGAGCAAAGAACAGCAACAAATTGTCCTATGTCTGTTTCGCAATCACCTACGCGCTGGAGTGGGATACTTTTAGTAAATTCGGCAGCTTCCTCAGGACGATGCTTCATCCATTTTTGTAGGGCCGGCGAGCTTGCATGAGGGAGGATATTATTGGCTCTGATATTGTCTGGCCCCCATTCGCTAGCCGCAGCGCGGGTTAGGGCTCTAATGGCATCTTTTTCAGCGGCGTAGACCCCGTAGTTAGACATATCCCACCGTTTTGATGCTGTACTGGCCATGTTAATAATTGACCCGCCTTGTTGCTTTAAATAGGGATAACAGAGCTGCATAAGCCTAAGTGTTGCCATAGGGCCGACCATAAATGCTTGTATGACATTTTCATCATTTTGACTTATAAGCGGACCAATTGAGGTGGCAACGGCATTGTTAACCAAGATATCAATCGTTTTGAACTCTTCTACTGTTTCTTGAGTAATCCGTTTGAGATCGTTATGCATAGCCACATCAGCTGCTTTAGGTATGGCTTTCCCAGAAGAGCGTTGCTCGATCATTTTGCAGGTGTTTTCGCATTTTGAGTAGGTGCGACCGACTACTACTACATTTGCGCCACGTTCTGCCATGGCTAACGCAATACCTTGGCCGATACCTTGGCCCGCACCAGTGATTAATGCCACCTTGCCCTTTAAAGTTTGTTCTTTCATAAGATCTCCCTAAGGGTATCTAACGCAACCTTTAGTAGCCGTTTAACTCAGCATAGCGATTTTTGTGATAGTCGCTATCCCCAAGGATTTGTATGCTGATTCTGGCTCGTTTTAAAAATAGGCCGATATCAAGTTCATCGGTGATTCCCATTCCTCCGTGCATTTGAATAGCTTCATTGGTAATTTTTTGATAGCAGTCATTCATCAGTGTTTTGGCGATGCTTGCTTGTATCGAACAGTCAGGACTATTGCTGTCAAGACTAGAGAGCGCCTTTAGTACTGCAGATTTACTTTGTTCGAGCTGGCAAAACATCATTGATGCTCGGTGCTGCAGAGCCTGAAACGTACCGATTTTCACTCCGAATTGTTCTCGGTCTCGAAGGTAGTGCAGTGTCCGTTCAAACACTTCTTGGCACCCACCAAGCATCTCTGCGGACATAGCGATAACGCCTCTATCTAACACTTGTTGTAATATTGGGTACGCTTCACCTAAGCTACCAATTAATTGATTTTCAGTGACTAAGACTTGATCAAAAATAAGATCAGCGGCGTTCCGCCCATCCATATACTGGGTACGCTCAATTGTGAGGCCAGGTGAATCACGATTCACCAGTACTAGTGATAGACCCTTGGCATCGCCTTTTTTCCCAAAACTGCGTACAAGTACAATGAAGCTATCGGCACTACTACCATCTAATACGAAAGCTTTTTCTCCGCTAATAGTTAGCTTGCCTTTATCGTCTTCAAGTCTAACGTCTGTATTCAAAGGATGATGATGGAACCCCTCATCCATAGCCAAAGACAGAGTTAGTTGGCCTGCTGTGATCTTAGGCAGTAATTCTTGTTTTTGTTTTTCGGTGGCACCTAACTCAATGGCCGAGGCAGCTAAAACTACGGTTGCAAAAAGAGGTGATGCTGTTAAGTGACGCCCCATTTGTTGCATAACAGCCCCTAACCCCTTAAAGCCAAAGCCAAGACCGTCAAATTCTTCAGGCATGAGAATAGATGGAATTCCGAGATCTGTTAGTTGCTGCCATAACTCATCCGAATAACCCAGTTCGTCCTGAGTATCTCTGATTTGACGGAGGCTAGCAACGGGGGCATGACTAGACAGAAAGTCCCTAATGGTGTCTTCAAGTAAACATTGTTCTTCGTTCAGAACCATACTCATAGTTTATCTCTTTTGCCTGTCTTAGCTTGGTAAATTAAGTGCTTTTTTTGCAATGATATTTAGTTGGATCTCTGAAGTGCCGCCAGCGATTGTGTGAGCTTTGTTATAGGCCCAGTTCTTGACTGATTTGTTTTCAGCCTCAGAGAGCTTCTGATTCTGCCAGCTTAATCCCTGATTCCCCATTATGGATAGTAGGAGTTCATCTTTGCGCTGTTGTTCTGTGGTGCTCATATATTTCATAGTGAGCCCTAGCCCTCCGTCAGATAATCCCTTTTTGTGTTGCTCATAAAGTCTTATGCCGCTCCATAAGTCAGCCTGAGCGCTCATCAAATGCAGGCTTAATTGGCTACGCACACTGCTATTAGTTAATATGCCGCTGCTATCGGTACCAACGTAACGTTTGGCTATTTCGACGATGTCACCTTCTTCTTTTTCAACGATAGAGCTCATAATGCTCATCATATTACGCTCGTATTTGAGTAACGCTTTGGCCACAGACCAACCATCGTTTAACTTACCGACAAGATTTTTTTTTGGTACCTTCACATCATCAAAGAACGTTTGGCAAAATTCGTGATCGCCGTTGATTAGCTCCATCGGTCGGGCATCGCCTCCTTCGTTAGCCATATCAATCAACAGGAAACTAATACCTTGTTGTTTCGGTGCGTCGGGGTCTGTGCGGACTAAACAAAAAATCCAATCTGACTTATCTCCCTGAGTAGTCCACATCTTTGTACCATTGATTAAAAAATGATCGCCCTTGTCCTCGGCTCTAGTTTTCAGGGCCGCTAGATCAGAGCCAGCGGATGGCTCTGAATAACCTTGAGCCCAACGAATCTCTCCACGCACAATTTTTGGTATATGTTCCTGCTTTTGTTCCTCTGTGCCGTACTCCAGTAGAGCAGGGCCAAACATCCAAAGACCAATGTCATAGAGTGCAGGGCGACAGCCCAACGCTTTCATTTCTTGTTCAAGTATTTTTGCTTGATCCGGAGTCAAGCCACCACCACCATATTCGATAGGCCAGGTAGGTGCGGTCCACCCTTTGTCTCTCATCCGCTCAAACCAGAGTTTAGAGTCGTAACAATAAAAAGAACGATTCCGTCCTGCCCATATTTGTTGGTCTTTGATAATAGGCTGACGCTGAGACTCAGGGCAGTTGGATTCTAGCCAATCGCGAACATTGTTCCTAAATGCGTCCATTGATGCCATTTTGGAGCCTTAACGAATTGGTTTTTTCGAAAGAGGGCAAACTATCGCAAAAAAACATTTAAGTTGCAATGTTTTTAATTGAGCGCTTTTCTGTAGACTTTAATAAATTGGATCAAGTGGTAGCAGGGAACAATACTAGTGATGGATGATAGCTAAAAGTTGATCTTTCACACGTTGGATATGGATGTCTTCAAAGGGCATTCCAGGCTCTAATATCCTGTCCAAAGCAAACCCTCCAAGAAAACGATGCGTAAACCTCAGGGCCTCGTTAAGGCGCTCTTGAGGCACATTATAGCCCTCAAAGATGTCAACCATTCTCTTCAAGTGCTCATCTAATCCATTGGTAACACGAATTTGTCGCAAAGGTAGTTTGCTGTCATTGCCTCGCGTCGCCATAACAATTTCTGAGAAAGCAAAATATAGATCGCTTTTATAGTGCTCCCATACCCGATCTACAAAATGACTAACTCGATTTTCAAGAGTTCCGTCATGAATATCCGCTTGAGTCAATGACTGGAAATAAACATCACGTGACATTTCCATAACAGCCACCAAGATTTCTTCCTTGTTACCAAAATGGTGTTGCACCGCCCCCCAAGTTATACCCGCCTTTTTGGCGATCGCTGTTGAGCTTGCAGAGCTAAATCCTGACTCATTAATTAATTCCACAACAGCATTAATGATTCTTTCTCGAGTTGCTTTTGCCTTTAATGCTTGATGCCCATCCTTATTTTGTATTCTTTTGGTCGTCACAATAGACCCTTCCATTGGGGTTATAAATTCGGAGTTAGTTTAAACAGTTCATACAGAACTAAATAGTGCTTTAACTTCATTTTTTAGTACCTTGTTAGCCCCATTAACCGGGAACACCTGATCAGTTACACATATCACGCTAGGCACTTTAAAAGTTGCTAGAAATTTTCGACAGTGTTGCTTGATTAATTTGGCATCGATACGGTGAATTTCTTCTGGAGTTACTCTGACGACAACCATTAACTCCTCACCATATTTTTCACTCGGAACAGAGAATCCGCATGCACCAATGACGCCAGGAAGTGACTGAATAATATTTTCAATTTCCACAGGGTAAATGTTTTCGCCACCTCTTATAACCATATCTTTTGCGCGATCGCAGATAAACAAACACTTATCCTGATCAAGATAACCAATATCACCGGTTTTAAACCATCCGTTTTTGAATTCTTTTGCATTCGCGCTTGGGTTGTTGGCGTAGCCCGCTATCGTTGCTGGACTTTTTATCCAAATTTCCCCTGGAGAGCCAGCTTCAAGCTCATTACCATCTTCATCACAAAAGCGAAGATCCACAATAGGGTTCACAAAACCACAAGAACCGAGCTTAAGATTATAAAAATAGCCTGTAAATGAACTACCTGCTGCGCCTGTCTCTGTCATACCCCATCCTGAACCAGGCAAAGAATTAGGCAATTTTTCAATAAGCAACTTTGCTAATTTACTTGGAGTGGCGGCTCCGGCACCACTTATATTGCTAATAATACTGGTATCTACATTCTTAAACTTAGAATGCTGAGTCAGATCTAAGAGCATAGAGGGTGCCGCTACAACGATTGTTATTTTTTCCCGTATCATAATGTCGCACGCTTCATCAGGATCCCATTTGTACATGAGAACCAGAGTTCTACCACCTCTCAACGTTAGTAAAAATTGAGCAAACAAACCACTGACGTGAAACAAAGGCACAGTTATTAAGGCTTTAGAGGGTACACCTTTGGCTAGGTGTTTTGAGTATGCCTCAGTATTAGTCATATAAGCTACAGCGCCAACTGCTTCGAAATTGGTCATGGCTTGGCAACAATTGAAATGAGTGAAGAGAGCGGCCTTGGGTTTTCCTGATGTACCTGAGGTAAACATGATCATTGCTTCATCGTTCGTATCAATGCTGACGCCGGCAAGCACAGCTTGAATTGCCTCAGGCGTTAAGTTATTTGCAAGACCATCGGTTATTACTTGATCGTAACTCTGGCAGTTATGAGGCAGAGGGCCGTCATAACGCACAACTATAGTGGCCAATTGACTTTCGTCTCTATCGATAATAGTTAACCGCTCTTGATCACAAAATAATAGGGTGCATTGTGCTTCTTCGATGCTTTGTCGTAATTCTGCGCCGGCGCCCCAGCTATTGAGAGGGACAGCAACGGCTCCAGCAGAGATTATGGCAAGAAATACAACCATCCATTCTGGATAGTTGCGCATAGCAACAGCGATGCGGTCACCTTTGCTTACGTTAAGATTTTCAATGAGTTCTACGGCAAGGATATCGGCCTGTCGATGGAAATCATCAAACGTCCAACGTTGTTCTTGATAGATAACAAACTCTTGATTGCCAAACTCTCGGCCTGGCCCTAGAAGTTCGATGAGAGTCTTCGGAGCCTTTGCATAAATACGATAGTCAATACCATTATTCTGATGTTGAGCTATCTCAAAGGGCGAACCCGGAGCAGTCACAGTTTCTATGGCTTGCTCAAAGGGGGCACTGAATGCTGTCATAGTATCTTTTCCATTGTTTGATGATAGGCTTGTTAGATGACGACGACTGTATTATTAAAAACATTTTAATTCAAATGTTTTGGTATTGCTAACTCAACCTCAACTCGTTGGACGGTTTCAATTTAGCCTCTAGTATTTAATTAGATTTTACAGGATGATTCGCATAACAAACTAAATTAAGCAATGAGGGTATCGCATGGGTCCATTGTCAGGTAAGACTGTTATTGAATTTGCGGGGCTAGGGCCAGGACCCTATGC
>PANE01000024.1 GCA_002708305.1 Rhodospirillaceae bacterium
ACAGTTGCAGGAAGTGTTGCACTATTAATCAATACTTGGATGTTTAAGCAGATCTTGGGGATAGATGAATACCTATAGCACAGCTTAAAGTCACAGTGTTTTTTTGGTGTTTAAGTTTGCAGTCATCGTTGTCGATATAAGTGATCTTTTGTGGATAAGGAATAGTAAAATGAACTACATAGCGCCCGGAAATAAATGGGTTGGCCAGCGTACCCAGCGGCCAGATGGTATTGATAAGGTTACAGGCTCGGCCCAGTATTCGGCGGATTTCACTATGCCGGGTATGATCTGGGGTAAGGTGCTCCGTAGCCCGCACGCTCATGCACTGATTAGAAAAATTGACACGTCCAAGGCTGAAGAATTGCAAGGAGTCTTGGCGGTGATGACTGGCGATGACCTACCGTTGTTACCTTTGGATGTTCCGTTGCCGCAAGGTCCCAATGATACGCGCTGGATTGCACGCGGTTGCATGGCGCGGGAAAAGATTCTTTACACTGGTCATCCTGTAGCTGCAGTTGCTGCCATTTCGCAAAGCGTAGCCGATGCGGCTCTGGAACTGATAGAGGTTGATTACCAAGTACTGCCGCATGTCATCGACGTCGATGAAGCGATGGCGACAGATGCACCAATTTTACATGACTGGTTGGAAACTGATGGTATAAACGGGCCAACTAATATTTCTAATATTATGACGGTTCAAACCGGTGATGTTGAACAAGGTTTTGCCGAATCTGATCTGGTTGTTGAGCGGGAATATAAATCTGCAGCAGTACATCAAGGCTACATCGAGCCGCAGGCTTGCCTGGTAAGTTACAAGCCTGATTCACAGTCAACCATCTGGAGTAGTAGCCAAGGACAATTTATGGTTCGCGACCTAACCGCTACTATCACAGGTATGTCAAACGGCGATATTAAGGCTATTCCGGCCGAAATTGGCGGAGGTTTTGGCGGTAAGACAATTATCTACCTAGAACCGATAGCAATGGTCCTTTCAAAAAAATCTGGCCGACCAGTCAAAATGCAAAATACTAGAGAAGACGTATTCCATAGCACTGGGGCAGGCGCAGGAATGTCTGCGAATCTTAAAGTTGGGGTTACTAAAGACGGTAAGCTCAAGGCGGTAGTAGGGGCATATAATTTTCAAGCCGGTTGTTACCCGGGGTCTCCAGTAGGTCGTGCTTGTCATTTTTCGTTTTCTTGCTACGACATCCCTAATGCAGACATTAAAGGGTTGGATGTTGTTTCTAACCGCCCAAACGTTGCGGCTTATCGCGCACCTGGTGCGCCCCAAGGCAATTATGTATTTGAAACGATTCTTGATGAGATCGCTGAAAAACTTAGTATCGACCCCTGGGAGCTTCGCATACGTAACGCGTTGCCTATGGATAAGGCGACCATTTATGGTGCGAAAATTGGCGAGGCGGGGATCGAGGAATGTATTGATTCTATTCGTAATCACCCGAACGCAAAGGTCGAACTTGGGCCAAATCAAGGCCGTGGTATCGCCATTGGCTATTGGGGAAATGCAGGGGGAGAATCGAGCTCCCAACTGTATATCAATGAGGACGGTACTGCGGTCGTGATCACCGGTCATCCGGATATAGGCGGCAGCCGTGCATCGATGGTTAATATAGTGGCTGAAAAACTGGGCATAGACTACCGCAACGTTAAGGCACAGATAGGTGATACCAATACTGTTGGAATCAGCGCCGTGACTGGGGGTAGCCGGGTAACCTTTGCTGCAGGTATTGTGGTTGATGAGGCTACAGATCAGGTCATTAATACCTTGAAGGCTAGGGCGGCGGGTATCTGGGGCATCGAAGTGGAAGCAGTCGAATGGCGCGATGGCGCAGCATACCCAGCGAGCCCGAATGCTGGAGATTTTGAACCACTCACGTTACCTGAATTAGCAAAAAAAGCGGTTGCAACGGGTGGACCTATTATGGCTTCAGTGTCGAAGACTACAGCTGGTCATATGGGAGTGGTTGGTGCCCATATGGTAGACGTTGAAGTTGACCGGGAAACTGGGCGGGTAAAAATTCTCCGTTATACCGCAAGTCAGGATGTTGGACGGGCTATACATCCTTCATATGTCGAGGGTCAGATACAGGGCGGCGTTGTCCAAGGTATAGGCTGGGCATTGAATGAAGANTTCATCTATGACGAAAAAGGTCGTCTTTCTAATGCTGGGTTCCTTGATTATCGGATGCCTGTAGCCTCTGATNTACCATCTATTGACGCTGTNATAGTTGAAATTCCTAATCCGGATCATCCTTATGGNGTAAAGGGTGTTGGCGAAATTCCGCTGGTTCCACCTTTGGCAGCAATTGCTAATGCGATTGCGGACGCTAGTGGAAAACGCCTCTATGAATTGCCTATGTCGCCGCCAAAAGTATTGAAAGCATTGGGCGAATAATATCAGTCGTACGACTGTACTAGATTTTTTTTTGGGAAGGGCCAAAAGTTGTTTGGCCCTATCGTTGAGTAAGATAAATAGTCATATATTATCTGCGCGAAAAAAAATGGCCGCCGAGGTGTGAAGATACGGTAGTTAGGTACGAAATGTTCTGCGGGAGTAGGTAATTGCTTGTTGAAGAAAAATACTATTGCCAGCGCTAATCGTTAGTAAAGTGAAANCCATATATTTTCATTGTACTCAAAATGTTGGGAAAAATGGCCAGAAAATGAGGGTTTTGAAAGCAGGTATCTATAAAAGTATCTACGAGGGGCGCCTTTCTGCGTTATGTGTTCCCTCGTTTTTATGCCCATAGAAAACTTTGCTGTATCATTCGCAGATTAATAGCGGAAATTCTTACAGTGATTTTTCAAGACACATTACTTTTTTTATCGCATTCCAGCACCAAGGGATCAGGACCAAAACGATTTTCGCCCATCGTTCCTTTCAACATAAAAAGTACGAGTAACCNAACGATACCAACTAATTAAATAACAGCCACTGGTATTGAGAGGATTGCAATTATCCCTATGATTTAAATAAGGGTGATAAAAAGATTTGATCCTTCAGCCATTAACGACTGTGCTACGAGAGGTATTANAGTAGAAAAAAATAACAAGAATATTCCTGGAAGGTAAATCATTTATAACCAGAGCCGTGATCTATTGGTATCGTGCAATCTTCTAACAGCNGCGGCGGTAGACGGGATTAACAGACCCAAAGAAAGAAGAGTGGTTAATATGCAGACAGGGAAAATATCAGCGGCCAAGTAATATAAGTCGGTGGTTACTTAGGTTATTTTAAACATAATACCAAGAGTAACTGTGGCAAGCATGAACAATCAAAATTCCTTGCGCCGTGCTCTCCCCGAAAACGAGGCATATTTTTTAGTGAAGCAATTAAATACTAAGTTCATCCTTTCCTCCTTAGTGTAATATAATTTTGGAAAATCATAAAATAATTATAAATTATCGACGGCCAATTTAACATTTCAGTGATAAGTTTAGGAATTTAGCAAGTTAAATTGTGGGTGTTTTCATCAATTGACTTAACAAATTATTTGGCACATGCCGCCATTAACTTTATGCTTTCCTTTTACCATAAGAACCTTATTCGAGCAGATCGCTCTGAGTACTGGGAGAACCAACGAATGGCTCANATACACAATACTTTAAATGGGAAATTTGGTTTGATGATTACTGCTGTTAGCCGGCAGGATCTGAGTGACCCTGAATTCCAGGCAAAGGCACGTGATCTTTGGGTTCAACATGGTGGTTTATTGGCAGTGCGTGGTGCCGATTTAGCAAGCTTACTACCTAGTGAACTGTTGGACTGGTCAAAAGTTTTTGGCGTGGTTGAGCAGGAGGGAATGGCTGCCCGAGAAGAGAAGAGCGTAGATGGTTTTCCTATTCTCAGAATTGGTAATGTTCGTGATGAGAAAGGTAATCTGAGGGCCAGCTTAGCACGCGTTCCAGAGCTGCAAAGCGATGCGGATATCCGCTATAACCCGGAGATACGACGGCCTGTGTGGCACACTGACTCCACGTTTCGTAGACGTCCCCCAATNGGTTCGGTTTTTCATTGTCGATGTGCGCCAGACCATGGTGGGGAAACCTTATTTGCTGATATGCGTGCCGGTTATGCGAGTTTAAGCTCAGAAACTAGGGCAGAATTAAAAGAGTTAGAAGCTGTATGCTCATTAGCGCATCACGATAAAAAAATAAGCTTTTACTCCCCTGATTATCCAATTTTAACGCCGAAACAGAGAGCGGACAATCCACCAAACAGAGTGCCGATTGTTCTTCACCATCCTATTAGTGGTGAACCGGCATTCTATGGNCTTAATAGCTCAACATGCGCAGTTCTCTCTAAAGGCGAGGAGATATCGCAAGCACTTCTAGACCGCTGTGATCTCGATGGAGAGGAACACCCCAGTGTCGGTATCATTCGGGATCTTTTACCTTTCCTTACGGGGCCAGAATTCACTGTAAAATGGAAATGGCAACCTGGCGACGTGGTCGTTTGGGATAATCGCTGCACTATTCACGCAGCTACTGGATATGATTATGAAAAATATTTGCGCGAGATGTGGCGGTTGACCTTGAATGCGCCAACAGATGCGGAGACCTCGCCGCATTAAANATCAGTCCTGAGTGGCAGTGCCGAGACTGTTTGAAATTTTATCTTACAAGACTGCTGGTTCTTTGAAGAGAGGGCATTACTTAGACTTATATTTTGTCACTAACCGTGTTATTTCCAGTTTTATATAACGAAATACTTATTTTTTTAAGGGGTATTTACGTTCAAAACTAGAAATCATTTTAGGGCTTATTTCTTTGTTGAGGATCACACAAAAAAATTTTGTTATTGCTGACGGCTATAAACTATAAAGGAATGTTTGAATCAGGCTTATATACAAAACCATATCTTATTGGTGTGTTATCATATTTTGCTGTTTTTCACCGCAGATAACCTGGGCAGATGAGATGCAACAAATAAAATCAACAATTGATCTTTCGAAGGAAAAGCAGGTTCTGTCAAAACCCCTTATGCTTAAGGGGCAGACTAAAATTTATGATTCATGGGAGATTATCGCCTCATCTGATGGAACTTTAGAGCTAGTTAGTGGCACATTTANGGATTATGGAAANNGGTGGATGAAGGGAAATCAGTGGTGTAGAAAATTCGATGTGGCTCNTGATGGCAGTACAAGTTGTTACACCATTAACCACCTAGAAGGAAATAAATATCTGCTAGAGGAAGTTAATGGAAATAAAAGTTTAGAAGCCACTGTCACTTTTGCTAGAAAGTAAGTTAACCTAGAAACTAATTTTTTATTTATTAACTAGAACGGGTCTTTTTTATCCACTGTAAGTTTTGGAAATACTAAACATCCTATGGGTCGAACTCACTGTTTGCACTCTTTTCGGNGGAGTTTTGTTTTGAGTAAAATAACATTGGCATGTTGGGATTANGATAGAGCTATCCCCATACTTGATGGTAGTATCAAACTGGAAGGTTTTGATCTAGATTGTTATACTGAACCACCGGGAACACTTTTTCCGCTCGCTGTTGAAGAAGCTCATTATGATATTACGGAATTTTCTTTTGCTAGCTATTTAATCCAGCACTCAAGAGATGAATGCCATTATATTGGGCTACCTATTTTTCTGTCCCGTGCTTTTCGGCATGGCGCTATTTATGTTCGAACTGACTCAGGAATAGAAAGCCCTAAAGAGTTAGAGGGACGAATTGTCGGCGTGCCCGAATATGCTATGACGTTAGCTGTCTGGGTGCGAGGTATTTTGTCGGATGATTATGGCGTTGACGTTAGTTCTTTAAAATACCGAACAGGGGGGCTTAACGAGCCTGGCCGTGTTGAGCGCTTGAAACTTGATGTCCCAGAATATGTTGATATCCAACAGATGGATCCCTCTCTTAGCTTAAATGATGCGATGATGGATGGGAAATTAGATGCAATTATTGCCCCTGCACCTCCTCGCGCATTTTCGAATGGTGATGAGCGGGTACGACGATTAATTGATCCTGCAGGACCAGCAGAGCGAGACTACTTTGTGCGCACCAAAATATTCCCACCAATGCATATCCTCGCTGTTAAAAAGACAGTTATGGAACTGTATCCTACACTCGCTGGTGCAGTGTATAATTTGTTTGTGGAGGCGCGCGAGATGGCTATGGAACGGGTAAAACTAGTAGCACAAAGTTCGGCGAATCGCGAAATGTCCCCATGGTACTCTGAAGCCCACGAGCAGGCGGTTTCTATTATGGGACCCAATTATTGGTCTTATGGTGTAGAAAATAATATTGCTGATCTGGAGGCGTTTTGTCGATATTGTTACGCGCAACATTTGACATCGCGTCAGGTTTCGGTGGGCGAATTGTTTCATTCTGATACATAATCAAAACTGGGTAATTTATAATCAACTCGAAGGTTATAAAACCTGCTTTATGCAGGGACGCTTGAAATTGACAANACTAAGAATGGGAGTATGAGATTGCACACTCTATTGATAAATACTAAAAAGGGAACTGATCCGAATATATTTNGTGTGAGGTAGTTTATGATTTTTTATGCCCACGATTTTTTGATGGTGCTGAGATGATAAATAATGATAATTATCTAAAAGATTCTGCCGTGGATTTGGTGAAAAAATATTTTTTTCGTATAGGCAGTGTCTGCTTATTGCTCAGTGCTTGNAGTGTTACAACAAGTCCAACTAAAAATAGTACAAACATTCAAAATGTCGATAAAGAAAAAGCTGCTCTAGAGTCGTCTCCTAAAAATAAGAAGAGGAAACTCCCAGACTGGTTATTACCTCCACCGGTTGGAGCACTAGTGACACAGGTCATAACAGTTTATGAGCATCCCGTCACTGGAGAGCGTTATCAAACAACTACTGGCGGTTACACTATTATTGTCAAGTAGGTCAATCGATAATCTCTTTGTTAAAATTAGGTGTTTTNAATGTCTGCTAAAGCCCCAAATGCGCTTCTGAAATNCTTTTTATTACGCAGTATAGAGCGTCGATCTCCATGCGGTGACGGTGAACTGGTATGGCGAGAGTGGGGGAGTGGTAATATAAGTAAACGGCCCTTAATATTATTGCATGGGGGTTTTGGATCATGGAACCATTGGGTTCGAACGATCCCAGCTTTAGAATCAGAATTCCGAGTGCTAGCAGTCGATTTGCCAGGTTGTGGTGATTCTGCTGATCCACCAAAACCGTATGATGCCGNGAGTTTAGTAGAGATATTATCTAGTGGACTTGACCTTATCCTTCCGGGAGAAATAACCTTCGATCTAATTTCGTTTTCGTTTGGTGGTGTTTTATCGGGTTTACTCGCTCAGGCTCAGTCGCGTCGCATTCGTAGCCTTACTCTTATTGGCTCTCCAATCTTAGGGCTNACGGGAAGTGGACCTGCAAATGAGTTAGTAGAAATTTCACGGGATCTTTCAATTGATAAAGCAATCCCACTTTATCGCCATAANCTTCAAAAATTAATGATTTATAACCCAGATGNGGTCGACGACTTAGCGCTTACAATTCAAATAAACAATATGGCCAAAGCGCGNCTGCGATCGCGTGGGATTGCTCGAACCTCTGTCTTGGCNGATAGTCTGCGAAATTTACCTTGCTCGTTAAACTGTATCTTCGGTGATAAAGATACAACTTTGGACCCGCACTTAGCGGGTATTCAGGCTTACGTTAAAGAAATTCATCCAGATGCATCTTTTCATGTNATCCCTGATGCTGGTCACTGGGTTCATTTTGAGGCTTGGGAACAGGTAAATCTGCTGCTGCCAGAAATTCTAAATACTAATTAGTCACTCAAAGGTTATTTTGGCATTACAGAGATGTACTTCAGATTTACTCGTTTAATTTGAATTTTGTCTGAACTTATATATTNTNATATTGTTGTCNCTGATGTTCTTTAGCAAAGAAAGTGAAGAACGTTTTGAGGAGATACCTTTTATGCATTGGATTGNTTAATAATGTCGATAATACNGGGCGGCTCACCATCNACATCGGAATTAACTGAGCTTTTGGAGNGTTGCNAAATGGACGGTATGATGGTGCNAAANACCTAGCTTTATCCATTAGTCAAAGGTTTCCAGATAACCNATTTAGTTNGATAATTCTTGGAGCATTANTTGCGCAAACAGGCCGAAAGGTCGAGGNGTTTAATGCCAGCCAGACATCTNTAGAGTTAGCGCCTCATGCTCCTGAANCCTATAGTAACTTGGGCGTTGCACTGCAAGAATTAGGTGGGTTTGAGGATGCTGAATCTNACTGCCGACAAGCAATAGATTTAAATTCCAACTATGTGGAAGCGCAAAATAACTTAGGTAATGCACTTAAAGAACTGGGCATATTGAATGAGGCGGCGGTCAGTAATCAGCAAACAATAGCGTCGCAGCTTGATTATGTTCAAGCCTATTATAATTTAGATATTAAGCTAAAAGGGTTGGCTTCGGTATAAGCCGTGGCTGAACGGTGTTTTCGATAATCTTAATGGTTAAGTATTTAAACGTATATTTTATTACCTAAAGTATCATAAGCACAACCAGGTTAGTTGAAAATCTTAAACGTCCCTCAAATACTAACACATGCGCCCCGTTCTAGTTTCTCAGAAACGGTTTAAATGACGCCTGTTTATTTTTTGTAGATAGTAATATTAGCGATAAACCCCATCCCATTCACCTTTTGCCGGTTCTACGGTTCCATCGTCTTGAACAGAGGGTCGTTGAAGGACAAAAGTAGTCTCTGGTGTAATGACACCATAATCCATATAGCCCATACGTGCCAATGGTCGCATTTCGGCTGTATTTACAACACCGTCATTGATAAATTTATCATCTATATAAATCCCTATAACTTGGCCTATTATCATAAAATGGCCGTTATCATCACCTGGTGTCACATCTGGCATTTCAATGGTTTTCCAATGTTTACATTCCAGTGCAGCTGGAGCTCGTGCAACTCTCGGAGGGCGTACCATTTGTGATGGAGCTGTTTCAAGATTTGCTAGCGCAAATTCATCTGCCAGATAATCAACAGGGGCTGAACTTGTATTCATACCATCTCGAGTATCCCAAGTAGATAATGAACATGTAAATTCACCGTTAGATTCAATATTACGGAGACTGTCTTTTCGCTCAACCGATGTGAACATGACGTAGTTTGGGCGTGCAGCAACCGCATTGAAAAAGCTATATGGCGCTAAGTTTAATACACCCTCGTCAGAGACTGTTGAAATCCATCCTATTGGTCGTGGGGCAATCAGCGCCTTAAATGGATCGTGCTTCAAGCCATGTTTATTTTCGACGCTATCGTAATACACAGTAACACTCCTAAAAAAGCAACGCTGAGCAAAGGAACCAAAATTATTATTATTTCTTTTTTTTCTAAATAAGTAGCAATCGAGCTGCAAAACTAAGCGGCTCAAACCTACAAGATCTAAAAACGTCTTGTGTATATACTAAATACCCACCATAGATAAATGGTTAAAATAGGATATCGAGTTTTCATGGAGTTTTTCTGAGATGACTATCATTCGTTCTTTAACTAAATCAGATTTTGTTAAATGGAGGGAAGTTTACCATTTTTATGCAGAGCATTATCAGGTTTCATTAACTGATGAAGGTTTAAAT
Source organism: Rhodospirillaceae bacterium (assembly GCA_002708305.1). GTDB lineage: Bacteria > Pseudomonadota > Alphaproteobacteria > Thalassobaculales > Thalassobaculaceae > UBA7326. The sequence continues at coordinate 9,630 of PANE01000024.1, forward strand.
ACAACGTGGGGTTGGCTTATGGATGCTCAGAATCCAGTGAGTGGGATAGTTGCTTGTTGTAATAAAAAGTTAACGGGTCTGGCGCATTATAGGACGATGCCAAGCCCTTTAAGGGGTAAAAACATTGGTTTTCTTGACGATATTGTTGTAAGGCCAGAAGAAAGAGGAAGTTGCGTTGCAACTATGCTCCTCGATGAACTCAAATCAATTGGAGAGCAGGAAGGATGGGACATTATTAGATGGATAACAAGAGATAATAATTATCGGGCTAGAGGTCTATATGATAAATTAGCGATTAAAACCGATTGGAATATGTATGAGATGGGCTTGTGATTAATCTGTTCCTGNTAGAATACACAGCCAACCTACTAGACAGCCAAGTTATAATTAATTCATAAGGCTTGGTGTATAAAAANCCTTAAGTGAAGAGGTATTGATGATGGAGCCTAAGCTCAAACGATTATTGATTACAGGTGCAGCAGGGGCACTTGGAGCATATTGTCGAGATAATTTGCATGATATTGCGAAAACTTTGCGTGTGTCGGACAAGGTAGACCTGTGTGCAACCAAAGTGGGAACTTTAGTCGAGAATGAAGAGATTATTCTATGTGATCTAGCGGATGCTAATGCCGTTTATGAGCTCGTTAAAGACTGCGATGGTATCATCCATTTTGGAGGGCAGTCGACGGAAGGAAGCTGGAGTAGAGTTCGTGACTCGAATATTGAAGGCATGTATAATTTGTATGAGGCTGCTCGCTTAGCAAAATGCACTCGGATTTTTTATGCTAGTTCAATTCATGCGATAGGTTATCATTCTCCCATGAAAGTAATCGATGATAGCGCCGCTATAAGGCCCGATACTTTGTATGGTGTATCCAAAGCATTTGGCGAGGCATTGGCTAGAATGTATTTTGAGAAATTTGGAATTGAGACAGCCTGTGTTAGAATAGCCTCTTGTCAGGCAGAGCCAAAGAATCATCGTATGTTATCGACATGGTTTAGCTATAATGATCTGGTATCCCTTATTAGAAGTGTGTTCGAAGTGCCGGTGCTTGGGTGCCCGATTATTTATGGCGTGTCTAATAATGATCGACGCTGGGCTGACAACANAGCGGCCTCTTATCTCTCCTGGTTACCCAAAGATAATGCCGAGTTTCATCTTCGNCGTCTGGATAAAGAGATGGATCAACCTCCATCAACATCAGACGACTTTAACTATATTGGAGGCCCATACGTGCGGATGGATATATTACCTGAGAACAATAAGTGAAAATTAGATAAATAAAACAGAAGAANAAATTTTCAAAGCCGNATCAAATTACGATAGTTTGGGATATGAGTTGTCAAAGTTCGTGAAAGAAAACTGATAAGATCAACACGATATTTAAGTGTGTTGTTTCTATAGAAAAAGATTAGTTCAAAATAAAGTGGGATATTGTCTGATGGCCCCAAGTGACCAAAAAGTAACTATTGTCTTAAATAGCCATAATCGTCCTGCGACTTTAATGCGTATTCTAGGAACTATTGTTCAACATTATAAAAATATAAATATTCTAATAGTTGATTCTAGCGAACTTTCAAAAAGAGAAGAAATAGAAAGATTTGTAAATCAAANTATGGATCCAGGTTTTGTCAAAATTTGTANTTTTTCTGAAACGACGCCTGTATTCAATAAACTTCTGGTGGCCGCAAATAGCGTTGCAACGCAATACATTCAGTATTTCGCCGACGACGACTCTGTTTGTCCAGATACTATCATCGACCGTTTAGACTTCTTGGAGAATAATGANGGTTTTTCTGCCTGTTTGGGGCGTCAGTATTATTGCAATAAAACTGAGGCTGGCTATTCTATATGGTTCGAATTCCAGGGACAACANGATACTTTCTGTAATGAAAACCCAATTCAACGTCTAGAAGCTCTTTCAAAAAATTGGGTTAGCTTCTCATATGCTACGTTAAGAACTGATGTAGCAAAAAAGGCTTTCAAGNTAGCTAACGATGTTGATCCAGAAGGAAATTTTTTTGGAGAGCGTATTCTATATATGGCCATCCTTATTTGCGGGAAAGTAAAATTATTAGATGTTCCATCAATTTGTTTGAGTGTTCACAAAGGAACGAAGTCGGAAGGCTTGCTTTCTTTAGATAAAACTATTTTTGAAAAAAATAGTAGTATTCAGTATAGAAACTTTGAAACTTCATTGTCACAATTTATACAAGAGACAATTCAATTAGAGGAAACGAACGCACGGCAACTTGGAGAATGGTTCATTAGTAGACACCTCGCTTTTTGGATACTGGCCCCTATTGATCAGCCTCACAGCATAAAAGAAGGGGCTTTTAAGCTTCATCTTGAATATGTCGCAGATTATGCGGCGGGGTTAAGCTCAGCTATTGAGAAAAAAACAGATANGGCTGCTGCGAGAAACGCTTTTCTTACGGGTAAACTGCATAATGAGTCTGAGAAAATGTTGGATATTTTGAGTGCCAAACAATAATTACTATCACAAAGCAATAAACCTCGTTTTTGGAGAAGCAATATTTCTTTAAATCTTTAACGATGTGATTTCGATGATTATCAAAAAATTTCAATGCGGGNTACAATTATGACTGACAACATACTAATTCTTGGAGCTGGCGGCGTTTTTGGGAACCTAAATGCAAAATATATTTTAGAAAACACTAATAATAACATTTTTGCTGTTGGTCGTAACCCAAGACTTGGACCAGAGTTCTCGCTCGAAATTGGGAATGGGACAGAAAAATATGAATATCACCAAATTCACATAGTTTTTGAGCTCGAAAAATTAAAAACATTCATCAAAAAGAATAAAATAAATGTCATAATTAACTACGCAGCTCTTGCGTACGCTAACTCGTGGTTTGATTCCCAACATTATTTCAGAACTAACACGTTATTTGTGTCNGAATTAGTTGATTTTTTATCTAANTTAGATCACTTCGACTACTTCCTGCAAATTGGAACATCGGAGGTCTATGGTAGCACTCCGGAACCTGCGAGTGAGGGCATGATAGCGCCCACTAGTCCATACTCAATTTCCAAACTAGCTGCAGATCTTTACCTGCAGTCCATGAATAATGTGCGGGCGTTTCCTTGTTCTATAGTCAGGCCAAGTAATTGTTTTGGTGAGGGGCAATACACATACCGCATAATCCCAAAAGCTATATTGTGCATGTTAGATGGTAGAAAGTTCCCTCTTGAAGGAGGCGGGGCTGCCATGAAGAGCTTTATGTATGTAGAAAATTTATATTCNGCAGTAAAACTGATACTTGAAAAGAGACCGCAGGGGCAAATCTACAACTGTGGACCAGATAAAGCGATTTCAATGGCAGACCTTGTTCGGGAGATATGTTTAGTAATGAATAAAAATTATGAAGACTGCATTGAGATAACAGCGGGGCGCATGTTCGAGGATTCCATATACTGTTTAAACTCTGCAAAAATAAAGACTGAACTTGGGTGGGAGCAAAATATTTCTCTCGAAGAGGGTCTCACAAAAATGTATGAATGGGTTAGGGNGNATGCTACCAGACTAAATAACGCCGAGGTGAAATTTGAACTGCGAGCTTAATTTTGTGCGTTCGAAAGAAATTGTTAGTTTATCCGATTGGGTTGTACCTTGAGGTTTTGAGCAAAACCTAGTCCCTGAGATAATGTTGCTTCTCCGTTAATTAAAAGATCAAAAAGCTCCCCAAAGGTCAATTCAACATTTTTCACTTTCTTATTAATTCTNGGGACAGCGTACATATCAACTCTATTTTGCACATCTAGCCAATGTATTAATTAAAAACCCATATGCTNGATAAGTACACGGTCATAATCGATTAAATGCCGTCCTGGCTTCAATTTTCCGGAGTCTCTAATGTAAACGTATCCATTTTTCTGCAAAANTCTGTTNCTATTAGCCAGCATATAAATANTTGCAGATGTATTGAGTTCGTTTAGTACATTTGTTGCTGTGACTAAATTATATGAGGTATCTTCAATTTTCTTAAAAAACCAGGATGGTATTTGCTTGATAGCGTATTTATTAGACAGAATTTCATTTTCTAATTTTTCTGGCGCGAGCTCCATTGATTCTGCGGCCAGCACATCCAGATACNGCCGACTCTTATCTGCCAGTTTTCTAAAAAACAGGCGTTGAATATCATAGCTCCACTGATGCGCTTNTATTGCGGTGTAAGATGCCTTTAATAAAATATTGCTANAAGTAGCATTGCCACCCATTCCTGCTCCAAAGTCTAAATGTTTCATTTGCAGGGAATTTGTTTTCCTNTTTCGTGGGAGTAAATCGGGTGCAAACTTATGTATCATGCAATAGTCTTGCATTCGAGCTAGTGCGTGGCATCTAATATAAAGTCTGGCGTCAAAAGTGTTTTCGTCTATGAATGGAAAATAAGAGTCGAAAATATCTCTATAAATTTCCTCGATGATAGATAATTCGGCATCGTAATGTTTAGTTTTTATTCCTGAGGGGGTTTGGTATTCTTCATAATAGCCAGAATACCATTGCGCTAGATCCACAACACCTCGATAATCATACGAGCTAAGTTGTATCGATCCGTCCACCCAGGTAAATGGGTTTCCTAATCGAAAATACTTTTTACCGAATACCCACTGCTGTTTCACGAGTGCGCGTTTAAGGGAAGCGTTTAAATCCCAAGACATTAATATCTCCAACTAATTTATTTCAATAGATTTATCTGAGGTTAAGTTAAAGGATTATTAGACAATCTTTTGATTGGTGATCATATTTCATTAAATTGGCTGGTTGATAAGAAAGTAGGGTTCAAATTAATAAACTCCTCTGATACATGCGCTCCTTTATGTCCCAGCCCAAAGATATCCGTATTATTTTTATAATGATCAGGATTAGTTGAAATTCGGTCCTGATGTTTATTTCCAATTTTTAAATAAAGTTTCTGTATTGAGTCATCAAGACATTTTTTTCCGTGTTGAAGTGCGACGAATTCTTTAAGTCCTTGTTCTAATTCATTTGGTGTATTCTCTTCTATTATTATTCCTGCCTTCGCAAACTCTTCGTCCATACTTAGTTCGCCAAGACCCGTTTCGAGTATCGAATCATAAGATAATTCTTTGCCTGTCGTTGTGTCTTTGTAGTGTTTAAACATTAGGCATTCAGGTGTTGGATGATATTCCCAGTCCACAGTTCGGTTTACCATTAGCGCTGGTTTCTTGAAGGCGCGCACGAGGGTCGATGGTCCAGATGATTGGTTCATAGCGAAACAACAAGTCGCTACAAAATAAATATCTAAAAATGGGTCATATTCGGGATGAAAAGGTAGATCGATGACTGCCTGGGTGTATCCTTTTAGCCTCGGATTAGTCTTGTCTCCCAATCGAACAACCTGGTAACCCTGATCCTCAAGAAAATTTATCGCACGTCTATAATTTTCAATATCAACGCATCTGTGACCGTGGTGACTAAGGTCTGGACGGTACCCTATATCCCGTGCATGTAAAAGAACTACAGGGATTGCAGGATCAAGACCGGCTTTGGCCATCCAAGCTTCCCCTTTCAGCCTTAATGAATTGGGAAGTTGGAATTCGGCTAGTGGCAAGCCGGCGGTGACTGCTTTTTTGTAACTCGACCACAACTTCCAGGGGTCTGCAATTAATAAATCAACGCCCTCTAATTGAGCAATTCCAGCATTTAAAAGCCCAATTAATGGAATGACAGGGTCTTCGGTACTAATATGAATGAATTTAGAGCCAACTACTTTGAATACATTCAGATTCACTCCAAAATCATTAGTTGGACCGGTTACTATAATAATTCGATCATAGAGACTTTCGTAAAGCGTTTTAATATGAAGTAATTCCGAGGATAATTGACCAATTCGGTTGACTTGGTTTAGAACGTAAATGAGATTTTTTTTTCCAACTCTAACCCTTGGACGAACTAACGCTACTAGGGACTCAAAAGCGGCCGGTTGGCTGGCCTTTTTTAATAGTTCATGAAGCTGATTTAAATCCGCATTGTTATTTAATGGTAAACTCATATGCACTAACCATTTCCAATTTGTTGTCCATAAAAATTGCAAGCAAAAAATATACCATTTTCAGCTAGTATTGAAATTAGAGGGCACTAATTAAATGTATTGGTATTTTACAGTTTAAAAAACAACAAGATGAAAATTATTGTACTAAATTTATTTGGTGTTTAGACTGGAACAGAAAAATCAGTAAGAGGCGTTTCACAGCTAGGTAAGTTTCCAATCATCTATTTTAGTGAGTTTGTCGTTTAACTTTTCTACTCCAGAGGTGCTGATATGCGACCGAATAAAATTAAACAAATATGGCAAGATAATAAACATGCGACTATGGGATGGCTCTCGGTTTCTCATGAGTTAACGGCTGAAGTAATGGCTC
>PANE01000025.1 GCA_002708305.1 Rhodospirillaceae bacterium
AATACGTTTTTGATTGATCTAGGTTCCTTTGGCTTGATATCTCAAAAAATATTAATACCTGAGATGTTCTATATTTGATTGGAACTTCAAGTAATGTATTCTTCATGAAGTTATCACAAATTTTAAAATCATGGTGGCGAATATGAATAATAATTCTAATCAAAAAAACAAAACTATTCAGAGCCTGAACTACTGGCATAACGACTCTAATCTTTTCAACCGTGCCAAAATGGAGGCAGAACCAATAATCCATGCTAGCGATTATCGTGAGGAAACAATTAGACGTGTTTGGGAAAACCAAAAGCCTGTCGACAAGGATTGAATTGATTTCATTGTTTAACCATGCCAATCTAAAAGTTAGTTTCATGGAATATTGGTTAATTGTAAATTATACTTAATGGAAAAAAAATGGTTAAAAATTACAAGGAGATGGCAGCAGGATTAGAGAATTCTGTTGGAGAATTAGCGAAGTTAATACCCGAAACTATGAGGGGATTTTCATCGTTGGGTACCGCAGCTAAAAAGGGTGGCGCACTGGATGTTAAGACAAAAGAATTAATCGCTACAGCAATAGCAGTCGCCGTGAGGTGTGACGGCTGTATTGCGGCGCATACCAAGGCCGCTGAAAAAAATGGGGCTAGTAAAGATGAAATACTTGAGATGTTAAGTATGGCAATTTATATGGGCGGTGGACCATCGCTGGTCTATGCGGCTGAGGCTTTAGCGGCGTTTGATCAATTCTCAGATAAGGATTAGTGTTTCCTAAGCAATTAGAGATTTTCGAGATATTCCAACAATAAAAAAGGGAGTAAAATGAAAATTAAGAACCATTGTGCTCCCCAGTTTAATTTTAGGAAAACGCGTTTTCTAATTAATAACCACCATAATCCTGCGGAGATAAGCGCGTACCAAAAAAAATAACTGCTTACTAAAAACTGTTTTAAAAATCCTTCCATTGTTATCTCTTTACTTTTCTAAGTTTTCAATTTTGGCATGTTTATGGGTGTTATCAGGCCGGTTGTTAATTAATGTTGTATTTTCTAAATCGGTTTGCTGCCCTTAACGACGGTTCGATGCAATATTCTAGCATGGGCCGACATATCGTAATTTCGATCGCCTCTGTGTAAGAGACAACGGTTGTCCCACATCACAAGATCTCCTTTCTGCCAAGAGTGCCTATAAATATTACGCTCAACAGTAGCGTTTTCCAATAAGGTTTCTAATAATCTTCTGCTTTCGATAGTGGGGATTCCACACAGATGATCAACATGCATACCTAAATACAATGACTTTTTATTTGTTTCTGGATGCGTTCTGATTACTGGATGGATCACGGGAGGACGTTCTCGTTTCTGTTCTTCAGATGCTGGAATATTACCCGTATTTAGTCTGCTTGCCTCCCAGCTATGTACTGCCTTTAATCCTATTAACGCTTCTTTTTCACTTTTCGATAAAGCGTCATAAGCCGCATGCATATTACAAAAAAGTGTGTCACCGCCAGTCGGAGGAACATCAACAGCGAAGAGTATAGTCATTAAGGAAGGAACAGCGTGATAAGACTTATCGGTGTGCCAAAAGTAATTTCCATGTGTGTGTGGCGCAGTTGTTGGGATCCCAGTTGCTGGATCTAGATTGGTCACAGTATGCATTAGAGGATAGCGGTTTCCATCTGGTAACCTTCCTACATGTTCTTCAAGTTCGCCAAATTGTTTTGTGAATTCGACCTGGACTTCTTTTGATAATTTTTGATTTCTAAATACCAAAACATGGTGTTCTAACAATGCTGATATAATAGCTTCATAGGTTTCTAATTTTATGGGTTCCCTTAAATCTATGTCTATAATCTCCGCGCCAGCAATATCACTCAATTTATTTATTTTAAGGAATGAACTAGCCTTTAAATCACGTCGTTTCATCACTTCGCTTTGATGCCTGGAGCTGGAATATGCCATGATATATACACCTTTCGGTACCTTGGGTTCTTATCTTAAACCGGTAAATACTTATAGAGTATTATTAAAACCCCAATTCACATGGAACTCCTACGACATTCTTAGTTTTCGTGCTTTATTATTCATCTTTGATGAATGTTAACATAATCACTAGGCGACCCTGACCAGTATCTATGTTTTATGGGCGATAAATAAAAATGAAATAGACGCCTAAAATCACATCATTTATTTTAAGTGATAGTAACGCGTGCCACTATTATTTCCTCAAACAAATTTAAGCTATTTGTGCATAAAATAGGCATGTAAAAGCTAATTTTTTTCAAATTTATTTGGCGATTGAAATCTTATCCGTCGTCGGATTATAAACCTCATCTTGTTTTAGATCATTAGGTCCCGGGTCAATGCCCTTGGCCTCAGACTCTGCTCTAGTTCTTATACTCTCTCTTTTCTCAAGTGGTAGAGAGTTAAATATCGTTGCTGCCGCTCGGTAGTCGTCTGATCTGCCAGTTTCTGCAGCTTTTAAGAGTCTTCTTGCGACCCCTTCAGTACCGATTGTCTTTGAGGTTTCGGCTAAGATACGGAGGCCCTGCCGAGTTTCTGAATCCACGTCTGACATATAAATAACTAACTCCCCAATGGGATCGTTTTTAACTGATTCGTTTGCCTTTTAGCAAGGTGGAATTAAAATATTTAAATAGCTAAGTGACTATAATCACATTTTTATTTTTCATGTCTAATTTTTCAGTTTTCTTAACTTTGAACTGATTCTATTGGCCCCTAATTTTTCGAACAGAATTTTTAGATTACGCCTAAAAAATCGAAATCCCAACACCCTTCGGCAATAAGTGTAAGCAGTAATGATGATGACTAAAAACCAAATAATTGTTAACCACCCCATCTTAAACCCTTTACTCTTAAATTATCCAAAAATTTTTTATAAGAACTCTTACGTAGTATTTGAAAAGATGCCATCTTGTTAAGGTCTTGGAAATAGCAACGCTTAGGTAGTATGGGTTTGCCACTTCAATGGATCTAAAATGGAGTCTCCATTAGTTTGATAATTTACCAGTTATAGCTCCCCACACTGTAACGCAGAATGGCACGAAAAATGTTAATAAAATTTTCCAATAGGCCGGACTGCCACCATTAATAATAGTATCGCCATGATTGATGAAAGTTAAAAGAGACCCTACCAATAAGGAGGTATATATGGCACGTTTAAAAGTTCCTTGTCCAAATGCCAAATTCATAAGATTAAGTTTATCTTTCCCCATCGCAAACCTCTATTTCTCAATTATCCTTTAAATAAAATTCTACTAGGTGGACCAAAACCCATTAGATATAAAAACCAGTATTCCTTCAAAAAAGATTCTTTGGTACCATAATTAAATTGGCTATTAGATTAATCTCAGTTGTCTATAATGAGCACTATGATGGCATAACAATAAATCAAAACAGTCCTCCTAGAGTAATAAATATAAAAGAGTTATAATTTGAGGTTAATTTTTAAATCTTTGTTGTTTTAAGATATTGAATTTTTCAAATCATAATTAAGTTATTTTCTTAGATGAACAGGAATGGGTTCCCAATTGAAAAAAATAGAGATCGGGTTAGAGAACCATATCCAATGGAGGCAGGTTAATGAGACACTAAAGATCCTTTGGTTAGGGGGTGATCCGTTGGTTTTGACAGTGTCTGTGAACGGACATGATGCAGAGGCGCTCTATATGCCACTTAATAAAAAAGAGTTCATTATTAAAGAGAAGTCTTGGTACACCATAGAGTCCCTTGGCAAATCAAGCGAGGTTGGTTTAATCCCAAGTTATGTTGAGGAGGAAGTGGCTCCGCTTAATTGGCGTCCGACACCCCGAGCAAGCCAAAAGTCAGGTTAGAGTTACTTTCTGTCGAAAGATAAAAAGCAATATTTTATAACGAAGGCATAATATTTTTTATTAACGGGATCGATCATTTCATTGAATTAATGGATTGGATAACAAATGAAAATAACTGGTGGATGTTTTTGTTCTTCAGTAAGGTATGAGGCTGAGGTAGATAAAGATAGCGTTATTATTTGCCATTGTACTGACTGCCAAATTAACTCTGGTACAGCCTACGGTGTCGTGATCAACGTCATCAACAATAATTTTAATCTCATCAGTGGCAAGCTCTCTTACTTTCAAAAAATAGCTGATAGTGGGGCCAGACGAGATCTTGCTTTTTGTGCAAAATGTGGAACTCGGATATTTGCTAAACCTGCCAGCAATCTAAATGGTCGTTTCGGACTGCGCTTAGGCACAGTTGATGAACGTTCCAATTTCAAACCCAAAGGTCAGGTATGGTCTGATTCTGCATTGTCCTGGGTGTCAGATATCTCTTCTATACCCAAAATTTAGAATTACGTTTTAAGGCGTCTTCTGCCTCTTCGGCGCAAGCTTATACCAGTTTCGTCAATACCATCCGAACCTGAGCTAAAGGCCCCCAATTCTGTCACTATCTTTGTAAGGCTAGGTTTTGCTGAAGTGGATCGCGTTTCCAGAGCAAACTTCATCGCCTTCAAATGGTCGGGCGTTGTTCCACAACAACCACCAATTATTTTAGCACCGCTATCTCTTGCTAAAATCGCATACTCTGACATCAGTTCTGGAGTTCCCTCATAATGTATTTCTCCATCTAAAAACTTTGGTATACCTGCATTACCTTTTGAGATTATTGGCAATTCTGGTGATAAAGAGGCGAAGCCCAGAACCGTTCGAAGTAGGTCACTAGCCCCTACCCCACAATTTGCTCCAAACGCTAATGGCTTATTGGGTATTTCTTCCAACATAGAAACCATATCTTTCGATGTTAATCCCATCATTGTTCTTCCAGCAGAGTCAAAACTCATTGTACCGCACCAAGGCATATTCGCTAAATTGAAAGCACATGCTGCCGCTTTAAACTCTTCTGCTGCAGAAATAGTCTCAACCCATAAAACATCTACTCCACCGTCTTTCAGACCCTCTGCTTGTTCATGAAACATTTCCACTGCCATTTCATGGCTCAGCTCTCCAATTGGCTGGAAAATCTCGCCAGTGGGACCCACACTACCGGCCACAACAACTGGCCGGTTGGCTTTTGCTGCAACCTCACAAGCAAGACTTGCAGAGAGTTTATTTAGCTCAAAAACCCTATTTTCAGCATTATGTAGTTTTAATCTGGAGGCGTTACATCCAAAGGTATTAGTTAAGAATATATCCGAACCACTATCAACGGCACTTTGATACAGCGCTGTGATTTTATTTGGGAATAGCGCATTCCATAACTCTGGTGAGTCGCCAGATTGCAGTCCAGCCTGGAAAAGATTAGTTCCAGTAGCGCCGTCGGCAAGCAACCAATCTCTATCATAGAGCAACTCTTCAAGTCTTGTTTGCATTTAGGCTCCATTAAACTGCGTCACAGATTGGCGGGGTAGGTTATACGAGTAGTCATCTCGAATATTAACTATTTAATTTTAGGTATCAAAGTTTTTCTTTGGTATGACATTTACTCATAGCTGTATTGACAACAAATGGGTGGTTTACCTGGGTAAATAACACTAACTACCAGTCATTAGATAACTTCAATGAAAGAAAAAATAATGTATACGTACAGAAACGACCCAATGTATCCAGTAGCTAACTTAAGTATCGCTGATATTGAGTTATCACAAAAACGTGCGCAAAAATTAAGGTCCCGTGCTTTTATGTCATTCGTTACCGGATTATTCGAAAAAAAGAGTAAGATAGTTGCAGCAGATGCCATAATAGTGAATGGACGTTACGCTAACGGAATAGCAGATTAAATCTTGGTGAATTGAGCTTCTGTTTTCCAGATTGTTAGGATGAAAATATAGGGGGATTATCCGGTTCCCGAACCAAACTTTATCCCCCAGTATCCTTTTTCATATATTATAATATAAAGTGATTTATAGTTGCCAATGAGTTCTCCATTTTTCTTAAATCTAGTGAACTCAATTTTTACATGCGTTTTTTTATCAGATATAGTCTCAGTTTCTATAGTATTAAGTTTTGTATGCCCCCAGCCCACGGCCTCCAAACGCTGTTTAAAACCGTCGAGGTACTCTCCTGCTGAACCCCATTGATGAATGGTTCCATCCTTCATGCATCGTGAGTGAGGAAAATGGAGGTTTTCCCCAATTTTTTTCTCTTCGCCGGTATTCAAACCATCGATATAATTATGTACGGTCTGAATGGCCTCGGTTTCGCCAGTGATTTCTCGCATCAACACTCCTTAAAAAAGATACCTAAATTGATCATAACCGATTACGATCGAAGCTTGCGATACCAAGCCCACGACAAAAGAAATATTAATATGCAAATTGTTAACATGATGGCCGGGGCTATGCCCCATTTTTCAAGCTCAAATTCAGCCACCAAAACGAAAATCATGATTAAGCCTGTTGCTGCCGAGCCAAAAAGAAGAAAACTACATAGCCCTTCAAATATTTTGGTCATCGTAAACTCACTTTCAACAAAATACTCGGTTGATTGCTTCATAATACACCATATACAACGTATTTTGTTTAGAAAAAGATACAAAGTACTTCCAAACGATATTTAGCTAAATTTATTTTTACCGTTTGAGTATTAGTGATCACTTAACTTCAAAATCCAATTGTAATTTTGCCAAATAGTATCTTGGTCGATTAACAACAATCTAAATAAAACAGAGAAAGAAAAAAAATTTACTTAGTAAAAGGAGCTCGTCTTGATAACATGACGTCAATGTAAAATTAACAATAGTTGAGTCGCTGTAGTTGATTAGTTTAAACAACTGATCAGAAAATGTCTTCTTTTCTTACAAGTGGGAAGCTATCTACTTAACAACGATTATATTATTTTTTAATGAAGCCTATACAAAAAGGATTAAAAATTATGTTTGATCTAGAGGCATTTGTAGAAAACTGCAAGACAGCAGTAGAGGCGGATCACTCACATCTTGGGATTAAAGACATCGTTGAGAGTGCTGTTTCTGATCCAGATAAATTAATTAAAGCAATCGGGGAGCCAACAAAACCTGGAGCAACCGCTATCTACAGTTCAAGTAATTTAACTATTGTAAACGTAGTATGGGCACCTTGGGTAACTATATATCCACATAATCATAATATTTGGGCTGTTATCGGTATGTATTCCGGTCGGGAAGATAATATTTTCTGGCGAAGAATTAACGAAGATCAAGAAGGACGAATTGAAGCAGCTGGTGCGAAATCTTTGTGTGTAGGAGATGTAACGCCATTAGGGATGGATATTATTCACTCTGTTAACAATCCGATCCCCAAATGTTCTGGAGCCATTCATGTTTATGGTGGGGACTTCTTTCATATCGAAAATAGAAGCGAGTGGGATCCGGAAAACCTAATTGAATGCGATTACAGTGCGGAAAATGTAAAAAATCATTTAGAAGGTTTTTCTGCATCATAGATAGTGGTTAATAAAAACAATTTTCCTGAATAAAAGCAGTTAAGTAAAATTAACAAGCTTTCAAAGGTATTAAATGTGGTAGACAAAAATGATATTATTGGCACGTGGACGCTAGTGGATCGGGGAACCGACGATCCAGTCGATGCAGAATTATCAAAGGCTCGATACGGTGAAAAATCAAATGGCTTGTTAATTATATCTAAAGAAGGATGGATGAATGCTGCCATTTGTTGGGCGGATCGGCCCATCCTGACAGGAAACCCTTCTTGGCACACGGATGCTCCAGAGAAAGACAGGGTCCAAGCTTTTGATACCTATATATCCTATGGAGGCAAATGGACATTAGAGAATGATATTTTTGTTACGACAGTTGAATTTGCTCTAAATCCAGGTTGGGTTGGAGGAGTTCAGACGCGGGGTATGAAGTTATTACCAAATGGTGAGCTTATGCTCACTTTGTCTCGAGCCTGGCCAGATGGAAGGGTTATGACAGGTTGGGTTCGATGGCGACGTGCTGAACCTTAACGATTGTTTCTGTTAGAGTTTTTAATTATTCTGGTGGTAGGATTTCGGGCTCGAATAATTCTTCAATCAAATGTGACCGTCCAATATCTGATAAATGTGCACGCTTCTCATCATTGGTTAGTTGAGATCCTATGCCACGGCCCATCAACATTAATAATGATTTATCGCTTTTATCCATCCAATATGATCTTCGTATTAGTTTATTTTTTTCATCCCGTGTAAACGGGCTATCAAGATCTATTTCTAGGTTTGGATTATAGAAGTTTGACATTAGGGTTTTCTCTTTTTGATTATTAAATTTAGTTTCATTATTTATCTTAATCGAAGATAGTAATGGTCTGCAAGCGTCATCCTAATTTTCCTCATAATGGATTAATAACAGATAGTTAACGATACAATCTCACAGTATAAGTTAAGTATATATATAAATATATATTTTTGTATCTTGTGATTTAAATTAGAATGTTAACATTCTAAGGTAATTATTTTTCCTCTAAGGAGAGGCGTATGCCTAGAATTGGTTCAGATATAGTTATCAGGAATGGTACGATTATAGATGGTACCGGTGCGACCGAGTTTAAATGTGATATAGAGATTAATGACGGTATCATTGTGGCTATGGGAGTAAATTTGCCGAGGGGAGTTAACGAAATTGATGCAGAAAATAAAATTGTAACCCCAGGCTTTATAGATATACACACTCATTATGACGCGCAGGCAACGTGGTCAAATAGAATGACTCCCTCATCTTGGAATGGGGTGACAACTGTTATGATTGGAAATTGTGGGGTTGGTTTTGCACCTTGCAAACCCGATGACAGAGAAAAACTTGTCGAATTGATGGAAGGTGTGGAAGATATTCCTGAACCCGTTTTAACCGAGGGGTTGCCGTGGAATTGGGAAACTTTTGATGAATATCTCGATGCACTCGATAAGAAGTCATTTGATGTAGATATTGTGACTCAGGTGCCACACGCAGCAATTAGGGTCTTTGTCATGGGTAACCGAGGAGTCAATCGGGAAGACGCGACCAGTGAGGATCGAGCTCAGATGGCAAAACTTGTTGAAGATGGTATTCGGGCCGGAGCACTTGGTTTTTCGACTAGTCGAACAATAAACCACCGCACTGTCTCTGGTGCCTTCACACCTACCTTAGGTGCTGCTGAAAAGGAATTGATAGAAATAAGCAAAGCTGTAGGTTCTGTTGGTGCTGGTTGGGTACAGGTAATATCAGATTTTGACGATCCTACGAAGGAAATAGGTTTGCTTGAACGAGTTGCAGTTACGTCAGGACGCCCAATGACAATTACAGTTTTGCAACGAAATGATAGACCGGAATTATGGCGAGAGATTATGTCAGAAATTTCGCGTATAAATGCAAATGGAGCCAAAATTGTAGGACAGATTCTCACAAGACCTACGGGCGTTTTGCTGGGGTTTCATATCTCCCTAAATCCATTTATGGCCTGTGATGCTTGGAAAGAAATTGAAGGACTTTCGCAAAACAAAAAATTTAATAAACTAAAGACACCCTCCTTTAAGGAAAGAATGTTAAAGGAACCCCAGGGTGAACATTTAATGCGAACGCGAGTGACCGAATGGGATAAAATTTTTCCATTAGAAAGCCCACCTAATTACGAACCTAATCCAAAAAATTCAATTGCTTTTCAAGCGCGCCTTCGAGGATGTTCTCCAGAGGAACTAGCCTACGACATGCTTCTGGAAAATGATGGTACATCGTTACTTTATCGTCCATTATCAAACTATGCTGATGGTAACTTGGATGCAGTGTTTGAGATGATTAATAATCCTAATTCGTTAATAGGTTTAGGTGACGGCGGTGCGCATGTGGGTGTTTTAACAGATGCGAGTGCGATAACGTATTTACTGACTCACTGGGCGAGAGACCGTACTCGAGGTTCAAAGATAAGTATGCCAATGGCGATTAAAAAGCTAACGTCTGATAATGCGAATGCTATTGGTCTTGCCGATAGAGGGGTAATAAAGGTTGGTAAAAAAGCAGATATAAATGTTATTAATTTTTCAAAGTTAAATATCAATTCACCTGAAGTTATGTATGACCTCCCAGCGGGAGGAAGAAGATTGGTGCAGCGAGTTGATGGTTTTGATGCAACAATCGTTTCTGGACAACTTGTGTCAGAGTTTGGAGTTTCAACTGAAGCTTTACCCGGCCGTTTGGTCCGAGGAGTCCGTTTTTAAGATAGCTATTTTTTCACTAAATTCATTTAAGAAGGTTAGAACTAACTGGAATTGATTGTTTTATTTCTAATCCTATTTCGGTAATGTAAATCTTTAAACTTTAAAAAAGCTGTAAATGTTAATTTATAAAACCTTTCTTATATTTGGTACCTGTGCGTGGGTTGTTGTCGTTACGTTAGCTCTGATGAGAGATCTGCCTGAAGTAATAACAACTGTTTATGTAGGGGCAACAGTTTTCTGGATTGTTGGCCCACCTTTCGTATTTTACAGTATAATTAGATATTTACGTTGGGTAGTGCGAGCTTTTCAGTCTAGTAATGATAAACGTGCGCCTTAATGGGGGGGTACAGAGATATCATTTTATCAAAAAAAAGTTCGATCTTTAGGTTATAAACATAGCAAAGCTCTATTTTGAAGTGAGATTTCTTTAGTTTTGTTAAAAAAATTTCGCAATAGAACGGGTTTACCTAAAAAGTTTTCTATTATAATTTTTTATTTTGAATAATTGAAAAAAACTACTGAATTGAGTTTAATTGTAAGAGAGAAATTACATAATGTCTGATTTACCAAAGATGGTTGAAATCCACGAAGAAGGTCCAAGAGAAGGATTTCAAATAGAGCCTGGACCAATTTCAACAACTGACAAAGTAAAGCTGATAGACGCACTCTCAGAAACTGGTCTGAAACATATTCAAATTTGCTCATTTGTAAACCCGAGGCTTGTTCCTGGCTGGTCTGATGCTGAGGCGGTCGTAGAGGCATTTAATCCAGTAAAAGATGTTACCTATACCGGTTTATATTTTAATGGTAATGGGTTAGACCGCGCGCTACAGTATAAAAGTAAACTAACTTTATCAGGTTCAATATCTCTTACGGCATCAGAAGGCTTTACAAAAAAGAATCTAAACCGTTCACATGCTGAGAATTTAACGGCAATGAAGCGTCAGGCGGCGGCTCATCTCGATAATAATATAGCAGTACACCGGATCAGTATAATGGCAGCTTTTGGCTGTAATTACCAGGGAGATATCGCGCCCAAACAAGTAATAAATACGCTCAAAGACGGTATGTCCATAGCAGAAGAGACAGGCGCTCATATAACTTTATTCTCTTTAGCCGATACGATGGGTTGGGCTGCGCCGCACCGGATAGAGCATATTATTGGGGAAGTGCGGAGTGAATGGCCAGACATGGAGTTATCACTCCACCTGCATGACACTCGTGGGCTAGCTGTCGCCAATGCATACGCAGGTTTAAAAATGGGGGTTCGAAGATTTGACTCTACGGTTGGGGGATTGGGTGGTTGCCCATTTGCTGGCCAACCAAAAGCTGCAGGCAATATTTGTACAGAAGAACTAGTTTTGCTGTGTGAGGAGCTTGGTATTAAAACTGGTGTTAATCTTGACAGATTAATAGAAGTTGGAAGAATGGCAGAAGATATCGTTGGACATCAACTGCCTGGTGAATTGATCCACGCTGGAAGTTTGGATGCTTTCAGGCGTAATATTGTCAACTGATGTCTGCGGTTCCCCTTAAAGGGTTGAAGATTTTAGAGTTTTCTCACACAGTCATGGGACCGAGTGCAGGTTTACTCTTTGCTGAATTAGGGGCTGACGTAATTAAAATTGAACCCGCTCCTGATGGAGATAAAACAAGACGTCTCGGTGGCTTTGGAGCGGGGTTTTTCTCGGGTTTTAATAGAAACAAACGTAGTCTCTCTATCAATCTTAAGATGGCTGAGGGTCAAGCTACCATTCATCGATTAATACCTAAGGTTGATATCGTATTGGAAAACTTTGGTCCAGGCACGATGGAACGACTTGGTTGCGGTTACAAACATTTGGCGCCTCTAAACGAGCGTCTGGTTTACCTTGCGCTTAAAGGGTATTTAGCTGGTCCGTATGAAAACCGCCCTGCCCTAGACGAAGTTGTTCAATTTCAATCTGGACTGGCATGGATGACTGGGCCACCTGGGCAACCTCTACGAGCTGGGGCCTCAGTCGTCGATATTTTAGGTGCAATGTTTGGGGTGATTGGGGTTCAGGCTGCTTTAAGAGAACTTGACCATACCGGTGCAGGGCAAAGAATATCGAGCTCTCTATTTGAAAGTGCCGTTTTCTTAATGAGTACACATATGGCAGGTATGGCGGCAACAGGCCTCGAGGCACGTCCAATGCCGGCAAGGCGCGGGGCGTGGGCAATATATGATGTGTTTAATACGAAAGGTGGTGGGCAGTTGTTTATCGGAGTTACCTCGGATCAACAATGGAAACGGTTCGTAGCAGAATTTGGTTTAGAGGAATTAGCGTCAGATCCAAGACTAGAGACTAATGTAACACGCCTTGGAGAGAGAGAATGGTTGTTGCCAGCACTTCAAGAAGTCTTGCTGCAGTATTCACAAAAGGAACTAGAAAGCCGTTGTGAACA
Source organism: Rhodospirillaceae bacterium (assembly GCA_002708305.1). Classification (GTDB taxonomy): domain Bacteria; phylum Pseudomonadota; class Alphaproteobacteria; order Thalassobaculales; family Thalassobaculaceae; genus UBA7326. The sequence goes on from PANE01000025.1 coordinate 12,587, forward strand.
TTCTAATATTTCATGGGCGCCAGTCGGACAGCCTAAAGATTTATTTGAGGATCCGCATCTAAAGGCAACGGATGGACTTGTTGATGTTTTCATTTCTAAATTTGGTGAAGATATTGGTAAAATGACTGGATTGCCGGCCGTCCCTATTGAATTTGGCATAGAGCGTAAGAGGCCTGGAGTACGGTTGCAACCACCCAAGATAGGTGAACACAATCAAGAAGTTTTACTTGAGTATGGTTTCAAGAAAGATGAAATAGATTCATTGTATAAAGCGAACGTTCTGACCGACTACCACAAAATAAAGATAAACTCTGATCTAGATTAAAATAATTAAAATTTGGCAGTTAAATCAATCTCAACAGAGGCACCAACAGCCAGCCCCGTAACACCTATGCATGTCCGCGCGGGCAGTTTTTTTGAATCAAAGTATTTTTCATACACTCTGTTCATTTTATCGAAATCCTGGAAATTCACTAAATAAACTCGCGCAAATACAACATTTGAAAACGATCCCCCTGCATTCGTTAAGACACTTTTTAAATTTCTCATGACCTGATGGGTTTGCTCAATAATTCCTCCATCTACAAGTTTTTCCGGATTATTTATAAGAGTTGGCATTTGGCCTGTAATAAATAGAAAGTCGCCAGCTTTTACAGCATGACTAAATGGGCCTACCCTTGCAGGAGAATCACCAAAAACCAGATGTTCTATGTCCATTTTACTAAATTGGTTCAGCTATAAAAATTGGTATTTTTCGTGATGTCTTTTCTTGATATTCAATATAAGGTGGATAATCAATAACGCTTACATCCCAGAGTTTTTTACGCTCGGGGTCATCCTCTACTTCGCGAACTTTCATACGTTTTACCTCTGTGTGATCTCTTATTTCCACATCAGGATGTTGTCTTAAATTATAGACCCAAACTGGGTTTTTGGGTCTGCCTCCATATGATCCTATTAATACATAACAATCATTGTATTTAACTTTCATTACAGGAATTTTTCTCATCCCACCGGTTTTACCACCTTTATGTGTAATAATGATGCATGGTAACCCTGTATCTCGAAGGGTAGTACCTTCAGTTCCTCCACTGCTTTCGTAAAGTTCAACCTGTTCTCGCACCCAATCTAATGTGGGTGGTAAATAATTTGTCATTCTCGCCTCCGGACATTAGCTTAATATTTAAATAACCGTTTAAAATAATACTAAACGTTAGTCTTCATCATCAGCCGAAAAGACTTTGTCGTCAAACCCTCGGCGAGAACTAAAGAAAACCAAAGCCATTAATCCTCCTCCTAGTAGTAAACTGGCAGTACCTCCTAATATCAGCGCGGTATAGCCATGGAATCCTAACTCAACATCTTCACTATTCAGCCACACACGGCTAGCTCCCCAGATGCTGGCAGCTAGAATTAGTGTTAAAATAACCAGTAATAGTATTAATTTTTTCATAGTAAACCTTAAAGATGTAGTTACTGCAAAGCTCTAACGGCACATATCTCAAAAATAGTAAACGATCAACATAAGAGCTTGAACTTACTTATTTTTGATATGCAATTTAAACATAACAGATCCAATTAAATAGCACTTATTTACAATCATAAATTGTGGGATACACCGCAAAAATTAATAACAAACTTATTTGGTGCAATCATGAAGAATATAAAAGAAACAAATTACAGTTCAACTAATATTCCTAGTTCAGATACTATNGTTAGGATTACAGCAGATGCCCGCAGGGCACGTTCACTTTATATTTTGCAACTCATCTGTGCGGCGCTTTTAGGGATAAAGAAGCCATTTGAGAGTAAAATTAAAATATCTCTCAATTCAAGGGCAAGTTTCAATACACACAATATTGCAGCCACACTTCGCTGAACCTTCATAAATAACCAAAAGTTGTTAAAACGATATTGTTGGCANTATTAAAAATTGGTGTTTGATAGGTTTTCTCTGGTGTTACNGTAACTAAAAGTTTAAATGACGTCTTAGCGTAATTCTTTATGCTATTTTTTGAGTTCTGGATTTAACCCACCTTAGGTTGGTATTGTGCCCCAAAAGTATCTCAATATGATATTGAATGCCCCTGTATATGATGTGGCACACGAAACACCTTTGGATATTGCTCCCAGATTAAGTGAGAAATTAGATAATAAAGTCTTGATTAAAAGAGAGGANTTACAACCAGTCTTTTCTTTTAAATTACGGGGTGCCTATAATAAACTCATTAATTTAACTAATGAACAAAAGAAACGTGGAGTGGTAGCCGCATCTGCTGGAAATCATGCACAAGGTGTGGCGTTAGCCGCCGATAAGCTGAATATAGAAGCAACAATAGTCATGCCACAAACTACTCCTGATATCAAAATTGAGGGTGTGAAGAAGTTTGGTGCGTGTGTTGTTCTGTATGGGGATGATTTTTCTTCTGCTTTTACAAAAGCACAAGAGATAGCCACTAAAACAACTTCCGTCTTTATTCCTCCTTTTGATGACCCTCTGGTAATTGCAGGACAGGGTACTATCGGGATAGAACTCCTGCGCCAATGCATGGAAGATATTCATGCTATTTTTATCCCAATTGGAGGGGGGGGATTAATATCTGGCATAGGAGCGTATGTTAAAATGGTTAGACCAGATATTAAAATTATTGGTGTTGAATCAGATGAATCCGCATCTATGCGTGCGTCTTTAGAAAAAGGTCGTCGTGTGACATTAAAAAATGTTGGAATATTTGCTGACGGTGTTGCCGTTGCGAAAGTTGGNAAAGAGCCTTTCCGACTAGCAAAAAAAGTAGTGGATGAAGTTATTGTAGCAGATGTAGATCAAATCTGTGCAGCTATAAAAGATCTATTTGAAGATACACGTGCTATTGCGGAGCCGTCAGGTGCTTTATCAGTGGCTGGTATGAAAAATTATATCAAAGCAAAAGGCGTTAAAGACAAAACTCTAATAGCTATAAATTGTGGTGCTAACGTAAATTTTGATCGTTTACGTCATATAGCTGAAAGGGCAAACTACTCTGAAGCTAAAGAGGCTCTTTATGCTGTTACTATCCCAGAAAAACCCGGTAGTTTTAGAATTTTTTGTGAATTTCTCGGAAAACGAAATGTAACAGAATTTAATTACCGGTATTCGGATCATGATCAAGCGCGTATTTTTGTTGGGGTCGCGTTAACAAATGGTAATAACGAACGCTTAGAAATAAAGAATATACTTAATAACAACGATTATAACGTCGAAGATTTAACCGATAATGACATGGCTAAACTTCATACAAGGCACATGGTTGGCGGCCATCTCGATCAAAATAATAGCGAAGTTATATACCGATTTGAATTTCCCGAGCGTCCTGGAGCTTTGATGGGTTTTTTGAATAAAATGGGGAGCCGCTGGAATATATCCCTTTTCCATTATAGAAATCATGGCTCAGCATTTGGGCGGGTTTTGTGCGGGTTTCAGGTGCCGGAAAAAGAGAAGCCTGTGTTTAGAACATTTCTAGAAACTATAAATTATCGTTATATTGAAGAAACGCAAAATGATGCATACAAAAAGTTTCTTAACTAGAACATATTGGCGTTTTATTTTAGCCAAAACTTAAATAAGTATTATAAATTAAAGAAAGATATTAATATAAATGCATTAAAAACAAATAATNAAAATTTTTTCATAAACAATTACAAGAGACTCACACAAGCNCTATATAACAACAGATTGTTTCACCTAACTGATCTACAANTGAATAAATTTCATTGATAGGTTTATCTAAAAACATACTGGAAAACGGGTCGTTTTTATTAATACTTCCGATTTCTAGANTTGTTTTTCCAAAATGNTTTATAATAAAAAAATGCNTTTCNNTACTGCGTTGNGCATATTTCATCAGAACCTTAAAGTGNTGCTGGGGTTGTAAGAAACGACCGGTAGCTCTAGCCTTGTAACCAATGGAATGCCTTGAGCGTATATTTGCTTCTTCATAAATTGATCGGTTTATATTNATTTGAGTAAACGCGCTCACTTTTTGACGTTTAAAATAATNAGTTATGTCCATTTTGTTTTCAAACGGTCACTAATTGCTACTATTCGTTCCATATGCCGTATTACTGGTTTCTCGATAAGTTTCCCATCTAAAACAACTAATCCAGTGTCAGCTTCCTTAAATGCCTTAAGTACTCTTTTCGCGGAACTAATAGTTTCCTGATCCGGTGTAAATACCTTATTTAAATAAGGTATTTGTTTCGGATGTATCGCCCCTTTCCCACTGAACCCAAGATCCCTAACTAATTCGGCTTCCTTTTCCATNCCNTCCANATCTTGTAAATCTAGATATGGTACATCGATGGCATCTAGACCATTTCGAGCAGCGGCATGAACTATTCTAGATCTAGCGTACAATANAGGTTCCCAACTATTCTTACANCCAAGTTCAGCTGCCATATCAACCCCACCAAAAAATAAGGCATCGATACGTTCACTTGATTTCGCGATATCATGAACTGCTTCTAACCCNTCATTTGTCTCTATGATGATATGAAGTCTCGTCGAGTGGCCCCGTTCGGTAAGAAGGTCATCCAACCAGACAACCTCATCGGCTGTTTTAACTTTTGGCAACATAAGTGAAGGCGGTGGTGAATCTGTGGCTAATATCGCTGAGACATCGGCAAGACCATAAGGATCTCTTAGAGAATTTATTCTTACTATTCGCTCAACATTATCAATGGCTTGAGGNGCTTCAAACATCTTTATCGTATAATTACGCGCNTCACNCTTATCTTTTGGAGCGATGCCATCCTCNAGTTCAACACAAACAATATCGGCACCACAAGCTAAAGCTTTAGGGAACATATCAGGTTTTAGACCAGGAGAAAAAATAAAGCTTCTACGAGCAATAAAACTTAATGTGTCAGTCATTAAACGTACTTTCAAAAAATGATTATTCAACTTAATGAATAATAACAAAATAATTCACTAAAAATACATCATAATCTAAAATTTTATTTTATAATTTAGGGAGGTTCTTTTGTTAATTGACCGGACAGTTAAATGTTAAAATTATTAAGTGCCACGCCCAGTCCTTTTGCACGCAAAGTCAGAGTTGCTCTATTAGAAAAAACAATTCCATTTGAACTAATAACAATCAACCCTTGGGATGCTTCGACTGATATTGAAGCCTATAATCCACTGGCAAAAATTCCAGTTTTGATACTTGAAAATAACGATNCGTTATATGAATCGAGTTTTATTTTAGAATGGTTGGAGTTGGAGTACCCAANTCCCACACTAATTTCATTAAAACCTTCAGAATACAAAAAAATGAAGCAAATCCAAGTTTTAACAGACGGTATTTGTGATGCATTTATTTTATTATTTTTTGAGCAATTAAGAGATAAAGATCGACANAGTAGACCCTGGATAGAAAGACAATTAAAGAAAATTTATAATGCGATGTCATTATTAAATAGTATGGTCCCGGCAGTTGGATTTTGTGTCGGAGATAGGTTTAGTATCGCCGATATATCAGTTGTATCGGCCGTAGATTATCTCTCATTAAGATTTGAAGCATATAAGTGGCAAGACCAGTTTAAGAATTTAGAACAACTTGCCAATCGACTTTCCTCGAGACAATCGTTTTTAGACACAGTTCCCACAGCGCAGGAGATAGACCAGAGTATTATTTAATTATTCANCTGTCATAATAAAATTATCAGTCTGTTTATTGTGTCTTTTGATCTTACATAACCAGATTTACAGTGTTAGTAAAATTTACTCATGATCGAATTTTATTTGTGGCAAAAAAAATGATTGAAAAAAACAAANAAATTTATCCAAAATTTGACGTTATTGTCGTTGGTTGCGGCATTGCCGGCCTGTCTGCTGCTATTTCAGCACAACAAAACGGGGCAAAAGTAGCCGTGCTAGAGCGTGCCCCCTATTCAGAAAGAGGCGGTAATACAAGGTATACTGAGAGCTTTTGGCGGATGAAGAGTGAGGATGCAGTTTCAGATGACTTTGAAGATCAATTTGCGGCAAACTCTGGGGGGTGGCCCGATCCAGGTGTTCTTGAAGATTTAGTGCGTGATCGCGAGAATCAGCCATCAGTGTTGAAATCACTTAGTATCGTTGACCCTAGTTTAATAGCAACTCTTGCGTCAGAGGCTCCAGTCGCCCTGAAATGGCTAAAAGGGTTTGGCGTTAAGTTTGACTTTTTACCATTATATTTCCTTAGCCAGTCAACTACCCGTATGGGGCCTATCGGTGGCGGTCTTGCGCTTGTAGATGCATTGGGTGCGTATGCTGATGACCATCCGGAGGACATTACATTCTTTTATGAAACCGCCGCAAAAAAATTAATAATTAATGATGATGGAAATATAGAAGGTGTGAGTGGGATCACCAGAGGAAACAAGAAAGTTAATATTTTTTCTTCAAATGTAATCCTTTCAAGTGGAGGGTTTGAAGGAAACGCNGAAATGTTAAGTCATTATGTTGGTCCTCANGCCCAGTTTATAAGGCCTGTTTCTCGAGGTGGNCATTATAATCGTGGTGAGGGNGTACANATGGCATTAGATGCTGGGGCTGCTTCCTGTGGTGACTTTGGTAGTTTTCATGCTCANCCTGTTGACCCTAGATCCAAAGATATGGAACCTGTAGTTCTCAATTACTCATACGGCCTACTGATCAATGAATCAGGCCTGCGGTTCACAGATGAGGCTCCTGCTTTAGTTGACTCTACCTACGAAGCCGTCACCAGGATCATTATGCAGCAAAAAAATGGTATCGCTTACGCTGTTTTTGACAGCAAATTGGATGATNTNANNAACTGGAACGCGACTGTCAGNTCTAGNGTTGCCCCTTTCCAATCAGACACACTTCGTGATTTGGCTTCCCAAATAAACTTGCCGGCTGACGAGTTTCTATCAACAATTGAGGAATTCAATCGATCCTGCCCGGATGATAACTCCAATTTTGATCCTCTCAAACCCGATGGATTAAAAACGGACAATTTAATCCCGCAAAAATCCAANTGGTCTCGTCCTCTAGACAGCGGTCCGTTTANGGCCTGGCCTATCATTTGTTCAAACTGCTTTACTTTTGGAGGCGTNAAAATAGATGATCGAGCCAGGGTAGTGAATACTGAAGGAGATATTATTCCTGGGTTATATGCAACAGGAGAAGTGGCTGGCATNTATTATCGAACATACACAGGGGCAACATCGGTGATGCGGGGCGCTGTTACCGGTCGGTTAGCAGGCAATGACGCTTCGTCACGAAGAAACTCTTAGAGCCAATTTTTTCAATTAAAAGGTAACGGTATGACAATAAAAATTGGTGCTTTTTTTCCAACTAGAGATGTACCAGCAGACCCCCAACAAATAAAGGACTGGACACAAGCAGCCGAGGATATAGGGTTCGATTATATAGAGGTGTCTGACCACGTTTTGGGAGCAAATCGAAATCTTTTGCCTGAATTTGAAGGACCATACGATGTTGATGATAGCTTTCATGAGACATTCTGTACCTTATCATTTATGGCGGCTATTACCAAGAGGGTTGGCTTAGTTAGCGGGGTCTTAATTTTACCGCAGAGGCAAACTGCCTTAGTCGCCAAGCAAGCAGCTCAGGTAGATGTGTTAAGTAACGGCAGATTACGCTTGGGAGTTGGTGTCGGATGGAACCCTGTCGAATACTCTGCATTAGGTCAGGATTGGAAAACCCGTGGTAATCGTCAGTCGGAACAGATAGAATTAATGAATAAATTATGGACTGAGCGCTCCGTTAACTTTCGTGGAGCGTTTGATANGGTCGAGCATGCGGGNNTTAACCCNCTGCCGGTACAGCGGCCTATACCAGTTTGGTTTGGCGGAGGGGCTGATGCCACGTTGAAGCGAGCTGCTCGTCTTGGTAGTGGTTGGATTCCCCTTGGAAACCCGGGTACTAAAACGACCCTTATGATCGAAAAACTTAATAAATTTTTAATTCTTGAGGGAAGAGAAAAAGAGAAATTCGGTATAGAGGCATGGATCCGCTATGGTGATGGAAACCCCGAATCTTGGGCATTAACTGCGGAAAAATGGCTAACGTTAGGGGCTAATCATTTGACTTTCTATACATCGGGTCAGGGAGCGGGCTCTGTCTCACAGCAGATAGAGTCAATGAGTAAATTTAAGCAAATTTTGTCATAAAAAAAGCTGGCTTAAATTAAAAGCCAGCTCTCTTTTATAGTGATATTCAGATCGTTTAACGGTAACGATGTGCCTGTGACCACGCATCTTTATAAGCATTTTGAGATGCCCAGACTTTTCGAAACCAGTCGTTAGATTTTTTTCCAGTCTCGTCTGCCCATTCGTCGGTGGCTTTCTTTGCCGCGTCTATGAAGCTTTGTGGGAGATCAATAATCTCATTTTTCTTGCTGTTAACATAAGTCATCCAATTTGGCGCGTCATCATGCCCCAACTTTGTATAGAGATCCCATGTCATCATTTTTCCACCTGCTGTGATTTGTTTCTTTTCCATATCAGACATGGCTTTCCATGTTTTCATGTTCACAGCACATTCATGCATGGCGATAGGTTGATGAACTCCTGGTACTACGATGTATTTGGCTACTTTCTCAAAACCCATAACGATATTATGTGTCGGAGTTCCCCATTCAATAGCGTCTACAACCTTCCGCTCTAGCGCAGGATAAACCTCGGCGCCNGCTAAAATTACTGTTGANGCACCAAGCTTTTCAGCAATTTCNGCCCATGCTCCAGCAGTACGGACCTTCATACCTTTGTAATCTGCTAGGCTTCTGATTGGTTTATGACTATGTGCAAATAGCTCTCTTGGAGCCGAACCACATGGAACAGCGGCAACACCAAACTCAGCCATACGCCAGTCCATCCACATTTCTTTTCCGCCACCACGGAAAACCCANTGCATCATTTTATCCCAGCCCATTGAACCGGCAAAACCACCAAAAAGGATCGCTGTTTTATCTACACCCCAATCGTATCCGGACCAGTTATGCCCAATTTGAGCTACACCCTTTTTAACAGTATCGGTNACTTTAAGAGCTTTACCTAAGGTACCACCTGGGAAAACTTCCACCTTCACGCCGTTAGAAGTGAATAGTTCCATATTAGCTGCGGCTCCACGGGCCACATATTCTAACATGATACCACCGCCCCATGGTGTCGCCATGTCTAATTTAGTCTCTGCTTGAGATGTACTTGCGGCACCTAGCCCCAGTAATCCAGCAAGTCCTATTTTTAAGAGATTGTTTCTCATTATTACCCCCCTGTTAAACNTTTTANTTGTGCAAAAATTTACCGCTTAGCGCTAAATCATGCAATTTTTGTTCTGATAACATTAGTTACCGGCACATAACTTTTCTATCTTCGAGTTTTCATACTGCANATGTCAACGAATACCTTCATTGTGCACATATGNGATCGCGTATGCGTTAAATTGCCAAATAACCACCATCGACAGGTAGCTCTGCCCCAGTGATATAAGAAGCATCCTCAGAAGCGAGAAACACTACAGCCTTGGCTACCTCTATAGCTTCGCCTGCTCGTTTCATGGGTACATAAGCATCAAGTATCTTTTGTCTGTGAACTGGATCCGCTGTTAAACCCGAAGTTCGCATCGCGGGCATTATNCCTGGATGAACACTATTTACGCGGATCCCATCCTTTGCAAAACGGACAGCACTTTGTTTTGTCATCGTTCTCACAGCNCCTTTAGATGCATTATAGCCAGGATGAATATAGCCTTGTCCNACAACTCCTGAGATTGAAGAAATATTAACTATCGCACCACCGCCAGAGTTAATGATAGCCGGCGCAGCATGTTTCGTCCCAAGAAATGGTCCTGTCGCATTTATACGCATTAAGTCTTCCCATGCTTTTACATCACCTTGGTCTTGATACCCACTACCGCTTATTCCAGCATTGTTAACAAGAANATTTAATGAACCATAGGACTTTAAAGTAGTCTTGATTGCANTNTCCCATTGAGTTTCATCCGTGACATCTAACTNTATAAATAGAGCTGTCCCACCTTCCTCTTCAATTTCTGTTATCCTTTTTTGACCCTCCTCTTCGAGAAGGTCACAAATGACAACCTTTGCTCCCTCTGCTGCAAATAACTTTGCCGTGGCCGCTCCCATCCCAAANGCACCGCCAGTCACCAATGCAACTTTTTCGCTAAACCGTTTCATGTTTGGTCCTCTTTCAAGTGGTTTTTTACTCATGTTTCGAATCTTAGATCTATTTCCGTTAAACACCTTATTATAAATGTATATAATTTCTATGTGATTGGACCTTTTATATTATNCAAGGTAAATAAATTCTTACTGTTATGTAAAAATATTAATCTACTGAGGTAAACAATGGAATTCACTCAAATACTTTTTGACGTTAGCGATAAAATTGCAANAATAACTTTAAATAGGCCAGAAGCAAAAAATGCTTTGGCGCCTCAAATGCGCTTAGAACTAACACATGCTATGGACAAAATAAAAAGCCAAGCTGGCACCGAAATTAAAGCCGTAATCCTAACAGGGGCTGGCGGTNCTTTTTGTGCCGGGGGCGACATAAAATCGATGGGCTCTCGTCTTGGTACTCCGGGAAAGGCTAGAGCAGCGTTGCGAGACGATCATCAAAAGATGTTTGATTTAATGAATTTAGAGTTGCCTGTGATTAGTCTCATCGATGGCGCGGCGGCTGGTGCTGGAGCTAATATCGCGTTAGCGGCTGATTTTGTTCTTGCTACTCCGCGAGGTTTTTTAATGCAAGCTTTTGTTCGCATTGGCCTGGTTCCAGACTGGGGTGGTATGTACATATTACCCAAACTAATCGGGTTGCAAAANGCAAAAGAGCTAGTGTTTTCCGGCCGTCGAGTATACGCCGACGAAGCCAAAGAAATGGGCTTGGTTTACGACATTGTTGGACAGGATACAGCAATGGATGACGCTAGATCATTTGCAAAACGCTTTGTGGATGCACCGACTCACGCCATTGGCCTCGCCAAAAACGTCATGAATCAATCATTTAACTTAGATTATAAAACGGTTCTAGAGATGGAAGCTATGGCACAAGCGATAGCCCGAGACTCCGACTTTCATAAAGAAGCTATTCAGCGGTTCGCACAGAAGCAACCTGCTTTGTATGATTGGGAAAGTTTTGAAAAGAAATCGAGTTGAGTGACTTAGCCTTCTGAGATCTTTATTTTTCTAATCTCTAGTTCTAGCTGTTGTAAAAAATTAGACCTATCTTTTTTGCTGAAACTGGGATTATGGTCGCGGATTTCTCCTGACTCTCTTAAAACCGACTTTAAATCACGCATTGCTAAAGCATTGCCTATGTTCTGAGCATCGAAGAAATGACCTGTGGGACTTAAAACGGATGCTTCATTTTGAACACAGCGATGGGCCAATGGTATATCAGAGGTGATAACTACATCGGCTTTTCTCGCGCGGTTTGCAATCCAATCGTCGGCTGCGTCAAAACCATCATCGACTATAATCCTCTTCACTAGGGGGCTATCTGGCAATCGCATAACAGTATTTGATACAATATAAACAATGGTATTATGGCGTTCGGCAACTCGAACAATCTCTCCTTTAACGGGGCAAGCGTCTCCATCGACATAAATCTCCACTTTAAGTTCTACCTTTTTAAAATGCTATTGGGATGGTTGATGAGCATTATTTATTTCATTCACCATTGATATAAGGTTTGAGACAGGCAAAGACAGTTTTGTGACAAGGCGTAGGCACATTTAATCGCTGCCCCAATTTAGTGACATAACCGGACATCCCTCCCAATTCCAATGGTTTTCCTTTTTTTAGATCATGATACATCGAAGCATATAAATCGCTTGGGGCCGATTTGGACCATGCGATAGATTTTTCAATAATGTCCTTATCTATATTTATATTTTGGGAAAGAGCTAGTAACTTGACCTCTTCCATCATATTTCTTGCTAACTCTAATAGACTTGGATCATTATAAATGACCCCCACAGGCTTCCGGCAAAGACAAGATAACCCTGAGTTTGTGGCAAGCAGAGTGAATTTGTCCCAAAGGGTAGCAGTTATATCATTGGTAATTTCGCATTCTATTGGTGTAGAACTGTAAAGTTCCTGAAACTCCCTTAAGCGGTCATTGCCGACACCATCTAAATACCCAATTCTAAAGTGCCCTTTAGTCCCTTTATAACGAACAACACCTGGTTGCTCTATAACGGCAGATGCATATGCGGCGCCTCCAACAACATGTTTTTTCCCAACGATATTCTCAATACGTTCAGGACCATCTATTCCATTTAGAAAACTAATTACTTTCGTATTGTCTTTGATTAATGGAAGTATAGCATTAGCAGCGGTTTCGGTATCGTAAAGCTTAACGCAAAATAAAATGACATCAACTGGACCTATACTCTCTGGTTTATCAGTCGCTGATGCCGGGCTTATGTGGATATCCCCATTATCGCCCTTTAGCCAAAGACCATTAGTTTTAATGCTTTTTAAATGTTCGCCTCTAGCGATAAACGTTACATCACATCCATTTGCCGCAAGATATCCCCCATAATATGCCCCCATTCCTCCTGTGCCCATGACCGCAATTTTCATTAAAATTCCTTCCATTTCTATCTTTAAATATTAATTCTAGATATTTTATATACAACCGTCATCATCAATATTTTTTATAAAAACCATTTTATTTTAGTGGAAAGTTCTAAATGAATGAGATCGATAGTTATTATTTGAGAACCGAGGTTAGAACCAATTTACGTCCTGAACTTACGACATCCATTTATACAGAAAACTGTATAATTGGCGGAGGGTTAGCGGGTGTTAGCACGATGCTTAGCCTCTTGGAGCGTAATCAACCATCAACGTTAATCGAGTCAGAAACTCTGGGTTTTGGCGCCTCTGGTCGAAATGGTGGATTTTTATCCTCAGGATTTTCATTAGGAATACGCGACATTTCAAGAAAAGTTGGTTTGGAAACAGCAAAAGAACTTTTNCAACTCTCACGAGATGGCGTGGAACTAGTNCTAAATCGTGGACGCAGTCTTGGNATAGACGACAAGAATACACCTCCTGGCATAGTNAGANATTCCTGGTTCCCAAAGAGTGACGATCTGAAAAGAGAAGTAGATTACATGAATAATACGTTTCAGACNTCTCTTCGGTACTGGTCTAGAGAAATTGTCAGGGAAAGTTATTTAACAGATCGTTACAACGATGCGATTTTTGATCCAGAGGGTTATCAAATTCACTCACTTAATTATTTAAACAAATGCGCGGAAGAATCAGAGCGGCGTGGGGGAAAAATATTTGAAAATACTCCAGCATATAAAATAAAAAGAACATCAGATGGATATAAGGTATTTACCTCCAGAGGCTCTATAATAGCAAAAAATTTGATACTTTGTCTTTCTGCTAGCAAAAATTGGCTTAATTATAGGGTTGCGCAGGGCGTTCTGCCTATTGAAACCTATATCCTTCTGACTGAACCTCTTGGAAACAAATTACAGGATGCAATACGTGCTCCTTATGCTGTTTCTGATACTCGCAGGGTCGAAAATTACTATAGACCGCTGCCAGATACACGATTGCTATGGGGAGGTGGTATAGGCATTAAACAAAACCCTAATAACTTGAAGCAAAAGATGTTGAATGACCTGCTGAGTATTTACCCCCAGTTAAACGGTATTAAAGCAGATATTGCTTGGTCGGGCTCAATGGGCTATGCAAGTCATCGTATGCCCCAGATTGGAAAATTAAACGAGAACTTGTGGTATAATCAAGGTTTTGGAGGGCATGGCTTAAATACAACCGCGTTGGGTGGGGAATTAATTGCGAGATCCATCTTCGAAGCTGATGATACATACAAACTTTTTAGCCCTTTTAATCTTGCATTCACCGCCAGGCCTCTTGGATTGCTTGGCGTTCAAATGATTTATTGGTTATGGAAATTACGAGACAAATTTGCCTCTTAATTAGTATTTGCCCGTGAATTGTTATTACTGAAAGTTGGAAAAGACAATGAGAGTAGACATTGGGAATAACGATATCGGAATATTGGGGTTGGGGGTGATGGGGTTCAATCTGGCCTTAAATATTGAGAGCAAAGGCTTTTGTGTTGCTGGCTATGAAAATAATTCAGAACATTTAAATTCTTTGCCGGTCTCATCAAAAAAATTGAATATTTTCAATGATTTATTGACCTTTGTTCGCCAGCTTAAAACTCCACGAGTTGTACTTTTAATGATTACAGCAGGACCTCCCGTTGATGAGATTATAACTAAATTAAGATCATTTTTGGGTTCTGGCGATATTATAATTGATGCTGGCAATTCATATTATAAAGATAGTCTGAGACGACAAGAGCATTTAAAAGGTTATAATATTAACTATATCGGGCTTGGGGTTTCTGGTGGTGCAGATGGTGCTCGTTTTGGTCCTGCCATAATGGCTGGTGCTTCCAGTGCATCATATGCCAAGGTGCAGCCAATATTAAATGAGATTGCAGCTAGAACTAAAAATAATGATGTTTGCGCAACACGCTTAGGTGACTCAGCTGCTGTTGGCCATTTTGTTAAGATGATGCACAATGGAATTGAGTATGCTGACATGCAAATCATAAGTGAAACCTACGGCTTGTTATCCAAAGGCCTTGGGCTGACAGCGCCAAAGATTTCAGACATCTTCGAGGGATGGTCGAAAACTGAATTATCATCTTTTCTTATAGAAATAACTACTTCCATCTTAAGGTATATAGATGATGATACCAAGGTCCCGTTAATTGATTTAATTACAGATAATGCAGAACAAAAGGGCACGGGAAAACTAGCAGCGATTGCAGCACTAGAGCTTGGAGTTGCTGCCCCAAGTATTTCTGAAGCTGTTTCTGCAAGAATTTTATCATCATTAAAATTAGAACGGGTAAATTCTGCTGGCATTTTTCAGAAACCCAAAAATGAAAATAATATTGAATTAATAGATATCAAAAAGGGATTACTTGCAGCAAAGGTATGCGCATATGCGCAAGGGTTTGCAGTCTTAACTAGTGCAAGTGATCATTATTGTTGGAACTTAGAATTAGCTCAAGTAGCACATAATTGGAGAGCTGGCTGTATCATAAGAGCTCAGTTTTTAGATAAAGTTGCTGCAGCTTTTATTGAAGAACCTAAACTTGTTAATTTGATGGTGTCCTCTCATTTTTCGGCTCTTCTTAGGCAAATGATTCCATCCCTTAGAAAAGTTGTAGGTTGGGCGGTTGCAGAAGGTATTTCCGTACCTGTGATGTCTGTATCGTTATCATATTTTGATACTTATACCAGTCGTGAGTTGCCAACAAATCTAATACAGGCACAGCGTGATTATTTTGGTTCACATGGACATGAAAGGGTTGATAAACCAGGAACCTTTCGCACTAATTGGAAAAACTAAATGATCATTATTATTATGGGTGTCAGTGGTTCTGGAAAAACTACAATAGGGATTGAATTATCAAAAAAACTTGGCTTCCGTTTCCTAGAAGGTGATGATTTCCATCCCCCAGAGAATATTATAAAAATGAAAAATGGAGTTGCATTAACAGATCAAGATAGAATGCCTTGGTTAAAAACGATTGTTTCTAAATGTGAGCACGAAATTAAAAAAGGTAACGATTTAGTTATTGCATGTTCTGCCCTAAAAAAATCATATCGATTAGTATTAAATAATGGGTTTGAGCACAGATTTATCCACCTTAAAGGCGATATCACCACAATTAAGAACCGAATGCTGGGGCGGGACCATTTTATGCCTATCCAACTAATAGATAGTCAGTTTGCTACGCTTGAGACCCCGTCGAAAGACGAAAATTCGATATCGATAGATATTAAACTGCCGGTCAACAATCAAATCGAAGAAATAGTTTCCCATTTAAACCTGACGCGACCGGTCTGCTAAAATTAAAATCGATTGAAAGAAAATGGTGCGATTTCATCATTATTGCTAGAACCAGTTATCATTTTAGCCGCAAGTTCTCCTGCACCAGGACCAATCCCAAAGCCATGACCACTGAAACCAGTTGCCAGATAAAACCCTGGCATTTCAGAAACTGAAGAGATAACTGGCACGGCGTCAGGTGTCACATCGATCAAACCCGCCCATTCTTCAATAATTTGGATGCCCCGTAGTTGAGGGAACAGTTTTTGTAAACTTTTTGAAGCCTCCTTTAATATAGATTTATTAGGTTGAACATCGTTAACTCGTTCAAGTTCAAATGGTGTCACAGAATTATCATTCCATTTTTTTGGAGTGGTCATTTCCTTAAAAAACCTGCCNTCAATACGGATCCGCAACCTATCCTTCTCAGACTTGAGGGAAGGAAGAAATTTTTTAAACCATCGAAAAGTATCAGGCACCAAAGGGACNTCAGTCGCGGNCCCATGAGCAACCGTGTACCCTCCATCCAGCCTCCTTCNTAGAGCGACATCTTTACACCAAATAGAATGTTCGGAGATAAGAGGTGCTGGTGCTGTTTTAAAAACTGAAGACCTCACCTTTAATTGAGGTAATTCAATACCATGACGTCCACAAAATAACGATGACCATGCGCCTGCCGCGCATAAAACAGCATTCGTCTGGATAGAACCATGTTCNGTTACAACACCCGATACATTNCCTCCCGAACNCTCTACCCCCCTCACCGCACAGNCCTTAAAAATAAATGCNCCTAGCCGCTCCGCCGCTCGGCTTATTGCGTCAGTTGCNATAATTGGTTCAGCTCTTCCATCACTGGGGGTCGTTAGTGCTCCGATCCAATTTCCGGTTGTGTTCGGGAGTTTATCCGCTATTTCTGCCTTTGATAAGATTTTAGTATCGATTTGATATTGNTTCGCATATTCCAGCCACGCCTCATAANTAGAAAGTTGGTGTTCAGTATTCGCTAGATAGAGCGTGCCGGACTGCTTAAAACCCACATCCTCATCAATTTCATTCGATAAACCTTTCCATATCTGCATACTTCTAATAATCAAAGGTATCTCAGCAGGATCGCGTCCCTGCTGCCGAACAAACCCCCAGTTTCTGGAAGATTGTTCACCACCTATTGAGCCTTTTTCGCATAACGCCACAGATACGCCCATTTTTGCGAGATAGTAAGCTGCAGATGTCCCAACTATACCTGCTCCAATGATAACAACATCAACTTTGCTCGGGAGATCCATTATCCTGTTTGCTCTCTTGTTTTAAGCAGCTTAATCTCTGGCCAGGTTTCGGTAGCATTTTGTAAATGCCAGGGATTGCGGGCGAGGAAAACGGGTAATTCATCGTGATCATAGGCTAAGTCACCTTGATTTTTATCAATAAACCTTTTGATCTCCGATATGTCTTCAGCATCTACCCAACGAGCGGTGTGGAGAGCAGCAGTCTCAAAATGAACCGGAATATCATATTCCGTTCTAATTCGATCAGCCAATACTTCAAATTGTAAAGAGCCGACCACTCCGACAATCCAATTAGATCCTATATTGGTTCTAAAAACCCGGGCAACACCTTCTTCAGCCAAATGCGTTACTGCCCTCCCCAAATGTTTTGCGCGCATAGGGTCAACNGGCCGCACACGCTGAAGTAACTCTGGTGCGAAACTCGGGATACCTTTAAANTGGAGTGATTCACCTTCTGTTAAGGCGTCCCCAATTCTTAGGTTGCCGTGATTAGGAATACCTATTATATCTCCAGGAAAAGCCTCTTCTGCGAGTTCACGCTCGCGAGCAAGAAACATAACAGCATTGTGAACGTTAATAGTTTTCCCGCTTCTTACATGCTTTAATTTCATTCCTCGTTTGAAATGTCCCGAACAAATTCTGGCAAAAGCCACTCGGTCCCTATGCTTAGCATCCATATTAGCTTGAATTTTAAAAACAAAAGCTGAAACTTTACTATCTGACGGAGACACAACTCTTGTTTGGCTTGGTTGCGGTCTTGGCTTAGGTGCAAATTCAGAAACACCTTTTAAGAGCTCTCTAACCCCAAAGTTATTTATGGCGCTGCCAAAAAAAACAGGTGTTAGATTCCCCTGCAGATACGCCTCTTTATCAAACTCAGGGCAGAGACCNCTCGCCATCTCTACTTGTTCTCTNAGTTCACTCACAGCANNAGTTGGTAATAATTCATCTAATCGGGGATCGTCNAAACCATTACAGACGAGACCTGGGTCTGGTTGGTCGTGGCTACCTTTCGTCACTAACATCAAACGATCATTAATTAAATCATAAGAGCCTCTAAACAGTTGCCCCATTCCTATAGGCCAACTCGCCGGCGAAACATCNATTTGTAGAGTTTGTTCGATTTCATCAAGTAAATCAAAGGGATCTTGAGCCTCTCTATCCATTTTATTAATAAAGGTTACGATAGGCATATCTCTCAACCTACAAACTTCAAATAGTTTTCGTGTTTGCTGTTGGATTCCTCGCGCAGCATCAATTACCATAACAGCTGAGTCAACAGCCGTAAGAGTTCTGTANGTATCTTCGGAAAAGTCTTCATGTCCTGGCGTATCAAGCAAATTGAAGGCGTTTCCCTGATATTCGTAGCTCATAACAGATGAAGCTACAGAAATACCNCGCTCTCGTTCGACTTTTAACCAATCGGAATGCGCACGACGTTGTTCCCCTCTAGCCTTGACCGCCCCGGCCATCTGTATGGCCCCACCAAATACTAAAAGTTTTTCAGTTAGCGTTGTTTTCCCTGCATCCGGATGTGAGATNATCGCAAANGTTCTTCGTCTAGATATCTCGCTATCGAGTCCATTCATTATTGATCCAATTTTCTTGAATTAAACAAAAGGTGTATAATCCTTTATGGAAGTAAAGCCAACGACTTTNNGTCTAATAAAANGTTTTAAATAGATTTAATCCTTACTTAGTAAAATTAAGATACTTTANTATACAAAGTAAGACAATTAAGCGGGTTGAACTAATGAAAACACGGACACTCCACAACCTTATAACCGATGTGCAAGGTATTTCNGTNGGAAATAAGGAGAATTATNAACTGAACTCGGGAGTTACTGTAGTGATCCCTGATCAACCTTCTATCGCAGCTGTAGATATTAGNGGCGGCGGCAGTGGTGTCAGGGATACNGAGCTGCTGGGCTTAGATGGAACTGTTGAGAAAGTTGATGCTATTGTTTTAAGTGGTGGTTCTGCGTTCGGCTTAGATGCCGCTGGNGGCGTTATGGCANACCTTAAAGAAATGGGAAGGGGTTTACTTGTGGGCTCTAACCGAGTTCCGATAGTNCCTCAGGCCATATTATTTGATCTAGAAAACGTTGGTAATAATTCATGGAAAGGNCAACCACCATACTGGAGCCTTGGTTTTGAGGCTGCTAGATCAACAGGAATTAATTTTTCGCTTGGCAATATTGGTGCTGGACTTGGNGCTCGGGCTGGTGAATTGAAGGGGGGNCTTGGAAGNAGTTCATATTTCATTAAGGAGTTAAATATAACTGTAGGCGCTTTGGTTGCAGTGAATTCAGCTGGTAGTGTTTTATTTCCTGGAACAAGCACCTTTTACGCTTGGGATTCAGAATTAAACCAAGAGTTTGGCGGCTCCCGCCCCCCCAAAGATTTTAACAAAGANAAAGTAGAAGTCCCCAAGTATAGTAACTCTTATCAAAATACAACTTTAGCAATTATTGCAACAGATGCTCAATTGACAAAGGCAGAAACGCGACGTCTGTCTATCATCGCACAGGATGGATTAGGTAGAGCGATTAGACCAGCTCATACTCCATTAGACGGCGACACTGTTTTTTCGATTGCAACGGGTTTTAAACCGTTAAACGATCCTATCAGAGATATTTCATTATTAGGTGGATACGCCGCTAACACTCTAGCCCGCGCTATAGCGCGGGGCGTGTACGAAGCAAAAAGCATTAATAATATAAAAAGTTACTCAGACATAACTGCACAATAATCAAGATACAANTGTTCAATGGTAACGGTATCACTCGCAATTATTTTGAAAGTTCCATAGCTTTTTCTCTTAAGACAAATTTTTGGATTTTTCCNGTTGATGTTTTTGGTAAATCACAAAAGACAATGGTTTTAGGAATCTTGAAACTAGCCAAGGTATNTCTGCACCATTGTATCACNTCTTGCTCNGTAAGTTCGTACTTTCCTGGCGCCATCGTAACAAATGCACAAGGTGTCTCGCCCCACTTAGTATCAGGGCGTGCAACAACAGCAGCTTCCATTATGTCAGGATGTTTATAAAGAGCTTCCTCAATCTCAAGAGATGAAATATTTTCGCCCCCAGAAATAATAATATCTTTCGACCTATCCTTAACTTCCGCGTATCCATCTGGATGCATTACGGCTAAGTCGCCACTATGAAACCAACCATGTTCAAATACTTCGGAGGTCGCCTTTGGGTTTTTTAAATAACCTTTCATGACGGTGTTGCCCCGTATCCAGATCTCTCCAATTGTTTCAGCATCGGGCGGAACGTCTTCGAGGGTATCTGGATTAACGACCCTAAACCCCTCTAATGTTGGATATCCTACCCCTTGCCGTGCCATTCTTGTCGCTTTTACTTCAAGTTCAAGAGCATCCCATTCAGGAGGCCAGGCACAAATACCGGAAGGACCATAGGTTTCTGTAAGACCGTATAAATGGAGCACTTTAAAACCAAGTTTTTCCATGGCTGCTATGACGGCACTCGGCGGTGCTGCGCCACCGGTAGCAATTTGCACTAAGTGTTGAAATTCTTTTTTAACAGCACATGGTGCGTGTACCATCATATTTAATATGATTGGGGCACCGCACATATGTGTAACTTTATGGTCTTCGATCAATAAAAAAATCAAACCGGGGTCAACCGACCTGAGGCAAACATGGGTTCCTCCGACAGCGGTAACGCCCCAAGTAAATGTCCAACCATTGCAGTGAAACATTGGTAACGTCCAGAGGTATGTAGTTGTTGAGTCCAAACCGAATGCCACTGCATTCCCCATTGCATTTAGAAAGGCTCCACGATGATGGAATACAACTCCTTTTGGATTCCCAGTGGTACCCGAAGTATAATTTAACGCCATCGAATCCCATTCATCCCTTACCTTAGGCCAATCGTAACTTGGGTCGCCCTCAAGTAAAAAAGACTCGTAGTCTAAACTGCCTATCAACTGCCCCTCGATTGCCAATTCATCATCAATTCCTATGACATCAGGCACCTTTTTCATCAACCTAAAGGCTTCTTCCATGACAGAACTGAACTCTTTATCTACCATGACCAATTTGGCTTCGCAGTGCTCAAGGATAAAGGCAATTGTAGAAGCATCTAATCGATAATTAAGTGCGTTCAATACGCCACCAGACATGATTACTCCATAATGTGCTTCAAGCATCGCTGGAGTATTGGGTGCTATAATTGAAACAACATCTCCCTTGCCTATATTTCTTTTATTTAATGCTGACGCCATCCTTCTAGACCGCTCAAGAAATTCTCTATAACTACGCCGCGTCTGGCCATGGATGATTGCCGTCTTATTTGGCCAAGTTCCAGCAGCTCGTTCGAGAAAGTCTACAGGGGTCAATGGTGTATAGTTTGCATTATTAGCCGAGAGACCATCCTCATATATTGTCATTCTGGAGAATTCCTTTGATCTAGGTAAACAAAATCTTTAATTAAGATTCAACTATATACAATAAAAGACCCTTTACATTAAACCACAATTGATAAGGCCAATGTGACGATGATACAAATTGATTTATTTTCTGATGTTATTTGTCCTTGGTGCTTTATTGGGAAACGCCGCTTAGAGCGCGCTTTAAAAATACGTTCTAATTCAAAGGTTAATATAAATTGGAGGGCTTTCCAACTAAACCCTGATATGCCGAAAAATGGTATTGCGCGAGAGCAGTATATAGAAGCAAAATTTGGTGGGCCAGAACGTGCTAAAAGTATTTATGATAATATTCGCCGAGTAGGAGAGAGCGAAGGTTTAGAGTTTCGGTTTGATAAAATTAAGCGAACACCAAACACTGTATTGGCCCATCGTCTTATATCTTGGTCAAAGCATCGCGAGTCGTCTGATTTAGTTGTTGAGAGTTTATTCAAAGCTTATTTTTTTGAGGGTCTGGATATTGGTTCAATGGAGATTTTAATCGAAATACTAGAAGAATTAGAAATAAATACAGAGGCATTTAGATTATATATAGAAACAGATGATGGAATTGACGAGGTGTCCAATGAGACAAAGTTCGCATATGAGAACGGCATAACCGGTGTGCCCTGTTTTATATTTGATAAAAAATACTCTGTATCAGGAGCTCAAGAACCCGAGGCTTTTTTTCCTTTGTTTGATTTAAATATTAATGGGGATGCCACGAAATAATTTTATTCTGCAATGGCCGCCAGGTCTTGGATAAGTATTGTAAGCCCTCGCACTCTATCAACAGATTTTTCCCAATTCCTCTTGTGAACTAATTTGTGATCTGAGCGCAGTTGTGTCGATTGTTTATACTTGCCTAATAACTCTATCAAACCCGATAGATTTTTAACATCATCGTTACGAAAAGAGACAATCGCACCTCTCGGTCCTGCATCTACTTTATTAATACCTGCTTTACGGCAAAGTTGCTTTATTACTATCACCTTAAGAAGATTATTAACTTCCTGTGGCAGTCTACCAAAACGGTCAGTCAACTCAGCGGCGTAAGTATTTATCTCTTTAGTGTCGGCAAGGTCCGCAATTCGACGATAAACACTCAATCTCACGGAAAGGTCTGGGATGAAGGTTGCTGGAATCAAAATAGGGGTGCCTATGGAAATTTGAGGTGTCCAATACTCTTCAATTTCTCCATCGGAGAAGCCACTGTCTCTAGCACTTGTCACTGCCTCCTTCAGTAAATGCTGATACAACTCAATTCCTACTTCTTTTACTTGACCTGACTGTTCCTCCCCAAGCAGATTCCCAGCACCCCGGATATCCATATCGTGACTAGCAAGGCTAAAACCAGCTCCAAGGCTATCCAATGTTTGCATTACTTCTAACCGCCGCTTTGCGTTTGGGTTTAACACTTTGGATGGATGAGAAGTTAAATACGCGTAGGCTCTTATCTTTGATCGTCCAACTCGGCCCCTGAGTTGATAGAGCTGAGATAAACCAAACATATCGGCCCTATGTATGATTATCGTATTAGCATTAGGAATATCTAATCCTGATTCAACAATATTGGTGCTTAATAAAATATCAAATGAACCTTCGCAAAATGCAGACATTATATCTTCAAGTTCAATAGCACCCATTCGTCCATGTGCTGAACCTATTTTCGCATCAGGAACAAGCTTTAGCAACCTATCGTATACCCTTGGTAGATCTTCGACGCGAGGACAAACGTAAAATATCTGCCCTCCTCTATTCCTCTCCCTCTCGATCGCTTCCTTTATGACTAATCCATCGTAAGGCATAATAAACGTCCTTATAGTCAATCTATCGACAGGGGGCGTTGCGATTAATGACAAATCGCGAACACCAGACATTGCTAACTGGAGTGTCCGGGGAATAGGTGTTGCTGTCAGAGTTAACACATGAACTGTAGAACGTAGATCTTTTAAACGTTCCTTTTGCGCTACACCGAAATGTTGTTCTTCATCGACTATTAATAACCCTAGATTATTGAATTCTATCGATTTACCAAGAACTGCATGAGTTCCGATAATAATATTACAATCCCCAGATTTAAGCTCGGCTTTTATAGCAGTCGAATCCTTTGAGGAAACTAGGCGTGATAGTTGCCGGATTTTAATTGGAAGCTCTGAGAACCTTTCTAAGAATACTTGATGGTGTTGGCGACAAAGCAGAGTTGTCGGAGCAACTATAACAACCTGAAGACCTTGCATTGCTATTACCATAGCAGCACGAAGTGCAACTTCTGTTTTTCCAAAACCGACATCCCCACAAACTAGTCGATCCATTGGACGGCCGCGTGCAAAGTCTGTTAGAGCATCGTCAATAGAACGGAGCTGGTCTTCTGTTTCGTTGTATTTAAATTTTGCACAAAATTCATCATATAATCCGGCTGGAGGAATAATTTTTTGAGTCGTTCGTAATTCCCTCTCTGCGGCAATCTTGATAAGTTGATCTGCCATATCTTTCAATCTTTTCTTCACACGTGCTTTTCTAGCTTGCCAAGCAACGCCACCCAATTTATCAAGATTTGCTCGGCTCTCCTCAGAGCCATAACGAGAAAGCATATCTATATTTTCAACCGGAAGAAAAAGTTTGTCACCGCCACTATAGATTAACCTTAAGCAATCATGGGGCGCACCGCCAATCTCAAGTGTTTCTAAACCAGAAAATTGCCCAATACCATGTTCTACATGAACAACATAATCGCCTTCGCTCAAAGCGGATACTTCTTGCAAAAACTCCTCACCTTTGCGCCGCCGTTTTCTAGATGGACGAGCTAAACGCTCGCCGAGAATGTCAGGTTCTCCTAAAAAAAGTATATCATCTGTAGAGAAGCCACGATCTATTGGTAATGTAACGGCACTCACTGTTGCTGTGGGCGAGTTCAGGACCTCGTTGAAACTATCTGCGTTCTCTACATTATCAAGACCGTTTTCTTGGAGAAGAGTTGATAACCTATCCCTCGAGCCAGGCGAAAAACCCGACAAAACAACTCTTTTTTTATTTGAAATATTTTCTTTTATAACTTTAGTTAGGTACTCGAAAATATTTATTTCTTTGCTATTTCTTGCTTCCAAAAGATCTAGCCCGGCAGATGTTCCACTCGAAGTCACTTTTTTATCAGTAACATCAGAACTATCGGGGATATCAAATTGTGAAAATTCATAAAAATCTACGCTCCGTTTGATAGCATCCCAACCTTCAGCGTCCAGATACAATAAACCTGGTGGTAGCGGACGATATAAAACACCCCCATCCTCTGCTTTGTGCTGGTGCAGGCTCTTTCGAGACTGATAATAATCATCTATTAATTCGCACCTAGCGTTCACTAGATTATTTATCTCGAAATCAGCAGTAATAGCTGTTACTGCAAAATGATCTGTAATCGTTTCTAACTGTTCATGGAATAATGGAAGCCAATGTTCCATTCCTGCATGTCTTCTGCCATCGGTGATTGCATCATAGAGTGGATCATTAGATATATGGGCGCCAAAATTAGCCCGATACCCTTTCCTAAATAACTCTATACCAGAAGTGTTTAACTGAACCTCAGCCACNGGACGCAGTTTTGCATTTTTTAATTTGCCNACNGTTCTNTGAGATACTGGATCAAAAGATCGAATAGCCTCAAGCTCATNTCCAAAAAAGTCTAACCNTATAGGCTCACTCAAACCTGAGGGGAAAACATCAATAATACCACCACGTACGGCGTACTCGCCTGGCTCCCTTACAGTACCCGTGCGCAGATACCCGTTATCTTCNAGGAAGTTAAGCAGTTCGTGAGATTGGTATTCCCGACCTAACTGGAGACTTTTTGACGTATTTGAAAAAAAGCTACGTGGAGGCACACGCTGCATCAAAGCATTAACGGTCGTCAGAACTATACAACGGTCAGTTTCCTGCAATTCACCCAACTTGGCTAACCCATCGAGCCTTTGACTTATGATTTCAGAATTGGGAGATACCCGATCGTAAGGCAAGCAATCCCAAGCAGGNATTTTTATCACGTTTAATTTAGGTTCGAAGAAATAAAGGCATTGCTCCATGTCTTCTAGTCTGGCGTCGTCGCGACAAATATGAAGAACTCGATTATGGTCATTGGTTATGGCAACAACCAGATTTGCATCCCAACCTAACGGGGTATTGGAAACTATTGTGTATGTTGCCATTGAAATTGTTAGCTGGCCAAATGATCTGATAATTTGAAATTTTTAATTAACTCTAAAACTTCTCCTTGATACTGCTCAGGGGCGTTCTCCATCCCTGTTATCCATTTATACAATCGTGGGTCCTCGATAGTTAATAGATNCTCATATTCATCAAGCTGTTTCTNTGTCAGTTTATTGATNTTTTGTTCTGCAAAATGTCCTAGTAATAAGTCNGTTTCCTTGGTTCCAGTGTATGCGCTTCNATATATAAGGCGTTTTCTTCGCTCTGCTNACCTTATTTCCATTTAATTTCTCCTAATAAACCGATCAAAATAGGATATAGAGGACTCTTTGTTGTTAGCCAACCGATCTAAGCCTATAATCTCAATAAAGATGCTAATAATGTCAGTAGAAACTTAATCTAGAACGAATATTTATAGGTAACGATAAAATGTGTTGGCCATTAAAAAAAACAACATAAAAATTTTATAATTTGTAAACCAAAATTAATATTGAATAGGTAAAATGCGACCAGAGATACTTTTTAAATTATTCACTCATAATACAGAATTAGCAGGCGTCGGTCCAAGAATCAGCAATTTGTTAATAAATTTGACCGGTCCCAATATAGCTGATCTTTTATGGTTGCTACCGAACAATCTCATAGATCGGAGGGTTTCGCCTTTGATCGCAGACGCCCCTGATGGGAAAATAGCTACTTTAACAGTAACCGTGGTTTCACACCGTCCATCGGCATCACGCCGGAGACCATATAGAATAGATTGTGTCGATGAGACCGGAAAACTTGAACTCATTTATTTTAACCCGAGGTCTGATTACTTAAGAGATATTCTTCCGGTCAATGAGAAGCGCGTTATTAGCGGTAAAATCGATATTTTTAATCACCAAATCCAAATGACCCACCCAGACCACGTGGTGACAGAGGAAAAGAAAAATACAATTTGCAAAATAGAACCAGTTTATCCCCTCACCCANGGNCTAAGTGGTAAGGTTTTGAGACGAATCGTAGCAGCTGCATTCGAAAAAACACCAGACTTACCAGAGTGGCTAGATCCTAATTTAATTAAAAGGGAAGGATGGAATAGTTGGAAAAAAAGTTTAGAAATCGTTCATAATCCGCAGCATAGTGTTGATCTAGAACAACAATCAAAAGAACGTATGCGTCTGGCATACGACGAATTGTTGGCGAATCAATTAGCTCTTTCNATGATTAGAGAACATCAAAAAAAACGTAAAGGGCGGCCNATAATGGGTTCGGGGGCTTTAACTTCGATTGTTGATAAGAATTTNCCTTTTGTCCTAACATTGAATCAATTGCAGGTGNTGGATGAAATTAAAGTTGACCTAACCAGCAATAATAGAATGTTACGCTTGCTCCAAGGTGATGTAGGTAGCGGCAAAACAGTTGTGGCCTTTTATGCTATTTTGACTGCGATCGAGGCGGGCTATCAAACAGCATTCATGGCTCCAACAGAGATTCTTGCTAAACAACACTTTCAAACTTTGGAGCCGTTAGCAAAAGTAGCTGGCTTGAATATTGATATTCTAACAGGTAAAAAAAAATCTAAGGAAAAAGCACAAATAATTGAACGATTGAGATCAGGAGAGACCGATCTACTGATCGGTACTCATGCTTTATTTCAGGCTGGTATCTCATTCAATAAGCTTGGGTTTGCTGTAGTGGATGAACAACATAAATTTGGTGTGCATCAACGCTTAGCACTAAGTGAAAAGGGCGAAGGGGTAGACATTCTAATNATGACAGCAACTCCTATCCCGCGGACACTGAGTATGACAGCTTACGGCGATCTCGATGTCTCAATTCTTAATAGTAAGCTNCCAGGCCGTAAACCGGTAGTAACACGAGCAGTATCTAAAGAAAGATTATCCGATGTAGTGGCGGGNATTGAAAGAGTGCTTAGTCAAGGAAAAAAAGCATATTGGGTCTGTCCACTTATAGAACTCTCTGAGAAATTAGATTTAGGGTCAGCGGAAGAGCGTTATAAACATTTAGAAAAGATTTTTGGTAATCGGGTAGCGATGGTACATGGCCGAATGAACGACGAAGACAAAGATGCCGTTATGGANTCGTTTCGGTCTGGAACTGTTGACCTTTTAATTGCCACTAGCGTCATAGAGGTTGGAGTAGATGTACCNGATGCAACAATTATGGTGATAGAGCATGCGGAACGTTTTGGCCTTGCACAATTGCACCAATTACGCGGTAGAGTTGGACGCGGTCTGGAGGACTCAACTTGTCTACTTTTGTATAATGCTCCGTTAACCAAGAATGCACGTGCACGAATAAATGTTTTAAGGGAAAGTGAGGACGGCTTTGTAATAGCCGAGGAAGACCTAAAATTACGAGGATCAGGCGAGGTGCTNGGTGTGAAGCAGAGCGGTTTGCCGCAGTTCAAAATAGCTGATTTAACATTTCATTCTGACTTATTAGAACTGGCGAGAAATGATGCGCAGGTAATCTTAAACAAAGACCCCAATTTAACTAGTAAACGGGGTTTAGCATTGAAAACCCTTTTGTACCTNTTCGAGCGCGATAGCGCAGTTCAATATCTCAAAAGTGGTTAAATTATTTAATTTAATTTTATTTATTCCCTGTGTCAGAAAAAATTAATGGCTTACTCCGTTGCAACTCTGAACGGCTGTCGGGTGGCGTAACTATCCCGGTTGACACTAGCATTTTAAACCCAGCCTCCGAAGACATATTTAAATAATGCAAATCCTTTTTAGGGACAAATAAAAGGAACCCAGAAGTAGGATTGGGTGTGGTAGGTACAAAAACATTTATCATATCGGTGTCTATAACATTCTGAACTTCGCCTGACGTNGCCCCAGTTACAAAGCCCATACTCCAAATTCCACGCCTCGGGTATTCAAATAAAACCACATGGCGGAAAGCATTTGATTTCTGCGCCAAGACTGTTTCCATTATCTGCTTTACTGCACTATAAATATTCCGAACCACCGGCATTCTTGCCATAATTTGGCCGCTCATTCGAACCAACCAACGTCCCATTAAACCTGCTGCTAACCAACCTACAAATGTAAGTACGATCATTGTTAGAACTAAACCTAACCCAGGTAATGAGACTGGGAGATATGTCTCAGGGTTATATTGTGGAGGTATTAATCTTACCACTTGTGTATCAAAGAACTTTATAATACCCCATGTGATC
Source organism: Rhodospirillaceae bacterium (assembly GCA_002708305.1). Lineage (GTDB taxonomy): Bacteria > Pseudomonadota > Alphaproteobacteria > Thalassobaculales > Thalassobaculaceae > UBA7326. The sequence continues at coordinate 41,634 of PANE01000025.1, forward strand.
CATAGTGATATTCCAATCGGAGCCGTTACAAGGACGCCTGCAAAAAAGTAAGCACGAAATCTACCAAATAAAGTTCGTTTTGGATGAGTAAAACGCCTCTTTTTAACAGATTTAACCACGTCAGACCCCAGGTGTTATATTCACTAAACCATCAAAATATAAATATATTTTTTTGGCTTTTAACTTAAAGTTGCCGCTAAGGCCACATGAAACACAAGAAACACAATGTTTTAAAATAAAACTAAAAAAAATATTTCGCCCTAATAACTTAAATTACATGCAAAAATTTGTGCGCTATCAATGCAAATCCTTATTTACTCGACGCTCTACTAACGTAAGTATTTCTGCTCGACGAGCTCCGTTATTTTGCGTTGCTAACTTAAAAAGACGTGATGCGTCATTTTCTTGGGGAATAGAGGGGCCCTCACCTATTTGGCTCAATGCAATTTGTTCAGCTTTAAGCAAAACATCAGGATTGATACGACGACGAATATTTCGAATCATCAGCAATATATTTTGCCTATCTTCTTTAACTGTTGAAGGGTCTGGTTTTTTCCTAACTGGTGTTTTCTTTTTTTCCACGCCTTTTTTTTTCTTGAAAAAAAACATCTAATTCCAATCAAAATTGTTATTTTTTTATAAAATACTAATTAGCCTGAAACTTAGTATGAACCCGACAAGGCTAGAAGTACATAACAGTCATTGTTCCATAATATATTCTGATCCCATCTAGAAAATCACTACATTTAGAGAAATAGAACAAATTTAACATTATTATTTATAAGATTTACTATTAATTATGCACATCAATAATGTTATTTATTNAATTGAAATAAATAGATTTTTCAGAGGTGTTCAATTTTATTTATTAATTTACTGGTACTGTGCTCCGCCTGATAACTAGCTAAAACAATTCTTCCACCATTACCATTGACAAAACCAGCTCCTACAACTTGGTCAAGTTTATAATCTCCCCCTTTTACCAATACATCAGGTTTTACTACTTCTATAAGTTTTAAGGGCGTATCCTCACCAAAAATTATAACACAATCAACAGCTTTAAGGCCATTTAAGACAATCGCCCTAGCTTCTTCNGTCTGTATAGGACGCTGTGAGCCCTTTAACCTTCTAACTGAGGCATCGCTATTTAACCCGACGATTAATTTATCACATTCACTTTTAGCCCTGGATAGAAGTGATATATGCCCAGGGTGCAATAGATCGAAGCAGCCGTTAGTAAATCCAATTTGTAAATTANTTNATTTCCATGCANTTATTCTATTTGAGNCAAATTTAAATGATTTATCATCCATCANCTTATCACTCACATAAATGGTCTTTAATAGATNCTATTTTTTATAAGGCAATATTTTAATATTACTATTACAATCTCAAAATAAACNATGGTGATTATTGTAATANGAAAAACCTAACCAAAGTGTTTTTATCTAAGACCATAGGTATANTTTCAACAGCAGGGTAAACGGTTTCCAATATGGACGTTAAACATTGTGATATTCAAGCGAACCTCATGCAATTGATCGAGGCACTTGTTGAGCTTAAATGGACAGACTTACCAAAAGAGATCCAAAACAAGACTAGTTTAATTTTTGCTGATGATTTAACTGCAATCGTAGCGTCATATAACGAAATAGAATTACAACGGTTTATAGCAAAACTTGTCGCAAGTAGTGGACGCCCAGAAAGTACCATCTTTAATAATGAATATAACCGTGTTGATAAATATACAGCCGCCTTTGCTAATGGTGTATCAGCTAACTGGTGTGAACTAGATAGTGGGTATTTACCNGCAGTTTGCCACGCGGGGATTTATTGTTTGCCGTCGGTTTTAGCCGAGGGAGAAGCGGCAGGCAACTCGACTGAAGAGATGCTTTGTGCATTTTTGTTTGGTTATGAAGTCATCGCTCGTATCGCCCGAACTTTTTCTTATGAGAAGCTGGTTTTGCATCCTCACGGCTCTCTTGCGGCGATAGGAAGTGCTTTAGCATTAGGGTTTCTCAGAAAATGTTCCAAAGAAGAGATATTTGAAGGGGTAAACACGGCAGCAACCATGGTATCCCCTGGTCCTTTTAAGCATGCTATTGAGGGAGGCCTTGTGAGAAATATTTGGTCAGGACTTGGTGCTTCAAACGGATTGCGAACTATGGATTTAATCGGACTAGGGATAGCTGGCACTAAAACCGGCCTCTCAGATGTCTTTGGAGAAATCTTTAACGCTAAGGTAGATGCAAGACAATTGATCCCAGAACTTAAGATTAAATGGGCAGTACTGGATAGTTACCATAAAAAATTTGCTTGCTGTCAATATAGTCATTCAGCGGTAGAAGCGACGCAAATAGCATTATCGAAGCTAAGTTCCAATCCAAAAGAGATAGAAATAAAATCTATTGGGATCAAAACTCATTGGAGAGGAAAATTATTGAGTAACGTCTCACCTAAAACAACGCTGGCAGCAAAGTTTTCTATGGAACATATTTTAGGAACAACAGTCTATCATGGCGCGTCTGATGTGGCCGCGTTTCACGCAAATACTCTTGAAAATTCTGAAATACGAAAACTTCGTGAAAAGGTAGTTATTTCTAGTTACGAACAAGAACCTATTTGGCCGAATGATCGCCCAGCACATGTGACTATTGAATTCTGTGATGGTAGNAGTGTTTCTGGTGAATGCTTGCTAGCTGAAGGAAGCGCCTCTAGGCCATTTAGNCAAGAACAGATAAAGGAAAAAATAGCAAATATATTATCAAAAACGCACCCCAATTTGTTGACATCGCTATTTTCAATTATTTCTCTTAATAAAAGTATTTTGGGCACAAAATGGTCATGTTTGATTAACAGTTATTGAAGTCTTTTATCACATCATAAGCGTGGGTAGTGCCAGGGTTATTTCAGGAATGAAGATTAATAATAGTAGAGTTACAATGTCGATTAAAAGAAATGGCATTACTCCAGAAAAAACGTCTTCTAGCGTAAGAGGGATAGGCGACGCNCTGCGGACCACGTAGACATTTAATCCCACAGGTGGAGTTATTAGCGAGACCTCAGCAAGTTTAATTGCGATAACTCCTAACCAAATAGGATCAAAGCCTACTCCAGTTAAAATGGGAAACATAACTGGTAAAGTGATGACCATAATAGCTATAGGATCGATCAGCATACCTAAAATCAAATAAATAGCAGCAAAAGCAAAAAGATATGCATATTTATTCAACTCAAGAGAGAGCAATAGCTCTGACATATCCGTAATTAAACCCGTGTATGTAAGATATCGAGCAAAAATAATACCACCAATCACGATTATNAAAATAACAGAAGTAGTGACGCCTGCATCCTTAAAGGTATCAATAGTTGTGTTTCTCGTTAAACGGCGCTTAGCTAAGACGATTAAAAANGCTCCAAATGCGCCAACAGCACCTGCGTAAGTAGGCACAAAGAAACCAGTGTAAATTCCCCCAATAACTAGAAGGAATAGGAAGCCAATACCCCAAACTCCTTTTAAAGAGCTAACGCGTTCATTCCAACTGATCTTAATTGTAGACCTTGGCGCCATATCTGGGCGTAATTTTGCAATCGCAAATATGCCACCCATGTACATAGCAGCTGATAGTAAACCAGGAACTAGACCAGCCATGAGCAGCAAAGCGACTGACTGCTCAGTTAAAATGGCGTAGATGACCATAAGAATACTTGGAGGTATAAGTGACGCTAACGTACCAGAGGCAGCAATACAGCCAGCACTTAAACGTTTATCATACCCAAACGACGTCATTTCTGGTAAGGCAATTTTTGTAAATACTGCAGCATTGACCACAGTAGAGCCACTTGCGGCTCCAAAAGCCGCAGATGCGATAGTTGTCGCCATTGCAAGTCCACCGGGTAGGCGTCCCAACCAGTTATAGGCTGCTTTATATAAGTCGGTTGTTAAACCAGCTTGTGTGGCCAATGACCCCATAAGAATAAACAACGGTATCACAGCCAAGGTGAACGAATTTGTAGTGCTAAACGGTATTGTTGCTAAATGTGCCCAGGCCGCATCAGGACCAATAGCTAAGTATGTCCCTAGTATTCCACAAAGCCCAAGTGAAACACCGATATGAACTCCAACGCCCAACATTCCAAAAAGAGTTAAAAGTACTATAATTCCTGTGGTACCTGATTCGAGCAAAACTAACCCCTGTGCTTATCGATATAACTATCCACATCAGACATATCACGTTTTAGGACATCATCAGCAGTTATCCGTTCACCTCCCACTAGAGCACGATTTAGGTCATAGAAAAAATCGATAAACAGTTGAATAATTAATAACCCTGTTCCTGCCACCAACACAAAACGTGCAGGCCACAATGGGATTCTGATTAGTCCAAAAGTAGATTCGTCTATTTGCAAACTGAACATAGCTTCGAAAGAGGCCTGCCATAAGAGAAGTCCAAAAAACACAATAGCCATAAGGTCAGAGAATGCATCCATGGCCCCCTGTGTCCTTGGCCCCATCCGTGTATAAAACAGTTCTACCCTGATATGATTTCGTCGAATTTGAGCATAGGTTAGCGCTCCAAAAACAATTACCACCATTGTACTTTCGGTAATTTCTAGAGCACCATGGACCGGTTGCCCAAAAAACTGCGTTCCAACAACGTCAGCCGCTCCAAGCACGGTAGACACGACCATTCCGGCACCGCCTACAAGCAATATCATTAAAGCTAACGGTTCGAGAATTTTACTAAAGATCTTCAATTATTCACCAAATTTATTAACTATAATTACGGCTACTGGTGCTTATTATATATGCAATAGTAGCCGTAATTATTTTTCATCCAAGTGTTATAAATGCACTTATTTTGTCCAGGCTCGCCATGCTGCTGCTACTTCCGCTGCTTGTGAACCATAACCACGTTTCTTCATGGTTTCTGCCCAGCCTTGCAACAGATCAGGAGTAGCAGCCTTCCATTTAGCAAGTTCTGATGCCGGAAATTCTTTGAATACTCCCCCAGCTTTTTTAATATTGGCTATGGATAATTTTGTCCCAGTGACCAACCAGTCGAGATATTCTTTCTGGCTTTTAGCCGCTTGGTCCATGAAAATATCTTGAATATCCTTTGGCAGTTTAGCCCATGTTCTCTTTCCAATAACAATCATGTGACCGGCTATAGTCATTGCTGTGCCACAACTATATTTCCCAGGTTCATACAACCGTAAGCTCTCAACATTTCCTGCATTCAGAAATGAATAGTCAATAGTTCCACGTTGAAGTGCCTCATAAACTTCGGTTGGTCTCACTGTCACTGGTACAGCACCAATGGCATTATGCATTTTTGGCAGATCTGCGCCAAAACTTCTTATTTTTTTACCCTTAAGAGCTTTAATCGTCGTGCAGTTAGGGGATGGACCAGTCATGTAATATGACCCCAGTGGTTGTTGGAATAAATAATTTACATTAATTTTATCTGATTCTTCCTTAAAAATTGGAAATTTCTTATAAGACTTATGAACAATGTTTATTGCTTGAACAGGATCATCAAAAATAAAAGGGATTTGGTAAGCTTTCCAAAACAATAATTGATCAGGATAATACCCCATTGCTACCGACGCCATGTCTATAGCTCCGCGACCAGCTAACAAAGCTACCTCATTCCCTTTACCTAATCCCCCAGCAAAAGTTATATCTATTTTAACTCTTCCCTTTGTCCGTTCCTCTATTTTTTTTGCAAAGTCTTTTTCAACTTGAACAAAAGCACTATTAGGTAGGTAATGCCCCCACCTGAGCTTAAACTCTTGTGCCTGTACAGCGTTTGTTATCAAGACTGCGGTAGTTGTTCCAACTACTACTTTGATTAGTTGCGTTAGTCTTTTATTCATTAACCTCTCCTATATCCGGTTACAAAGAGTTTCTTGCCGTTGAAAGCATACAATAAATGCGTGGTAACACTAATGTTTGTTCGACCTTTAGGATAATCTATGTTCTACGGTTTAAGGTAGACTATAAAAAATGAAAAAGCTATCGATAACCCCTACTTTGTCTTCCAATCATCATAGCATTCAATTCTTATTATAGGACTATCTATTTGTTTAAGGTTTAACAGTTAAATCATCTATTTCTATCACTATGTCATTCGCGACCAAGTCTATATGTCGATTGCTTGTTATGGTTCCCCCGTATTTAGAAGCTTCTCGCCATCCAATTAAATGATTATCGCCAAGAGCTATATGTGCTGTCCCTAAACGGAATTTATTCTCCACATGGCCTATTTCTCGAGCATAAGGGTTTGTACCAAGGCCCAACTCACCTAAAAATTTACAATTAGCGTCTGCTGTATCAAGAATTGATCTCAAACGATTGGCTGCACTACCACCATCTATTGTTAATAACTCACCTCTCGCAAACTCCATACGAATAGGGTCTTCAATTATACCTAACTGAGGCCCTGATCCGTCAAGATATACTACCTGTCCAAATGCATCGGCTATAAACACCCCCTCTGCGGTACCTTCTTCAGGGCACAACATAGCCTCTCCGCTAGGAAATGACCCAAAACCAGTGTCTTCTTCAGCCTTTCCTGTTAAAGCGATACATGGCCTGCAAACTCCTACTTTTAAATTGGTTCCACTTTTTGATGTTACCCGAACCGACTTTGCATTTGATATGCTTGTTGCAAGATTATGCGTTCTTCGATGAAGCTCCTTTGGGCCCGCTAACGACGCCCCTCGTGAGAAATCCTCTAATGGAGCATTGTTAATCAATACTTGTCGCTTCCCAGCTTTGAAAAGTGCTTTGCTTAAGTCGTCGTAGGCTCTTGGAAAACGCAATGTTGTCGCCACGATAGTTAAATCAGCACTTTCTACAGCAGCTATTACGGCCGGTGGATGTTCGTAATCCTTTAAGCTAAAAGGGGTCGCAATTATTATCGCAGCAACGGTTTCAGCTATGCTGGCTGATGCAGCTGAAACAATCGCATCAATTAATTCTTTCGATTGATCAGAGCTAGAAACAATAAGCACATTTTCTCCAGCATTTATGTTATCAGCTATGAGATTTTGTGCCGCTCGTTGCAGTTCGTGTTGAATAAATAGCATGCTTAAACTTTCTTTATGATGTTAGTCGTGCTGTAGTGATTATTGAATTTTATCATTTAATTTTTTCATGGAAGCATTAAAAATACTAGGGGCAATATAATTAATGAGAAATGAGCAAATAATTCTTTATGAGAATTTAAGAGCTTGCAGCTACACACCTTTTTATCTTGCCCAAATTATGGGTTTATTTGAGGAAGAAGGGGTCAATATCCACCTTAAACTCTCGCCCTCTCCTCCGGAGACAGCTCAGGGGCTTATTGAGGGTCGAGCCGATGTATCTTTTGGTGGTCCAATGAGAGTATTAATGCATCATAATGAAGCGATAGCGACCAATAACAGTTGTCCGTTGGTCTGCTTTGGCCAGGTAGTCGCGCGAGACCCTTTTATATTGATTGGACGCACACCAAACTTAAATTTTAGCTTTCATGATTTAGTTGGACCTTCGGTTGGTGTAGCTATCGATGTCCCTACGCCATGGATGACCCTACAAGATGACCTAAGTCGCGCAGGAATTGACCCGGCATCAATCAATCGAGCAAAAGATGCATCAATGCGAGAGAATACACTTGCGTTTAAAAAGGGAAGTTTAGACATTGTTCAGGTATTCGAGCCTTATGCCGAAGAGTTAATAGAGGCAGGTGGACATATATGGCACAGTTTTTCTGCACGCGGAGATATTGCTTTTACTACTTTTTATTCAACTAAAGATTTCGTTGCAAAACAACGTTCTACCTGTAAATCGTTAATCCGAGCGATGAACAAATCGTTAAGGAAATTACATGAAACTCCAGAGCTTGAAATCGCCAATATAATAGGGCCTAAATATTTCCCAGAACTCAAGGTTTCTTCTTATGAAAATATAATACGTCGCTATAAAATGGCAGGTTTATGGTCTCAGACAACAGCACTTCCAGCTGATGCATTTGTTAGATTAAAAGCATCACTGCTCTCCGGTGGGTTAATACAAGAAGATATTCCCTACAATATTGTTATAGATCAGGATTTATCGGATCCGGAGAAAGCTTAATGACCAACAGCAAGAACGAAATTCCAGTGATTGATATTTCGCCATTTTTAAATGGTAGCGATAAAAAGGGGGTTGCCGAGAAAGTCGCCAACGCATGCAAAAACATTGGATTTTTAATCATTTCCGGTCATGGAATAGAACCAACCAAAGTGGAAGATGCATTCAGAAAATCCAGGCAGTTTTTTAATTTAGAGCAAAAGAAGAAAAACCTTTATCATCCTCAGCAAAAGTCTCAGCAACGTGGTTATCATGCTTTCGCGACTAGGGGGCTAGCTTATACCTTGGGACGAGACGCCCCTCCTGACCTTAGAGAAACTTACTTTTTAGGACCCCTTAACGATCATAAGAAATATTTTCAGTCATCCCCTGAGGCATTGAAAGCGTATGCGTCCAATATATTGCCAGATCAACCAGAAGGTTTCTCGGCTTCATTAGAAAATATATACGCCAGTTATCAGCGTCTCTCCGAAGATATCCTTAGAATTTTTTCTATTTCGTTAAATTTAGATGAAAATTTTTTTTCTAAATTGATAACGCGACACTTTAGCATCTTATCCAGTCACTATTACCCACCATTACAAAAGCCTCCAGTCCCGGGCCAATTACGCACTGGAGCCCATACAGATTTTGGAGCTATCACAATCTTAGCAATGACAAATGCTGCTGGTGGGTTAGAAGTACTTATGCCGGACGATACCTGGCAAGCGGTAACGCCGAAGAAAAACGAATTAGTAGTGAATTTAGGCGATATGATGGCCCTTTGGACTAATGGAATTTGGAAATCTACACTTCACAGAGTTGTAAATCCTGAGAAACTTTATGACGAGCGGTCGCAAAGACAAACTATAGGGTATTTTATGCACCCAGATTATGACGCATTGATAAAAACAATCCCAACTTGCATTACAAAAGAAAGACCAAAGGTTTTTGCAGAGATTACGGCCGGTGATCATATCGCGAAAAAAATAAGAGCAAGCCATGAGGGAACTACCTAACCTTTTTACTTATTAATATCAAATTAGAATTAGCATTCGTCTGAACCTGAATAAAATCCTACGACGTCACCAGACGTCGAAACCCCAAGACCATTCAATAGCCGGTTAGAATAGTTGAAGTAAGCAACCACCTGATTCACTTCTAAAATTTCACCATCAATGATCCCAATTACTCGAAGTTTTTCGACGTCATTTTTCTCCATATTCTGTATAGAGAGAGTTAATTTTTTTGCATATTTCAGTAATGCTAATTCTTTTACCTCAAATAAACCCTCAAAATTATCTTTCTTAATGGCCCCGTAAACACTGTTCGATAACTGAATATTATCGATTAATTTTTCTGCATTATGCCAATGGTGCGTGAAACTATAATCACATTGATTGAGTGAACTAACGTATGACGCGATAACCTCGAGAAAGGAAATTGCCAACGTTAGATCATTACTATGGAGCACACTTCGATAAAGATGTAAGTGTCCTAACATTGTATCTGGTCTAAGGCCATGAATTCTCATAACATTATCTAAGGTACCGTGCGGAGTTCTAGCTTGATCAAAAACCGACTTAACTTCTTCTGAGGCCTCATTATCCGTAATCATTTTTATCCAGGCTTTTGGCACTGTAGAGATCCTTTGTAATTTATTTAGGGTGATGGAATAGTAGTTTTTTAAGAATTAAACTATTCAAAACGTGTAGATGTAAAGGCAGATATAATNNCATCATTAATAGGTATAGCAAAGGCCCCCAAACTCCTCGAGAGCATGCAAGAATTNCAAGCGGCGCAAATAACAATTGAAGATGGCNTGCAGGGTGATGCAAGAGGAAAAAAGAGAAAGAGACAAATCTACATACTGTTCGAGGAAGACTGGAAGGATGCATGTAATGATCTCGGAACGGATTTGAGCTGGCTGATAAGACGAGCAAATCTATTTATCGATAACATGCGTTCACCTAGAAAGCCTGGAACTATCATTAAAATAGGAGATGTGGAGTTCGAGGCTTGTCAGGAAACTGAACCGTGTGACCTAATGGATACGCAGCACCAGGGTTTACAAGCTAAACTATTAGCTGAATGGCGCGGTGGGATTTGTTGTAGTGTAAGATCTTCGGGACATATTAAAGTTGGAGATCTAATCGAAGTTATCTAAGCCGTGTAAGTTACTCTATCTGATATAACACATGCTACGTTTTTAAACCTAGACTGAAATAAACTAAATTTTTTATGTGAGTGATCCAAAACGCTAATAAACTAAAGTGCAACTCTAAACCGTCAGTTTATACGATTAGACAATAGTAATCTGTCCTCTTTTAATCATATTTAATGTACCGCGGAAAGGGTGGTGAGCGCGACAGGGTTCGAACCTGTGACCCGCTGATTAAAAGTCAACTGCTCTACCAACTGAGCTACGCGCCCCTCACATTGAATTGTATATATACTAACAACACTATAGGTCAACTGTAGTTGATAATAAATATTATTAGGTATTAATAGTCGCTAACATTTTGCCTTTAACTCTGGGACTAACAAATTCACTTATCTCCCCACCGAGTGTAGCAATTTCCTTTACAAGCCGTGATGATATGAACTGGTGTTTTTCGGATGACATCAAGAACATTGTTTCTACATCCGGGTTCAACCGGGCATTCATACCTACCATTTGAAATTCGTACTCAAAATCCGAGACAGCTCGTAATCCCCGGATTACGAAGCTCGCGTTATTCTGCTCAACAAAATGCATCAATAAATTACCAAACGACGTAACTTCAATATCACAGTCGATACCGCGTTTTTCATTTTCGACTTCAATTTCAGAAATCTCAGCACTCAGCATTTCAGTTCGTTCTTCCAAACTAAACATTGGACTTTTCCCTATATTTTGTGCTGCCGCCACTAGCAGCTTATCGACCATCTTGCTACCACGACGAATAATATCTATGTGTCCATTTGTTATCGGATCAAAAGTTCCAGGGTAAACACCAATACGCACGTCATTAACCTCCAGTAGAATAAACAGTTATTTTATTTTTATAACAAGGAATACTAACTCATTCGCATGCTGAATTAATTATTAATTTGCCCAGCACGCGGCATCTTAAGTTTCGACTTTCTCCGTTTCATTTTGATCGTCAGATGAATTTACCTCGTCACCTATTAGGCTAACCGAAACAACTTTTTCGATTTCATCTACTCTAAAAATCCAAACACCCTTCGTTCTTCTTCCGGTAATACCTATTTCGTCTACTGCGCAACGGATTAATTGACCAGAGTCAGTCACTAGCATTATTTGGTCGGAGTGGTTAACAGGGAATCCTGCTACAACTAAACCAGCCTTATCGGTGACCTCAATATTCCAGATCCCTTGTCCTCCCCTATTTGTAATGCGGTACTCGTAAGCGGACGTCCGTTTTCCAATACCGTTTTCTGTAACTGTTAAAATAAAGTCCTCTGCAGCACCAAGAAACGCTAACCTCTCTGGGCTTAACATCACGTCGGGTTGGTCAATCTCACCATCAATATTGTCGTTTGTGACCCTTCTTAAATAAGAAGTTTGACGAAGATATACATCTCTCTCGTGAAGTTCACTACCAGGGACCTCTTCATAATTGACATGCCGCAAAATAGACATTCCAACGACACTGTCCATTGAGGCAAGTTTTATTCCTCTGACTCCCATGGATCCGCGGCTTTTGAATATTCTAACATCAGACACCTGAAATCTTATTGCCTTGCCGAGTTTGGTCGTAAGTAATACATCGTGATCGTCACTGCATGGTTGAACACTAATTAAGCGTTCCCCCGCCGCTAACTTCATAGCAATCTTGCCATTCTTTTTAATATTGGTGAAATCAGAAAGGTCATTCCGCCTTACAGTGCCGGCAGATGTTGCGAACATCACTTGCAAATCTTCCCACGTGTCTTCGTCTACTGGCATTGGCATTACTGTCTGAATCCATTCACCATCTTGCAACGGAAGAAGGTTTACCATTGCCTTGCCACGCGCCTGAGGTGTTCCTAACGGCAAACGGTATACCTTCATCTGGTATACCATTCCCTTTGAGGTAAAAAACAAAACAGGCGTGTGGGTATTGGCAACGAATAATTTATCTACCACATCCTCATCTCTGGTAGCCATTCCTGACCTACCTTTTCCACCTCTGTGCTGTGCCTTGTAAGTAGAAAGGGGAACTCGCTTGATATAACCCTTCAAGCTGACAGTGATCACCATGTCTTCGCGCTGAATTAAATCCTCAATATCGTGTTCAAACTCGTTTTCTTCTAACGCTGTCCGTCGCGGGGTAGCGAACGTGTTTTTAGCAAAAACAAGCTCTTCTGTCATCACGTTTGTAAGCCGTTCTCTTGATTGTAGGATCTCTAAATAATCACTAATTTTTCCAGATAATTCCTTGGTTTCCTCTACGAGTTTACCCCGTTCCATGCCTGTTAATCTCTGTAAACGTAATTCTAATATAGCTCTGGCTTGTGCCTCGGATAAAATATACTTACCGTCGATTACTTTGTGACCAGGGTCGTCTATAATGGCTATAAAATCAGAGACATCTTCTGCGTTCCATGCAGTGTCCATCAGAGCTTTTCTTGCAGCCGAAGCGTCTGCCGCTGCCCTAATTAAGATAATAATATCCTCTATATTGTTAAGTGCAACCAAAAGCCCCGCTAAGACATGTGCTCTATCCCGAGCTTTTCGCAAAAGAAAATTTGTCCGTCGGGTGATAACTTGTTCTCGGAAAGCAACAAACGCAACTAATATATCTTTTAGATTTAATTGTTCGGGTCTGCCTTGATTTAGGGCAAGCATGTTGGCACCAAATGATGTCTGTAAGGCTGTATGTCGATATAATTGGCTCAAGACAACATCCCCTACTGAGTCACGTTTAAGCTCAATAACAACCCTTACACCATCACGGTCACTTTCATCTCTGAGATCTGATATTCCTTCTACAATTTTATCTCGAACTACCTCTCCTATGCGTTCAAGTAAACGGGATTTATTAACTTGATATGGTATTTCAGTGACGACAATTGCAAAACGATCCTTTCGGATTTCTTCAATCTCAGCCTTTGCCCTCATGATTATTGACCCTCGGCCAGACAGATATGCTTCGCGAATACCATTTTTACCAAGGACTATCCCTCCTGTTGGAAAGTCTGGTCCTGGCACAATGCCGATTAGTTCATCGATAGTTATTTCAGGGTTTTGAATGTAAGCTAAACAGGCATCCACCACCTCTCCTAAGTTATGAGGTGGTATATTGGTGGCCATACCAACTGCAATTCCCCCTGCTCCGTTTACAAGCAGATTTGGAAATTCAGCGGGTAGGACACTAGGTTCTTCCGTAGTCTCATCGTAGTTGGGGAGAAAATCGACTGTTTCGCTATCTATATCTCGCAATAAACCTTCAGCTGAGCGAGCTAATCGGGCCTCGGTATAACGATGAGCTGCTGGGGGATCACCGTCCATAGATCCAAAATTACCTTGCCCATCAATGAGCGGTAGGCGCAGGGAGAACTCTTGCGCCATTCTTACCATCGAATCGTATATTGGGCTATCACCGTGGGGGTGATATTGCCCCATCACGTCACCAACAATGCGAGCAGATTTCCTGTACGGTTTACTCCAATCGTACCCACCCTCTCGCATGGCATATAGTATACGCCTATGGACCGGTTTAAGCCCATCCCGGACGTCGGGTAGTGCCCGTGAAACAATAACGCTCATGGCATAATCAAGGTAAGAGCGCTGCATCTCTCCTTCTATCGATACGCCAATGATGTCTGGTAAATCTGCTTTAGAATCAGTCAAAATAAAACAATCTTTTTTTCAAAGTTCTACACATTTTTCCTGAAACATTCCAAAGGATTAGACAGGGTTTTTAATAAAAAAACTATGAATATATTATAACACAGTTTATTAGCCCGAACAAATGATGTTGACACGACCAAAGCCATGTTATTCTTTAGGGTATCAAACCTATTCAAGGACTGTGTGCTGTAGAAAAATATTCAAAAGCGAAATGATCTATTAAAATGGAATTTCATCATCTAGATCATCAATTCCTGACATGGGGCCAGGTGTCGGATTATCCATAGACGCATTGTTCATTCCACCGGACGAAAAACCAGTACCGGAGCTGGTGTCGTCATAACCGACAGGCGAAGACTGTTCTGAGCGCCCTCCCAACATCGTTAATTCACCTCGATATCGTTGAAGAACAACTTCTGTAGTATATTTTTCTTGACCTTGTTGATCTGTCCATTTTCTAGTTTGTAATTGCCCTTCCACGTAAACAGTGGAACCTTTGCGCAAATATTGCTCAGCTGTTCTACCCAAGTTTTCATTAAAAATTACAACACGATGCCATTCAGTTTTTTCTCTTCGTTCCCCTGAATTTTTATCCTTCCAAGTTTCTGAAGTTGCTATAGATAATTGCACGATTTTTCCGCCATCTTGCATACTTCTAACTTCTGGGTCTCGTCCCAGATTACCAATTAAAGTTACTTTGTTTATGCTACCAGCCATTATATTTTCCCAAATTCTTGCGTTAACATACTGTTTTATCATCTCACATTTAACTCCGTGAAACCAGCCGTAAGAAAATCATTTTAATCATAACTCTTTGTTTAAGATTTGGTTGTCCTTTCTGGTCCAAACATTATATCTAATGGTTATAACAGTTGTTAATGAAGACAATTAAGCCAAATATTATTGGCTCTGATGACTATTTTATACAACCCGGTAAAAGGTTTTAAAACACATGGTTCATAAACCGGAATTGGATTTTTTGGTCGTACGTGGGGCCCGCGAAAACAACCTCAAGGACGTTAGTATCTCGCTTCCACGTAACCAATTGATTGTGATGACTGGACCAAGTGGCTCAGGGAAGTCCTCGTTAGCGTTTGACACTATCTATGCGGAGGGACAGCGTCGATATGTCGAAAGCTTATCGGCTTATGCTCGTCAATTTCTTGAATTGATGCAAAAACCTGACGTCGACCTGATTTCGGGCCTCTCACCGGCTATTTCAATAGAACAGAAGACGACCTCTAGAAACCCTCGGTCAACTGTGGGCACTGTAACTGAAATTTATGATTATTTACGACTGTTATTTGCCAGAATTGGTATCCCTTATTCACCGGCAACAGGGCTTCCGATAGAAAGTCAATCTGTCAGTCAGATGGTTGACTCGATCCTTGGAATGGACGAAGGCACAAGACTTTATTTGCTAGCTCCAATCGTCAGAGGCAGAAAGGGCGAATTTAAAAAAGAATTTGCAGAACTTAGAAAAAAAGGTTTTCAACGGCTTAAAATTGACGGACAAATTTATCAAGTTGATGACTTACCGACCTTAGATAAGAAATTTAAACATGATTTAGAGGTCGTGGTCGACCGAATAGTAGTGAGACACGACGTGAAAGATCGGATTGCCGACTCAATAGAAACTGCATTAGAGCTATCAGATGGATTATTAATTACTGAAAACGCGACCGATTCCTCTAGAAATACATTCTCTGAAAAATTTGCTTGTCCAGTGTCCGGTTTTTCTATCGAAGAGATTGAGCCTAGACTTTTCTCGTTCAATAACCCGTTCGGTGCATGTCCAACTTGTGATGGATTAGGTACACAGAAGTACTTTGACCCTGCGCTCGTAGTACCAAATGAAAAACTTAACCTTAAGTCTGGCGCAGTTGCCCCTTGGGCCTTCTCTTCGTCACGCTACTATTTGCAAACGTTGAAAAGCTTATGTAAGCAATACAAAACATCAGTAGATACGCCTTATACAAACCTTCCTGATACCTTTAAAAAGATAATTTTATATGGAAGTGGTAATGAACCGGTTAAGATGGTTTATGATGACGGTCAGCGGCAGTATACCACTAATAAAACGTTTGAAGGAGTGTTGCCGAACTTAAAACGACGCTATCACGAAACAGACTCAAATAGAATTAAAGATGAGTTATCTAAATACCAAACGACTTTACATTGCGAGGCATGCAGCGGTTTTAGGCTCAAACCTGCAGCTCTTGCTGTAAAAATAGCTGATAAAACGATATCACAAATTACTGATATGGCTATTAATGACACCGTTACTTGGTTTGAAAATTTAAACGGGAAACTGAATAAGAAACAACAAGAAATAGCAGAACGGATTTTGAAAGAAATTAATGAACGATTGGGCTTTCTTAAAAATGTTGGGTTAGATTATCTTAGTTTATCCAGGAACGCAGGAACACTATCAGGTGGGGAGAGCCAGCGAATACGACTAGCTTCTCAAATTGGTTCTGGGCTAACAGGGGTCCTTTATGTGCTAGATGAACCATCAATAGGGTTACATCAGAGAGATAATGATAGATTACTTACTACACTCAACCGTCTAAAAGAACTGGGTAATACAGTTATAGTTGTGGAACATGACGAAGATGCAATTAGAAGCGCTGATTTTGTAGTTGATATGGGGCCAAAAGCTGGTGTCCACGGTGGCCAAATCGTCGCAAGTGGGACACCAGAGGAGGTAATGTTATCATCCTCTAGTTTAACAGGCATGTACCTTAATGGCACATTGGAGATCCCCACGCCTGATGCACGGCGTAAATTCAAAAAAGCAAATCAGCTTTTTATTGAGGGTGCAACTGCAAACAATCTTCAAAATATTGATGCAAGCATTCCACTGGGTACCTTTACCTGCATAACAGGTGTTTCTGGAGGAGGTAAATCATCTCTAATTATCGAGACAGTTTGGAAGCTAGCTGCCAAGATTTTACATGGAGCGAGAAATCAACCGGGACCCTATAAATCTGTTAAAGGGTTAGAACTATTAGATAAAGTTGTTGATATCAATCAGTCCCCAATTGGACGAACACCAAGATCTAATCCGGCTACCTATACAGGTGCGTTCACCCCTATTAGGGATTGGTTTTCAGGGTTACCAGAATCGAAAATAAGAGGCTACTCACCTGGACGGTTTTCTTTCAATGTAAAAGGTGGCCGTTGCGAGTCTTGTCAAGGTGATGGAGTTATAAAGATAGAAATGCACTTCTTGCCCGANGTCTACGTGGAGTGNGATTTATGTAAAGGAAAAAGATATAATAGAGAAACCTTAGAAGTGAGATACCGAAACAACTCCATTGCGGATGTTTTAGATATGACGGTTGATGAAGGAACCCAGTTTTTTAAGGCTGTGCCTTCAATCCGGGACAAGCTTCTCACTTTACAACAGGTTGGTTTAGGATACATTAAAGTTGGGCAATCTGCGACCACACTATCTGGTGGAGAAGCGCAAAGGGTAAAATTAGCAAAAGAGTTATCTCGGAAAGCNACTGGAAAAACTTTATATATTTTAGACGAACCAACGACTGGGTTGCATTTTGACGACATAAAAAAACTACTTGAGGTTCTTCANAGATTAGTGATGCATGGTAATACAGTGGTTGTNATCGAGCATAATTTGGAAGTGATAAAAACAGCGGACTGGATTATTGATCTGGGCCCAAATGGGGGTACTGGCGGCGGCCAAATCGTAGCGACCGGTACTCCTGAAGAAATAAGCAAAAACAAGAGCAGTTATACCGGGCATTATTTGAAATCACTTCTTCAAAACAGTAGAAGACGACAAAACTATTCGAACAATTAATCTCTTTCCATTGAGAACACCGATGCTAATTTGTAAAGATATACCCTACATAAAAAGCGAGTTATTATGACAGAGAAACAACCTGTTCATGTCATTGGTGGGGGACTTGCTGGGTCTGAAGCTGCCTGGCAGTTGGCAAANTATNATGTACCCGTAGTCCTCCATGAAATGCGCCCTATAGTTAAGACTGCAGCACATGANACTGATGGTCTTGCAGAACTAGTTTGCTCTAATTCGTTTCGNTCTGATGATCATCAGGCAAATGCTGTTGGAGTATTACATGAAGAAATGCGCCAATGTAGTTCTTTAATAATGAAACACGGCGACTTNTCAAGGGTCCCGGCNGGGACAGCCTTAGCTGTTGACCGAAAGANTTTTTCTTTAGGGGTTGAGACAGCGTTAGANAANCACCCCTTGATTCAAATTAAAAGGGAAGAAGTAAAGCCTACTGACATGCGAGANTGGGACAATGTGATAATAGCTTCTGGCCCTCTCACCTCTCCTGCGCTCACTAGTGAGATCCAAGGTATAACCGGAGCCGAGTCCCTAGCTTTTTTTGATGCTATTGCACCGGTGATTTACAAAGATACGATTGATTTCAATAAAGCATGGTTTCAGTCCCGTTACAACAAAGGGNCNGAAAGTGATGGGGACTATATTAACTGCCCATTAAATAAAGTCGAATACGATGATTTTATACAGGCTTTATTACATAGTGANACTACAGCCTTTAAGGACTGGGAAAAANATACACCATACTTTGAGGGTTGCATGCCCGTGGAGGAGATTGNCCGCCGTGGCCCTGAAACACTGAGGTTTGGGCCGATGAAACCTGTTGGGTTAANTAACCCGCATAATAATGAGCGTCCTTATGCTGTTGTCCAACTTCGCCAAGATAATACTTTGGGCACCCTGTTCAANATGGTTGGGTTTCAAACGAAGGCAAAACATGCCAATCAAATAGAAATTTTTCGCAGNATACCCGGATTGGAAAAAGCAAAATTTGCTCGATTGGGCGGATTACATCGAAATACATTTATAAACTCGCCTCGGTTATTAGATACCAAACTAAGACTTAAAAATGATACCCGACTTAGGTTTGCTGGCCAAATTACCGGAGTTGAAGGGTATATTGAAAGTGCTGCAATGGGTTTATTAGCAGGATATTTTTCTGCGTCTGATTACCTTAATGTTGAGTTTTTCTCGCCCCCTAGAACGACCGCCTTAGGGTCGTTGATAGCCTATATAACACAGGAAGCATCCAGTGAAAGCTTTCAGCCTATGAATGTAAATTTTGGGTTATTTCCTTCTTTAAATGAGACGAAGATTGTAAAAGGAAANCCAAAANAATTAAAGGGAAGAGAGAGAAAACTTGCACTATCACAACGGGCTTTGAAAGATATTCGAACTTGGTATCAACCTTAAAAAAATTTGTATGCCAAATAAACTAATTTTAAATAGTTTACGTAATTATAGAGTGTTTCTCAATATTTCGCCACGAACTTTTGACTCTAGTGTAGGGCCGTTTGCTAAAAGATTAAAAGTATTTTCTTTGGCAAGTCCAAATAAATGGTCGTACACCCGAATGAGGCCAGTCAAAGCCATTGATTCCCTANCTCCTAATTTGGGGNTCAATTCCGTTAAAGCGATATGCCCTTTACATTTATAAACTTCCGCCCGTGTTATTAAGTTTTCTGCCAAAGTATTGATTTTTTTTGATTTATTTTTTAGCTCTTTATAGATACTTTCTCTGTCTAAATCTGCATCCTGAAGTATCTCTAACGGTATAGTAACTAACCTGGGTGTTTTTTTTGCATCTTTGCCTAAATCTCTTAAAATATGTACGATATAGCAATAGATGGCTAAATTCTTCGCAAAATATCTAGGGTCTTTATCCAAACAGTATTTATAACCTTCATTAGCATTATAAGTTGCTGCCGATAAATAAATGAATATTGTAGCAGGAGAGACAGTTGCGCCCTCACAATACTTAAGAAAATCATCCCATGTTTCCATAGTACGCTCCTCAATATCCCCCTTTAAAGCTTCTGCAAGGTTTTTCCATGGGTCAGNACCCATATTACTGCGTCCACAAGTATGTTGTATAGAAGTTACAATATTGGCATCCAATGGACCATTTAAATGTTGACTATCGCTGTTACAGACCTGATACAGCCAATCATTCAACATATTGAGATATGAAGAACGGTATTTTTTTCTATTGTCAGAACTTAGAATAAGAAATTTTTCATCCACATTATCATCAATAACTCGCATCGCTGCATAAGTTGCGTAAAAAAAATCTCTTTTTTTTAANGGTAATAAACTTGCCGCGTAACTAAAATTTGCATTCGCTTTTTTTGCTATAGCACGGCAGACGTTAATACTTTTTCTTATTTGTTTAATATCGTCCAAATATAACCACCACTCCTATTTTATATAAATTATTCACTACTAATGGAGCCATTTGGTAAGAAGTTTAATATTTATAAAAACAGGATAGTTTANTCGANAAAANTTATTTAGGAACTTCGTCCTGGGGCGCCTGTAACCCACTAAAGTCTTCCCCGCCTCTCTTCAGGTTGACATACAAAAGTAATGGAACGGCAATAAAAATTGAAGAATAGGTGCCAATACAAACACCCCAAATCATTGCCAATGCAAAATCAGCTAATACCGCACCTCCAAAAAAGAAAATAGCAAACAGCGCAAGCAATGTAGTAACAGAGGTCATAGTCGTTCTAGATAATGTCTCATTAATTGACATATTGAATACATCTGCTAATTCGAGCCGTTTATATTTTCTAAGATTTTCTCTGACCCGGTCATACACTACTACCGTATCATTAATAGAATANCCGGCGATGGTTAGGATCGCGGCAACAGTGGCTAAATTAAATTCATATTGGAGTAACGAAAAAAGTCCTACAGTAGTAATAATATCGTGCGTCAAAGCTACTAGAGCTCCTACCCCAAATTGCCATTCAAACCGAAGCCAAATATATATTAGTATTGCCAGTAATGCCAAACCAATTGCTAGCAGCCCCGCTTCTTTGAGTTCTTCCCCAACAGTAGGTCCTACGAACTCTGTTCTTCGATACTCAATCTCTACACCCAAAGCCGACTTGACCTTATTAATAGCAACAAGCTGTTCTTTCTCGGCACCTTCTTGTTTTTGTATTCTTATTAACGCATCTGTTTCTTTTCCAAACTCTTGTATNTTNACCTCACCAAGCTTTAGATCTGCTAACTTATCNCGCATTGTNATTATATTGATTTTATCTTCAGACCGAACCTCCATTAGAATCCCGCCTCTAAAATCAATACCAAAATTTAAACCGAAACCGGCTAAAGCAAGNATTGAACNAACAATGAGAGCGAATGANACTANAAATGCTACCTTTTTGAAACCTACAAAGGGAATTTGTGTTCCAGCGCGAACTAAACGAAGTGGTTTGAACATATGAGACCTATCTATTTAAATTGGTATCAGGTCAGGCTTACGCCTTCGTAACCAAACAACTATTAATAACCTGGTCAACATAATAGCTGTNAACATAGAGGTCACGATACCTATAGCTAAAGTAACGGAGAAACCTTTAATAGGCCCAGATCCAAATGAATAAAGACACAAAGCAGCAAATAATGTTGTTAAATTTGAGTCAATTATGGTTGTAAGCGCGCGTTTGTAACCCGCGTCAANCGCAGAAATAGGAGTGCGTCCAAGGGCTATTTCNTCTCTAATTCTTTCAAAAATTAAAACATTAGCGTCCACAGCCATGCCAATCGTAAGAACTATCCCTGCAATGCCCGGTAGCGTGAGTGTAGCCTGTAAAACGGATAAAGCACCCACAATCAAAGTTACGTTAAAAAATAACGCAATATTGGCAAATATTCCAAAAAGTCCATAAGAGAGGATCATAAACCCAATTACTAGACAAATACCAATTAAACTTGCCAATTTACCAGCAGCGATGGAGTCTACACCTAATCCCGGCCCAACGCTCCGCTCCTCAAGTACCGTCAAAGGTGCAGGCAAAGCGCCAGCTCTTAATAGAAGAGCTAAATCATTAGCCGAAGCGACAGTAAAATTTCCTGAAATAATTCCTGTTCCGCCCAATATTGGCTCACGAATAACTGGCGCACTTATGACCTCGTTATCCAAAACAATAGCAAATGGGCGGTTGACATTATCAGTTGTAACTTTACCAAACCGCTTNGCNCCNGAAGTATCGAAACGAAAACTTACAACTGGTTGCCCATCCTGAAAGGTGGCTTGTGCGTCAATAAGATGCTCTCCACTCACCATAACCCTCTTTTTTATTACATAGGCCTTTGGATCACCGGCTTCAACNAGAGCCGCTTCAAGGAGTTCCGATCCAGGAGGCACACGCCCAGCCATAGCCTCACTTGCACTCGTTGTCACATCTACCAATCTAAATACCATTTTGGCCGTTTGCCCTAATAACGCCTTTACCCTTTCTGGATCATCCACCCCGGGTAATTGAACCAATATTCTCGATTCTCCTTGTCGTTGGATGGTCGGCTCCCTTACACCTGTTTCATCAATTCTCCGCCTCACTATTTCAATTGATTGTTGTAATGCGGCACTCTTTCGATCCTTTAACGCGTTTTCGCTAGGAGATATCCGGATATTCCCTGAGGCATCCATGCTTACTTCATTGCCTTGATCAATTCCTCTGATTAACTCTTTGGCCTCTTCGAAATCTTCTTTCTTTCTAATTTTTAGAACAACAGAGGACCTGGAGGCGCCTAAACCTTTATAACCAATCTTACTCTTGCGCAGTTGTTGCCGAACTGATGATGTAATACTCTCAAGATATTCCGAAATGACAACATTCAAATCTACTTGAAGTAGGAGGTACGATCCACCTTGCAAATCCAGTCCCAAGCTAACTTTTTTNCCAGGAGCAAAAGTGGGAAGATCNNCAGAAAAATCACTCCGAATTAAATTCGGTGAGGCATATAAAACACCTAANAAACAAATCATTATTACAAGTGTTTTTTTAAAGCCGGAGAACTGCAGCATTATCAAAAATTCCCAATCGTTTAAAAGGGGGTTAGTCTTCGCTCTTAGACACTACTTCCGCGATCATACCGCGGCGCACCTTGACTCTCACATTCTCCGCTATTTCAAGTTCCAATTCATCTCTGTCATCATTCACTTTGGCAACCTTCCCGATCAAACCACCATTTGTTACAATCTTGTCATTGCGCCTAATTTTTAAAAGCATTTCCTTGTGTTCTTTAGCTCTTTTTTGCTGAGGTCGAATAAGTAGAAAATAAAAAACTACAAATATCAAAACTAGTGGTGCCAAAGCCATTAAATCGAAACCACCTGGGCCTCCAGCACCCTGAGCAAAAGCTGGTGAGATGAACATAAAGTTTCTCCTAAGTTATTAACACAGTTTAAAACGTCGAATTTAATAAATGCCACCGACTACCATATAGATATTTTTTTGGGACTATACTTGCTAGCTGACCAATTGCAATCACTTGCCTGTATTAAAATACTTCCCTGCTAGTTTAAATACTTTTAACTCGTTAATTCCCTTTTTGGATCGACTGCCCGCGACCCTTTCCTAATCTCGAAATGCAACTGTGGTTTTTTCACCCCTCCCGTCGTTCCGATTGTAGCTATTTTTTCCCCTCTCATAACCTGTTTTCCACGAACAACCAACATTTTATCAGTATGCGCATAAGCTGTAATCCAACCCCCAGAATGTTTGACGAGGATTAGATTACCAAACCCTTTTAAACTATTCCCTGCATAAGCTACAACCCCATTTTCCGCCGCAAAAACTGGAGAACCTTTAGGAGCTGCTATATTTATACCATCATTATGTAATCCACCTAACCTTGGTCCAAAATTTGATATGATTCGTCCCCGAACAGGCCATAAAAATCTTGTGGAAGATCTTTGAGCCGGTCTGGCGAGCCTAAACTTACTTTNAACAACCCCACTAATTTTAGCTTTATTAAATGCATTTTTGAGAATTTTGNTTTTTGGTTTTGATNTAGGAAAGGGNAGTTTACTATCAAATCTAATAACTAAATTTCTTTTTTGTGTGCTTGATGGTTTAAATGCCCGTTTTTGATTNGGGATCTTTATCGTGTCACCAGGTCGTATTTGAAACGGGGCCTTTAACGAATTAAAAGAAACTAAAGTTCGCATATCGTGACCGTATTTATTAGACAGTGAAAAAATAGTTTCNCCAGCTTGTACTCTGTGAATTTGCGGTAATTTAAATCTCAATTTTTGACCAACCAATATTTGAAACGGAGGGANAAGATGGTTTTGATCAATCAAATTACGAAGCGTTACATTATAACGCTTCGACAAACTATATAGCGTATCTCCGTCTTGAACNGTAATAAGCTGTAACGCTGACTTACTCTGTCTNGAATAGTTGGAATTTATCTTTTGTGATATGCAGCCGTTAAAAATCAAAAGAATTATAATCGTTTGTATTAACAAAAAAAAGTGCATAAAATATTACCCTTTTTTCTTAAAATTCTGCGCTCTTCTCAATTTCGAGAAAATCATAGGGATTAAAAGTAGTGCTTTTCTGAAAATAATAAAAAGGTCCACGAATACAGTACAACTTAGGTGATTTCTAGGGCCACAATCAGGTGAGTTGAAAAAAAGATTTTAAAGAATAATAATAATGAACCTCTTTTTATTAAAAAACACTCTAGGAGTTAAAAAGTTTATTTAACGTTGTCACCGCGGGATAGTTCGTTAGATCGACACTTATAGGAGTTATGGATATGTGCCCCGATCCAATTGCCGCAAGATCGGTATCGGGTAATATATCATCCGACCTATTCATTTTTCCAATTCTGCAAACTAAATCTTGACCGATATGGTGATCGATGATCACTTCGTCACTTATTTTCATTTCCCCTTGCCGTGTTATCTTTGTTTTGTGGTATTGATCTAAATTAGATGGAAAATTTACATTCATTAATGTCGATTTCGGAAAGTTCGACATAGACAATTTTTTAATAATGGAAGCAGCGTATGTCCTTGATGCCCCCCAATTTGTATCTTTCCCTTCGATAGATTCCTGGCTCAACGCAATTGCTGGGATTTTAGCTATTGTTGCCTCTATAGCTGCGCCTATCGTTCCGGAATACGTAATTTCCTCGCATAGGTTATAACCATTATTTATTCCAGACAGCACTAAATCTGGACGAACGTCTCTCATTATATGGCTTAAGGCTAAGACCACACAATCTGTTGGAGTACCATCAACAGCAAATATCTGTTCATCCTTCTTCTTAACCTTTATTGTATCTCTTAGCGTTAATGAATGCCCTTTTCCGCTTTGTTCGCCCATTGGGGCCACCACCCAAACATCACTGAAAAGCGAACAGGCCAATTCATATAATATACTGATTCCTGAGGCGGTGATCCCATCATCGTTTGTAACCAAGACTGTCGCGTCAATAATATTGCTCGAACAGCTATCAACCCGTTTGTGTTCAGAAATGGCGTTTACCATTGCCCAGCAACAATCATATCTTTTCCATCTATATATGGCTGTAACGCGGTAGGAATTTTAATGCTTCCGTCTTCCTGCTGATAGTTTTCTAGAATTGCAATAATTGTTCGACCCACCGCAAGTCCTGAACCATTGAGGGTGTGCAAAAAATTAATATCTTTTTTACCGCTCCTTCGAAATCGGGCCATCATTCTTCGAGCTTGAAATGAGCCACAAAGAGAACAACTAGATATTTCACGATATTTACCTTTACCGTTACCCTGGCCAGGTAACCACGCCTCTATATCGTATGTTTTACTAGCGCTAAAACCTGTATCACCTGCGCACAAAAGAACTGTTCTGTATGGTATATCGAGAAGCTTTAAAATGTCTTCGGCACACTCAGTCATTCGTTCATGTTCCTCATTTGACTTATCTGGGTGTGTGATTGAAACCATTTCTACTTTTCCAAATTGGTGAACTCTGATCATACCCTTAGTATCTTGCCCCGAGGCACCAGCTTCTGATCTGAAACAAGGTGTATATGCCGTATATCTCAANGGCAGCTCTGCCTCATCCAAAATGCTATCTGACACCAGATTAGTCAACGGAACCTCAGAAGTTGGTATTAGCCAATAATCATCTGTAGTTTTGAATTGTTGATCACTAAATTTGGGTAGTTGCCCCGTCCCATAAAGAGCCTTGTCGCTAACTAAAAGTGGCGGTGAGATCTCGGTATAGCCATACTTTTTCACCTGATGGTCTAACATGAAGTTAGACAGCGCCCTCTCTAACCGGGCCAATGATGCCTTTAGGAAAACAAAACGCGAGCCCGATATTTTGGCTGCAGAACTGAAGTCTAGTCCGTCTAAGCCTTCCCCCAGTTCGACATGATCTCTAGCTCTAAAATTAAAAGACTTGTGAAGTCCAAACGATCTAATCTCAACGTTATCGGATTCAGTTACACCTTCAGGGACATCGCTGGCTAAGATATTAGGGAGTTTACTTAAAAAAGACGAGAGTTGCGAATTCAGATCTCTTTCCAATTCTTCCAGTTCCTGGATCTCAGTTTTTATTAAGGCTACTTCTTTCACCAATGAAGAAGCGTCACCATNTACCCGTTTTTTTAATCCAATATCTTTAGATATTCTATTCCTTCTATTTTGTAATTCTTGCAGTTCAGTCACCGTGGCACGTTTTTTTGAATCGATCGAAAGAATTAATTCAGAACAAGGTTTAGAGCCTCTTCGTTTCATTTCGTGATCAAAACTTTTTGGATCCTCTCGAACGGCAGTTAATTCATGCATAGTGACTTTTCCAAAAGAATTTCTAAAGTTAAAATTTTATTCGAAAGTACGATTTGCTGGTATCTTCTAAAAATCATCTAATAGCATGGCTTTAGTTAATCTTCTTCTATTATTTTTGAACACCAAATAGATATTTCATACAAAACTATTATTGGTACCGCTAGCAAAATTTGACTAATAACATCTGGCGGTGTGATTACTGCGGCGACAACAAAAGCTATTAAAACTGCATACTTTCTTTTATTTTTTAAACTTTTTGAATTAGTAAGCCCTACCTTTGTTAATAAAACAATCAAAACTGGTAATTCAAAGCAAATCCCAAAAGCTATAATAAGACGCATAATTAGAGATAAATACTCGTCGACTTTTGGTTCCAATTGCATTGGCAGAATACCGTTGCCAGCGGATTGCTCAAAACTAAGAAAAAAATCCCAGGCTAACGGTATCACCATATAGTACACAAATGATGCTCCAAGGATAAAAAATAACGGTGTTGCAAGAATAAAAGGGAGAAATGCTNGTTTTTCTTTTGAGTATAAACCTGGCGCTATAAAACGCCATATTTGCACCGAAAGGACTGGAAANGAAAAACATATAGAAGCAAAAAAAGCCACTTTTACTTGGGTTAAAAAAGCTTCATGCAATCCCGTAAAAATCATTCTTCTGCCCACCTGCCCTTCGGTAGCTGCAGCCAACGGATGAACCAAAAAATTGTATATATCCGCAGAAACAAAATAAAAACCAAAAAATGCTATAATAATTCCTACACAGCATACGAGTAAACGTTTACGTAATTCTGCTAAGTGTTCTAATAGTGGCGCTTTGTTATTATCTAATNCATTATCTGACATTTATTTGTCAGTTCCAAAACTCGTTTTTTTTTCGGTATTTATTTTTGTTTTATCCGGCATGATATCATCATCAAATTCTTCGAGAAGATACGCCGCCTCGTCTCGAAGTTTATCGAGTTCTGCCTCTCTTCCAACCTCTTCTATAGATGCTTGAAAGCTCCAGATAATTTTTCTTACAGACCTTAACCAATTTGCTACAGACCTTACTAAAATAGGCAAATCTTTAGGGCCAACGACTATAAGCGCAACGAGTGCTATAATGAATAGTTCTTGCCATCCAAGGTCAAGCATGATGATTATATTCGCCTATTATCAATTTTATTTACTGATTCTTCTTGGAGACATTTTCTTTTTGTTCAGTTTTAGAACCAGATGAAACATCCACCACTCCCTCAATTTGTTTCGAATCAGCATTGCTCAAATCNCCATCCTCTTTATTCATACCACGCTTAAAATTTCTAAGCCCCGTCCCCAAATCCCCCATAAGTGAGGATAGCTTACCTCGTCCACCGAATAAAATGACTACAATAATTAAAACTATCAACCAGTGCCAAATACTAGTAAAACCCATCATTTACTCCTCAAACAAAACCGTCCGTAAAAATCATACATTTTATTCAAAATAATAACATATGCCGAGTAAAACGAAGCAAATATTATTATTTCTCGAATACAAATATCTGTGACAAATCTATTTCAACGCTGACTACGCTACCGGGCTTGGGTAGCACTACGCCCGGGATTCTAGCGTG
>PANE01000026.1 GCA_002708305.1 Rhodospirillaceae bacterium
TTTCATGACCTTTTGTTTCTGCAAATAAAACAAAAGTGTAATTCACACTGTTTGCCATAAAAGTTATCAAAATTCCCCAAATTTGGAAATAAATAGCATTAAACAAGCCAAGCAGGCTTTGTTTCTGCTCTGGTGATTTGAATTCAGACATTGGCATTTTTCATAACTTTAAAGCTTTAGTTTAGAGTAGCAAGTTTACTTCAAATCAGTCGGAGGGCCAATGCCTGTCCGAGAAAATGATTGGTTTAACAAAACTCTTTTAATTAATATTTTCGATCTCACCTAAATGGTAGTACCAGAAGTTACTTCTTTTTACTCTTCCAAGTCCCACCATATTGATATGTTTTTGTATGGTTTAGTTTGACGGAGGTTAGGCATTGACCACAAAGAAATACCCACTCTTTCGCATCCTGGTATCTACATCGGTAAAGAATTTTTTCTGTGTTGCCACAATTACTACAGTCTTTATTTCTCGCTCTCATAGTTATATTTTTTTGTAAAATTTTTGAATTATTACTTTATTTGAAAGTTGGTAATGGTAGTGATTAGGTGACTAAGTTGCATGATTTTAACTTGATTTTTCTAGTACTGCGTAGTGAACCTCTCTAACAATACAATCGGTACCATTAATTGGCACCATGTCCTGAGGGCATGTTGACATCACTACAATGCAGTCCATGACTGCACGTAGTACCACGTAATCTCCGGGCTTGGATAACGGTGTACCCCACTCTGTTGCTCCAGTACCTGTAACAGGAATGTTCATCCAGAGGTTCAAGGGGCTAGGACATTCATCTGAAACCAATCCAATTCGGGCCAATGCCGCGGTCAGGTTATCTGTGCAATTATCGTGATAACTTTTACAGCCCAGAAGGGCGTAGCGGTGTACGTCGCAGGCTGCAATCAACGTGTCATGACGTCCGGGTGAGGTATCAACTTCAAGCTGTAAAATTGGTCTTCTATGGTTCGAATAAAGTAAATCACCTTGTGTTGGGAACAGCGATTGAGTGACCGCCCTGTGGTGTTCCATTGACATAAATTCTTTTATATTACCCGCGTTGAAGGACCATGTGTCTACCACTTGGGTGCCGTGAGTGTTTACAATTTTTAATGCTTGACCGTTTAACAATTTGACAGCCCGTCCGCGACGAGCGGGTACAATTTTAAATGTTGTATCGTTGCTCATTAATGAAATTACTTTCTCAATTACTTTTCGCTCTAATATACTGGACAATGTGGGAGTTTGCTTTCAATAGCAAAATATACTTTGATCTTAACAAAGCATTTATCATAAATAAAACCCTACACCTTTTGGATAAAAACGAACGGTAGGTAAATTTTAGAACGTTTCACCTGAAGTCACCATTTCATTAAACCCTAAGCCGGATACGCAGTACCCTTCACTAGTTTATTTATCAGCGATACTTCCAGGAAAACATTTCACCAAGAGAGGACGAATATTTAGTGAATTGTTGTGTGAACATTGCCGCTCTTTTTTCCCCGCGCACTTTGTGGGAGTTTACATATTGATATTTTTATAATTGTAGAGATTTTTGGAGATCCAAGTATGTCTTACATCCCCGTGATTTATAATGACGCTTACGATATCACAGTACCATCAAGACATCGTTTCAATGGAAAAAAATTCTCCAAATTATTACAATATCTTCGATGCAGTAGCTTTTCTGGTGAATTAGATTTTTTGGTCTCTTCGAAAGTCCGCTATCGAGACGTTTTACGCAGCCATGCAGATGATTATGTTCAGCGCGTAGCAACTGGAACTTTATCGCGAACGGAAGTTCAAAAAATCAATTTACCTTATTCATCTCAGCTGGTTAAGCGTAGTTTCCTTGCACTAAGTGGTACTTATACTGCCGCCCTGCAGGCTTTAGAAACTGGTATTGCATGCCATACAGCTGGTGGTACACATCACGCGCATTTCTCCAATGGTTCTGGGTTTTGTGTGTTCAATGATTTAGCATTCACTGCCATAAATCTGATAGAATATGGATTGGTTGAAAAGGTTCTGATTTTAGATTTAGACGTACATCAAGGCGACGGCACGATAGACATTTGTCATGGCAAACGCGGCATCTACACGTGTTCGTTGCATTGTGAGCAAAATTTCCCATTTGAGAAGCGTCACGGCACTCGTGATGTAACGCTAAAAAATCATTTGGAAGACACTGAATATTTGAATCAATTGAGTTGTACCCTAGCTGATATTTGTGGTGAGTTTACTCCCGAACTCGTATTGTATGATGCTGGTGTTGACGTATACTTTGGCGATCAGTTGGGAAAACTAGATTTATCACTTGCGGGTATTTTAAAGCGTGATTGCATCGTGTTAGAGCATTTCAAAAAACGCAATATCCCAATTGCAACGGTCATAGGTGGTGGCTATAGCCCGTCCAACAATGATATTGCCCAGCGTCATTTATCTATATTTCAAGCGGCAATTGACGTTTTCTAATCACATTTTAAGCAAGCCTGCTTTTGGTACTTTTGGTAACGTTAGCAGTGAGAGGCAAACTGGTCCGTTTTGTGTTCTTAAGTTTCACGGCAACTCAAAGGTTAAATTTTGGGGCCAAAACTGTCCCAATACGCCGCACGAAGCCTTGGTTTAAAAATTTTCCCACTGTCCTCCCTGGGGAGGGCAGCATGAAAATCAATAATACGAGGATGCTTGAAACGGGCAAGTTTCTCTTTAAGAAAGTTAATTACCTCGGCTTTACTCCGTGTCCAGCCTTCCATCGGTTGTATTGCGGCCACAACCTGTTCACCAAATTCTAGATCAGGGGCGCCAAAAACTGCAACGTCTTGAACGAAGGGCGCGCGCATCAAGACTGCCTCAATTTCGGCAGGAAAGATATTTACGCCACCTGATATAATCATGTCCTTTTTACGGTCTGTGACAAACAGGTATCCGTCTTCATCCATCCACCCTAGATCACCAACCGAAAAGTGGCCATGTTTTTCAGACGCCTGTCTACTATCTGGATCGTTCGAATAATCGAACCCACCAAATGCATCCATGCGTGCATGGATTTCTCCTATTGATCCCGCAGGTTGTTCGTTACCGTCTTTATCTAATATTAAAATGGTGCAGCCCATCTGCAACCGTCCTGCTGTTCCTGGTTTTGCGAGTGCGTCCGCCGAGGATGCCATTGTCATGAATCCAATCTCAGTGGCACCATAACTCTCCCAGAAAACAGCACCCCACCAGTCGATCATGGCCGACTTAAGGCCATGCGGCCATGGAGAGCCTGTAGAGACACAATACTCAATCGACGAAAGGTCGTACCGCTCTTTCACTTCGGTTGGAAGCTTAAGCATCCTGCTCATCATTGTTGGAACTAGATAGATGTGAGTAACTTTTTGTGCTTCAATCGTAGCCAGAAATTCCTCAGGTTCAAATTTTGGTGCAATGAAAATAGATACGTCCTTGGTGACCAATGCCGCACTCGTCAGCGTCGATGGAGCCGAGTGATAAATTGGTGCGGCCGTAAAAAAACGAGAATTAGGTTTGAGATGCATCATTTCGCTGCCGACGCGGCGCAAAACATCCTCAAAGTCCTTGCGTGGACCACCACTGAGACGGCGTACGCCCTTAGGTGCACCGGTGGAACCTGATGTATATCGCATTAGAGGGCGCATGAGTTCACGTTCCTCCAAAGGCTTTTGGGCATCTACAAGTTTACTCCATTCTGGGAACTGATCAGAAGTTTTAATATTTTTAATTCCGTAAGCTGCACAAAGCTCCGGACCAGGCGTAACCGTGATCACCTCACGTCCCTCAAGAGCAGGAAGCAGATTATTAATGAGATCTCTGTGAATGATTACAAATAGTGCTCCGCTGTCATCACAAATCGCTTTGACTTCTTCGGCAGTGGCATGCCAATTTAATGCAACAATCACCGTACCAGCCTGAGCAACCGCGCGCATGATTTCCAACTGAACAAGATCATTTCGCATTATGACGGCAATCGGAACGTCCGCACCTGCACCAATTGAGATAAGAGCATTTGCACCTTGCGCAGCGCGCAACTCAAGGGCGTCCCGTAAGATTTTTTGATCAAAGTCTGCGACAGTTGCATTTGACATTTGGATTCTCCAGTTTCAATTCTCTATTGGTGAAACGCTTGGGATAGCGTCTAGGACTTTATACATGTGAAACCAATATGGTTTTTCCAGGATCCATATATTTTTAAGAGAGCTAGAACTAATCTCTGTATGCTGTTCACATCGATCCAAACAACTCATACTTGACAGAGCTTTTATATTTAGATGAGTTGATCTAACCCTTTAGGTTCGTCTCAACATACAATGGTTGCCAGATTACTGATCCTATTAGAGTGTGATCCGCTTTGAATTTGTTGTCGGCAGATTTATCTGCTTTACTTGCAGTCAAATTATTTTTTGCAGTTAGAATATCAGTACATATGTGTTTGACGGTAAATAAGTTTATCGACGTCAACTGAATATCATGTGAATGGTGACATTGTTCGAACTGGAAATTTCGAAAATTTACCCACCGTACTAGAAATATAATTTATTTTCATTCATTTTTTTGTTTAACAGTCCTCTTACTGAGATGTTTTTTTATAAGGAAAGTAGGAGTTAACGACTTCCTTTGATTGCAAAAAATGTTGGTGCCAGTACGAACGCAGTATTTATCAAAAAAATATTAGTAATTTTCTCATACTTGAACCAAGGGAAGCTTTGCTACGCAGAAAGGGCTAAAAATTGGGACCATTTAAAATGGCAGAATTTGCTGTATTGCTTCATGGATTGAATTAATTTTTTGCGTTTTAAAGTATCAACACAATCGGGAGGCAAAAGGGGGTCTGTATTTATCTGACGGATAATATGCTCGCCAACTAAGAATGTTTCCCGTGTTACAGTACGTAAGTCCTCTCCCTTCAACTTCTGTTCGCTGCTTTGTAGAAGAGCAACTCCTCTTTCGTAACTCGCATTTAAGGCATTGCCATCCCAAAGCTCCAAGGGAGAGCGTGCCTGTCCGTGTTTAATTACATCAGATCGTAATAGTAACGCATTGGAGTCTAAGCCGAGGATGCAAAGTTTTGAGAACATCTGTGACGCGTTAAATTTAAGGTTGTCAGGCCTGATCCAAATTCCATCGATAAATTCTTTAAACCCAAGTAGCCGTAAAGCGCGTTGGCGTTTCCGTAGATCACCTCGGTTCGTTTTACTTAGATGTGCTGTGTAGATACAGAGCCACCCGCCTTTCCAATATCGGAGCTGGTCTATTACGGTTATCCATTCGGACGCTTTATTTTTTAGGGCTAATCCTTTGGGAGCAATAGTATAGACGCCTCGGCCTACAGTTTCGAGCAGGCCTTCGTTTAATAACCGCC
Source organism: Rhodospirillaceae bacterium (assembly GCA_002708305.1). Taxonomy (GTDB): domain Bacteria; phylum Pseudomonadota; class Alphaproteobacteria; order Thalassobaculales; family Thalassobaculaceae; genus UBA7326. The sequence continues at coordinate 5,379 of PANE01000026.1, forward strand.
CAGCTGTTACGCGGATAGCGGCTGGTGTTTGCCCCAGCAGCTCTCCCCAAGCTATAAGTTGCCGAAGAGATAAAGTGGCCATGCGTGGCTGACTTAATAACGATAAAATTAATCGTTTTGCAGTGGGCCCTCGTTCTAGTTTCAAGAGATCGTCAAGGCTTTGAATATATACCTTTGAAGACATTAAAAAGTTACCCAATTTTGCCTTTGAGACCTGCATGAAGCCGACCAATCGCACTTTCAAACAATCCAAATGTCAAGTTTTGGTTAGCGCCACTAATTAAGCCTTTTTGAGCAGATATAACAACTTCGCGATCTTCTAGGGCGCCAGTTTTTGCAAAGGCCTGTCCCTTCTGTATTGAATCAATTGTCTTTCTGCGCTCTTGATCGGAGCCCTTTGCTACACGGCCAAGAAGATAAGTATGTTGGCGTGTGAGTTCTAAGCTAAGTGGCTCTAGTATGACAACTTGCAAGCAGTTGGGGAAAGTTGAGACGACCACGTTGGGGAATAAATGATAAAGCTGAGTAAGACAGCCGTCCGTTGACCATCTTTCCTGGGGTTTATTGCGTAGCTTTTCGATGGTTTGGTAAGGGAAAGTGACACGACTGTTTGGGCCAAACGCTTCAACAACAGTCAAATTGTCGTACTGAACCGGAAAAAATGTTTGTGTATGTGTAGATCTGATATGGTATCCTTCGAGAGAGCTTTCAATGTACAGCTTCCAATTGGCTTCGACATCCATTTCGTCGATTTCGATAAGCTCGTAGCCTTCTGGGATAATTTTAAGTTTCGGATCAATGTCGGATGCTGCAGCGTCTGACGTATTTTGACCTACATACAAAAGGCCGTTGATTTCTTGGCTAGGTACTGGCACCAAACCATGTGTAGTTAGGTCCACTTCGGGAAAGCCTTTACCGTGCGGTATGTTCTTCAGTTTACCATTTAGATTGTAAGACCAGCCGTGATAAGGGCAAACGAGTACACGTTTACAGCCATAGCCTTCAGCTAATTGTACTCCGCGATGACGGCATGCATTTCTGAAGACTTTTGCCGTACCATCTTCGGCTCGAACGGCGATTAATGGTACTCCTGCTGATGAACGAGCAATGTAATCGCCTGTATTCGATAGAGCTAGACTTGGACAAAATACGACAAAGGAGTTTTTTATGAGATTTAATTCAGCGTCTAAGCGTTCCTGTGATTGATAATTTATGACTGGCTCATTCCATGTTTCCGAACCCAGATCTGTAGTTTTGTTGTCGATGTGATCAAAAATTCGAAGAACTAACTGCTGTGTATCCAACAGCGGTTGATTTGATTTTTTTTTAATTCCAACTGCGCTGAGTTCTGAGGGCATAATGAATTCCAGATTTAAAAAGTCTTATAATTTTTATTATCTATAATATCTAACAAAATTATACACAATATGTAAATAAATGTTATAAAAAGTCATAATCAAGGTTGAACTTAGTGTTCAAAAATGGCTCTTTAGATAAGCTCTGATTCGAGCAAGATACTTGTCTGTTTTCTGGGAGAAAATTTATGAATAAATACCTTCGCACTGCGGCGCTGGCTGCTGCATCCACATTGTTGTTGGCGCTGCCGATGAAAGCCCAAGAGCTAAACTTTTTTACAATTGGAACGGGTGGTACGGCATATACGTATTATCCTGTTGGAGGTGTCATTGCGAATGCGATCTCCAAACCTCCGGGTTCACGTGAATGCGGTAAGGGCGGTTCTTGCGGCGTTGATGGACTGATTGCTTCAGCTGTTTCCTCTCGTGGTTCAGTTGATAATGTAAATGCGATTATCTCGGGATTGCGTAATTCTGGCTTCGCACAATCTGACGTGGCTTATTGGGCATACACAGGTACAGGAACAATGGCAGGTAAAGAACCAGCCAAAGGACTACGCACTATAGCAGCACTTTTTGAAGAGCATATTCACCTTGTAGCTTTAGCTGATAGTGGCATCAACTCTGTTGCTGACCTTAAGGGCAAGCGCGTGTCACTCGACGAGCCTGGTTCGGGCACGTACGTAGACGCAAATTTAATTTTGGAGGCCAATGGCCTGTCTGCTGACATGATTACTGCTGAAGCCCTTAAAGGTGNTGCAGCATCTGAAGCGTTACGCAACGGCAAGATTGATGCTTTTTTTGTTGTTGCTGGATACCCGACGGGTTCTTTGGTTGAGCTCGCATCTGCGGCATCCATAAAGCTGGTTCCAATCGACGGCGCTGGTGCAAATGCGTTGACCTCTAAATATGGCTTTTTTGCATCTTCCGACATACCTAAAGGTGCGTACGAAGGTGTGGGAACAACAACAACTGTTGCCGTTGGTGCACAATGGTTCACGTCAGAAAATGAAGACGAGGAACTTATCTACAACATCACTAAAGCTTTGTGGAACAAAGAGAGCCGCAAATTGCTCGACGTAGGTCACGCTAAAGGNAAGACTATAACACCTGCNAGCGCGCTGAACGGTGTCGGAGTTCCGCTGCATGCTGGAGCTGAGCGGTTTTATAAAGAAGCAGGCCTTCTTAAATAGGATCTGGCACTAGACTATAAGCTCAAGTGGTGAAAACCTCTTGAGCTTTATTTTTCGTGAAGTGGGACCAAAATTATGACAGTCAACCGAAAGGCTGATGATAGAAATGAGGATGTATCCGATTTACCACCAGACCTTCGCCCCGAGTTAACTGCTGAAGAATTGTTTGAAATAGAGCGTAGGTTCGACCCTGAAANTAGCTTTAGGCCAACGGGAACCGTACTTGCCTTTTTCATAACAGCTGTTCTTGTGGGTATGTCGAGCTATCATTTTTACGCGTCTGGCTTTGGTTTAATCCGCGAACTGCTTCATCGTGGTATCCATTTGTCATTTGTCCTTGGGCTTGTATTTTTGCTTTTCGGATGGCGCCGTGAGACTGGGCGGATCCCTTTGGCTGGAATGTTTCGCGTCCAGGGTGTACCGGTCCTAGATCTTGTGTTTTCGTTTCTTGCCGTTGTGGCTGCGATTTACTTACCTTTGCTGCCGCCTGAGATCGTTTCTGAGAGAGTCGGAAATCCATCCCAATCTGACATTTTTATGGGCACCGCACTCTTGTTGCTTACGCTTGAAGCTGCTCGAAGGTCCGTCGGGCCAACTCTTCCGATCATCGGTATTTTATTCATAGCTTTTGCTTATTTTGGGCCGTGGATGCCGGGCGCTTTAAAGCATGGTGGATCAAGTTGGCTAGGGATTATCAACCATCTGTATATGACTAACCAGGGTCTTTATGGTGTCGCAATTGGCGTTATGGCACAATACGTGTTCTTATTCATTCTTTTTGGTGTATTAGCCACTCGTATTGGCCTCGGTCAACTATTCATTGACTTAGCCATGGTAGTGGCCGGCCGCTATTCTGGTGGTCCAGCGAAAGTGGCTATCTTTTCCTCTGCTTTTATGGGGACAATTTCTGGATCATCAATTGCCAATACGGTGACCACTGGTGCACTGACGATCCCTGCAATGAAGCGCATCGGCTACCCAGCACACTTCGCCGGTGCTACCGAGGCCACGGCTTCAACAGGTGGACAGATAACACCGCCTATTTTAGGGGCAGCTGCTTTTATTATGGTAGAGTACCTTGAAATTCCTTTGCGCGATGTGCTCGCGGCGGCTTTATTCCCAGCCTTGCTACATTATTTTGGCATTTTCGTTATGGTCCACCTAGAAGCAAAAAAGTTAGGTCTGCGAGGCCTTCGGGCAGAAGAGCTTCCAAAAATAGGTGTTGTACTTAAGGAGCACTGGTTATCGATAATACCTTTGATAATTTTAGTTTATCTGATCTTGTCTGGAAAAACCCCAGACTATGCGGCGGTCTATGGAATAATTGCCTGCGTAGTTGTTGGGTTTTTGAATCCCAATAAACGATTATCACTCTCTGATTTGTGGTATGCTTTAGGTGCTGGTGCCAAAAGCACACTTGCAGTGGGTGCTGCGGCTGCGACGGTGGGTATTGTCGTGGGAGTTGTTACTTTGACCGGGGTTGGTTTTCGTTTGGGTTATGTGGTGGTGCAAACGGCTACCGACATTGGCGAAGTCGTTGGTGGGATATGGCCGCTCAATTACTTTAGTATTGCTCAGTGGGCCTTGTTCTTTTCGCTCGTCTTAATCGCAATTGCGTGTATCATTATGGGGGCCGGCATCCCAACGACTGCGACATACATCATACTTGTTGCCGTTGCAGCACCTGCANTGGCACAACTGCAAGTTGAACCGATCGTATCACATTTTTTCGTCTTCTATTACGGAGTATTGGCTGACATTACTCCGCCGGTTGCACTTGCAGCTTATGCTGCCGCAGGTATTGCCGGTTCGAACCCATTCAAAACAGGCAATACTGCATTCCGGTTGGGCATCGCTAAAGCACTTGTTCCGTTCGTTTTCGTCTATTCACCGGCTTTACTGCTTGTCGCTGAAGGGTTCACGTGGTGGATATTTACCTACACATTCATTGGAGCTATGTTGGGTATAGGGGCCCTTGGAGTAGCCTTTTCCGGCTTTCTAAACGCGCCTCTCAAAAAATGGGAGCGCTGGTATTTTGGCATAGCCGCGTTTCTGTTTATCGCGCCGGGTGTAACGACAATGCTGATTGGNATTGCAATTCTAACTCCCATTATACTGATACAACACAAACGCAAAATCGTAGAAAGAGGNGCTCCAATTGGGAACTAACGACTGGCATCGATAGTATAGCTTGGAGAACATAACGGTAAAATTATGATGGAATTGAAAATGGCACAGTCANCGCATCCAGTGATTGTAAAAGATTATATTTATCGCGAGCTGCGTCNNCCTCNTTATCATGATGGTCGTGTTGGCTCAATTTAAAAACGTGTAATGATTCACAAAGCACCGCGCTATCCCGTATTGTATCAACGCTNCTAAGCTTTACTACAANAGCCGGAGATTTCTCGTTAATGATCGAATTATTATTGTTTGTCCTGATTGAATTGGCCTCTTAACAAGCATTAATTAGAAAATGAAGAACTTGGTCGTCGAGTTCAAATGGATGCAGAGGATTGCACAACCTTGTAATTTTTTTTGGTGAGACTAACCTTCAAGGAAGGCATAAGGCTAAAAATGACGGTGAATTGGGAGATTAGAATGTCACGGATTTCATCCACAAATATAGGCTCGATTAAGGTCACTTCTCTGCGCGATGGCGAACTGGTTTTGCCTGTTGAAGCTCTTCTAAACTTAAATGAGGAAGACGCTAAAGAAATTAAAGATAATACCGAAAATACTCTTTCATACACTAATGTTAACGCCTTTCTAATTCAGAATGGCGATCGTAATTTGCTTGTTGATGCCGGCTGTAGAGAGCTTTTTGGGCCAACCTGTGGTTTCGTCCAGGATGCACTTGCTGAAGCTGGAGTTTTGATCGAACAGGTCACAGATATATATTTAACGCATCTGCATCCAGACCACATTGGCGGTACTTTGAATGCTGATGGTAGTGCAGTGTTTAGTAATGCACAGATGCATATTACTAATAAAGAACACAAGTTTTGGAGTAAAGAAAACTTTGATGCGGTCGAAGTAAATGGTGCTGACTGGGCGGGTTTAGCGCAAGCGGTAGTAAATGCCTATAAAGATCGCCTAAACCTCTTAGCTGAGGGTAAAGAAATAATGGCTGGGGTCAGCACAGTTGCAATCCCGGGACATACCCCCGGACACTCAGGCTTTCGGGTTGATAGCGAAGATGACAGTTTGATACACCTTGGTGATATTCTGCACATTCAAAATTTACAGCTGATAGACCCCAATGTGTCTACCGTATTCGATATTGATCACGATACGGCTCTTGTGTCTCGAAAGAGAGTGTTGGACATGGTGAGCAACGATAAAAACTTATGCACAAGTGGACACTGGTTGTCACCAAAGTTTGGTCACATTGAACGATTTGGTGCTGGTTATGCAATAAATTAAATAAACGAGTCAAAAGAGTTGATAAATATTTTTGCTTACAATGGCTGGGTGGCTCTGAGTAAGTCAGTAAATAGTGGAGGGTCGGTGGTTCTAAGACGTGAGACGATTTTTAGCAAAGCAGCTGTAAGTTATAAATTTCCACAAAATATTTTAATTCATTTGACAACGGCAAGGTAAAGTATTTTTCGAAATCGTTTACAAATGTCTTTTTTTGATACACTTTGAGTAACCATGAAACTTCAATGAAAGGGATTAAAAATGACTATCGTATCTGTTCGTATTTCACATCCTCACCGGGGAAAAGATGATATAGTTAAGGGACGCTTACTGCGTTTTGCTGGAATAGCTGCCCGTTACGGAGCAAACGCTAGAGTAGCAAAGGTAGTGGCTGGTGCAAATGCGGGAGCAATGCATTCGTGGAATGCCTATGAAAATTTTGAAGCTGGTGCAAAATCATTTTCTGCCTATGTAAACGACCCGGAATATCTAGCTTTAATGCAGGAAATAGGCTCACAACCTGGAGCAGATAATGAAGGTCCTTATGTTGCTAGATTTGTGCACGGCGCCCCTGTAAAAAAATCATTTGTAATTCAAAGAGAATGGGCAACCGACCGAGAAGGTATGCAAAAAGCAAAATCAATGATGGACGAGTTGGAGGGGATTGTGAAGCCACATGATGTTGCCGTTACACTGGTTGCGCCGGCAATCGGGCCCGATCATCAGGTGATGTATGCCAACTACTCCTTCAATTCTATGGAACATTGGGGAAAGGTCATGGATGTCATGATGACTGACAAAAAGATGATAGATTTTCAAGATCGTGCTGCAGGAATGGGTACTCTTCGCTCAAGTTCTGCTGTCCAGATCGTAGGATGACTTTTGTCTGTTTTAAATAAAAAAACACGAGCTGCTGTCCAGTGAGCAGCTCGTCAACAACGCTCTTTGTAAATTTGGATTTGATTTAGGTATTGATACTGCAAGGTGAGCCGTAGACTGATTATCTGAATGGTGGCAATCATAGTGTCACAATGAAGTATGGGAATTTTTATAGCACTATATTCAGAAAATGTAATAGAAGCGCTGATGTCGTCTATTCCATCCTTTGCTGGAAATCTTCCATTCTTTATAATCTTCAGCTGCCCTTATTACTGATTGCTTAGGCAAGCCAGTAAAACAACTAGGCCGTCATTTAAATTTAATAAGTTCTGAAGTTTTCCATTAAAAACAGTTTATAGGTTGATTGCTTTTTCGCTTATTA
>PANE01000027.1 GCA_002708305.1 Rhodospirillaceae bacterium
GGATACAGCTGTAAAACTGACAGTTGATTATATTAAAAATAGAGAACAATTTGGTCAGCCGATTGGAGCGTTTCAAGTTTTACAACATCGGTCTGTAGAGATGCTCGGTGCAAAAGATTTTTCGAGAGCGCTAACATACCGTGCTGCTGGCTTAATAGATGATGGTAGCACAAATGATAGAGCTCGCGCTGTATCAGCTGCTAAAGTGGAGACAGGGCTTGGCGGCAAATTTATAGGGCAGGAGGGGGTCCAGCTCCATGGAGGCATGGGAATGACAGATGATATGGCCATTGGACATTTTTTCAAACGGTTAACGATGATAGATGCATTATTTGGAAATGTTGACTTTCACCGAAGACGGTTTGCGCAAATCAGTTAAATTTTAATCAATCTTGTTAAGGAGAAATACATGATCCCGGAAATGACGGAACGTGCGTCGAAACTAAGAGCCCGTGTTCAAGAGTTTATGGACGAACATATACTACCTAATGAGTCTCTTTATTATCAACAAATCGATGAGGGGACAGACCGTTGGGAATGCCCGCCAATCTTGGATGAGTTGAAAGCAAAGGCCAAAGCTCAGGATCTGTGGAATCTGTTTTTACCAGAATCAGATAAAGGTGCGGGGTTAACAAACCTCGAATACGCGCCGATTAGCGAGGTCATGGGGCGAGTCTCTTTCGGTTCTGAGGTGTTCAACTGCTCTGCACCCGATACTGGAAACATGGAAGTCCTTGAGAGGTATGCAACGAAGGAGAATAAGGAAAGATGGTTGAAACCTCTGCTTGCAGGTGAAATTCGCTCGGCATTTGCTATGACAGAGCCAGCGGTGGCTTCGTCAGATGCTACGAATATTGAGTCAAGCATCACTAGAGAGGGTGATGAATACGTCATTAATGGCAGAAAATGGTGGACTTCTGGGATCCTTGATAAGCGCTGTAAAATTTTAATTTTCATGGGGAAAACGGATCCAAATGCTGAAAAACATAAGCAGCAATCAATGATCTTAGTTCCTGTTGAAAGTAAGGGTGTGATTATCAATCGTGCTCTTACTGTATTTGGTTACGATCACGCACCACATGGGCACGGTGATGTAACTTTTGATAACGTTAGGGTGCCGGCGAGTAACATGTTGTTAGGCGAAGGACGTGGTTTTGAAATTGCACAAGGTCGGCTTGGGCCTGGGAGAATTCATCATTGCATGCGTTGTATTGGTCAGGCTGAACGGGCACTTGAGTCTATGAAAAAACGTGCAAATTCGCGGGTTGCTTTTGGACAAAAATTATCTGATATGGGAGCGCTACGCCATAAGGTTGCTGAAGCGCGTATTAAAATCGACCAGACTCGGCTAATGGTTCTTTATGCCGCGCATAAAATGGATACGGTTGGAAACAAGGCCGCGCGAAAAGAGATAGCTATGATTAAAGTCGCTGCGCCTCGAATGGCATGCGAAATTATTGATGAGGCAATACAAGTTCATGGAGGCGGAGGCGTAAGTCAGGAGTTTAAATTAGCCTATTCTTATGGCTCCAATAGAACTTTGCGTCTTGCCGATGGGCCGGATGAAGTACATTTAGAGGCGATAGCTAAGGCTGAATTCCGAAAAAATGATTAACTAGTATATTAAGAAAAGAGGGCTCATGTGCATGGGGCTTCTTTTTTTAACGCGAGTATAAAGGGTGTTGTTTTACATTGATTGTGCTATCTCCCAGCCAATATTGGCAAGTCTAGGTGCTTTGGCTCCAACCTCAATCGCGTTCTCAGAGCTTGCATTTCCCTGAACTCCACGAGCGTAAACCCCCTGGCAAATAGAGGCGAGACGAAAACATGAAAAAGCTAAAAAGAACTTAAATCCCGGTATTGATTCTCTTCCCGTTCTTTTCGCGTAAGCAGCTACGTAATCATCTAGAAGGGGAATCCCTTCTTTTTCGATATCTAGTCCCACTAAACCATTTAATGATGTTCCATCATGAGGAAGGCTGTATGGCATGCAATTATAGGCTAAATCGGCTAATGGATGTCCGAGAGTTGATAGCTCCCAATCGAGCACTGCGATTACCTCTGGTTTTGTTGGGTGTAAAATCAAATTTCCCATACGAAAATCACCATGTGCGATTGATATTTCATCCTGTTGAGGGCGACTCTTTGGAAGCCAATCCATAAGCGCATCCATAGCTGGCATAGGGTCTGTCTTTGCCGCCTCGAATTGTTTAGACCAGCGGTCTATTTGGCGACCGATATAATTTTCCGGTTTACCATAATCGCTCAAACCAATGGCCTTAAAGTTCACATTGTGAAGATGGGCTAGCGCTTCGTTCATAGAGTCGAATATCAGCGTGCGGTCCTCTTGGGAAAAATCCCCAGGGAGAGATGTATCGTCAAGGATTCTGCCTTCTAAATAGTCCATTATGAAGAAAGGAGTTCCTATAATTCCATCGTCTTCGCATAGGTGCCGCATCACTGGAACGGGAACATCAGTTTCAGCCAGTGCTGACATTATTTTATATTCTCTTTCTATTAAATGAGCCGATGGTAGTAATTTTCCCGGAGGTTTTTTTCTGAGAACATATCTTTTATTATTGGCTTCAAGGCAGAAAGTTGGATTGGATTGCCCTCCTTGAAACTGCTGAGCTAGCATTGGAAAGCTAAAGTCATCGAGATTTTGGTTCTGTAAATAATCTGCAAGTCTTTTTTCGTCGAATCGATGCACAGGACCTATATCAGTGAGCGTTACCATAAAATATCCTTAAGAAGGGTCTGTTATCATTCGGCCACCATCTATCGTAATAGTTTGACCGGTTAAATAATTACCTGCCCTCGTGGCAAGGCTAGCGGTTAACATCCCAATATCATCCGGATCACCAAGCCTACCTAGGGGGGTTATTCGCTCTACTGCTCTGGTTTTTTCAGGGTCTTCCCAGAGCTCTCTGGCAAAATCTGTTTTTATTAAACCCGGCGCTATAGCGTTAACTCGAATGTTATGAGGGCCCCATTCCACTGCTAAATTACGAACTAGTTGTTGTTCTGCTGCTTTAGAGAGAGAATATAATCCAAGGTTTTTGCTGCCCTTAAATCCGCCTATACTTGAAATAATAATTACTACGCCGTCTTTTCTCTCAGCCATGCCTGGACAAACCATATTACAAATTTGAAAAACACTTTTTACGTTGGTGTCCATAATCTTATCATATGCTTCATCGCCCGCATTTAGCATTGAGCCATAAACGGGGTTTGTGGCGGCATTACATACAAGAATATCAATCTTACCATATTTTTGGATTGTTTCAGAAACCAATGTTTCCAGCGCATCTTTACGCCCTATGTGACAAGGTATGGCTATCGCCTCGTGTCCTTTAGACTTAATTTCGTCAGCCACTGCCTCACAAGCTGCCTGCTTCCGACTGGATATGACAACTTTGGCTCCGATGGCTGCCATATTTTCTGCTATAGATTTTCCAATTCCTTTTGTAGATCCAGTAACGATTGCCACTTTTCCAGATAAATCAAACATACTTTTACTCCTCGCCTAAAATATATTAGCTTATGTAGCTGTTAGGCCACCATCTACAACTATTTCTGAACCTGTTGTGAATTTTGCATCATCGCTTGCAAGATATAAGATTGAAGCTGCTATGTCGTCAACATCACCCAGTCTACCCATAGGGGATGCACTTTCAAGCGCTGATTTATATCTTTCCGGGCTTCTATGACTTTCTACCATTTCATCTACCATCGGTGTATTTGTGTATGATGGATGCACGGAGTTACATCTAATCCCATAACCTTTTCTTGCGCAATGTAAGGCAACAGATTTTGTTAATAACCGTACAGATGCTTTGGAGGAACAATAAGCAGCTAAGTTAGGTGCCCCTATAATTCCGGCTACACTAGAAACATTTATAATGGAACCACCAGTTCTATTTTTTTTCATGAGAGTTAATCCATATTTGCAACCAAGGAAAGGCCCCTCGGAATTAACTGAATGAATTGCTCGCCACTGATCTAGCGTTGTTTCTTCAATCGACCCCATCGTTCCAACACCTGCATTATTCACAAGGATATCTATTCTCCCGTGAAGAGTTTCTGCATAATTAATAACGGATAACCAGTCATTCTCGGACGTTACGTCGTGATTTTTGAATGTAGCAGATCCACCACAACTATTTATTGCTTTTGCTGCCGCTTCACCAGTTTCATTATTTATATCCGTTAATATTATTGATCCGCCCTGTGCCGCCATCATTTGGCTAGTCGCTAATCCAATACCAGAGGCTGCGCCTGTTATCAGTGCGATCTTCCCTTCAATTCTAGAGGTTCCGGCCCCAGACATGTTCCCTCCTTATAAAATATTAAAGATTAAATTTGGGTAGTGAAATGATATAATAACTTTACTTTGTTAAAGGTTCTAGTTTTGTGTGGTTAGAGTACTGAATTATTTATAAAGGATCGAAAATATGAGTGTGCCGTCGAAAAGTCTTCTTGAGCGCGTTTTAGTCACTAATGATGATGGCATTGACGCACCTGGGCTAGTGATCGCAGAACACGTGGCTAAAAGCATAGCAAAAGAAGTTTGGACCATAGCCCCTGCTGAAGATTGCAGTGGAGGATCACGTCAACTCAACTTACATAAACCGCTGCGTCTGCAGCAATATGGAGATCGGCGATTTGCGGTCACTGGCTCTCCAGCTGATTGTGTAATGATCGGGGTTGGAGAGGTTATGAAGTTACAGAAACCAGATTTAGTGGTTTCGGGAGTTAATGCTGGTCTGAATATCGGAGGTGATTGTGGTTTTAGTGGGACTGTAGGGGCTGCTATGACGGCAAACGTTCTTGGGGTCCCTGGTATTGCCCTCAGCCAGGCGTGGCGAGAGCGAGATAATATACCGTGGAAAACCTCACAAGATTGGTTGCCCTCCGTTGTTAAGGATTTAATTGATCATAGTTCTTGGCCTTGGGATTTTGTTCCAAATATAAACGTTCCAGCAATCCAATCAGAAGAAGTTGATGGTGTTTGTTTGGCTCAACAAGGGATGACAACGACAGTTGCGCCAGCGATAGATTGCAGAGCAGATTTACGCCAACAAAAGTATTATTGGTTATACTTAGCTAAGGACCACGGGGAACCTGGTCCAGAGGAAGATATCGCTATTCTACGTGAGAATAAAATATCAATATCGCCTCTTTCCAGAAATATTACAGATCAAGAGGCTTTAAAAAGATTGTCACAAGGCTTTTCTAACAAATAGAATAAAAAAGTTAATTTAAGTAACTGATAAAAATAGTTTTATTTTCAATATTTCTAAATATTATGCGATATCAGTTAGAGGTTTTGGGGATAAAGTAAGTTTGAACTTGCGGCTAATGTAAACATGGATCAATCTATTACGTTATAATTTTTCCGATTATGGGGGGGATCAATGCTCAGCGGCCAAATGATGGACATGCCATTAACAATATCAAGCGTTATCGATTATGCTGCAGATGTTAGAGGCGACACGGAAGTTGTATCACAATGTGTGGAAGGTGGGATCCATAGATATAACTATGCCGCTGCGCATCAGAGGACTTGCCAGTTAGCGCACGCACTTAAGAATATGGGAATAAAAGAAGGAGACCGGGTAGCCACTTTAGCTTGGAACGGCCATAGACATTTTGAGTTATATTTCGCAATCTCAGGTATCGGGAGTGTATGTCACACAATAAACCCTAGGTTATTTGCGGATCAAATCGTTTATATCATTAATCATGCGAACGATCGTATTTTGTTCTTAGACACAACCTTTATTCCAATTATTACTCCATTACTTGATAGATTGCCAAAAGANCTAAAATTTGTTGCTCTTTGTGACCGAAAAGATATGCCGGATTGTNCGATTCCAAACTTAGAGTGCTTTGAGGATATNCTTGCTGGACAATCAAATCTATTTTNATGGCCAAGTTTGGATGAGCGTTCGGCCTCAGCGCTTTGTTATACATCGGGGACGACTGGAAANCCAAAGGGTGTATTGTTCTCTCATCGATCAACTCTANTACATACTTTGGGAATGATGGTTTTTGCCGCAGATGTGGGGCTAAATTCTTCCGCTGTGGTGCTTCCCGTTGTTCCTTTTTTTCATGCGAATGGATGGGGGTTGCCATTTGCTTCTCCCCTGGTTGGAGCAAAATTTGTATTGCCAGGCCCGGGTCTTGATGGTGAGAGCCTTTATAAATTGATGGACGCAGAAGGGGTAACCTCAGCATGGGGTGTCCCNACCATNTGGTTGGGCCTTTTGGCAGAAATGCGAAAAAATGGTAAAAAGCCAAATGGGTTCCAGTATATGCTAGTGGGTGGTTCTGCTGTTCCACGGTCTATGATCGCTGAATTTGAGATAGATTTTGACGTCAGAGTTGTTCATGGTTGGGGTATGACAGAGACTAGTCCAGTTGGGTCAACCACTACTTTTGGTCCGGCGATGAGGGCGTTGTCTCAGGAAAAGCAAATAGACTTAAAGGTATCTCAAGGGCGTCGGATGTATACGGTTGATATTAGGATCGTCGACGATGAAGGTGGATTGCTTCCGAATGATGGTGATGCGTTTGGAGAACTACAGGTCCGTGGTCATGCAGTGATGAATGGTTATTTTGATGATAAAGAAGCAAGTGTAGCCGCTTTAACTGATGATGGTTGGCTTAGAACCGGGGATGTAGCAAAGATAGATCACGATGGCTTTGTATCACTCGTTGATCGAACAAAAGATGTTATTAAGTCTGGTGGAGAATGGATAAGCTCAATTGATTTGGAGAANGCTGCGCAAGGACATGCCGCTATAAAAGAATGTGCCGTTATTGCAGCAAGGCATCCGAAATGGGCAGAGCGTCCCTTGCTCATTGTCGTCTTGGAGCAAGGTAAAGAAGTAACGCCTGATGAGATCAAACAATATTTGGCAGATAAAGTAGCTAAATGGTGGCTGCCTGATGATGTATTATTTATCGATGAATTGCCACATACTGCGACTGGTAAAATTTCTAAATTGACACTTCGAAAATTATTTTCAGATCATGTTTTATCTACGGTCTGATTTCTATAAGCGATAAAATGAGACCTATTAAGACCTACAGCGATTGATCAAATTCTTAAGGGTGTTTTTGCTTAAGTTTTAAACGCCAAGGACAGTTTTTTTAACGGTTTTACTAACACTATGGCGTGAATAGCGCTTTATGTTGCGAGCACATTTACCAAACGCAGNTAATTTTTAAATTTTCAATTTCNGTCTGGTTTTNTTTNGTATGATATTAGCTCGTTGATATCATTTCATTAGTTGATCCANTGGTTTTTCTATGAAATTACATGTTTTCTATAGATGTCTAAAAATTGAATAACGCAGTAGATTGAACCGGACTAAATTGAGTATTATTGNAATNTTGTATAGTTTTAACTGTAATTAATTTGTTATTGCGAAACCTACTTATCTATAAAATTAATCGGCCGGTACGGCGAAAGTCAGATTAGCCCAAAGGCTACGCCAAACTGGATCGCCGTCAGTGGTGGGTTGCAGAGCGACTAAGGCTACATTATCCACCATATATTCACGACCGGCATCCAATGGGAATTGCGTAATGCCAGCAGTATCGGTGCGATAAAGAGCAATTTTTGCTGGTTCTTTACTACCAATTTGGCGGTCAAAAACCGCCACCTGAACATCCTGCCTCGGTTGACCATCAAGCAGAACTTGCAGGCTCATGCCTTCGTTCGGATTATTGGTATAGGGGTTACGCAGCGCGATGATTTCAATTTTGAGTCCAACACGAAAATCTTGTCCGGTTCCATCGCCAACAGCTACCAGAGATTTGGCAAAGCGGCGGTAATTTTCGACGAAACCAACTTCTGGCAAGNCTCGAGCCCGATGGGCTTCTGGTAGGCCGGAAANGTCCTTATGGGCGGCAAAGGCAGTAAATTTGTCAAAGGTTTGATAGGTTATAGTGTTGTCGGTGGTTTCATGCACCAAAATAGCTAAACCATTTGGTAGTCCCTTGTATTGAAATCCTGGTCGGTCGCCTTCGCGGGCAGGCGCCTCGATTATCTTCCCGGCGTGATAGATTTCATGTCGGGTGGTATTACGACTTAAATAGCTATGGCTGCTGCCATTAAAATATTGTCCTACTCGAAAATGCGCTGCGATGGGNCTTTGTGGATTAATTTGGAAATTCACTGGCGAAATCCAAAATTCATGGGCATAAACATGCGTAGATANTATCAAGCACCCTAGCAGGNAAAAGGATTGTCGGATCATGAGTAGGCCNTCATTAANTTTACCCTNGATGGTGTNTTGTTTCGTNCTGATGTCAAGCTGTTTTATGGGTNTGTTTGGAATAACTGGGCAGGTTTGGGGGCATGAAATGCGNCCAGCGGTAGCNCANGTGACGGTCACTCAGTCGAACATTGAAATCGCTCTAAGGTTGACGGCGGAAACCGTTTTGGCAGGAATAGACCAAAGCCGGGTCTCTGATACCAATGAAGCGCCTGAGGCGGTGATCTATGAGCGGCTCCGCGCTCTTTCTGACCAAGCTTTGGCAGATTTGATTAAACAAAGGTGGCCCGAGTTACAAACTGGGCTCTTACTGGTAGGGGCGGGCGCTGCTGACTTAGTCAGGGTGGATGTCATCGCGGAGCCGAATTTAGATTTACCTCGTGACACGCTGATTTTGCTGCAGGCAGAGCTAGCTGCTGGACAGGGACCGGTGTCNTTTGGATGGGTGGCAGAAAATGGTGCGCTTGTAGTGCGCCATGGGTCCGGGGCAGATGCCTATGCAGCCTTTTTAGAGGGCGGCAAGATGAGCGCGCCGCTGCCTCGCTTGGACGCTATGGCAGAGACGATGGGCGCGGTTTTTTTGCGTTTTGTAATGGATGGGATTGAACATATAATTCCCAAAGGTCTTGACCACATTCTTTTTGTTCTTGGATTGTTTTTGTTTTCTCGTGCTTGGCGTCCATTGTTAGCACAAATCTCAGCTTTTACCCTGGCTCATACGGTGACGCTCGGTCTGGCAACTTTGAGTATCATCACCATTCCTGCCACGCAGATGTGGTTGGTGGAGGCTTTGATCGCTGTATCAATCGCCTATGTGGCGATTGAGAANATTTTGCGTCCCAAGATGGGGTGGTGGCGTATTGCTGTGGTATTTGGATTTGGTTTGCTGCACGGACTTGGGTTTGCCTCGGTTCTAAGCGAGCTTGGTTTGGTGCAAGGACAATTCATCCTGTCTTTGGTTGCGTTTAACATGGGGGTCGAATTGGGACAGCTTGGGGTCATCGCTGTGGCTTTTCTTATTTTAACATTGCCCTTTGACCGAGGTAGCCTGCATCGTAATCTTGTTGTGATCCCAGTGTCTGTGGCCATTGCCATGGTAGGGCTTTGGTGGGCAATTGAGCGGAGTTTTTTCTAGATGCTTGAGCTCGTGAGGCGCAATGCGTAGGTAGGCGATTGGCTTGCTGATTTTCAATTTAAGATCGCAATGAACATTTAGACGAATAGTATTTATCAGCCTGTTGATAGTATGAGCGTTGTGTTATCAAGTATGCTAAGCGATTAATGGTGCCAGTACTGGTAGGTATTTGAAATAAGTGTTTATGCATTAAGAGCAAAAATTATAANNAAAAAATTGAGTACACTAATCGGTACATTTTTAAATTGGAGAATTTACTAAGTGGCAGATAATAATTGTAGATTAGCGGTTGATGTTGGTGGGACGTTCACGGATGTCGCTCTTGAATATGGNGAATTTCAAGTAACGAGTAAGGTTTTAACTACGCCTGGTTCACCAGAACTAGGGGTCTTNGAAGGTATAAAGAGGGCATTAGATCAATCAGATTTAGTGCCTGCAAATATTGATATTTTAATCCATGGAACAACCTTGGCAACTAATGCTTTAATTGAGCGTAAAGGGGCCAAAGTAGCACTCATAACAACAGAAGGATTACGAGACTCGGTGGAGATGGCTCAAGAGAATCGTTTTGACCAATATGATATCAATATTGATAGGCCTACTCCCTTGGTTCCCCGTTATCTTCGATGGAGTGTAAGAGAGAGATTAAACGTAAAAGGGGAGGCATTGATTCCCGTTTCTGATGAAACGGTGCATGCGTTAATACCGAACATTGATAAATACGAAATAGACTCTGTTGCGATTGGGCTAATTCATTCCTACGCGAATCCTGCACATGAGCAACGTGTTGCAGAAATCCTCTCTAAAGCGAGACCTGGGCTGTCACTAACCCTCTCTAGTGAGGTTTGTCCAGAAATTAGGGAGTATGAGCGCCAATCCACAGCTTCTGCCAATGCTTATGTCCAACCTATGATGTCCCGATACTTGAAAGAACTAGATAGGCAGTTAATAATACTAGGGTTCAATTGCCCATTTCTATTAATGACTTCTGGTGGGGGTCTAACAACACTAGATACCGCTATAAAGTTTCCAGTGCGCCTGGTTGAGTCAGGGCCAGCTGGCGGAGCTATTTTAGCAACAGAAATTGCACGGGATTGTGGTATTAAAGATGTACTTTCATTTGACATGGGAGGTACGACAGCAAAAATCTGTTTAATTGATAACCACATCCCCCAGATGACCCGAACTTTTGAAGTTGCGCGGGTTTACAGAAACTTAAAGGGTAGTGGTTTACCGGTTAGAATTCCGGCTATTGAAATGGTTGAGATAGGTGCGGGTGGGGGTTCAATTGCTAAAGTCGACAATATGAGCCGAATCACAGTAGGACCAGAGAGTGCTGGAGCTATGCCAGGCCCTGCTTGTTATGGGCAAAATGGTTCGGATGCAACCGTTACGGATGCAGACGTTGTATTGGGTCGAATTAATCCTGAAGGTTTTGCAGGTGGAGCTGTTGATTTGCAACCGGAAATGGCGGGGCGCGCTTTAGAAAAAGCGGTGGGAGAGAAATTAGCACTAGACGCCACACTTTCGGCATTTGGTGTTTCAGAAATTGTTGATGAGAATATGGCAAATGCGGCGCGGGTCCATGCAATAGAATGGGGCAAAGATATAAGTGCTCGTTCTATGATAGCCTTTGGTGGCGCTGCGCCNCTGCATGCTAGCAGATTAGCTGAGAAACTCAATATAGACGAAGTAATAATTCCATCGGGTGCAGGGGTGGGGTCAGCTATAGGTTTTCTCCGTGCTCCTATCTCCTACGAAGTCGTTAGGAGTCGTTTTGTAAGTCTATCAGACTTTGATCCAGAAATCGTCAATGCGTTGCTCGATGAGATGTCAAACGAAGCCTCGGAAATAGTGTCGTTAGGCGCTGGTTCTAAAGATTTAGTAGAACAGAGATTGGCGTATATGAGATACCACGGTCAAGGTCATGAAATTGTAGTTTCTGTGCCAGTAAGAAAGTTAAACAAATCTGATGCGGAGACCTTAAGGGAATCCTTTGAGCTCGAATATAGTAGACTTTATGGACGTTCTGTACCTGGACAACAACCCGAAGTTCTAAGTTGGACAATTTCTGTGACGGCCCCAAAACCAATAACTAAAGTTGCCCATGTAAAAGGTAACGGAATAACTGATATTGTCTCTGTAGGAAAGCGGAAATTGTTTGACCCTGGCACCTCAGAGTTTTTAGAAGCAACTGTATATAATCGGCACGATTTGTCACAAGATAGCNCGGTAGACGGACCGGCAGTTATTATTGAAAGTCAAACCACTACTATNGTTTCCAAAGGGTACTCAGTCAGTGCGAACAACTATGGACATCTTGTCATTAAACGTCAGTTTTCCGAGGAGGCTAGCAAATGAGCAATACAGGTGCTTTGGAAAAAATTAACAAACAAATTCAATGGAATAGACTCCTTTCAGTTGTAGAGGAGCAAGCTCAAGTACTAGTGCGAACAGCATTTTCAACGGCGGCTAGGGAGGCAGGAGATATATCCGCTGGCGTTTTTGATCCATCGGGGCGGATGTTAGCCCANGCTGTCACTGGAACCCCAGGACATGTGAATGCAATGGCTGCTTCAGTAGGCTCCTTTTTGGAGATATATCCTATAGATGTAATGGAAGATGGGGATGTTTATGTCACTAACGACCCATGGAAAGGAACTGGGCATTTAAATGACTTCACCGTTGTCACTCCAACATTTAGGAATGCGGAAATTATTGGTATTTTCGCCTGCACCACGCATGTTGTAGATGTAGGAGGACGTGGTTTTGGCGCTGATGGAAGACAGGTTTATGAGGAGGGACTTAACATTCCTATAATGCCTCTGGCCAAGCGAGGTGCTTTCTCAGAAATAGTTTTCTCAATAATCAGGGCTAATGTTCGTAATCCGGTAGAAGTTGAAGGGGATTTATATTCGTTAGCGTCTTGTAACGAGGTGGGTGGTCGCCGTTTGTTATCAATGATGGAGGAATTCAATTTAGAAAACCTCAATGAACTTGGGGAATATATTATAAACACATCCAACCAGGGAATGCTAAAGGAGGTAAGAGAGGTCCCCTTTGGCGTTTACAAAAATGCAATGCGGATAGATGGTTATGAGAGTGAGTTAGATCTTGTCTGTGAAATGACTATATCTGAGACCGGGATTGATCTGGATTTTAGTGACACCTCGCCAACTTCAACATTCGGGATCAATGTTCCAATAACTTATACGGAAGCTTATGCAACATTTGGGGTGCGATGCATTATTGGGTCCCGGGTCCCAAATAACGCCGGATCACTGGCGCCCGTTAGAATAAAAGCACCTGTCGGCTGTATTCTTAATGCTCCCCACCCTGCAGCAGTCACAGGCAGGCAC
Source organism: Rhodospirillaceae bacterium (assembly GCA_002708305.1). Lineage (GTDB taxonomy): Bacteria > Pseudomonadota > Alphaproteobacteria > Thalassobaculales > Thalassobaculaceae > UBA7326. Next base: position 12,783 of record PANE01000027.1, read on the forward strand.
GTTATAGGGCAGATGTTGCCCGACGTTATTTTAGGGTGTTTAAATCAAGTTATCCCTGACCGGGTCCCGGCTGAAGGCACATCCTGTCTTTGGAATCCGGTTTTATTGGGTGGCCATGGCCTCACAGAGTACGATTATGGGAATGCGCAGCCTTTTGCTATGAATACATTTCATTCTGGTGGCACTGGTGCAAGACCTTCTAAAGATGGCCTTGATGCTACAGCATTCCCATCTGGGGTNAAAAATACACCGATAGAAATAAACGAGACAATCGCCCCTCTTATTTTTTGGAAAAAAGAATACCGTACTGATAGCGGTGGTCCAGGAACGCACAGAGGCGGTGTCGGTCAAGTGATGGAGATTTCTCACGCAGAGGGGGCCCCATTTGCCATAAACTCTATGTTCGATAGAGTCATTTATCCTCCAAGAGGCAGAAATGGGGGCGGCAATGGTCAGACTGGTAGACTTTACCTTAAATCGGGTAAAGAAATGAAAGGAAAGGGACGTCAAAGTATACCTGCGGGTGACAGATTAATAATTGAAATGCCTGGTGGGGGTGGTTTGGGCAAAGCTGAAGGTAGAGATTTGAAGAAAGTAAAGTCTGATGTAAAAAATGGATTTGTCAGCGAGGTTCAGGCGAAAGAAATTTATAAAAAATAATTTAAATAGATAGTTATCATTGTACCTTAACTTGATATGTAACTTTATAAATGTTGAATAAGGTCGAAATGAGATTGAAAAGTGATTGAAAGTTTTCTAACCGCGTTTGTGATTTACTTTGTGGTAATTGATCCGGTTGGTAGTGCTCCTATCTTTCTAAGTGTTACATCTCATCTTACAAAAATTCAAAAATATAAAGTAGCTATGGAAGCTACAATTATTGCTTCTTTAATTATGATTTTTTTTGGAATGTGTGGAACTTGGATACTTCACTACCTGCAAATATCGATTTCGGCATTTAAAATAGCTGGAGGTATAATTCTACTTCTTGTGGCCTTAGATATGCTATCAAGCAAACGACATGATAGAAAACGACAACAACTTAGTGAAGATGACGGAAATGATGGAGTGGCAGTTTACCCATTGGCAATTCCGCTATTAGCAGGACCAGCAGCGATAACGTCAGTCATGATGATTTCTGGTCGCTCAAATATAAATCTCGANGAGATGTTGCCCGGATATTTTGCGCTGATATTGGTAATGTTCATTACTGCTTTGATTTTTATGCTGACTGGTTTTTTTCANGAATATATAAATTATAAAATAACATCAGTTTTTTCAAGGATTACAGCCATAATTCTAGCTGCGTTATCAATTCAGTATTTAATAAATGGGCTCATATCTCTTGGTGTGTTGAGAGCATTATCTTGATCTTAGGGCATCGACCTTAAAATAATATTTAAAAGTATTCACGTTTAACTGTATCACGTTTATCTGATGGATCTGTATATTTATTCTCCAAGTTAAAATAGAGATGACTGTTAGAAGATTGAAAGGCACTCGTGTCGAAAGAACCGCTCCCTGGGATTTTTAGTATAAGTGGAAAGCTCTGGCTAATCCTTCTAATGGTCCAGTTATCGAACATGCTTTTTGGAATGACAATTACTATAGCGAATGTTGTTCTTCCCCAAATCCGTGGAGCTATGTCAGCGAGCCAAGATGAGGTGTCCTGGGCAATTACATTAAATCTAGTTGCGGCCGCTGTTGCAACGCCTCTCACTGGATGGCTTGCCAGCCGATTAGGATGGCGTAAATTAATGTTTGGCACCATTCTTGGTTTTACCCTGGCCTCGTTATTTTGCGGTTTAGCATTAAATTTAGAGAGCTTGATCTTGTTTCGNATCGGGCAAGGCCTTTTCGGTGCCCCAATTATGCCTTTGGGACAAGCGATCATTTTGTCCACCTTTCCTAAACACCTTCAACCAACAGCAATTGTTTTATGGGGCGTTGGTGCAGTTTTTGGTCCAGTTATTGGCCCTATTATTGGTAGTCTAATGGCTGAAATATATGATTGGAGGGCTGCTTTTTTTATAATAGTTCCGGCTGGGGTCGCCACTTTGATTTGTACTTGGTTTGCTCTTAGTGGTCATGTGCATCGAGAAAAGACGCAATTTGATTGGCCGGGGTTTATGGCTTTATCAGTTGCAATTATAGCTCTTCAGTTAATATTTGATAGGGGACACAAGCTAGATTGGTTTGATTCTAACATAATTATAGGATTGACGTTTACCGGCGGGATAGCATTCTGGATATTTATTTTCCATTGTTTTTATTCTTCGGCACCATTCATTAATTTACAAATATTTTTAGATAAAAATTTCACTATTGGAACCTTTATTGCTTTTGTAATGGGGACGCTGGCATTTACTGGGTTGGTCTTATTCCCAAGTCTTCTTCATGATTTGAGAGGGTATCCGGATAGCGCCATAGGTTTATTATTGGCAGCCAGAGGTTTAGGAAACTGGTTAGCTTTTTTTGTAATCATTCCATTAACCCGTCTCATCCCGAGAATTTCTTTGGCAAGTGGTCTTCTCTTACAGGCGATTGCAAGCTATGCCATGGCTCAGTTTGATTTGAATTTAACTAGTTTTGATATTTTATGGAGCAATATTTTGCTAGGGTTTGGACAAAGTATTGCTTTTACTCCCATGACAATACTCGCATTTACAACTTTACCTAAAGACAAGATTACAGAAGGAGCTACTATTTTTACATTAATGCGGAATTTTGGTTCAAGTATATTCATATCTTTAGCTGTTTTAGTCTTATTGAGAACAACTACTCAAAGTTATTCTAACATCTCTGAAAAAATCTCGATCTTTTCAGAAAGAGGAGATATTTTTTCAATGCCTTCACTTTGGAACTTGGAAAATCTTTTTGGGTTATCTCAACTTTCAAATGAGATGCAACGACAAGCATCAATGATAGGTTACATCAATTCTTTCCATCTTATGGCATTTGTAGCGCTAGCTGCNGTTCCGNTAGTNGCGTTTATGAGNCATCCCCAATCAACAAAAACCAAAGAATAAAGGATACTAATAAGCATCAATCTATAATGGCGACAGCTCGTATAGGGCTGCCAGTTCCATCTTTTATTTTGAGTGGAAATCCAATAAATCGAAATCGGCCTTGTCCTAGTAACTTATCTAGATTCATCAAACCTTCCATATGAGTAACACCGCGTTGAGCGCAGGCTATATGTGCCTTAAAGTTTGGTTCTCCTTCTGGTGCTGGACTGATGGCTTCGACCCCAAACATAATAATCCCTTTGTCGGCTAACCAATGAACTGCCTCAACATGAAGACCTGGAAAATCATGTAAATATTCTGGTTTTCCAAAGAGTCTATCATTAACACCCATATGAATTAGGACGGTATCACCATTATGTATTTTTTCGCCAGAAACCTCTAAAGCAGTTTCCATTTCGTTAGTGGTTATTTCATGCTTGAGCGCCACATGTGAAAGATCAAGACAAATAGCTTCGGTATAGAAGTTTTCTAAGGGGACTTTGTCAATTGAAACTGCGTTTGCAGAAGAGCTAAAATGACATGGAGCATCTACNTGGGTNGCTGAATGATCACTCATGGATAGGGTTAATGATTTTGATGTAAATTCTGTATTGCCTGCTTTTTTTACTTCCGAGTGGTCATTCCAGACCGTCACAATCACTGGGGGGTGGGATGGATGTGCTGGTGTGCGGTGTTCAATGGTTCGGCTTAAGTCTATCAATTGCATAATACAAAATTCCTTTAAACTTAGAGTTATCGTCTGAATTTATTGATTGATACTAAGCNCTTTATCTATTGTATGATAAGCAATTAATTGAGATGTTGATAGAGCCAGTTGGTATTGTAACACTGAGGCCTAACAGATAGTTTGAGATCGTTGTTAAGTTTAAATACGCAAAATTTTCTAAATGTTTAATTGAAAATATCTTTGGAGTAGTTTATGTCCACAAAAAGCACTCAAATTGAGCTTGCCGCACGCCCCGTNGGAGATCCTAAATCAAGCGATTTCAATATTATACAGGTAGATTTACCTGAAATTANAGACGGTGAAATGCTCTGCCGAATTATTTATCAATCATTAGATCCCTACATGCGGGGGAGAATGGACGACGCTAAATCCTATGCCGTTCCTGTCGCTCTTGGTTCAGTGATGGAGGCGGGATGTGTTGCCGAAGTAACAGAAAGTAAAAATGCTCGGTTTAAAGTAGGGGATATTGTCAATGGACGTTTTGGCTGGCGGACACATGTTATCTCGGATGGGGTCGGTGTTAGAAAANTAAATAAAGACATAGCGCCGATATCGACATCAATCGGTATTTTGGGGATGCCCGGGATGACTGCATATGTTGGTCTTNTGGATATTGGTGAGCCCAAAGAAGGCGAGACAGTTGTTGTGTCGGCCGCTTCAGGTGCTGTGGGTGCTATAGTCGGTCAGATTGCTAAAATNAAAGGTTGTAGGGTTGTTGGTATAGCGGGCTCAAAGGAAAAATGCGAATATGTTAAACACGAATTAGGGTTTGATGAGTGTNTTAGTCATTACAGTGATGATCTNTCGACCCAGTTAGCCGATATTTGTTCGGACGGGATCGATATATATTTTGAAAACGTTGGGGGAAAAGTTTTCGAGGCTGTTTTACCGTTACTTAATTCATTTGCCCGGGTGCCGTTATGCGGTCTCATATCCCGTTACAGTCACGTGGGTGGATTTCCAGGGCCTAATCTTCTGCCAACGCTGACACGATCGATATTAACGAATAGATTAAAAATTCAAGGTTATATAATCACCGAGCGCTGGCATAGGTTCCCTGAATTTGAAAAAGATGTAAGCTCCTGGATTGATGCTGGGAAATTGAAATATAAGGAAGACTTTGTAACTGGTATAGAGAATGCTCCAGAGGCATTTATGGGGCTGCTTAAGGGGAAGAATTTTGGTAAATTGATTGTTCGAACATCGGAGGACCCCACACTATGAATATGCAGAATGAAAAACGCCGATTTGAAAGTTTTGAGTCTTTAGTAGCGGAAACAGGCAAAGAGCTAGGAGTTAGCGATTGGCATAAAGTCGATCAAGAGCAAATTAATACATTTGCTGAAGCAACTGGGGATCATCAATGGATACATATTGATGTTGAGCGATCAATAAAAGAGTCGCCGTATGGTGCGCCAATTGCGCATGGGCACCTAACGTTATCTTTAGTGCCAATGCTAGTGTCATCAACCATCGAATATGTGCCAAAAACGACAGGCATAAACTATGGCTTGGATAAAGTAAGGTTTATGGCGCCNGTGAAAGCGGGAAAAAGAGTGCGAGGCCGTGTGAGTCTTCGAAGTGCAGAAAGGACAAATGAGAAAACAGTCAAAGTTATGTTCAGCACAGTCATTGAAATTGAGGGAGAAGAAAAACCGGCGTGTATAGCTGAATCTATAGCGCTTTATCTCAATTAGTGAAGATTAGTATTGGCTAAGTAGTTTTCCATAGCCTTCGTATCTATCGTTAATGTCAGACAAACGAAGTGCGTGCCAGTAGCTAGCAGAATTAATAGAGATAACTGGTTTTTTGTGCTTTATTTCTTCACTCGCAGCCTGCTTCATAAAATGAAGATTAGTGCCGAACTGAACTAAAGCATCTATATCTTTTCCATNAATCTCACTCAAAGCATTGGATAGCGTATCTGCTGTGNTNTNTGCGATCGCAACAGGACTTGGACATCTAAGGCCTTTGAACCTGATAACATTATAGCCAAGATCGTCAAAAAACTTAGTTATATGCTGATCGGCGATAGGCATATAGGGAGAAAGAATTCCAATATTTTTTACACCAACTTGTTTTAACGCTTCGGCTACTGCAAATGAACCTCCTGTCACAGGTACTCCTGTTCTGTTCTCCAGCATCTCTTTGCGTGATAATGAAGCTTTAAGGCCATCCCAAACTATTAAAGAGGACATTCCGACTACTAAAACGTCTGGGACCATAGTTTTTACTCTATCCACAGCGGCAACCATATCGGTTTCGCTAAGCCGAACCATTTTATCAAAATCGTTATCAGTTTTTATCGACATATTAGGCAGAGTAATTCTTCCGATATGGTTTGTTATTCCGGAAGTGCGCAGATCATCGAAATCTGGCTGTAAGATTGTATTAGTTGAGGGGACCACTACTCCGATTTTTAGTTTCCAACCTCTTTGGTCTGGCATGAATTTTTCCTTTTTATGGGACTATATGAAGATCACTAGATTTAAAACATCGCATAATTGGTGCCATTGTCATGTTATATTGCAGTCGAGTTCTCCAATATCCCAAAATAAACCAGCCATAATTTCTAGGCCCTCTCGCATAATGGTGCCTAATATATGTTCATTGGGAGCGTGCTGTGAGCACGAGGCATAGCTATGCGGAACCCAAAGTGTAGGAAGNCCCAAAATTTCGCTAAACACATCATTTGGAAGCCCNCCGCCCAGATTTGGAAGGATGGCAGGTTTTTTATTTGTAGTTTTTTGAATAGATGATGCAGCCCAACGTACCCAGGGATTATCAGGGTCCAGTCGGGTGGCTTGCAATATTCCTCTATCTGCAGCTCTAACTGATACTTGAGTAAAGCCATTTTTTTTGAGATGACGCTCTAGGGCAGGTATAACATCCTCCACGTCTGTTCCAACAACAAAACGTAATTGACAACGTGCTTTTGCATTACCGGGTATTGCATTTACCGGTTTCTCTGGAACACCTGCAGTAAAAGCTAGGATTTCAAAACTATTCCAAGCGAACACACGTTCNGCAGGCGTCAGAGACTNCTCGCCCCATTCAGNGTCAACTGTTGGGCCATCCGCACCNCCNTCTACCTCACAATCAGCTAGNGCAACCCGTATAGAATTTGTGAGGGTGTCGGGCCGCCATTCAGGAACTTGGATTTGTCCTCTTTTATCCGCAATACAAGCGAGGGCGTTTGCCAAAATTAATGCGGGGTTACCGATCAATCCACCCCAGTTACCAGAGTGATGTGCACCATCTCGCAAATTTACTTCGATATCAAAAACGAAACTACCACGAGACCCCATAAACAGTGTTGGTCGTTCTGGCTGTAATCGCGGACCATCTGATGAAATCAATACATCAGCTTCTAATATTTTCTTATTTATTTGAGCAAACTCTGCTAGCCCGGGGGACCCGGATTCTTCGCCTGTTTCGATTATTATTTTTGAATTGAAGCCTAAATTCCCTCGTGTCTTTAATATGGCAGATAAAGCGCCAATATTGATACTATGTTGTCCTTTGTTATCTGCTGTACCGCGCCCATATATTTTGTCCCCATCGATAAAAAGCGACCAAGGTGTTAAATGTTGTAACCATTTTTCTTCCTGACCCCGAACAACGTCACCATGACCATACGTCAGAACAGTCTTAAATTTTTTGTCTTCTATCCTTTCGGCAAAAAAAATTGGGCCAGCTTTTGGGTTAGGGTTTTCAAAAACTTTAGTATCAAAACCGAGAGGCGCCAGTGTCTGATGCATTTCTTCCATGTACTNAGACATTTCATTCTTTCGCGTCTCGAATATCTGGCTTTCGGTTTTAATGGCTACCCTGCGCTCCAGATCTTTGAAGAAGTCACCATCATCAAAATAACTCGCAGCGCATTCAATCGCGTCTCCTCTACTCATAAATGTAGTCCTTTGGGTTAAATAGTCTGCAGATTATATAAATACTAGTTTCCTTTTTGCAGGTTCATTTCGGGCAGTCTTTGTATAATTACACCTTCTTTATCGAGCATTTCCTTGACCGCTAAAGCTATCTTTGGTCCAGTCGGCTCATCCCCATGTATGCATATAGTGTCTGCAGAAACAGGAATTTTTTTTCCACTATTAGCTACTATGATTCCATCTAAAACGATGCTTTTNACTTGTTCAGTGGCTTTTTTTGCGTCATGGATCATAGCGTGTTCAAACTTTCGGCTCGTCATATTGCCATCGTCTTCATAACTTCTGTCGGCGTACGCTTCGGAAGCTACCTTAAGTCCGCATCTAATCCCTGAATCAAACAAGAAAGAACCAGCAACGGCGACTAAAATCAAATTTTTATCCACACCATAAATTCCCCGCGTTATGGCTTTGGCGATATCTTTAGACTCACTAGACATATTATTGAGCGCGCCGTGCGGTTTTACGTGTGTGACTTTCGTATCTTCTGCGATTGCCATAGCCTGCAAAGCGCCAATTTGATAGGCGACACTGGCCTCAATCTCGTCCATGGGCATATAGATTTTTCTTCGACCAAACCCCCAGATATCATTGAAACCTGGATGCGCACCAATACTCACGNTATGTTTTTTTGCAGTTTTAATAACCCTGTTCATCACATTCGGATCGCCAGCGTGAAAACCGCAAGCTATATTTGCAGATGAAACCGTTGCCAGCATATCTTCGTCGTTGCCAATATTATAGACACCAAAACCTTCGCCGACATCAGAATTTAGGTTGATATGTTTCATGATCTTGTTCTTTGACTGTTTTGTTTAAAAAATATAATAACTAACTATCTTTAATAGAATAATGTACCCCTAGCAAGTTGGAGATAAATAGGTTTTATGTCCNTAGAGATCGCCCCGACTTATCCTGCGTTTCTTAGTGCAGGGGATACGGCCCTTGTTGTTCAATACGGTGAGGTTGTTGATGTATCAATAAATCGGACAGTTAGGCAGCTAGCTTTTGCAGTTCGAAAGCTGAATATAAAAGGGGTTGTTGATATTGTTCCTACAATGAGATCTTTAATGATCCACTACGATCCGTTATTTTTATCAAAATCGGCACTGATAGGGGTGGTAACACCTCTTTTAAGTAATTTGGAGGAACTTGAAGAAAATAATAGGAATTGGCTTATACCAGTTTGTTATGAAGATGAGTTTGCTCCGGATATCAATGACGTTTCCAAAGTTACAAATACTACGATCGATGAGATTGTAAGGCAACATACATTGCTGGAGCTAGAGGTTTTCATGATGGGGTTTCTTCCAGGTTTTCCATATATTGGTCTTCTACCTGAGGTTTTTGATTTACCTAGACGTATTGAACCTCGGGTGCATATNCCACCAAGGTCAATTTCTGTGGCAGCAAGACAAACAACTATTTATACAATTAATAGCCCAGGAGGGTGGCATTTAATTGGTCGCACCCCGGTCGATTTTTATGATGCAAATAGGGACGAACCGATACTTGTGCGCGCTGGCGATCGCATAAAATTCCAGGCAATAGCAAAGTCAGAATTCATCGAAATTGAGGCTGATATAAAAGCAGGGGCCTTCAATTTAGAAGTTAAAGAATTGCTATGAGTGTTAGAGTAGTAGACCCAGGTTTTAATGTAACAGTACAAGATTTAGGGCGTCCTTCTTTTCAACATCTTGGGGTGCCGGTTTCGGGGGCAGTATCGCCAGCAGCTTTAAAAATTGGAAATGCGTTAGTCGGGAATGACCAGACTATGGCCTGTCTGGAAATTAGGCTTATTGGTCCAACTATGGAAGTGTTGTGCGATGCTGCAAGGCTTGCACTAACAGGCACCAATATTGAGATAGAATTAATTGGTGGGAGTCGAGGCTTTCAACCTGCCAATCAAAGCTTAGTGTTAAGAAGAGGCCAGAAATTTAAAATAGGCACAATTTCTGATAGTGGGAGCGCTTATCTGGCGATCGAAGGTGGCTTTAGGTTGCCACAGGTATATGGAAGTTTATCTACCTATGTTCGAGCNAATATTGGTGGTTTTTTAGGCAGGGCGTTAATAGAGGGTGATGAAATTCCATTAAATAGAAACGATGTCGAAGATAGAAGCGAATTGCGAGTTTCCAATCTTGAAGCAACTGAAGAAAAAGGACCTATAAGGATAATTTTTGGTCCACAAAAAGATTTTTTTAAGGAAGAAAGTATTCAAGAATTTCTTGGTAGTCCGTACTCTATTACTCGCGAGGCGGATAGAATGGGAATGAGGCTCGATGGCCCCGTCTTAAAGCATGAGAGAGGGTATAACATAGTATCGGATGGAATTGTCACTGGTGCTATTCAAGTCCCAGGCACAGGTCAACCGATTGTTTTACTTGCAGATCACCAAACTACTGGTGGGTACCCTAAGATGGCCACAGTCATTTCTGCGGATATTTCTAGGATGGGAAGGCTGAAGCCGGGGGATACAATTCAATTTTTAGAAGTCACAGCCAGTGAAGCTGAGAAGGCGCGTTTCGAGCACGAAAAAAATATTGCATCCGTTATTTCCGGGTTTGTCAAAGCTGACCCCTGGTTGGACGAAAGGGCTTTGTATACTGAAAACTTAATAAGTGGTTTTTTGTAGATGCAATTCTGATGCTTTTTCAATTCTGACTGTAAAAGTAGACACCAGTATCATCCAGACGACGGTTCAGGTTTTTCTTTTTAACTAGATTATTGATGTGTGCAACTGTTTCTCCAATTGCAAAGCGTGTTTGAAAAGGGTCTAGTTTTCTTTTAAATAAACCTTGCATTATAACATTGGCGTTGGTTTCGTTTTTGCATGCATCATATGTTATCTCAAGCCGGTCATTGTGATGACAGATTAAATCGGTGACACGAGTGTGCAACTCTTTATAAGGTCGATTGTGAGCCGGTAGTATCAGTGCATCCGATTCTACAAAGTCTAACGCTTCAAGAAATTCTAAGTATCCCTTTAATGGATCTGCATTGGGCTCTTGCCACCAAACAGCAATAATAGGTGTGATTCGCGGCAACAGCATATCACCACCCAGCATTATTCGATCCTTCTCACAATAGAATGAGACATGATCGGGTGAATGGCCTGATCCAAATACTGGTTTCCAAACNCGGTCGCCAATTTTAAATAAGGTCGAATTATCAATGCGTTCGTATTCTGGTGGAATAGGGGTCACCATAGATCTGTAATCGTTTCCTATATCATCATAAATTTTTATTAAATCAGGCTCTAAGTTCATTCTTTTATAAAAGGTATTCATTGAGTTAGTTGCTTTTGTATCAACCGCTAAATATGCTTGCCGAGCGCTCAGCCATTCAATTTGGGTCATCCAAAATTCGGCATTAGTTCTTTCAACTAACCAACCTGCCAAACCGACGTGGTCGGGGTGAAAATGGGTTCCAATAATTTTTCGAATTGGTCGCTTAGATAAATATTTTTTTAGGATATTTGTCCAAATTTCAATCGATTTCGTGTCACTTAAGCCTGTATCTANTAAAACCCAGGAATCTCCATCATCTAGTAAATATATATTTATATGATCTAGTGCTATCGGCATCGGCAACCGGAACCATAAGATCCCTTCCGCAACCTCTACGGGGTCGAGCGGAAGGGGGAGTTTATCTCCGAAAATATAATCGACTTTGCTTTCCATCTTAGGCACCATAATGATCCATTTACATATTTCATAGTCTGAAAATTGGTGTTCATTAAATAGATATATCAAAACTTTATTATGCGAATTTAATACGAGCGGAGTGAATAAAATTTTAGCCAAACTATGTGTAATAATTGGCCCATCTGAAAGCGGTAAAGATACCCTTATAAGCGGTGCAAGATTATTGTTGAAGAACGAAAAGCGTTATGTCTTTGTCGAGAGAGAAATCACACGCCCAAAAACAAAAGGTGCTGAAAATCATATTGAAATTTCACGAAACGAATTCGAAAGGAAAAAACGAGCAAAAGAATACTCATTATACTGGTTTGCCAATGGATTAGGGTATGGAGTGACAAACTTAGATAGATATTTAAGACAGGGAAAATTTACTATTTTGAATGGATCTAGGGGTGCTTTAAAGGATATTTGCGAGAAATATAAAGGTGCTGTAATAATACAAGTGGAAGTTCCTGCCGAATTGCTACGGGAGCGCCTGCAGGCAAGGGCGCGTGAAAGTAGTTCGGATATAGACGCTCGGCTAGCTCGAGGGATTGCATTGAAAGTATTAGATCCCAAGATATTAAATTTTATAAACGACAAGGCATAAACGAATCTACTAATGAATTCGTTGCTTTACCGAGAAATTTAAGCAATCATTAACTGCAAACAAAAAAAAGGATCAAAACCATGCCGTTAAAAGAAAAGTATCTCTTCATCGTCAGCATGGATGTCTCCCCTGATAAGGAAGATTTATTTAATGAAGTTTATGATAACGAACATGTACCTTACCTATCAGAGGTACCCGGCGTTATTGCAATATCCAGATATACCAAGGAGCCTGTGAAAATCAGCTTAGGTGGTGAGATCAAGACAATCGAAATGGAAGATGAGCCAAAGTATACTGCTATTTATGAAGTGGCTGGACCTGAAGTGATGTCAAGTGATGCATGGGCTGAGGCGGGAGAAAAAGGGAGATGGGGGCCAGAGGTTAGACCCCACACGTTCAACCGTCGGCATGTTTTACGCAAAGTTATTCAGTGAATTTTTTGTTCAACCTTTTATTGGTTGTTTTATATGTGGCATGAAATGTTCCGGTGGTGGAGTTACTCTCGAGAGAGATCTGACTTGTTCATCCCATCTCCATAGTGTCACGTCATCTCCAAAATATTAAATTTGTTCAAATTCAATATTTTCTTGATTAAAGAATGGCCCTCCTTAAACTTTTGGATAGTAACGAGAAATATTCAGGGTTAGTGGCAATTAAATAAAGTTTGGCTTTAATGTGCCAGCGAATAGTAAATAAAACGTCGTCGCCAAACAAGGGCGCCAAAACTGCTATTGCCTTCTTTTCGTGCTCCGCGTCTATTCCGCTTTCTATAGACGAAATTCCCAATCCATATTTGTTACCATTATTTCAGTTTAGGAATTTGTCATGCTGCTTTTTTTGCCTCTTCAATATTAAAAATTGTAGTTCCAACGGAATCACGAACAGACTGGTCATGAAAGATACCTATTATTGCAGTTCCTTTGTCCTTGGCATTTTTGATTAAGTCTATAACCGCCTGCTTATTTTTCGTGTCAAGAGAAGCCGTTGGCTCATCAAGTAATAAAATAGGGAAGTCTCTTACAAAGGTTATAGCAATATTGACTCGTTGTTGTTCACCACCAGAAAAAGTTGCTGGAGGCAGGTTCCAAAGGTTTTCAGGTATAGCTAATTTCTTTAGAATATCTTTTGCCCGATTGATAGAATTTACTTCTGTTTCCCCGCGGCTTAGAAGCGGTTCTGCAACTAGATCGAGTGTTGAGATTCGTGGTATAACACGTAAAAATTGACTGACATAACCGAGGGTTTGTTTTCTTACATCTAAAATCAAATGCGGCGGGGCTCCGACTAAATTTATCCACGATTGATTATGGTAAATGTTGATTTCCCCCAAATGAGTAAGATAATTACCATAAATTGATCGAAGAAGCGTTGATTTTCCAGTTCCCGACGAACCAGAGAGTACTAGGCATTCTCCTTTGCTTAAAGAGAATGAAATATTATAAAAAACAGGGAGCTCAAAGCTATTCTGATTATGGAGTATGAAACTCTTTTTTAAGTTGTTAACAGATAGCACTTCTCTAAGTTTATTTTTCATTTTTAACTCAAATAGGAAGAATGGAAGAGACTAATAACTGCGTGTAAGGGGCTTGCGGGTCATCTAAAACTTGGTCTGTTAGGCCTTGCTCTACAACCTTTCCGGATTTCATTACCATTAGTCTATGGGACAAAAGACGCATCACACCAAGATCGTGGCTTACTATCACACAGGAGATGCCAAGTTGATTAACGAGCCCTCTGACTAAGTCTAACAGACGAGCTTGAACGGATACATCCAGTCCACTCGTAGGCTCATCCATAAAAACTAGCCGAGGTTTAGTTATTAAATTCCGGGCTATTTGAAGTCTTTGAAGCATTCCGCCTGAAAAGGTTTTGGGAAAATGGTCTATTCTACCAAGATCCATTTCTACTTTATTAAGCCAATCATTAGATTCGGCGCGGATATAAGAATAATTTCGGGCGCCGACTGCCATCAAACGTTCTCCAACATTAGCTCCAGCTGAAACGTTCATGCGAAGGCCATCCTTTGGGTTCTGATAAATAATACCCCAATCGGTGCGCATTAAAAGACGACGTTCTGGCTCACTCATTTGATAAATATCACTGGGGCCTTCAATTCGTTTATCGAATTCTATTGTTCCTTGGGTCGGTGGCAGTAATCCTGATATAATTTTTAAAAGTGTTGTCTTTCCAGAACCAGACTCACCAACAATTCCAAGAATTTCCCCGTTATAAACTTCAAGATTTATCTCCTCACAGCCGACCTGATCCCCATAATAATGTGACAACTCTGTAACCCTTAAAAGCGGTGTTTCTTTGTTTGATGTCACAAGGTTTCTCCAGAAGAAGTTACAGGTCCATCCTTAATTTTTTCTGTTTCTTCTCTACAAAAATTGCTATCGGAGCAAACAAACATCCGTGAACCTTCATCATCTATTATGACCTCGTCCAAGAAGCTATTTGATGAACCGCAGAGTGCACAGGATTCCTCCCAACTTTCGATAGCGAAAGGATGATCCTCAAAATCAAGACTTTTAACTTTGGTGAAAGGAGGAACGGCATAAATTCTTTTTTCCCGTCCGGCGCCGAATAATTGTAAAGCAGGCATTTTATCCATTTTAGGATTGTCAAATTTTGGTATTGGACTGGGTGACATAATATAACGATCATTAACCTGAACAGGGTAGTTGTAGGATGTCGTGACGCGTCCGAAATGTGCAATATTTTCATACAATCCAACGTGCATGACACCATATTCAGCCAAGGCATGCATTTTTCGTGTTTCGGACTCACGCTGTTCTAGCCAACGAAGAGGTTCGGGGATAGGGACCTGATAAACAAGAATTTGTTTCGCCGATAATGGATTTTCGGGAATTCTATGACGAGTTTGTATGACCGTCGCTTCGGTTGTCTTTTCAGTTGTTTCAATGCCGGCGGTTTTTCCAAAAAAGTTTCTTATATTTATTGCATTTGTAGTATCGTCTGCGCCTTGATCAATGACTTTCAGAATATCATCTTTACCTATGATACTAGCTGTAATCTGAATTCCTCCGGTACCCCATCCAAACGGTAGTGGCATCTCTCTACTGCCAAATGGCACCTGATATCCTGGGATTGCAACTGCTTTCAGGATTGCTCTTCTAATCATACGTTTTGTTTGATCATCGAGATAAGCAAAATTATATCCTTCTAGTATCTCCGGAGTTTCTGTTGAATTACCAGCCTTTTCTGATTGATTGGATATAGCCATTGATACTACTCCGTCGCCGCTATATCAGAGATTGGTTTAACAATGTTTGTTTTGTCGATGTTTGCTTCTCCTCTAAGCGCTCTGACGGTTACCAATTCGGATTGAAAATCAACGTAATGAGGTAATTTAAGGTGCTGAACAAACCCTGAAGCTTCGACGTTACACGAATGGCTTAGCACGAATTCTTCGTCCTGGGCAGGTGCTTGCACATGTTCATCTAGTTCTCGAGTTCGAAGTGCTCTATCGACTATCCCCATGGCCATGGTTTTACGCTCATTGTGACCGAAACTTAAGCCATACCCGCGAGTAAACTGGGCTGGGATGTCAGATGAGCCTTTGAATTGGTTAATCATCTGACACTCAGTTATGGTTATTTCACCAATTTCAATAGAAAACCCAAGCTCGTCAGGTATGAACTCTATCGATAACTCACCCATTCGTATTTCCCCAGCAAAAGGATGGTTCCGTCCCCAGCCTCGCTGCGTAGAGTAAGCCAATGCGAGTAAAAAACCTTCATCTCCTCGTGCTAGGTTCTGAAGGCGAGCTGGACGGTCGGCTGGGAATTTAAGGGACTCTCGGGTAAGGTCAAACGGTTCATTATCGTCCTCAGCCGTTTCTTCTTCAATTAGTCCTTCATTGTTTAGAAGGTCGGTAACCCGCGGCATGTTTCTGTCTACAGTGCCGTCAGCCTCCATAGCTTCTGGGACGTCGCCATTAGCAGCTAATGAAAAGTCTAATAGTCGATGTGTATAGTCGAAACTTGGACCTAAAACTTGCCCTCCTGGTAGATCCTTAAATGTTGCAGAGATACGACGCCGTATCGACATATTGGCGGTTTCAATAGGAACCGTAGTGCCAAAACGTGGAAGAGTTGTTCTGTAAGCTCGTAGAAGAAATATTGCTTCTACAAGATCACCGCAAGATTGTTTCACAGCTAACGCTGCCAGTTCTCTGTCATATAATGAAGCTTCCGCCATAACTCTATCTAAAGAAAGTGATAATTGGTTCTGAATTTGATCTAAGGTTAGTTCTTTTACATTTTTATCTCCCCTTCTTTCTTCCGCCAGAAGTTCCTGAGAGTTTTTAATTGCGCTTTCGCCGCCTTTGACTGCCACATACATAATCAGGATCCATCCATTAGATTTTATAAAACGTCAATTTTTGTAGTTCGCGGAACTGAAATCATTTTGTTGTTTTGAGTGAAGACAAGATCTAAACCTCTTGGAAAAAGGGATTGAAGTTCTTCTCGATCTGACCAAAAACCCTTATTTATCGAACCAACAGAAACATATCGATTTGTTTTTATTCCTGGTCCCTCAAATTGCAGTTGTGCTCGCGTAGAGATTTCATCTGTTTGAATAATTAATGTTGAACTGTTTTCTGGATAATCTGCAGTCCCTGCGCAGAATTCATCCAAGCTAGGTATCGAAGTTCCAAGAATACAAAAACTCGCTTTTTTGGGCTTGTCAGCGATTTTAAGGCCTGTATGAAATTTTAAATATTTTATCACTTCGTGAGTCTTTAGAGAGGTCTCGATCCATAAATTGGTTTCAAAATCGAACAGGCTTAGACAAATAGCGGCCGTAGCTATTGAAAGGGGGTGAGGGGGAACCAATTGTGCATTTATTGTTAAAATGCTCCCTGGTTCTGCCATCGATTTAAGTATCTGTCGAAAAACAGATTGGCTGTCATGGGATGGATTGTTAAACGCCTTGCCAGTTGGTAGGTCATCTATAACATGTTTATTAATGGACATTTTTAATGTCCCCGAGCCATCGTGAAAAAATTGACTTTGGTATTGGCAGCTTTTTTACTCCGCTGCGCTCTAAGCTCTTCAAGGGTCTCTTTAAGTGGCGTAATTAAATTATCAAATATCTGTAAGTGGCTAGCAGGTGTTTGAAGCATCGCATCTAAAACGGCGCAAAGTTCTGCCTGTTTTTTTGATCGTCCCTGAACGTAACTTAGGCCGGCATTTCCGTTTTTAAGCCTAACTGCCGCTCTTGTAATTGTCACTTCTCCAAGATTAAAAGCTTTGCCATTGCCGCCAGTCCGACCCTGTACCATAACCATTCCGATTTCAGGCTTTCTTATAAGTTCCCATTCTGGGTTGAGTTCTAGTTTATTCCATAGGGCTTGTATCTCTGACAATGGTGATTTTGCTAGAATGGATAGCCACGACCTTCTATTTATTTCTGTGGTTCTATTTTTTTGTTCATTGGCACGTTTCATTAATATTTCCCAACCAATTGGATATTTGTCTAGACGTTTAGATGAAAACAAGTTAAGGCTAACAACAATAACATTGAAGTAAAGCAAAAAAATATTGAATTTTTATTATTAGTAACGGCATTAATCATAGGAATATAGTATGGACCGAGGTTCTGGGCTGGCTTTATGGAGACAAATAGCCGACCATATCAAAAGTGATATTAAAAAAGATATATTCACTCCTGGCGCTAAACTCCCTACAGAGATCACGCTAGCGCAAAAGTTTAATGTAAACAGGCATACTATAAGACGTTCAATCTCTGAATTAGTTGAAGAGGGATTAATAAGAGTCGATCAAGGGCGTGGTACTTTTGTGATTGACCAAGTGGTTGATTATCAATTAGGCCGTAGAACCCGGTTCACCGAAAGTGTTCGGAAGCAAAATAAAAACCCAATTGCTAAAACTCTGAATTTTACGACGGTATCTGCTGGTCGTGACATTGCAGGGTCATTAAAGATTAACGAAAAGTCCGACGTTGTTTGTTTGGAAACTATTCGTGAAATAGATAATCGTCCGTTGGCTATTGGATCTCATTATTTCCCAAAGCAAAGGTTTCCTAATTTAATCGAAGTTTTTAAAGAGGAAGGTTCCATCTCGGGAATGCTGAGTGCGTTTGGTTGTGGTGATTATGAACGACATACAACTAAAATTACTGCTAGGCCCCCAACCAAAACCGAGGCGTCAATATTAATTCAATCTCGTAATCTTCCTATTTTAGTTACAGAATCAATTAATGTAGACAAACATAAACAACCAATTGAGTATGGTGTTTCAAGGTTTGCTGCTGATAGAGTACAATTGGTTGTTGAGACTTAATTCTCTTAGCTTCCTTGGTTATTGTTTGGGAACTTAATATACCTTCTTTTGATAGCGAGATGAATTGAATACGGTATAAATTAATGAAGAAAATTAACATTTATCTTAATTTCTATAAAGAGCATTTATCTCCTTATAGCAGGTCCAAATATATCAAACCATTTAACCACGTGGTTATTTTTTGCAGAGGAGGTGATCTTAAAAAAGATAGGAAAATTTTTTTAGATGAAGGTGAAGTCGCATATATTCACACACCGCTTGATTTTAGTGCTGGAGAAAACGGGGCCATATTGTGGTTTTGGGAATTGGTTGACCTCGAAAATACGGGTATACGGTTAGCTAGGAATGACGCCACGTATGATACAGAGATAAGTGAATTAATTTCAATCCCACAGCGGCTGGAAGATTCATTGATTCGTTGCGATACCGTATCCTTTCCTCCTTCTGGGTGCGCTTTTACTCACACACATGCAGGACCAGGAATTCGAGTGTTATTGGAAGGGGGAATCAGGATAGATGGAGAAGAAAGCTCCAGCCTATATAAGGTAGGAGATGCTTGGTTTGAAAATGGTATTGAGCCAGTCTTTGCTCAGGCTAACAAGAAAACTTCCTCTAGTTTTATCCGAGTGATAATTCTGCCAAGCGAGTTTATTGGCAAAACCTCGATCACATATGTTAATGAAGAGGACTTGGCAAAACCGAAAACACAGATGTATAGAGGATATATAGATGAACCACTCAAATAATATGGATTTAAATGGAAAAAAAATGGGTGGTCATCTACTTGTAGATTCTCTAAGGACGCATGGTGTAGACATGGTTTTTGGTGTGCCCGGTGAGAGTTATCTTGCAGTTCTGGATGGATTACAGGACGCAAATAGCATTAGAACTATTATGTGCCGTCAAGAAGGTGGATCAGCTATGATGGCTGAAGCCTACGGTAAATTAACTGGAAAACCTGGGGTTTGTTTAGTTACAAGAGGGCCCGGTGCAACCAATGCTAGCGCAGGTATTCATATAGCGATGCAGGATTCTACCCCGTTAGTTATGTTAGTTGGTCAGGTTGGGCGAGAAATGATGGATAGAGAAGCATTTCAAGAAATTGATTACCGGAGAATGTACGGGGAACTAACGAAATGGGTTGCTCAAATTGAGGACACTAGCCGAATACCCGAATATATAAGTCGGGCATTCCACACCGCAACTTCAGGGCGGCCAGGACCGGTTGTACTAGCTTTGCCGGAAGATATGTTAACAGAATATGCGGACTCCAAAATTATTAATAGTTATCAGAAGATAGAGGCATACCCGTCTCCAACGGATCTTGTGCGATTTGAAAAAATGTTAATTAGTGCTAAATCTCCTCTAATGATAGTTGGGGGTGGTGGCTGGGATGAACCGTCTTGTCAAAAACTGCAAAGCTTTGCGGAAATAAATAATTTACCAGTAGGTTGCTCCTTTCGATGTCAAGATTATTTTGACAACCGGCATCCAAATTATGTGGGTCATATTGGAATTGGGTTATCCAATTCCCTTAAGGACCGTATTCAAAATAGCGACTTGCTCGTTGTGGTAGGTGCAAGGCTAGGTGAGATAACAACTAGTGGTTATTCTTTGTTAGAAATACCCAAGCCTAAACAACAATTAATTCATGTTCATGCTGGGGCAGAGGAATTGGGTAGTGTATACCAAGCAGATCTTCCCATTAATGCGAGCCCAAGAAGTTTTATAGATTCTGTATCCCAATTAAAGGTATCTGGTTCTTCCCAATGGACCGCAAGCACCAAACTTGGTAACAGTGATTATTTGGAAACTCTGGTTCCAAAGGCAATTCCTGGTGATGTTCAGATGGGACAGATCGCGTGCTGGTTAAATGAAACATTGCCAGAGGATGCTATTATTTGTAACGGTGCTGGAAATTATGCAACGTGGATGCATAGATTTTATCAGTATAGAAAATACCGGACCCAACTAGCTCCTACGAGTGGTTCAATGGGGTACGGTCTGCCATCTGCTGTGGCTGCAAAGTTGGTCTGCCCGGATAGAACTGTCGTAAGTATGAATGGTGATGGATGTTTTATGATGCATGGTCAGGAAATGGCTACTGCGATGCAATATGGTGCAAATATTATTGCTATAGTAATAAATAATAGCATGTTTGGCACAATTAGAATGCATCAGGAGAGAGAGTACCCAGGTCGGATTGCAAATACTGGACTTCGAAATCCAGATTTTGCCGCGTTAGCGCGAGCATATGGTGCTATGGGGGAAACGGTAAATAAAACGGAAGAATTCCAACCAGCGTTTGAAAAAGCTCTTAAGGCAGATATTCCTGCTCTAATTGAA
Organism: Rhodospirillaceae bacterium; assembly: GCA_002708305.1. Lineage (GTDB taxonomy): Bacteria > Pseudomonadota > Alphaproteobacteria > Thalassobaculales > Thalassobaculaceae > UBA7326. The sequence continues at coordinate 33,454 of PANE01000027.1, forward strand.
GTAAAAATAGATCCAGAGGCAATCACTCCTCTAACCACACTAACTGCTATACGGGAAACGGCGCTGGCAAAAAATTAAAATTGCGATTTTGGGACAAAATTCTTTTTTTACAATATTGTAAGGTTAGGGTTAAATAATCTATCTATGAATTTGTTTTAAAGTGTAGAATTTTAAGTAATGATTAGGTTTGATATGTTAAATGGAGGGTTTTATGGCTGGATCGGGTAAAGTTATTATAACGTGTGCTGTTACTGGGGGAATTCACACGCCGACAATGAGCCCCCACTTACCAATCACTCCAGATGAAATTGCAGATGCGTCAATTGGAGCTTGGGAAGCTGGTGCTTCAATCATTCATTTGCATGCAAGAGATCCAAAGGATGGCAGTCCTACTCCGAGCCCAGAAGTTTTTATGGAGTTCCTACCGAGGATAAAGCAATCAACAGATGCTGTTGTCAATATATCTACCGGTGGTGGACACGGTATGACCGTGGAGGAGCGTTTAGCTGCTGCCCTTGAATCCAGTCCAGAAATGACTTCATTAAATATGGGGTCCATGAACTTTGGTCTTTTCCCAATCTTAGATAAAATGAAAGATTTTCAGCATGAATGGGAGCCGCAATATTTAGAAAACTCAAGGGACTTTATTTTTAGAAATACATTTAAAGATATTGAATATATTTTGAAAGAATTAGGCGAAGGTCACGGTACTCGGTTTGAATTTGAGTGTTATGATATTGGTCATCTTTATACTTTGGCTCATTTCCTTGACCGTGGGTTAGTCAAACCTCCTCTATTTGTACAATCAATTTTTGGCATTTTGGGGGGAATAGGCGCTGACGAAGAAAATCTGATGCACGCCAGGCGTATAGCCGATAAATTATTTGGAGACCAATACCAGTGGTCTGTGCTTGCTGCAGGAAAGCATCAAATGAATTTTGTGACGATGGCGGCGATGCTTGGAGGTAACGTAAGAGTTGGACTGGAAGATAGTTTATATATCTCAAAAGGTAAGTTAGCCGAATCTAATAAAGAGCAGGTTGCTAAAATAAGGCGTATTATAGAAGATCTGTCGTTAGAGGTAGCTTCTCCAACTGAAGCGAGGGAAATGCTTGGGTTAAAAGGCGGTGACATGGTTAAGTTTTAGGGATAGGTCACCGTTATTTTTAAATTTAATCGAGCAATTGCTAGAGTTCCCTCTAAATCAGTGGTTAATGGACTGCGATACACGAACACGGGAATTCCTTGTTTTAACGAAATTGCTAGGGAACACACAAGCTATTTGACGGCTTTAAAAAAGAATGGTGTACAGGTACATTTGCTCCCCTCGTCCGAGCGTTGGCCAGACTCGCTCTTTGTAGAGGATCCGGCTCTAGTATTTCCACAAGGTGCTATTATTTTGCGTTCTATTAGGGAAGAAAGAGCTGGGGAGCGTGACTTGATAGAACCGGTTCTCAGGTCAAAATTTGCTAAAGTATTGGAGATCGACAATGGTTATGTGGATGGTGGAGACGTACTCTGCACTTCTGATAATGTAATTATCGGGCTTTCGTCCAGAACAACTCAGGAAGGGGCAGAGAGGCTGGTGAAATGCCTCTCTAATTTAGGTTTGAGTGGAACAATCACTGATACGCCACATGGGGTTTTGCATTTAAAATCTGATTGTTCTTTGCTTGACGAAAAAACAGTTTTTGTAACTCCCCGTCTTGCAGTCTCACAGGTCTTTAAGAATTATAAAAAAATAATTACTCCAGAAACAGAATATGCAGCAGCTAATGCAATTAGGATAAATTCGTCCGTTTTTGTGAATAAGGATTGTGTTAAGTCCATTGCGTTGCTGAAACAATCAGGTTTTAAAACCACCGCTTTACCTAGTACAGAGATTAGGAAGTTAGATGGTGGTCTTTCATGTATGAGTTTACGATGGTTAAATTTATAAAAAAACTGGGTTTTTTTTCTTTTTATATTATTATTTAACAACATTAATAACCTTGGGTATTTTTCATGCTTGCCACTCAATTAACTATTGATCAATTAGCCTCCCGGATCCCAGATGGAGCAAAACTAGCGTTGCCACCGGACTACGCATATTGTTCCTTGATTGCCGCGCGTGCACTTATGCGCCGTAAAGCTAAAAATCTCCATTTGGTCGGTGTTCCCTCGCTTGGTTTTCAAGCTGATATGCTGATTGGAGCCGGGTGCGTTGATATAGTTGAAACAGCGGCAGTTACATTATCTGAGTATGGATTGGCTCCAAGGTTCACGGCTGCTATCAAAGGGGCTAAAATAAAGATGATGGATGCAACATGTCCTGCAATCCATGCAGCCCTGCAAGCATCTGAAAAAGGGATACCTTTCATACCTTTAAGAGGGTTAATTGGTAGCGATATTCTGGCCCATCGAGAGGATTGGAAAGTTGGGAAAAACCCCTTTGCAGAGAATGATCCTATAGTTTATCTACCAGCATTAAAACCAGATGTTGCCCTAATACATGCACCGGTTGGAGACAAATATGGTAATGTATGGGTCGGGGTTAGGCGAGAACAAATGTTGATGGCTCATGCTGCATCAGAGACTTTTGTGACTGTAGAAGAAATTGTTGATGGGAACCTCATGGATGATCTAAAAATGAAAGCGGGGACCATACCAGGCCTTTATATCAGTGGAATAACTGAATCGGATAAAGGCGCCTGGCCATTGGGAATTCCCGGAGGGTATAACGCTGATCATGAGCATTTAAGGCGCTATGTAGACCTCGCGCAAACTGATGAGGGGTTTCAACAGTATATGGACGAGTTTATAACGGAAGCCTCATCTGAGGCTGCCGAATAACGATATGAAAGCCGTTGTCCCAGAAGAAATTCTCATAAATGCCATCGCAGCAAACCTGGATGGACTGAAGCATGTTGCAGTTGGTGCATCTTCCCCTATACCAGGTGCAGCTGCTCTTTTAGCTCGATCCCGAAGTCAGGGTAGAATGAGGGTCTCGATTCTTGGGAGTGAGGATAATAACTTTTTCAGCGATGGTGGAAAAGAAATTTTTGATGTGGCAGGACAGGGACGGATGGATGCTTTCTTCCTGAGTGGCGCTCAAATTGATGGAAAAGCTAATGTAAACCTAGTCTCGGTTGGTGAGTATCAACAACCCAAGGCTCGGTTTCCAGGGTCGTTTGGGTCCGGTTACCTTTATTTTGTAGTCCCACGCGTAATTCTTTTTCGTTTGGAACATACTCCAAGAACGCTGGTCGAAGAAGTTGATTTTATAAGTGCTCCAGGGTTTTCTGACGCCAATGTGTATAGACCAGGCGGCCCTCACAAGCTGATTACCGATCGATGTTTATTTGATGTTGATAAAAAGCGTAAATGTTTCCGTTTGGAAAGTATTCATCCCGGTCATAGCGTAGATGAGATTCATGAACAGACTGGGTTTAAATTTGATTTACCAGAGGGGGAAATCCCAGAAACAAGCACCCCAAATACTGATATTTTGAGTATAATTCGAGGTGAAGTCGCGAGCGAGATTTCTGAAATTTATCCCGCATTTGCCGCTCGTGTCTTTGGTGTAAATAGTACTGTTTAAGCTTTCCCAATTATTTTAATAATAGTTTTGAATAAAAAGGTGTTGGTTAATTATGGTCGTAAAAAACTCTGGTGGGTCACTTGAAGGTACAAAAATTATAGATTGCACAAGGGTACTCGGGGGGCCTTATTGCACTCAAATGCTTGGTGACCATGGAGCAGAGATTATTAAGATTGAACCGCCTCAAGGTGACGAAGTGAGAGACTGGGGCCCCCCGTTCCATGATGAAGATGCGGCTTATTTCATTGGGGTAAATCGAAATAAGAAGTCGATAGGTCTGGATTTACGCACAGAAGCAGGTAAAGCAGTTCTGCTGCGTTTATTGGAAGATGCGGATGTCATTATTGAAAATTACAAAACAGGGTCTATGGAGCGTTGGGGATTAGGTTATGAGGAGGTTTTAAGTAAAAAATTTCCGAAGCTAGTGCACTGTCGGATCTCAGGTTTTGGAGCCGATGGTCCGTATGGAGGCTTCCCTGGCTATGATGGTATTATCCAGGCTATGGTCGGGCATTTTTCAGTAAATGGAAACCCTGATTCGGGTCCAACACGTTTAGGCCTTGCAATGGTGGATATCGGAACAGGGTTGTATGCTGGTAATGCTATTTTAATGGCATTGTTGGAAAGAGAACGTTCTGGAATTGGCCAATATCTTGATATGACACTTTATGACTGTGGATTATCTTTAATGCACCCTCACGTGCCTAATTATTTTACATCTGGGGGTAAAGTGCCAGGTTTAACAGGTAATTCTCACCCAAACATCGCTCCCTACGATCTGTTCGACACCAAAACTTGCCAAATATTTATTGCAGGCGGAAATGACAGAGCCTGGAGGCGGTTATGTAAGGAGGTCGGTAGACCCGAACTAGGAGAAGACCCCAGGTTTTTAACGAATAGCGATCGGCAAACTAATAAGGCAGACTTAAAGGAAGAATTAAAAGGTGTATTCGCTGACGTAGATGGTGAGGTGTTTTGTGAGAAACTTCTGGCTGCTGGCTTGCCAGTTGGCCCAATACGAAATACGCATGATGCAATTAATAATCCTCATACTATCCATCGAGGCATGCGAGTTGAAAAGGATTGGTACAAGAGTTGGGGGATACCAATAAAGTTTTCTCGCACTCCGGGCTCTGTTAAAAGTGTTCCCCCAAAATTTGGAGAACACGGAAAAGAAATATTAGAATCGCATGGTTTTTCTAAACCTGAAATTGATAATTTACTTAGAGATGAAGTGTTACTTGAAAAACGAAAAAAAGTTTAAAATTCATGGAGGCGAAGATGAACAAGATAACTAAAACAGAGCCTGAGTGGCAGGCTCAATTAGATGATATTCAGTATCAGGTAACGCGGAAACATGCGACGGAACCAGCTTGGTCTGGGAAATATGCAACCAATAAAGACTCTGGGATTTATAATTGTGTTTGCTGTGGTGAAGCTTTGTTTGATAGCGTTACAAAATATGAGTCTGGAAGTGGTTGGCCAAGCTTCTATGCTCCTATAACAGAAACAATAGTAGAAACCACCGTTGACAAGAGTTTTGGTATGGTACGAACCGAAGCACACTGCGCCAAATGTGATGCTCACTTGGGCCATATTTTTGATGATGGCCCGGATCCAACCGGGTTAAGGTATTGTATGAATTCAGCGTCGCTCAACCTTGTTATTAAGAATAATAAATCCGATTAACTAGTTTTTGTTATAATAAAATAAATTCATTTTTATAGAAAAATGTAACTATGCCTAAAATTGCTATCCTCGATGATTACACAAATGCTGCCCTGTCATCTGCTGATTGGACTATTTTACCAGATAACTATGGAATAAAGGTTTTTAACGATAACCTTATTGAACCATGTGCACTGGTTGAAAGGTTGAGGGAATTTGATGTTGTTTGCGCGATGCGGGAGCGTACTCCTTTTCCTGCAACAGTGTTTGAGTCTTTGCCAAATCTTAAATTATTTATAACAACAGGTATGCGAAATGCCGCAGTTGATGTAAGTGCTGCCAATAAAAATGGTATTACCGTTTGTGGGACAAGTGGTTCTGGAATGTCGACGCCAGAGCAAACATGGGCGTTATTGCAAGCATGTGCTCGGAACATAGTGCACGACGCGGTGATGATGCGCGATGGGAAATGGCAAACTGAGATTGGAGTTGAATTATTTGGCAGGACACTTGGGCTTTTAGGGTTAGGTAGAATAGGGGGCCGGGTTGCCGAATATGCGAAAGCATTTGGTATGAATATTATTGCCTGGAGCCAGAACCTGTCAAAAGAGCGTTGCGATGAATGTGGCGTAACTCTGGTTTCTAAAGAAGAGCTTTTCGAGAAATCGGATTTTCTGAGTATACACCTAGTTTTAAGTGGCAGAAGTCGCGGGCTCGTATCAGCGGAGAACCTAGCGCAAATGAAAAATAGTGCGTTTTTAATTAATACTTCTAGAGGCCCAATTGTAGATGAAAAAGCGCTTTTAAAGTCACTAAAGGAAAAAGAAATAAAAGGTGCAGGTATCGATGTTTTCGGCATAGAACCATTACCGACAGAGAGCGAACTACGAAAACTTGATAATGTATTATTAACCCCGCATACAGGTTATTTTACAGAGGAGTCGTACGAGATATTTCATCAACAAATCATTGAAAATATTTTATGTTGGCACGATGGTAAGCCAATCCGACGATTAACATGAATTATAAAAGTTTACAGTATATCTAAGATAGACTCTGCCGGTCGTCCAATGGTTACTTGGCCTCCTGAGATTATTATAGGGCGCTCGATAAGAATTGGATTATCTATCATAGCATTCACTAAATCATCATCCGTTTTTCCATCACTTCCTAAGTCTAAATCTTTATATATTTGCTCGTTTTTCCGCAGTAGTTGCCTTGGTTTGTATCCTAATTTTAGCAAAATGTCTTTTAACTCGGAGACAGTAGGGGGATTTTTTAAGTATTCTACTATATCTGTATCAATATTTTTCTCATGCAGAAGGCTGAGGGCTTGGCGTGATTTTGAGCATCGTGGATTATGATAAATTATTACTGACATTTTTTCCTCGTCCAGAATTTTAAATGTTTATACAATCATTGGTATCTGGCAGTAACATTTATTTATATTATAAGCATTGAGGGGGTTCCAATGATATATAATAGTTTGGGGCGGTCGGGCCTAAAGGTTTCAGAATTGTGTCTTGGTACAATGCTTTTTGGCAGGGAGACTAATGCTAGAGATAGTCAAGCAATCATTACGTCTGCATTAGATATTGGTATAAACTTTATAGACACTGCCGATGCTTATGTTGGGGGAGAGTCGGAAAAACTAATTGGACGATTTATAAAGACAACTAGGAACCAATGGATACTGGCAACTAAGTTAGCTAACAAAATGAGTGAAGCTTCAAATAGTGGTGGACTATCAAGAAAATGGGTTGTTGAGGCTTGTGAGAACTCTCTTAAGCGGTTGAGAACTGATTATATTGACATTTATTACCTACACAAAGAAGATCCCATAACTCCTTTAGATGAGACGTTAAGGGCGATAGGGCTCCTAATGGCACAGGGGAAAATTCGCTATTTTGGGGTATCTAATTATCGATCTTGGCGAGTTGCTGAGATTTGTAATATCTGTGATCGTTTAGGAATAGACCGTCCAATAGTCAGCCAGCCATATTATAATGCTATGAATCGCATGCCGGAAACAGAGCACATCCCGGCATGTTCCTATTATGGTATTGGAGTGGTGCCATATAGTCCTCTTGCTCGAGGTTTATTAACTGGGAAATATAGAAAAAATGAGCTGCCCGAAAGAGATAGTAGGGTTGCCCGAAATGATAGACGTATTATGCAAACGGAGTGGCGCCCTGAGTCTCTAGAGATTATCGAAAAGATAAACGCGTATGCTCAGAAGAGAGGTGTTACTCCGATAGATATTGCTATCCAATGGCTTCTGAATAATAAATTAGTCCACTCCATTGTTGCAGGGCCAAGGACCTTAACTCAGTGGCAATCGTATATAAGTGCTTTGGAGTATAAGTATACCAATGAAGATGAAAAACTTATAAATAGCTTTGTGACGAGTGGGCATTCATCAAGTCCGGGGTATAACGATCCAGCTTATCCTGTCGAAGGTAGGTATAGTAAAGTTTAAAACGTGTTTCTGTTAGTCCTTGAAGTTGATCTTTAATTTACCTTAAAGTCTGAGTCGCGGCGCTTTTGCCAGCTATCCTTCCGAACACTGCTCCCGACACTAATCCGGTTCCACCGGGGTAGTTAAAATGAAATAGGCCTCCTACCATTTCCCCACAGCAATATAAGCCGGGTATTGGGCGCCAATCTGTTCCTATCACTTGTGCTTTTTCGTTAACTTTTAATCCTCCAAATGTAAAGGTGATGCCTCCGGTTGATGAATAAGCCACAAATGGTGGTTTATCTAATCTGAGGGCCCAATTCGTCTTATTTGGTTTTAGGTTGGTAGTGGTTAATCCATCCTTCACCGTAGGGTCGAAATTCCCCTCATCACAGGCGGCTTCGTTGAAAGCATTAAGGGTCATTAAAGCTTGGGGTTTATTATCAAGTTCTAACAAATCTACTAGTTCTTTTAACGTATTTGCATGGATAGGGTTGCTAGTGCTGTATCTAGGCTCCAGAAGATGAATTGTTTTTTGATCAAAGACTTGCCATGCAAGCGATCCCGGTTGGCGAAGAATCTCCCCACCATATTTGGCATACGTGTACAAACCAAGGTCTTCACCTTCATCACAAAATCGAAGGCCATCCCTATTTATCATGACGCCGAACGGGTATGAAAGTCTATTGGATTTATCAGTTCTTCCTCTATCGGCAAAATCTGGCCATTCATTTGATATAGGTGTTGAGTGGCGCCCGGACCATTGGCCCCAAGGTAATGCACCCATAGCCAGGGCCATTCTAAGGCCATCGCCTTGGTTATGGGCTGTACCTCGTACTTTTGCATGATCCCATGGTGCGGCTAAATATTGAGATCGCCATTGAGCATTAGCCTCAAAGCCTCCGCAACCAAGAATTACCGCTGAGGCAGTAACCTCATCTAACCCGTTGGGGCCTTTGACTACCACTCCCTGAATTAACCCTTTCTTATCGCGAATTAGGTCATCGGCTGCAGTTTCATACCTTACTTCTATTGAGTTTTTCTCTGTTGTTTTAAACCAATTGGTAGAGAGACCAATACCCTCATGTTCAGCACGGATTATCGCTCCTTTTTGCCATTTTATGCGATTTCCTACTTTGATTCCTGAAAGGGTGGACGCTGGTTCCATTGGGATCCCACCGACTTCGTGCGCCCATTTTATTGCTTCAAAAGAATTATCTATTAAGATTGTAGAGAGTTCGCGGTCGGTTTTGTTATGAGTAACTCGTAATAAGTCAGACCACATATCCTCTTTTGTGTAGGGTAGAACGTCTTCGTAAAACCCTGGAATTATATCCCCTGCGTTGGGTACCATTGCCTTTAGTTGGCGGGGGTCATCAAAAGCTATCCTAAAGAGGCCTCCTGAAAAGAAAGTGTTTCCACCCCTCTCTTTTCTATTTGCTTTTTCTAAAACTAAAACCTTTTTTGCCCCGGCTTCCTTAGCTGAATTAGCTGCGGCAAGGGCCGCATTTCCGGCTCCAACAACAACAACATCATAATCAGGCATCGCAATACTCTCCAAATTCTCTAGCTCTTGTTATCATAGTTTTAACGACTAGAAGATAAATGGATCTTGAAATTGCAAATTAATCTTTATAGTGATTTTTGTTAATAACTAGGCGTTTACTGCCTGCCGAGAATGCCTTTTTCTTTCATGCATATCTAAATAGCGCTTCCGTAATCTAATAACCTTTGGTGTCACCTCAACTAACTCATCGTCAGCGATGTATGCTACAGCCTTCTCTAACGTCATCTTTATTGGGGGAGTAAGGTCTATCGCATCATCTTTTCCTGAGGCCCTGAAATTAGTGAGCTGTTTTGCTTTTAGTGGATTAACTTCTAGATCATTACCTTTATTATGTTCCCCAATTATCATTCCGCCATATACGTCATCGCCGGCTCCAATCATAAGCAATCCTCTATCCTCCAAATTAAAGAGTGCATAACCGGCAGCACGGCCTTTTTCCAGTGAAATAAGCACTCCTGTCCGCCTCGCAGGTATTGTCCCCTTAAATGGCCCGTATGAGTCGAACAGTCTATTCATTACGCCGGTTCCTCGGGTCTGGGTCATAAAATCACCATGGTAGCCTATAAGACCTCGGGAAGGGCACAGGAATATAAGTCTTTGCTTGCCTCCACCTGATGGTCTCATATCCTGCAGGGTTGCCTTGCGCATAGATAGAGCTTCAACGACAGCACCAGTATATTCTTCATCAACATCGATTACTACCTCTTCAATTGGCTCTAGTCTTTGGCCAGTGTCAGGTTCTGTTTGAAAAAGTACTCGCGGGCGGCTGATAGACATTTCATAACCTTCTCGGCGCATCTGTTCGATGAGAACTGCTAATTGCAATTCACCTCGTCCAGAGACTTCAAAGGCGTCCTTTCCTGGTGCCTCAGTTACTTTAATTGCTACATTACCTTCTGCCTCACGCATTAATCTATCGCGAAGCATTCTTGAGGTTACTTTATCTCCATCATTGCCAGCAAATGGGCTGTCATTTATTGAAAAAGTAACGGCTATTGTTGATGGGTCAATAGGTGATGCTTTTATCGGTGTCTGTACCTTTGGATCCGCAATAGTGTCTGAGACGGTTGTTGCTGATAAGCCGGCGACCGCGACAATGTCACCAGCCTTAGCAAACTCTAGTGGGGTTCTCTCCAGCCCGTCGAAAGCTAAAACTTTAGTGATTCGTGTCTGTTCAAGTACCTCGCCGGTCCTTGAGAGAGATTTTACCGTCATATTTGGCTTTACTTCTCCAGCGGTTATCCGACCTGTCAAAACCCTTCCAAGGTAAGGGTCGTATTCCAGAGTAGTAACCAGCATTTGGAAAGGGGAATTATTATCTATAATTGGAGAAGGTACATGTTCGACTATCTTCTCAAACAGTGGCGTCATATTATCTCCGAGTTTATCGGGTGTTTCAGATGCCCAGCCCATCTTTGCTGATGAAAAAAGCGTTGGAAAGTCCAATTGTTCATCGTTGGCATCAAGACTACTGAATAAGTCAAACATCTCATCTTGTACCTCGTAGCCACGTTGTTCGGGCTTATCCACTTTATTAACAACAACGATCGGTCGCAAACCTAATTTTAATGCTTTAGCTAGAACGAATTTTGTTTGAGGCATAGCTCCTTCAGAGGCGTCAACAAGTACTAGAACACCATCAACCATAGATAGAATACGCTCCACTTCGCCACCAAAATCTGCATGGCCAGGTGTATCAACAATATTTATGCGGACACCATTCCAGTTCACCGAGGTGCACTTAGCAAGGATAGTTATCCCTCGTTCGCGTTCAAGGTCATTAGAGTCCATAGCGCGTTCTTGAATTTTTTGATTATCGCGAAAAGTTCCCGATTGTTTCAACAGAACATCGACAAGGGTCGTTTTCCCGTGATCTACATGGGCTATTATAGCAATATTACGAAGTTCCATTTTCGTTAGGACCTTTAATGGTTGTTTGAATTTGGTTGTAAACAGTGATTTATATTAAACAGTTTGAGGGTTAGAGAATTGTGTCTCAATGCAAAGAAATATCAGCAGCGTATAAAAGGTTTGTAACTTCAGAGTCTAGAGTGTGTTTAATGACGCGGTAGATAACTGAAAAATGAATGATTTGAAACAAAAAAATTTTTCGATAATTCAATCTAATTAATAAGAGACAAAAATGAATAATTTAGAGAGTTACTTAAAATATGAATTTCACGCGCATGTTTATTACTGCCGTGATACGTTTAAGGAAGCAAAATCTCTTATTGAAGAGATAAGCAGAAAGTTTTCTTTCGAAATCGGTACAATGCATGAAAAACCTGTAGGGCCTCATCCATTATGGAGTTGCCAGGTGAAGTTTTATAGGGACGATTTTGGTCCTTTTGTACAATGGCTAATTTTAAATAGGGGAAAATTAAATATTTTCATACATTTATGTACGGACAACAATATTGCCGATCACACAGAATATGTTTGCTGGCTAGGTGAGTCTCAATCTCTAAAATTGGATATTTTTGACTGAGTTACTTTTTCTTTTTCATTTTATTATTTGAAATGATTCTTTCTGGAAAAAAATCTAAACAAACTTTCAATTTTTCCGTTGTCATCCCTGGTGCTTCACTGCATTCAATGTAAAGGTCTCGACATTCGGTGTAGTTATTATCTGTCGATGTAAATCGTAGATCTTCGCAAATTTCCGTGAAACGTTTGGCTAGCGTAACAAATGATGATCCCGAGTCACCCTGAACAGTATCTGTTCTTTTGTTCAAAGGTTGTACACGTAAAAATTGAGCAATAGCTTCGTTAGCTCGATTAAGTGGTATTTCTGCAAGGCCTTTTTCTCCCATTAAAGACCAGTATTTTATGTAAATATTCTCGCCAAGCATCATTTGCCTCATAACTGGAGGAATAAACCCCGGTGTTGCTGAGCCCCAAACAATAAATTCAATTTGTTTCCCGCTTTGTTTGTAAAGAGTTGGGTTAAATCCAATTTCCAATTTCTTCAATTGTTCTAATTCGATAGGGTCAAAGTTATCCACCCAAAAAGTGGGAAGCTTATTTTTAGTCAATTGTTTTCTCATCGATCGCGGGAGCCTAAACCGTGCCCAAATACTGTTATCTTTCTTTCGGAAGATATGAAGACGAAAACCGGCGCGTGTTAATACTCTTGCCTCTATAAAAGGTTTTTTACTTACAGGGTCTGTTAGCACTTCAACAAACCATTGCACGCGCGCGGCATAAGCGGTTTCGTTAAATAGCGTAAGCAAAACCATTAAATTAAAAACAAAAAAGCAGGAGTAGTAAATAACTCGGAACAGGTTCTTTCCTCCAGTATATTAATAACTTTACATAAATATATGTTATAATGATCTTAAATACGAGATGACAGGATAGTTTTATTCGATATGTTAAAGATTGTTTTATTAATTCTAACAGCGTACCTAGCCTTAGTTGCACTGTTATTTATCTTCCAAAGAAATATACTTTTTGTCCCAGGTAAATCAGCACCGTTAACCGAAGGTTCCCTGGTGCCAGAAGCGGAAGACATTTCGTTGAGGACAACTGATGGACTTATTCTTCATTCATGGTTTTTTAAAGGAAAAAAGGCAAAGCCACTTATTTTATACTTCCAAGGAAATACTGGGACTATTGCGGATAGAGATAAAAAAGCTCGTCATTTTATGGATTTAGGTTACAGCTTTTTATTTGTTGGTTACCGCGGATATGGAGGTAACTCGGGAACCCCAAGCGAGAAAGGGTTTAATCTAGATGCGAATGCGGCCATTGCATTTGCTATCAATGAGGGCTTTAATTCAAATGAAATAGTTCTTTATGGGGAGTCGCTTGGCACTGGTGTAGCTATAAATTTGGCACAAAAAACTCGGGTGTTATCTGTAATATTGGAAGCACCCTATACATCGATCGCAAAAGTGGCATCGGAACGTTATTGGTTCGTGCCTGTGGATTATCTGTTAAAAGATAGATTTGATTCTATATCTAAAATTAAAGACCTCAATATACCATTATTAATCTTACATGGAGACAAAGACCAAGTTATTGATTTGAAGCATGGTAAAGAATTGTTCGAGCAAGCTTCAGAGCCGAAATATATGCATATATTTAAAGGCGCAAACCATTCTAATCTGTATGACTACAATGCCATTGACGTTGTTGATTCTTTTCTTGTGAATAAAAACTAGTGTTTATTCCCCTTTTGATAAGAAAGCTTTTCTAATTGCAACAAATGGTAATAGTACACATTCGTGGCGCGAAGTTACTTCTTTAACTGGTTCAAATACAGACAACTGTGCCCATGGCGGATTGTCTGAGTTCCCAGATAGATAGTTCCGTAACCCAGTCTCAGCGTCTTGTATCGCAGAGAAAGTTTGTTGAGGGGCGTTTATTGCAAGCACTTCCGATGCAGCTTCGCATAGCGCACATCCTCGTACAGTGACCCCTATATTTTCAATAATACTTTTCTTTAAAACAAGATCAATCGTTACCCGGTCTCCACAAAGAGGGTTATCCACTTTGGCTGTTAATTCAGGATTAGTTAATGCAGATCTCTGTTTTGATTGTCGCGCAAGAGTGATGATTTGTTCTTGGTATAATTTTTCCAACATAACTTATTTATTCCAACTTAGTTTCTTGGGAGGTGAATGAGTCGAGAGCCTCTGGTGTATCGATATCGATAACAACCCCTTCATCAGTCATTTCCACTTCTACAACTAATTCAGCATACTTTACCATTAATTCTTTAGCTCCAAAATCTCCTTTAAGGGTTAGAATTTCAGAGAAAAACTGCCGTGACCATAAAACAGGGTTTCCTCTTTTTCCCTGCCAGGTTGGCACACAAATCGCACGCCCCTCAATAGGATTGAACGCCTCTATAAGTTGATTAATGGCTGCTACGGTAATCTTTGGCATGTCACCAAGGCAAATTAAAATTGCAGAACAGTCCTTGGGGGCGGATTTTACAGCGGTGACTACTGACGAGCTTATGCCATCTTTAAAATATTTATTGTGAACTAATTCAATATTTAAACCCTTTAATACCTCCTCTAATTTTTTTGACTGAAAACCGGTTACAGTCACAAGTGTATTAGCTTTTGAAGCAACAATAGCCTCCGCTGTTATCGCGATCATCGGTTTTCCATTTATAGGAGCTAATAGCTTATTTGTTATACCCATTCGCTTTGATTGTCCTCCTGCAAGAATCACAGCATGAATTTTGTCAAAATCAGGATGGGTCTTGATTACACTTTGATTGGGTTGACTAGCTTTTGCTCGGGGTAGGGGTCTTGTAAGAATATCTTTGAGTAAACCGCCACTTCCCATTCGCATTATATCGAGCCCATCTAAGGGCATATTGGCCAATATTCGCTGTAGGACCCAATCAAAACCATTTAATTTAGGTGATCGGGCGCAGCCAGGTATACCAATGACATCTATATTGCTAATTGCACCTAAAAGCAGAAGGTTTCCCGGATCGACAGGCATACCAAAATGCTTCACTTTCCCTCCAGATTTTTCAATCGCTGCTGGTACAACATCTCTGCGATCAACTACAGCAGAAGCCCCGGATATTAAAATTAATTCTGCTTTTTTCTCGACAGCACGAATAATAAGCTCGGTTAATGAATGTTGATTATGTTCACATCGTGCTTCATCGAGGGTTGATATACCAAGATTTTGCAGACGCAAACTGGTTGCTTTCATAGTTGAATCCAAAACAGTTTCTTTTGTTCCAGGTAACCTGGATTGTATTAAGGTAACTTTCTTCTTTTGGTAGGGAGTGATAGAGAGCAATTTTTCGGAATTTTGTGTCTGAACTTCCATTTGGCGCACGAGGTGCTGCGATATAGCGAATGGGATAATTTTTAATGTCGCTACCATTTGACCTTTTATGACATGTTGCATGGGTGGCAGAGACCCTAAAGTGATTGACTCATCAATTGAATTAAAATTATTTAAGTTTTGGGGGTTATAAATTAATAGACCTGGTATTCCTGCAAAAAGATTACACCGTCCTGTAAATGCATTGCCTTTAATCAGATTGGGGCCTGCGATTAGTGTAGCTAACTCATCAGCTGCCAAATCCTCATTCAAGTCGCCTTCCTCAAGTTTTGCGCATACAATTTTTTGGTATCCAAACTCTTTTAGAAACCATAAGTCAGCTTGTGTTAAGATTGTTCCTTTTTTCAACGCCTTGTTTGGCAACCTGAGACTATGAGCAAGTATTGCTCCGAGAGCATCACTCAAATGGTATTCTGAGAATTTCATGGTGCTGAACTCAAATCTCTCTGGTGTAAGGTAGTCGTCCGTGTAATGAAGCCGTCAGTTCTGCCAAAATCGAAATTGCAATTTCAGATGGTGAAATCGCACCAATATCGAGCCCTGCTGGTCCATTAATTCTTTGAAGTTGTTGTTCGTCAAAACCCTCACTTTTTAGTCTTTCTAATCTTTTTCCGTGTGTTCTCGTCCCACCAAGGGAAGCTATATAAAAAGCCTTTGTTTTTAGTGCTTCTATAAGCGCTGGGTCATCGAGTTTAGGATCGTGGGTCAAGGTTACGATAGCAGTGCGAGTATCTGGTTTTAATTGTGTAATGGCTTCATCTGGCCATTCATCTAACAGGCTTATTTCTGGAAAGCGTAAAGGAGTAGCAAAAGAGGCGCGGGGATCAACAACTGTGACGTCAAAACCTGCTACGCTAGCCATAGGAGCCAGAAATTGGGCGATATGCACCGCACCAATAATTATTAATCGAAGGGATGGAGTGAAAACATTTACAAAGAATTTAGCATCTGAGATTAAGCAACTCTTATTATCTTTAATCGACTTTTTAATAGTATCTATCTCTGAAGCCGTAAAGACATGCGCATTCTCATTTTCCCCTTCTGCAAATGCCCATTGGGTTCCATCAGCGATGTTAGTGATAATTGCTAGTGGTTGTTTCTTAATTCTTGAAGAAAGAATGGTGTTTAGAATCTCTTTTTTCATGACGGATTATGATTCAATGCGTTCGACAAAAACGCGGACTGAGCCTCCACAGGCTAAACCTACCTCCCAGGCATCCTCATTAGATACCCCAAATTCTAAAGTTCTAGGTGAACCAAGTTCCATCACCTCGAAGGCTTGTTTTGCAACTGCGCCTTCTATACAGCCACCAGAGACGGATCCTACCAGTTCTCCTTTATCGTTTATCCCCAACTGGCTACCAACTGGACGAGGTGAACTACCCCAAGTATCTATAACGGTCGCTAATGCCGCCTTATGACCACTTTTAGTCCAATTTGATATCGTCGTTAAGACATCATCGTTCAATAATGCATTAAATTTTTCTTCCATCTCATTCTACCTCGTGATTAATTCCTAGTTCTACTTCATTTAGTTTTTTTATCCATCCTGTCATTTGGCTTTTATCATTTAAATGATTTTTCCCAAGAGCCTCGGCTAATTCAGCGAGGCTATTTAAAGAATGAACTGGCCTGAACTCATCAACATAAGGCAAAATTGCTCTAACTCCCATGGACTTTGGCGAAAATTGATCAAATCGCAACAATGGATTCAACCATATAAGACGATTGCACGAACGTTTTATTTTATCAACTTCTTTGCTCAACCCAATGCCAGCATCTCTGTCTAAACCGTCAGAAATTAACAACACAATCGATCCTCTGCTTAATACGCGTCGCGCCCAGCGAAGATTAAAATCATGGAGGCATTCACCTATTCGAGTGCCTCCGGACCAGTCATTCACAGCTTGGCTTGCTTTTTCTAATGAGTCGTCCACATCTTTATTTCTTAAATACCGCGTTACATTTGTTAAACGTGTACCGAATAGGAAAGTATGGACTTCCGATCGAGCATTTGTGATTGTGTGCATGAAATGCAACAACATACGGGAGTAACGGGTCATAGAGCCGGAAATATCGCACAATGCAATAAGGGCAGGGGGTTTAGTGCGAATTCTTTTGTATTTTAATGGTATATCATCTCCAGCTCGTTTTAATGAAGCGCGTAAAGTATTTTGAAGATCTACGATGCCACTGGATGCATTTAACATGTATCGTCTGCTTGGAATTTCCTTTAACGGAAGTATTAATCGCGAGATTGCAATACGAGCTGTTTCTAATTCAATCGCGGTCATTTTCTCAAAATCTATATCTTGTAGGATTTCTGTATTTGAGAAAGTCATTACAGCATCTAATTCTATTTCTTGCTCTCCGATGTCAGCCTTGTTTTGCTGTTTTTGGTTATCTTCTTGATTTAAAGCGTCGCTGACCCGTCTAATAATTTCTTTATCATTTGTTTTGGGGCCCCCTGTTTTAAATGTGGGTAAAACCATCTGCATCATTCTTTCTAGAAGATGCGGATTTTTCCAAAATATGTGAAATGCTTGATCAAATATTTCCCTGTGTTCTCTGCGATTCACATACACGGCGTGAAGTGTCCAATAAAATATTTCACGATCTGTAATGCCTATTTGTGCAACAGATTTGGTAGCCATAATGATTTGACCAGGCCCGATTGGAAGCCCAGCTGCTCGCAAAACTCTGCCAAAATTCATTATATTTTCTGGCAGTCGACCTTCATCTTTTTTCATTGATATTTCTTTATTTGAGTCTCGGGGTCCCATTTGGTTTCTCATTAACCAACTTGGGTCATGGATAATTCGGATCGCACTTCAGTCAGCAATAAGTTTGCCTCGCTTCCCTGTATTTTTGCAATATCCTCCTGGTACTTTAGAAGCACTCCCAAAGTGCTGTCGATAGAATTTGGGTCTAAGGATAGGTGGTCTAGTTGAACCAGCGCATGCGCCCAATCAATAGTCTCAGCCACACCTGGTTGTTTGAAAAGGTCGGTTTGCCTCAGTTTCTGTACAAACAGTACTATCTGTTTTCTTAGAATTTCTGGTGCCTCAGGCGCTTTAATTTTGAGTATTTCTAGCTCTCGGATTGCATCAGGGTAATCAACCCAATGATAAAAACATCGGCGCTTAAGCGCATCATGTATCTCTCTGGTCCGATTTGAGGTAATTATGACAATCGGTGGGGATTTAGCCTTGATCAGTCCCATTTCTGGAATTGTGATTTGATACTCGGATAGTATCTCAAGTAAATAAGCCTCGAACGGAGCATCGGTTCTGTCTAATTCATCGATAAGTAGAACAGGTGGGCCGAGCGGATCGGTTTCAAGTGCTCTCAACAAAGGACGTTTTATCATAAATTCAGATGTGTAAAGGTCTTTGGATAAAGATTTCTGATCTGTTCTTCCTGTTATCTCTGCTAGTCTAATCTCTAACATTTGACGGGAGTAGTTCCATTCGAAAACCGCAGAGTTGACATCTAAGCCTTCATAACACTGCAACCGAATCAGGTTTCTATTCAAGCTAGCAGCTAAAACCTTTGCTATTTCTGTCTTCCCAACACCGGCTTCACCTTCTAGGAAAAGTGGTCTATTAAGAGTAAGGGCTAAATATAACGCAGTAGATAAAGAGTTATCTGCAATGTATGAATTTTTTATGAGTAATTCTTCAACTTCTGATACGGAGTTAATAGACATAAGTGTCATTCTACTTTCTAGCCTTAATGAAGGACCTTGGATGATCGATTTAAGTCTTAATTATAATAAAATATAGATAATGATTCGTAATATTTAATTTAAGTCCTAGGTGTTAAAAATACAGTATAAAAACTTTATAGGAAAACTATTCTTATCTCATCTCGAGCAACATTCTTGAATGCAGTCCGTTAAGACGGATTTTGTTATCATTAATAAAATTTAATTTTTGAAGAATGAATTTCCTAAAAATAAATTGTTTCAAATATGCCATGGAGACATTTTCCTATTCAAGTGATCCCTGACCAGTCATTAACAGCTCGGCTGGCTTTTTCTAACGAGTGCTCCACATCTTGAACTTTTAAACACGACGCGACATTTGGTAAACGTGTTCCTAATAAGAAAGTATGAACTTCCCATCGAGCATTTGCGAGTATGTGCATGATAGGATATTGATAACTCTTGTTGAGATAAGGATAGAAAGCCTTCATCAGCTTCTGGGTCGGAAAGATCCGGGTCTAGGTTATAAACCTAAATCTGATGTGTGCCTGCAACTTAAATATGAAAGAAAGAACCACTATGACTACAATTCCAATGATTGAAACAGGTTACTCGGATTTAAATCCTGTTGAAGACGCTGTTTCACAAAGACGATCACTGAGAGGATTTCTAAATAAACCAGTTGATCGAGAGGTGATAGAAAGGATCCTTACAATGGCAGGTAGGGCTCCAAGCGGAACAAATATGCAACCCTGGGTAGGACACGTTTTAACGGGTAATGCTTTAAAACGATTTTGTTCTGGACTCATGGAGGCCGCAAACGACCCAGATGCAAAAAGAGAGTCTGAATTCCCGTATTATCCTGAAAAGTTTTTCGAGCCTTACAAAGCGAGACGAAGAAAAGTTGGTTGGGATTTATATGGTTTGTTGGGTATAGAAAAGGGAGACTTTGAAAAAACAAAAGCTCAACATGATCGTAATTTAGTGTTTTTTGATGCACCTGTCGGAATGATGTTTACTATTCATCGAGAACTTAAAATAGGAAGCTGGCTTGATTTAGGGATGTTTTTACAAAACATAATGATTCTTGCACGCAGTCATGGCCTAGAAACTTGCCCGCAAGCTGCATTTTCTCACTTTCATGATACAATCAGGCAATATATTGATGTTGGCGATGATTATATTGTCGTCTGTGGAATAGCGCTTGGATATGCCGATTGGAAAAGACCCGAATGCACACTGATAGCCGATCGGGAACCGCTATCGAATTACGTAACTTTTAATGATGAGTAACTGAAGACAACTCGATAATAGAAGGCCCAAGTATCAGCATGGACCTTCTATCGAGATGTTTAGCGCCTCAGCTAGCGGCCGCGACAGCCCTTTTTGCCATCGTTATAATTAAGCTAGCACGGTAATCGCTTTGTGCGTGTATATCGGATAACAGATCGTCTGGTGATATCGTTGTGTCGTCAAGAGCGGACGCTGTGAACGACGAAGAGAGAGAATTCTCTATTTCGGTTGGCCTGAAAACTCCATTATCACCGGCGCCAGTCACAGCCACTCTGACGTCTGTTCCGAATAAGGCAACAAACACGCCAACAATCGCGTAACGTGACGCAGGGTTGGGAAATTTCATATACGCAGCTTTATCAGGTTTAGGAAAACTCACTGAGGTAATTAATTCATTTTCTTCTAGAGCCGTTTCGAACATACCTGTGAAGAAATCATCGGCGACGATTTTTCTACGATTGGTTGTTATAGTCGCATTTAAAGCTAAACAGGCAGCCGGATAATCGGCAGCTGGGTCGTTGTTAGCAACTGATCCCCCTATAGTGCCCCGGTTACGGACCTGAGGATCCCCGATCCCTGCAGCAAGAGTTGCCAGAGCTGGGATCGCACTGCTCACCTCGGATGAATTAGCTACCGAAGCATGGGTCGCCATTGATCCCAAGGATACATCGTCTGAGACGGTGATGGTGTTTAATTCTGTAACACCTGCGATATCAATAATATCAGTTGGTGCGGCTAATCTTTGCTTCAAAGTGGGTAACAAAGTTTGTCCACCTGCCATATATGTACCGTCTTCGGCCCCCATGTGGACCTTAACCGCCTCTTCAATATTTGAGGTCTTATGATAATTAAAATCATGCATTGTTTAAATCCTTAATAAAAAATTTAATTCTCAATTTCAAGAAGATGCTTTTGCAGATTGTATTGATTGCCAAACCTTACTTGGGGTTGCTGGCATTGATATATCCGTAACTCCCATATCGGATAGTGCATCAACTATTGCATTGATCACCGCGGGTGGAGACCCAATAGCGCCAACTTCACCAACGCCTTTAACGCCTAAAGTGTTATGCGTGCATAATGTGGACTGAGTTCCTACCTTAAAATTGGGAACATTATCAGCTCTAGGCATTGTGTAATCCATATAGGAGCCTGTGAGGAGTTGGCCATCGCTATCATACGAGCAACCCTCTAGTAGTGCCTGGCCTATGCCTTGTGCCACTCCACCATGAACTTGTCCTTCTACAATCATTGGGTTTATGACCCTTCCAATATCATCTACTGCTGTGAAGTTTTTCACCTCGGTAACGCCAGTTTCTGGATCAATTTCTACCTCACAGATATGGCACCCTCCAGGAAAAGTGAAATTGGCTGGATCATAAAAAGCTGTTTCATCTAGCCCTGGTTCCAATTCATCATGAGGGAAATTATGTGGAACATATGCAGTAAGGGCGACTTCACCAAAAGCCATTGATTTATCGGTTCCGGAGACAGTAAAGTTTCCTTCTTTAAATTCGATATCATCAACCGCCGCTTCCAAGCAATGTGCCGCGATTTTGGATGCTTTATCAATTATCTTGTTTGTCGCTCGCAGCAGAGCCTCACCACCTACTGCAAGAGAACGTGACCCATATGTTCCCATCCCAAATTGAACATTTCCCGTATCCCCATGATTTATCTCAATATTCTCGATTGGGATTCCTAATTGCTCGGAGACAATTTGAGCAAAAGTAGTCTCATGGCCTTGGCCATGACTATGGCTTCCGGTAAATACAGTCACCGACCCGGTGGGGTGAACCCGAACCTCAGCGGATTCATACAATCCGGCTCTAGCACCGAGGGCACCTGCAACAGCGGAGGGGGCTATACCACAGGCTTCGATATAGGTTGAATATCCGATCCCGCGTTTTTTTCCTCTTGCCTGAGATTCCTTTTTACGCAAATCAAACCCACTGGTTTCAGCAAGTTTCATAGCAGAGGCGAGTGTTGCTTGATAGTCACCACTGTCGTATTCGAGAGCAACGGGGGTTTGATAAGGGAAGGCATCAGCGGAGATCATATTTCTCTGGCGTATGTCAACTTGTTCAATACCCATTTCCCTTGCAGCTCTATCAACTATTCTTTCCAGTAAATATGATGCTTCAGGTCGACCGGCACCTCTGTATGCATCAACTGGTACAGTATTAGTGAAAATAGCTTTTACGTTGGCATAAATAACAGGAGTTTTATAAACACCTGCCAATAAAGTAGCATATAGATATGTCGGTACACTAGTTGCGAACGTTGATAGATACGCTCCCATATTTGCATATGTCTCGACTTTTAATGCAGTAAAAATACCATTTTCATCCATACCAAGCTTTGCATGCGTCACATGGTCTCGGCCATGGGCGTCAGTCATAAAGCTTTCAGATCTTTCCGCTGTCCACTTTATCGGCCTGCCAACTTTTGTTGATGCCCATGTTATTATAGTTTCCTCAGCGTAAAGAAAAATTTTTGACCCAAATCCACCGCCTACATCTGGTGCTATTATCCTCAACTTATGCTCTGGCACCGATAGAACAAACGCACCCATCAGAAGTCGTATAACGTGGGGGTTTTGGCTGGTTGTATAAACGGTATATTCACTAGTGGCTTTATTGAATTCGGCGACAGCAGCTCTCGGTTCCATAGCATTTGGTATTAATCTATTGTTTACTATGTCTATTTCTGTAATGTGAGCAGAAGAAGCCAGTGCCTCATCTACAGCAGATTTATCCCCAATACCCCAGTCGTAACATTTATTGGTTTCTATTTCTTCATGTACTAAAGTTCCACCAGCTTCTGCCGCCTTCATGTCCATAACCGCAGGAAGAATGCCATAATCGATGTTTATTAACGTTGCTGCTGTTTTCGCTTGCTCCAGAGTTTCAGCGATAACCACCGCAACCTGGTCACCAACATGCCGAACTTTTCCTTGCGCCAATGATGGGTGGGGGGGTTCGTGCATTGGAGAGCCATCTTCGGAATGTATCTGCCAACCACAGGGTAAGCCTCCCACCTGCATATCATCTCCTGTGAAAACGGCAACAACACCCGGTGCAGCCTCCGCAACCGCTGTATCAATCGAATTAATCGTCGCGTGCGCATGAGGGCTTCGAAGCATATATGCATAGGTTTGGCCGGGCCTGTTTATATCATCTGTGTAATTTCCATTACCGGTTAAAAACCTGAAGTCTTCTACGCGTTTAACGACTGCACCAATACCAGTGCCAATAACTCCATCGGGCATATTAACCTCCCACGTTTTCTGCTGCTTCTTGAATAGATTTGACAATATTGTGATAACCAGTGCATCGACAAATATTACCTTCTAACCATTCTCTTATTTCAGTTTCTGAAGCCGTTGGGTTTTTATTAACTAAATCAACTGCACTCATCACCATTCCAGGAGTGCAGAAACCGCACTGTAGCCCGTGATTATTACGAAAGGCTTCTTGCATAGGATGCAGTGTTTCACCATCAGCAAGGCCTTCTATTGTCGTAATGTCAGCATCTATGGCTTGAACGGCAAGCATAGTACAACTTTTTGCTGAATTGCCGTCCACATGGACCACACACGCGCCACATTGACTGGTATCACAACCAACATGTGTTCCGGTTAATCTTAGATGTTCTCTTAAAAATTGTACAAGAAGTGTTCTTGCTTCAACTTCTCCAGAAACAGTTTTCCCGTTAACCCTCATTGTTACTGTGGGCATTTAGTGCTCCCCCCTGTTGAATCGTTAAATTTTTCAACTACCTGCTTGTCTATCTTATAACTTAAATAACGGTATGTAATTTCCCAAACCATACTCGAAATAACAGTTTCGATGTCTAAATTCAATTGGTCAAGGAAATAGGTGTTTATTTTATTATTTTACAAGCACGCGCAGTTTTTGAACGGAAAAAGCCATCTCTTTAAAAATAGACAAAAGATATTAACCAATTAATTATTCAAAATTTGTAATAATGCTCATTAGCCTTCGAATTTTATATAAATTGCGTCTTTTCCAATATCCGTAATTTTAAATGGTGCGCTTTGATACAGATAATTTATCCAATTTGTAAAAAGAAGATGCCCGTTTCCTCTCCATGTATTAATTGGTGGCTTATTTATATCATCATTAGGGTAGTAGTTTTTTGGTAAGCTAGTCGATTTACCTGCTTCTAAGTCGCGCTTATGTTCTTCATCTAAAGTGTTAGAGTCATACTCTATGTGATTAAACATATGAAAATGTCCCAGTTTTTTATCATGAACTAGACACATTCCGGCCTCTTTAGAATCGATCAGTATCTCCAATTGTGGTAACTTTTCAAAATCAGTAATTCTGTTTTCTGTATGTCGTGAAACCGGTATTTGAATTTCATCATCAATACCGTGAAGGAGGATAGACTTATTGTTGCAGACATTGTGGGAATAAATGCCAAACCTTTTGTTTGTTAGTTGATATTTGGGGATGTCATGAAAATGATACAAAGCAGCCTGGGCGCCCCAGCAGAGATTAAATAATCCAAATACATTGCTTCTAGACCAGTCGAAAATCTGACATAATTCGTCCCAATAATCTACATCTTCAAACGGTATTTGCTCAATTGGGGCCCCTGTAATTATTAGTCCATCAAATTTCTCGTTTTTAATGTCTATCCAAGCCTTATAGAAATCAATCATATGATCTCGGGAGGTGTTTTTTGGTTGATGACCGCCGATAGCAACGAGTGTCATTTCTATTTGCAGTGGTGAGCCAGCTAAAACGCGAGCTATCTGAGTTTCTGTTTCTATTTTCTTTGGCATTAAATTTAATAAAGCAATTTTTAACGGCCGAATATCTTGACGAATTGCGTCGTCTTCCTGAATAAGCAAAACACCCTCTTTTTCCAGAATTTTGCTGGCAGGCAGATTCTGTGGGATTTTAATTGGCATTATTATAGAACTCTTCACTGATAAGTAACATTAAGATTATATTTCTGCGCATCGGTCGTAAAGGTGTGGGCAATATTTGGTTATTTTTTCAACGCAATCTGCCTACCTCGTTATTTAAATTACTCAAGGCTTGTAAAAGAAATCGATTTAATCATAAAAGTTTTAAATGATGGTGAATATGATCTGAGATAAAAGAACTTATAAAGTAGTATCCGTGATCATAATTCTTGTGTCGCCTAAGGATAAGGCTTCTGCCAGAATTTTTACAAGCCTCTTCAAATAGATGAGGGTGTAACTCTTTTTCTAAGAAGCTATCCTCTAGTCCTTGATCAATTAATATCTCAGGTCCCGCACCATTAATTTTGACTAGATAACTAGCATCATAGTTAGTCCAAGTGTTACGGTCATTGCCCAAGTAATTTGTAAAAGCTTTTTCTCCCCATGGACACTTAGCTGGAGCACATATCGGCGCGAACGCAGAACTTGTCTTGAAAATATCTGGTCTCTTAAGGTGTATAGTTAGAGCACCATGTCCACCCATAGAGTGCCCAAAAATGCCAATTCTATCTACATCCACAGGAAATGATCCTTGAACTAAAGTTATAAGTTCCTGGGTTATATAGCTGTACATCCTATAATTTTTTGACCAAGGGGCTTTTATTGAATCTAAATAAAATCCAGCACCTGTTCCAAAATCCCAATCTTCATCTTCTCCTTCAATACCCGCTCCTCGGGGGCTGGTATCTGGGCAAATTAATGCCAAACCTTCCCGTGACGCTAGCTTTTGAGCCCCGGCCTTTATCATAAAGGTTTCTTCTGTACAGGTTAATCCAGCTAAATAGAAAAGGGCTGGGACATTTGAATGTTTTGCCTGTGGCGGTAAAAAAACTGAAAAATTCATTGCTGTTTTTGTCTCGACAGACCTGTGTGTATAAAACCCCACCTGTCCACCAAAGCATTCGTGAATAGACCGCACTTTGTAAACTTGATCCATACGAGGCCTTTTTAAAGTTAAGATGACGTTTTAAATCCTGTGTGTTGATCGATCGCGGTTCATTTTCACTTCAAAAAATTACAACTGATCTAATCGACTCACCCGCGTGCATTAAATCAAACCCTTTGTTTATTTCCTCTAAAGGCATAGTGTGAGTGATTAGATCATCAATGTTAATCTTACCTTCCATATACCAATCCACTATTTGTGGAACGTCTCGCCTACCTTTTGCGCCACCAAAAGCAGTACCTTTCCAGATCCTCCCCGTAACAAGCTGAAAAGGACGTGTTGATATCTCTTGTCCAGCGCCAGCGACGCCAATAATAATACTTTCTCCCCAGCCGCGATGGGCACACTCTAAAGCCTGCCGCATTGTATTAACATTTCCAATGCATTCGAAACTGTAATCGGCTCCGCCATCTGACAAATCCACGAGGTAAGGTACCAAATCGCCCTCAACTTCATTTGGATTTACAAAGTGTGTCATCCCAAATTTCTCACCTAGCGCTTTACGATCAGGATTCAGATCAACACCGATAATTTTATTCGCCCCTACCATTTTAAGACCCTGTAAAACATTAAGTCCTATGCCGCCAAGACCAAAAACCACACAGTTAGACCCTGCTTCTACTTTCGCCGTATTGATGACAGCACCAATCCCTGTTGTAACGCCACAACCGATATAACAAACTTTATCAAAGGGCGCGTCGTCGCGTATTTTAGCCAATGCTATTTCTGGTAGTATGGTATGATTAGAAAATGTGGAGCACCCCATATAATGGTAGATGGTTTCACCGCCAAGTTTGAAGCGACTAGTGCCATCAGGCATAACTCCTTGCCCTTGTGTCGCCCGAATAGCGGTGCATAAGTTAGTTTTCCCGGACAAGCATGCCTTACATTGTCTGCATTCTGGTGTGTAGAGAGGGATGACATGGTCTCCCGCTTTGAGGCTTGTCACTCCTGGACCACACTCTAGAACAATCCCAGCTCCCTCATGGCCCAGTATTGAGGGGAATATTCCCTCGGGGTCTCCACCTGAAAGGGTAAACTCATCAGTGTGGCAAATACCAGTGGCCTTTATTTCTACAAGCACTTCGCCCTCGCGGGGGCCATCCAAGGTAACAGTCTCAATACTTAGTGGTTTACCGGCCGCCGTAGCTATTGCTGCTTTTGTTTCCATCAGAAGTTCCTCGTATTTACATTATGATAAAATCTGTAAGCGCAAGCGTTTTTAGAGGTTAATGATGAACGCTATGAATGACGCTACCGATATTGCTCCGACTAGCCAAATAGTCCAGTGGGTGCCAGGGTATATATTTTCATCAGAATTCTTATCATTGCTCATTTCGTTTTCCCCTTTTAATGCCGTGGGATTATTATTATCGCCAGTTTCATCTTTATCAACTATTTTACCGAAAGTTTCAAAAAACTCACGTGCCATTTTTTTTGCTGTTGAGTCGATCAGGCGTGACCCAATCTGTGCGAGTTTGCCTCCAACTTGCGCTGTGACGGCATACTCCAAAGTAGTACCTCCACTATCATTGTCTTTTAGAGATACATTAGCGCCACCTTTTGCAAAACCTGCAGCACCACCTTTTCCCTCGCCTGATATTTTATAGGCGTTCGGGGGATCAAGATCGGAGAGGGTAACATCACCAGTGAATTTTGCCTTGACTGGCCCTACTTTGGCGGTGACTTTAGCGGAAAATGAGGTGTCAGATGTTTTGTCTATTTCCTCACAACCAGGGATACATCCTTTTAAAACCTCAGGATCATTGAGTGCATCCCAAACCTGCTGTTTAGGTGCGGCAAGATCAAAGCTACCCTTCAATTCCAACTTTTAATACCTTTCATAAATATTTGTTTTATATTCAAAATCAACTGAACATCGAACCTTTGTCAGTTCTACAATTTCTACATCGAATAGGCTAGAACTAATAGTGAAAGTAATAGGGCAAGTACCCACACCAATGCATTTCCAACGATTGAAGTCTGCGCACTTCTATTGAGAGAAGCAAAACGAAGATGAACAAACGCCATTAGAATTTTAAGTCCTTTTGAAGTAACAGAAAAAAGAAGGTCTTCAGTATATTTTATAGACTTTCCTAAAGAGGTTATCAGAGTATAAAGTCCCTTGCGGTAGATCCAATCAAAATCAATATTGGTTGACCGCAGTTCTGGTGGATAAATCTTGAAGACCATCAAAACAGCAAAAGCGAGTGCGGAAAACATGAGAAGTTGCAGTTGATTGATTACATGTGAGGTTGTGTATGGAGCATAATCTACAGGAAAGGGAAGGAGTGAGTATAAAAAGTCGGGGTAGATCCCTATAAAAAAGCATAAACTAGCGGTAATACCCATAGCAATAAGCATCGGCATAGGTGCCTCTTTTGGCCTAAGACCCTGATCATGGGCAAAAAAAGCAAAATATGGAATTTTTATACCGGAATGATGAAATACTCCAGCCGATGCGAATAGTAAAACTAACCAGACTCCCCAATGACCACCATCCGAAACAGAGGTTAGGATCATAGACTTAGAAATAAAACCGCTGAACAATGGAAATCCAGAAATTGAAGCGGCACCAACAATGCAAAAGCCTGTCGTCCACGGCATAGATTTGAATAGCCCCCCCAAGTCTGAACCATTTGCGGTGCCCGTGCGAAGCAGGACTGCCCCCATACACATAAAAAGGAGGGATTTATACAGAATATGGCAAAAAGCGTGGGAAAACGTCCCGTTTAAGGCCATCTCAGTCCCTATACCAACCCCAACTACCATAAAGCCAAGCTGGTTATTCAGGCTATAGGCCAATACTCGTCGCAGATCGTTTTCGATTACTGCATAAAATATAGGAAAGGCTGCCATCAATGCGCCAATCCAGATTAGAATATCGGTTCCCGCATAGGATCTAGCTAAAGCATAGATGGCTAGTTTAGTTGTAAAGGAAGATAGAATGACTGTACCACTTACGGTGGCTTCAGGATAAGCATCTTGAAGCCAGTTATGAAAAAATGGAAACGCACATTTTATACCGAATGCAATAAAAATCAGCAGTCCACCAGGTGCATCAATCCCAATTTCATTAAAGCCGATTGAGCCAGAAGCGGATGTATATATGAGGATACCAGACAGGAGTATTACACCGGCACCAATTTGAACTATTAAGTACCTAAAACCAGCTGAAAAAGATCTTTTAGTACCTCTTGCCCATATCAAAAAAACCGAGGAAATAGCGGCGATCTCGAAAAAAATAAAAAGTGTAATGAGATCCCCGGCAAAAACGGCAGCCGTCGCGCTACCCGCATAAATCATTGATGCAGATGGTTCAATTCTACTGGTGGTTGCACTGATTGCATAGAGATTTGCAACTGCGATGGCGATAAGAAAAATGATACCGAAAATATAGCTAAAATCGTCAACCCTGAACAGTTCTAGGTTATAGCCAAGGAACAACGCACTGAAGTGGTTACCTTGATCGGTATTCCATAGATTCACCAAAAGGAGTAAAGGGAGTGCAATATTCAACGTTTTGGAAATTTTTAATGGCAAAATGTTAGATATTAGGCCACCGAGTATCAAGAAAATGCCAGGATTTAAGATTAGAATGAGGTTATCTATCACTGTCATAATAGTCCTCATCTCTCATTAGAAATAACCTTAAAAATTTGGCAGCGAGAACTAATCCAACACACATGAAAAAACCAAAGATAGCATAGAAGCCAAACAACGACTGTATCTTAAAAACGATATGTTTATGATAAAAAGCATCTGCTACAAATAGGGCAATGCAGATGATAAACAATCCATACAAAATGCCTTTGATGGTTGATTTTCTCTCTATCCAATACTCTTCGCGATCATCAATTGGGATGTTTTCGTGGGCGGTCTTAACGTTGGATTTTTTTGGATTAATCACATCAACACCTTAATTTACAATTGGTCGCAAGAGATCGATAACTTCATCCGCAAAAAAGAAGAGGAAAAAACATCCAAGTGCAGTAATGCAAAGCGGTGTAACGCATAGGAGAGGGGCCTCACTGAGATTTTTTGATCCAGAGGGCTGTAATTGCTGCGGCAACGGTTTAAAGAATGCTCGCGCAACTACCGGGAGTAAATAGCCGACATTTAATAATGAACTAACCATATAGATTGCGATAACCAGAAATAATTCAAGGTTTGCGGCGCCCAATGCCATATACCATTTACTCCAAACTCCAGCAAATGGCGGTAATCCGATTATGCTAAAAGCCCCAATTGCAAAAGCTATGAATGTAAACGGCATCAGTCGTCCCAAACCATCCATATCGCTAATCTCGGTTTTGCGTGTAGCCACATAAATGGCCCCTGCACACATGAAAAGCGTAATTTTTCCTAGAGCATGTGTAGCTATATGAAGGCCTGCTCCTAAAATACTTAACTTGGTGGCCAGTGCTGCAGCCAATACTATGTATGATAGCTGGCTGACTGTAGAATATGCTAGCCGGGCTTTTAAATTATCTTTGCTAAGAGCAATTAAAGAAGAAACTAGAAGCGTAAATGATGCTACCCAAATTAACCATGTGGACGCGCCAGTGGCGCTCAAAAAATCAATGCCAAAAATATACACAATAACTTTTAAAACGGTAAAAACACCGGCCTTGACAACGGCAACAGCGTGAAGCAATGCACTCACAGGGGTAGGGGCGACCATGGCCGCGGGTAACCAACTATGGAATGGCATTAGGGCTGCTTTTCCTATCCCAAACATATATAGAGCTAATAAAAACGGTAAAATAGTTGGCTCAATTTTACCGTTCAAAATACCACCCGGTGTAAAGTCCAGCGTGCCAGTCAAAAACCAGGTCCATATAATGGCAATTAGTTGGAATCCGATTGAAGTACCAATGAGAAGTCCCAGATAACGTCGTCCACCAGCCTTCGCTTCCGGTGTTCCTTTATGGGTAACAAGCGGGTAAGTCGATAATGTTAAAATTTCATAAAAGATAAAAAGCGTAAACATATTGCCAGCAAAGGCAATTCCCATGGAACTTGAAATTGCTATTGCGAAACAAATATAAAATCGGGTTTGGTTCTCTTCCTGGTTACCCCGCATGTAACCTATTGAATATAGTGAATTGATGATCCATAACCCGGATGCAATGGTAGCAAATAGCATTCCTAACGGCTCGATATTGAACGCGATCATGAGGTTCGGTATCACTTCAAATAATTTAAAAGTCGCGTTTTGGCCATTTGATATTTGGTGCAGGAGAAAACATATAAAGGCGAATAAGATCGTAGCTGAAAGCAGGGTTATTGTTTCTCTTAAATTGGGTGTATTTGTGCTTAAGGAAATACCAATTACGGCTATTAATGGGGTAACTAGAGCAAGGGCAATAACTATTTCGGTACTCATGGACTGTTACCCAAGAGAATAGTTGCCGCTTCTTTAGCGATCCTAATAGTAATCTCAGTTTGTATACCAAAGTAGAAGTTGCATCCTACAAGGACCCAAAGCGGTATAAGTAATTCCAGTGGCACCTCTTTAACCGGCGCTCTATCCTGTGGTGCTTGAAAAAAATATGCCGCTTCTATGATTTTCCACATATAAACCACCGCTAACAGTGATCCTATTACTATCAATGGAATTATGGGCCACCACCCGTTTTCCATAATACCCAATAATAAATACCATTTACTTATAAAGCCAACGGTTGTGGGAATGCCTATAAGGCTCAAACCAGCTAGTACGAGGGCGGCGAAAGTCCATGGCATTTCCTTACCTAGTCCACGGATAGTATAAGTGGTTAATTTTCCTACGCGGAAGACCAAGCATCCTGCTGCCATAAAAATTGCACCTTTAATTAGCGCATGATTAAAAATATGCAAGACAGCCGCAGTTAAGCCAATCGTATTAGAAAGCGCTATACCCATGACGATATATCCAATTTGAGCGACGCTTGAATAGGCAAATAGGCGTTTAATATTTGTCTGATAAATGGCGCCAACAGAACCAAAGAAAATCGCAGTAATCGCTAAAGGTAAAAAGATAAAAGTTAGAGTTAATGGAATGAAATCAAAGGAAAACCCGAAGACTTTGAACAAAAAACGCAAAAGAACATAAATTGATACCTTGGTTGCTGTCGCGGCTAAAAAAATACTGATCAGAGAAGGGGCATAGGTATAGGAGTTAGGTAACCAAACATGCATTGGAAATAACGCCACTTTTAATGCTAGACCAATAATTATAAATGCATAGCCAGCGTGCACCGCTTTATTATCGGCCAAATGTGTCAGCCGATCGGACAAATCCATAATATTTAAGGTGCCGGTAACCATGTAGAGAAAACCTAGGCCGATGACAAAAAATGTGGCGCCTACCGTGCCAAGGATTAAATAATTATATGCTGCTGTTAATGCTCGTCTGTCGCTTCGAACGCCCATAGCGATGAGAACGTATGAGGAAAGCGATGAAATCTCTAGAAACACAAAAATATTGAAAGCATCCCCAGTTATCGTCACACCTAAAAGCCCCGTCAAGCAGAGCAAATAGGTGGTATAGAAAAGAATTTGGCGATCTGGCTCTATCTCTTTATCGACTACTAAACGGCCAAAAGGAATAGCTATCGCGCTTATACCTGATACTATCAATAGTACAAAAGCGTTAATGAGGTCTATTCTATATTCTATCCCGAGTGGTGGCTCCCAGCTTCCTAAATGATAGCTTATTATCCCATTTTCCAACACGTGATTTAATAAATAAATAGAACACAAAAATGCAAACCAACTCACCAATAAGGTCCAAAACCAGGCAGCCTTTCGGTTAGCCCCAAAGGTGAATAGAATGCAAATTGGTGCACTTATAAGTGGAACCGCAACTATGAGTATGGGGATATGGTGCAGCCAGTTTGTCATGGTTGAATTTTATTTAGTTCCATTTCAGTTTGATGGCCCTCAGATACGAGAATATCTTCTTCCTCAATAGTTCCATAACTTTCTCTAATGCGAACGACTAGTGCCAAACCGAGTGCTGTGGTTGATATTCCGACAACAATTGCAGTCAGTATTAGGACATGAGGAAGGGGATTTGAAAAGATTTCAGATTTTCCTGTTAGAATTGGCGCGGTTCCGTCATTAACTTTGCCAATGGTAATATATAAAAGAAATACTGATGTTTGGAAAATATTGAGGCCTACTATTTTTTTAATTAAATTACCCCGGGAAACAACGATATATAACCCTGTCATCATCAAAAATATTATGAGCCAATAATTATAATGATTGAAGATTGCTTCCAACATTCTCACCAATCCTCGTCATCGATAGCACGCGTTCTGCCGGCGTATGCCCTAAAAATACTAATCATTACCGCGGCCACGGTTATTCCGACACCCAGCTCAACAATAAAAATACCAATATGTTGTCCCGCTTTTGGAGAGTTCAAGAGAACATTATAATCCAGGAAATTACCTTCTAGAAATAATCCATAAAAACCTGTAACTGCATATAAAATAAGCCCTAATGGGACTAAAACTATCAGGGCTTTATCAGGTACAACTTTTCGGGCTTGATCATCCCCAAACACTAAGGCGTAAAGGATAAACGCCGCGGCAAAAATCACGCCTGCTTGAAATCCGCCTCCAGGCCCAAAATCTCCATGGAATTGAACATAAAGTCCAAAAAGAAGTATGAAAGGTATCAACATCTTAGCAATTACTCTTAAAACTAAATGGTGCCTCATTCTGCCTCGCCATCAATCTTTAGTTTGCCTTCATCTACAAGAGGGTAAGCAGCGACATCCTCAGAATAACCATGTTCGTCTTCCCGTCTTCGTCCAAGAAGAATGATCACGCCCATCCCTGCAGTAAATATTACGGCTACCTCTCCCAACGTATCGAAGGACCTATAGCTTGCAAGTATTGACGTAACAATATTTGGTATCCCAATCTCGTCTTGAGACCCTTTAATATAAGAGGGGATAATGTGCTGATGACTTGGAGCATTAGGGTCTCCAAATTTGGGCATATCAGGGGTTGCATAAATAAGTGCTGCCCCGGTTATGATAATAATAAGTAGCCCTATGGGAGATAGGCGAGGAGGCCTAGACTCTCTTCTGCGTGTTAATGCTAAGGTCCCCAACATAAGTACTGTAGATATACCAGCTCCCACAGCAGCTTCGGTGAAAGCGACGTCGACTGCATCCAAAGTAACAAGTAAACCAGCTGATAATAAACTAAATGCTCCAGTCAAAGCTACTACGGCAAATAAATGACGCATCATTAATATTGCCACTGCCGTGATGGATAAAAGTGCAAGTAAAACAATGTCTACGATGGTAATTATGTCTGGCATCGGCATCTTTAGGTGTTTTCATTTGAAGTGAGAATATCTTTAGATCCTGACATTGGGCGAAGCCCCATAACTCGTGCAGCATTTGCGACTGCATGGGTAGATGTAGGGCTAGTAAAGAAAATGAATAAAGAGATTAACATGAGTTTTAGGGTAACGAGGCTTAAACCTGCTTGTAGCATCATTCCTAGTAACAATAATTCTGCACCAAGTGTATCTGTGACACCGGCAGCATGCATTCGGGTATAAAAGTCAGGAAGACGAA
The DNA here is from genome assembly GCA_002708305.1 of Rhodospirillaceae bacterium. GTDB lineage: Bacteria > Pseudomonadota > Alphaproteobacteria > Thalassobaculales > Thalassobaculaceae > UBA7326. The sequence continues at coordinate 68,081 of PANE01000027.1, forward strand.
CAAGACCTAAAGCTCCAATTAATATGAATATGGAGCCTGCACCAATTAAAGTGGCTGATGCGCTGTTAATAATAACGTCAATCATTGAGTATCTTCCCTGCTTGCGATTTCGTCGCTAGATAAACCAAGGTTCCGGTATCGAAAGAATTTTAAAATCGCAATTGTCCCTACGAAATTAACAAGCGCGTAGAGTAGAGCTATATCCAGAAAGTCCGGTCTTCCAGTTAAAAAACCCAGCAGTCCAATTAGTAAAACAATTTTTGTTCCAAAACTGTTCGCACTTAGAACTCGATCGAACAAGCTAGGGCCAGCGATGGCTCGAAATAATGTCAATACCATAGCGATTAGCAGAGCAGTTGTAGCAGCGATCAACACCTTATAAAACCTCTAACGCTGTAACTCTTGAGTCCATTTCTCCGTTTAAAACTCCCCTAGCAAGTTCTGCGTTAAGTGCGTGAACGATTATTTTATCATCCTCTATATCCACTGAAACCGTGCCAGGTGTTAGCGTAATAGAATTTGTAAATATAACGAGGCCTAGTTCTGTCTTTTGTGACGATTTGAACTCTATCATCCGAGGGGAGATATTCAGTCTAGGGGACAGTACGACTTTGGCGACGGCGATATTAGAATTAAAAATTTCTTTTCCAAGCCAAATCCAGTAACCGAGATATCTCCATTTCATGGAAAACTGAAATGTGTCTTTATCAAAAAGGTCCATTCTTCTCGTGAGGTACAAAACAAAAAGAACGGAGATACCTCCTAGTGAAAGTAAAAGTGGAGTGTAATGGCCGGACATCAAAAGCCAAAAACAGGTGAGACTAATACCCAGTCCAATAATATTAAACATCGCTTTCCACTTTAGTAATTCGCAACTCCGATAGCATTATGACTATTGGGTCTGAAAAATCTAGATGTCATCAATCCTTCTTTGTATTAAAATAAATATTCTAGTTTTAAAGTGATAACAAATATGACACACAACTTAATAACATATGAGGTTTTATATGACATGGTTCACACATCCGGATGGTCCTCTTTCTCCAGGAGAAAAATTGGAAAAATTGTATTCCGGAGCCGATATCGTTCGCGTTCCTGGTACGCACAATGCTTTAGCGGCACTTTTAGCCAAGGAAGCGGGTTTTGAAGCATTATATTTATCGGGTGGGGCGTTATCATCTAGTCTTGGGTTGCCTGACCTAGGGGTGATGACTATGGAAGAGCTTCTTCTTTTTGTTCGCGTGATATGCAGATCATCGAAGCTTCCGCTTATTGTCGACGGTGATACCGGGTATGGAGAGGCTTTAAACGTTATGCGGTTAGTCCAGGATTTGGAACAAGCTGGGGCTGCAGCTGTTCAAATTGAAGATCAAATTCTCCCAAAAAAATGTGGGCACTTATCTGATAAGTTATTAAATACACCCGAAGCTATGGCCAGAAAAATATCTGCCGCAAGAAAGGCACGGAAGCATCTGCGTATTATTGCAAGAACCGATGCGGCAGCTTCGGAGGGCTTTGATTCAGCTTTGGAACGCGCAAAGCTATATGTTGACGCAGGAGCGGACATTATTTTTCCCGAGGCGTTAACCAACAAAGACCAGATGAGAAAATTTAACGATGCGATAGGTGTGCCAACGCTGGCAAATATGACTGAGTTTGGTCGTACCCCTTATATTACCGGTGAAGAGTTTAGAAATCTTGGTTTTAGTATTGTCATTTGGCCTGTTACCTCATTACGTTGCGAAGCTCTGGCCATGCAAGAATTATACTCGCATCTTTATCAACGCGATGGACAAGAAGGCTATCTGAATAAATTAATGAAGCGTGAAGAAATATATAAAAGCATAGGGTACCATGATTATGAGGCTCTTGATCACACTATTTCCAAGAGTGTGGTGCCAGGGATCAAATAATACCTAATTGTGCCTCTACAAGTTTTAAGGCAGCATTAATGGTAGCTGAGCGGATTTCGCCTCTGTCGCCCAAAAAATTATATTTTTGGTGCATCGTTTGATAGTTGCGTAAAGCACATGATAGGTGAACTAAGCCCAATGGTTTTAGGGGCGTTCCTCCGTCTGGGCCAGCTACGCCGGTGCATGCTATTGCTATATCGGCCTTTGATATTAGCAATGCGCCTTCTGCCATTGATCGAGCAACTTCCTCGCTTACAGCCCCATGTTGCTCGATTTCTTCTAATTTAACTAATAAAATAGAGTTTTTTAAGTTATTTGAATAAGTTACGAAGCCCCCTTCAACAACCCTAGATGAGCCTGGAACTTCAGTTAAACATCCGGCTATTAGACCTCCTGTGCAGCTCTCGGCGGTCACAATTTTGATGTTCTTTTGATTACACAAATTCAAAATATTAAATACGTTATTTTTCACTTCTTGAGAAAACACTGCACTGTCCATTGTATATATTAAAGAAAATTAGAATACATTCAAAACTTCAATTGTTAAAGCCATTACGATGGATGCTTGGACTGCTGCAACAACATCGTCAAGCATTACACCTAATCCGCCTTTGACATTTTGATCGAACCATTTTGTAGGCCATGGTTTAAAGATATCGAAGAACCGAAAGTAGACAAATGCGATTGCATATAACATTGGATCTATGGGGGTAAACAAAATAACCAGGCTTTGCCCCAAACATTCATCAATCACACAGTCCCCTGAGTCATGGGTTTTGGTGAGCGCTGAATAAAAACTACAAGCCCACACACCAACAAAGAAAATTATAAAGCAGAAAACTGCTAAACCTAGTGGGCCATATAAACTAATAATAAAAAAACTTAAGGGCAGCGTTATCAATGATGCCCAAGTTCCGGGTGCCTTTGGCAACCAGCCTATTCCTCCTAAAGTTGCAAGGAATACTGCTGGATTTTTCAGGGACAGTTGCGCATTAAACATCTCAATAGGGTAACCGAATTGTCACTATCGCTTGGGTGGCAATACCCTCTTTCCGCCCGATAGCTCCAAGGCCCTCAGTTGTTGTCGCTTTGATACTTATATTTTTCAATGGGGTTTGAAGTATTTCTGAGAGGTTTTGCCGCATCTTAAATTTGTATGGTTTTATTTTTGGTAGTTCACATATTATTGTCACATCTAAATTTACAATTTCACCGGTTTTTGTCGACAATAATTCGACAGCCTTCTGTAGGAATATCTCTGAAGATACATTCTTCCATTGTTCCTCTGTTGGGGGAAAATGATCTCCAATATCACCTTCGGCCATTGCACCCAGTAATGCATCGGTGATTGCATGGAAACTGACATCCGCATCCGAATGGCCAATAAGAGCAGAATTATGGGGTAATTCTATGCCACACAAAATTACATTGTTTCCAAGGCCTAGCTTGTGAACGTCAAACCCAATTCCTGTTCGGTACTCATAATTGGAAGCAATATATTTACCGGCTTTTTCTAAATCACAACTATAAGTTATTTTGAATAAAGCATCGCTTCCATCTACTGTCGCCAAAGTATTCCCATTACCTTCAAATAAAGCAGCATCATCAGTAAGAGATACTTGATTGTGATCTCGGTGAGCTTTTAGGATCGCTCTATATCTAAACCCTTGAGGGGTCTGGGTTCTTAAGTGATCAGTTCTATCAACAGATTCTATTATTCTTCCATTTTTAGCCCTTTTAAGACTGTCATTTATTTGTAAAACAGGGATCACGCATACTTCGGTTTCTAACCGCACAAGAATATCACTGATAACTCTTGCTGGAAGAAAAGGGCGAGCGCCATCGTGAATAAGGACGCTGTCAGGATTATAGTCAGATAACGACTCCAATCCTAAACGTACAGATTCTTGCCGATTTTCCCCACCAAATACAAACGTGACATTTTTCAAATGGCCACAACACTCTTTGAAAAGCGGCTCGTCGGTTTTTGAGATAACTACAACAACTCCCGTGATGTGCGGGTGACTTAAAAATGGTTTTATGGCGCGTGATAAAACTGACTCCCCACCGACCAAATGATATTGCTTTGGTCTTTGTCCGCCAACCCTAGTTCCGGCCCCCGCTGCTACTATTAACCCAAATGCAGTTTTCTGCTTTAATCGTATCATAGTTTTAAGTATTTGCTTATAAGGTTTAATTGTGATCAATTTTCTTTTCCCTATGATATATTAGTGTAAAGCTTATGTCTGTAACCTTAAACTTTCTCTCTCTAAGTCTGCTTCTTCCAGCCTGTTTTATGAGCTATTGCAGACCGCAATCGACAAATTTGGTTAAATGGAGTTTGTTATTATTGGCCGTTGTTGGATCGTTAATCGTTCCTCTAAATGTTTTAGCTAATTATTGGGGGGCAGGTGTAGCGTTCTCGCTGAGGGTCACGCTCCTTGCCATTTTGCTAGTTTATTGTTTGACCTGTTTAATTTATCCCTTTGCTCACAGATTAGGGATCTTAATTTTTCCATATTTATTAGTATTAGGCGTTGGTGCCGCTGGTCTCTCCACTTTGGACGATACTTCCCATGTTTTTTACTCTTCTTCAAAATGGATATTTGTTCATATCATAAGCTCAGTTTTGACCTATGCTCTAATTTCATTGTCTGCAATTGTCTCTTTAGCGGTTTATTTGTCTCAGCGTTCCTTAAAAGGCAAAAAAAACAATAAGTTGGTGGCTCTATTGCCAGCTATTAATGAGGGTAATAAACTGCAGACAAAATTGTTAATCTTTGCACAGTTAATACTTCTTTGTGGTCTTCTTACCGGAGTAATTTTGCAATATTTTAATACAAAGACATTTCTAGTTTTTGATCATAAAACAGTTTTAACGACATTAGCCTTTCTTATTATTGGTTTCGTTGTTTATTTGCAGGAAAGATCGGGGATCAGAGGTAAGATTGCTGTTCGTTTTATCATGTTTGCCTACTTAATGCTGACACTTGCATATCCAGGAGTAAAATTTGTTGGGCAAATACTTCTATGACTTTAGACAAAATTCTTTTGTTTTACCTATATCCGGGTTATGTTTTTGGTTAATTTATGTGCAATTAGGTGAATTGATCAAAAAATGGGCATAAGAATAGGAGATATAGAGGTTGTTGCCCCGGTTTTCTTGGCGCCAATGTCTGGTGTTACAGACCTGTCGTTTAGAAAAATTGTTAGAAAACAAGGTCCTGAGTTGGTTTTTTCAGAAATGATTGCCTCAAGAGAGTTTTTAAAGACCGAAAGTTTATCTGTGAGGAAGTTTAATACAAACTTTGTGGAAGACTACCCGTTAGCTGTTCAGTTGGCTGGTTGGGACCCCGAAGACATGGCGTTAGCTGCAAAAATAAATGAGGATAGAGGTGCAACATTTATTGATATTAATATGGGGTGTCCCGCTAAAAAAGTAGTAAAGAGGTATGCGGGTTCCGCGCTCATGCAGGATTTAAATTTAGCTAAAAAAATAATACAATCTGTTATAAAGGCGGTGAATGTACCTGTGACCCTCAAAATGAGAACTGGGTGGAATTTAGACCATAGAAATGCACCGGAATTGGCTCTAATTGCTGAGAGAGAAGGGGTGCAAATGATAACAGTGCATGGAAGGACTCGTTGTCAATTATATAAAGGGGTGGCAGATTGGCCATTCATAGCCCAAGTAAAGGGTGCGGTCAAAATTCCTGTAATTGCAAATGGTGATATAAGAACCATCTACGACGCCAAGGAATGTTTAGAACTTTCCAAAGCAGATGGTGTGATGATTGGAAGGGGAAGTTATGGCAGACCATGGTTTTTGAACCAAATAACAAAATTTCTTGAAACAGGCAAAATTCAAGAGGCTCCAAGTTTAGATGAACAAAAATTAGTTCTAATCGAGCACTTAGATTACATGCTAACTCATTATGGCTTCCAAGATGGTGCTAAGTTAGCAAGAAAGCATATTGCATGGTATACAAAGGGATTACCGTCATCGGGGGAAGCTCGTCAAAAGATTTTTGCGACAAACAGCCTATCTGCTTTAATTACAGAAGTTAACGATCTTTATAGTATTGCTACAGAAAAAATGGCGGCTTGATGTCAATAGATGCGCCAGTAAATAATGATGTTGCTGATGGGTTAGAAATAGATCCAATAAAGATCTTAGAAGCTCTGCCAAGCCCTCTCTTAACACTCACGGCCCAAAACAGGATCGCATTCCTTAACTCGTCGGCAGAATTATTTTTCGGTGGAAGTTTCGTCTCACTTAAAGGAGTATTGTTATCAGACCTCTTGCCTGACGATCTTCCATTGTTTGGCATGATAAACCAGGCACGTACTCAAGGAATAAGTATATCCGATTATGATCTTTTGATTGAAACGCCTCGGATAGGTCTAAAGATTGTGAACATTGGGGTCTCGCCTATCCCAGATAGCAAAGGTGCAGTTGGGGTATCATTATTTGAGAGGTCAATCGCGCAAAGGCTCCATCATCAACAGCAGTTCCGAGGAGCAGCGCGCTCGGTTTCGGGAATGGCTGCGATGTTGGCTCATGAGGTAAAAAATCCATTATCGGGTATTCGCGGCGCTGCGCAATTACTTTCCCAGACCATTAAAGGCGATGATCAGTCGTTGACGGACCTAATTTGTGAAGAAACTGACAGAATATGTTCCCTTGTTGATAAAATGGAAGAGTTCTCGGATGAAAGGCCAATCCGAAAAACAGCAGTAAATATTCATGAGATACTAGACCATTGCCGCCAGTTAGCATCATCAGGTTTTGGCAGCCACGTAAATTTTATAGAGGCTTACGACCCATCATTACCACCAGTACTAGGTAACCGCTTTATTTTAATACAATTATTTCTCAATCTCATGAAAAATGCATGTGAATCTGTATCTAAAGTTGGAGGTGAAATAAAAATCTTAACGTCTTATCGGCATGGAATGCGTGTAAATGTTGGCGGAACAAAAGAAAAAGTAAACCTACCTTTACAAATTTCTATCCAGGATAATGGAATAGGTATCCCTGAGGACTTAACTGCTAATATTTTTGAAGCATTTGTCACTACAAAAGTTTCTGGGACCGGTTTAGGATTAGCATTTGTTGCAAAAGCAGTTTCTGATCATGGCGGTGTTATTGAGGTCGATTCTCTACCTGAAAACACAACGTTTAATATAACTTTGCCAGTTGTTGAGCCTGATATTCAAATTAAAACCAGAGATACAAAGTATGTAAATCATAGCATTGATGAGGATTTCTTTTAATGTCCATCAATGCTTCAATATTGGTTGCTGATGATGATACAGCAATACGAACTGTTCTAACACAAGCTCTCTCAAGATTAGGGTACCAAGTGAAATCTGTTGGAACTGCAGCAGGACTATGGAAATGGATTGAGTCGGGTGAGGGTGATTTGGTGATAACGGATGTAGTTATGCCAGATGAGAATGGATTAGAGTTGTTGCCAAAAATCAAGCAACTCAGACCACATTTAAAAATAATAGTAATGAGTGCTCGAAATACTTTAATGACCGCTGTGCAGGCAAATGAACGTGGTGCTTTTGAGTATCTAGCCAAACCATTTGATCTAAATGCTTTAAAGCTTACTGTTGAAAAAGCATTGGAATCGGGCCCTGATAATGAGCGTGGCTACCTTCATACAGAGCCTAAAGTATTAGATGATGAACCAATGGATTTGATAGGGCGTTCGCCACCTATGCAAGAAATTTATAGAATTATGGCGAGAGTTATGGGCACGGAGTTAACAGTCGCGATCACCGGTGAGTCGGGAACTGGAAAAGAATTAATTGCTCGCGCATTACATAACTATGGAAAGCGTCGTAATGGACCCTTTGTTGCGTTAAATATGGCCGCAATTCCAAAAGAATTGATAGAAAGCGAATTGTTTGGTCATGAGAGAGGTGCCTTTACTGGAGCGACGCACAGAAGCATTGGTCGATTTAAGGAAGCCCAAAATGGGACTTTGTTTTTAGATGAAATAGGCGATATGCCTTCTGAAGCTCAGACCAGGCTTCTGAGAGTTCTCCAGGATGGAGAGTATAGTATGGTGGGTGGGGCAAAAACTATTAAATCGAATGTAAGAATAATAACAGCAACTCATCGCGATTTACGTCAACTAATTAGACAAGGACTTTTTAGGGAGGATTTGTTTTACAGGCTCAATGTTGTTCCCATCCGGGTGCCACCACTGCGAAATCGATCCAGTGATATACCCGATTTGGTTCATCATTTTGGAAACCAAATAGTGGATATAGGTTTACCAAAAAAAATAATTGATGCCGGCGGAATGAGAGTTTTAGAAGATTATTCTTGGCCAGGTAACATAAGGGAATTAGAAAACTTAGTTAAACGTATATCCGCATTGTATGCTGAAAAAATAATAACTGCTGAAACCATAAAAAAAGAGTTATTTGAAGTTAATAGCGAAAAAAATCAAGCCGGTTCAGAGTCGTCAGAAAGTTTATCGGAGTCTATTGAAAGGCATTTAAGAGAATATTTTAATGCACATAAAGATGGATTGCCATTGCCTGGTCTTTACTCTCGCATTTTGCGAGAGTTAGAGCGACCACTGATTGCAGTTACACTTGAAGCCACTCATGGCAACCAACTTCGGACAGCAGATTTATTGGGTTTAAACCGAAATACGCTTAGAAAAAAAATTAGTGATTTGGATATACCTGTTAAAAAGAAAACACATTAAGCTCTTGCAAGAGTCTTATTCGATCAACCGTCATTAAATACAAAATATTTCTTAACAGCGTTAATAGAAAATACAGAATAACAATAGCAAAGAAATAGCATAGTTTGGTATGTTGTTTGATAAGGGATGGTGGCTCGGTACTGAGCTTGGCAGAAAACTTCCAAATGGTGATGAGGGCTGGTCATTGCGATCAAAAAATATTTCAAAAAAACTGTTTGTAACTGTTGCGATACTGGCATTAGGTTCTGGTATCGGAACTTACACAGTTTTTGCTAAAGCTGATGTAGCTGGACCAGACCCAAATCTAGTTATTGCGTTTTTATATTTAAATTTGACATTAATGCTGGTTCTCGGAGCGCTAGTTGCATACCGTTTAGTTAGATTATGGTCTAGAAGGCGCCAGGGGTTAGCTGGGGCCCAACTTCATACTAGATTGGTTTTGTTATTCAGTGTCGTTGCAGTTATACCAACAATCGTAGTGGCTATTTTTTCTGTGTTGCTTTTTGATTTTGGAATAAGGTCATGGTTTAGTGAAAGAATAGGAACCGCGGTAGACGCGTCCCAACTCGTAGCAGAGTCCTATCTTGAAGAACATAGACAGAATATCCGCGGTGATGCGTTAGCTATGGCCAATGATCTAAATCGTGATGCATCCGTATTGAATAATCGCCCCAAACAACTAATGAAAGTTATTAGGGCACAAGCTTCTATAAGAAACTTGACAGAGGTGGTATTATTTGAAGGCTCAGGAAAAGTGCTTGCGAGGACTGGTCTCAGTCTTACTTTTGATTTTGAACCATTTCCAGAGACTGCGTTTCAGCGCGCACGTGCCGGTGAAGTTGCGACCATCACAAGCGAAGTGGATCGTATACGAGCAATCGTTAGGCTCGATAACTTCGTTGATACATATCTTTACGTGGGACGTTTTGTTGATGCAGAAATTTTAGCTTATATTGACACAACAAAACGTGCCGCCGCGCAATATAAAGATTTAGAGGGAAAGCGTTTTGATATTCAAATTACGTTTGCATTAATATTTTCAATAATGGCGTTATTATTGCTATTTGCTGCTGTTTGGGTTGGGCTTAATTTAGCAACAAGACTTGCGAATCCAATTGGCGAATTAATGTTGGCATCTAAGCGAATTAGTAATGGGGATTTAACAGCAAGAGTGAGCGCCGAATCTGAGCTTGGTGAGCTGGATATGCTCGGAAAGGCTTTTAACAATATGACACATCAGCTGCAAGGGCAACGGGAAGATCTTATAGCGGCGCATAGAGAAGAAGATTCCAGAAGACGTTTCACTGAAGCTGTTTTAAGTGGAGTTTCGGCTGGTGTAATAGGATTAGACAAGACAGAAATAATCACCTTACCCAATCGCTCTGCAGCGGCACTTTTAGGCCTAGATATAAATCATATGCGAAATAAAGCTTTGACAGAAGTTGTTCCTGAAATGTCTACTTTGCTTGATATGGCAAAATTATCAAAAAAGGTTGAGGTTTCATACTTCAATCAAGTCGAAGCGCTAATTGAGTTGGTGAGGGGCGACAAACATATCACATTATTAACGCGGATAACTGCGGAAGTTTCAGAAAAAGATATAAATGGTTTTGTGGTTACTTTTGATGACATTACAGAACTTCAGTCGGCCCAGCGTGTGGCAGCTTGGGGTGATGTTGCCAGAAGAATAGCGCATGAAATTAAAAATCCACTAACGCCAATACAGTTGGCTGCAGAACGATTGAAAAGAAAGTATTTACCTTTAATAAATGATGAGGCAAATTTGTTCGAAACGTTAACGGATACCATTGTCCGGCAAGTTGAAGATATTGGTGGAATGGTAGACGAATTTTCCTCGTTTGCTCGTATGCCGAGTGCGGTTATGAAGCGGGTAGACCTCGTGGGGCTAGTGAAAGAACAAATGTCTTTGCAAAAAGCAGCCCATTCAAACATCGATTTCTCTTTAGTTTTAGATGAAAATGTAGTGTTTGTTGAATGTGACAGTCGTCAAATTCGGCAAGCAGTCACCAACCTTATCCAAAATAGTATCGACTCGATCGAAACAAGAACTGAAGATTTGCAGTCAGAAAACGGGAAAATAAAGATCGCCTTGTCAGTAGAAGATCGATTTGGCAACATTATCATCTCAGATAATGGACGAGGTCTTCCAAAAGAGGGTCGTCATAGGTTAATAGAACCATATGTCACCACGAGAGAGAAAGGAACGGGATTGGGGTTGGCGATTGTAGCAAAGATTATTGAAGACCATCGTGGTGTATTTAAAATACAGGATGGTAGTGATCTGGGAGTAGGAGCAACGGCTATCATGCAAATACCTAAATTTATAAGTTAGACAGCTCTGTGATATTTAAAAAATGATTGAAATAGGTTTAAAATGAAATGAGTAATGACATCCTCATAGTAGACGATGAATTAGATATTAGATCATTATTATCTGGTATCCTTCAGGATGAAGGCTATGACACGAGGGAGGCTGCTAACTCCAATGAGGTAATTACAAGTATCAATTTACGTCTTCCAAGTTTGGTAATACTGGACATTTGGTTGCAAAATAGCCAGTTGGATGGACTCAAAATACTAGAATGGATACAACAGCATTATCCTGGTTGTCCTGTAATTATGATAAGTGGTCATGGTAATATACAAACTGCCGTTTCAGCTATTAAAGCTGGGGCTTATGATTTTATCGAGAAACCGTTCAAGGCTGATAAACTTTTGCTTTTAGTAAAGCGAGCAATCGAGGCAGCGGGGTTAAAACGGGAAAATAAAGAATTGAGAGAACAAGTGGGGCCAAGAGAAGAATTGATTGGTAAATCTACTGAGGTTATTAATTTAAAAAATTCGATAGAAAAAGCCGCGCCAACAAATAGTAGAATATTAATCACTGGCCCTGCTGGTTCAGGAAAAGAGATAGTTGCTAGAATGTTGCATTCAAAATCTGGACGGATTAATGCACCATTCTTGGCTCTCAATTGTGCATCTTTAAATCCAGATAGACTTGAAATTGAACTGTTTGGGATCGATAGCAATTTTTCTCAGGATACTGGTGAAAAGATTGTGGGTGTTTTTGAAAGAGCGCATAAAGGTACTCTTTTCCTAGATGAAATTGCTGACATGCCCCTTGAGACACAAGGTAAAATTGTGCGAGTGCTACAAGAACAGAAATTTCGTCGGGTAGGCGGTGAGGTAGAGGTCGAGGTTGATGTTAGGGTAATAGCGTCCACAAATAGGGACCTAATCAAAGAAATTGCAAAAGTAAAATTCAGAGAAGACTTATTTTACCGCCTTAATGTTGTTCCTATAAAAGTTCCGGCGTTAAAAGAGCGGCGGGAGGATATTCCTCTTCTAGCTCGCCATTTTCTAAGAAAATCAGCCGAGATGGCGGGACGTCAAATTACTGAAATTAGCGAAGAAGCCATAGCTATTCTGCAAGTCTATAACTGGCCAGGTAATGTTCGACAATTGCGTAATATTATCGAATGGGTTTTAATAATGGCGCCTGAACTTTCTCAAAACATAGTTGAAGTCGATATGCTTCCACCGGAATTGGGAGCAGTAGCTCCTGCTAGTCTTAAATCAGAGAAGGGTAACGAGATAATGGGGATGGCACTTAGGCAAGCCAGAGAGCATTTTGAGAGAGAGTATTTAATCGCTCAGGTTGATAGATTTGGGGGTAATATCTCTCAAACTGCAGGCTTTGTGGGTATGGAACGTTCTGCGTTACATCGTAAATTAAAATCTTTAGGGGTTAGTTAGGATAAACGACCTACTCTGGTTGGTTGGGAGTTTTTTATGAAAGTTGTTATATGTGGCGCAGGGTTGGTTGGCACGGGTATAGCTCAACATCTGGCCGGCGAGAATAACGATGTAACGATTGTAGATCAAGATGCTACCTTGGTTCGTAAGATCAGTGAAACACTAGATGTAAGAAGTATTCACGGGCATGCGTCACAACCGGACATTTTAGAACAAGCCGGTGCTCAAGATGCAGATATGTTGATTGCGGTCACGTTTTCTGACGAAATAAACATGGTCGCGTGTCAGGTAGGGCATTCACTTTTTGAGGTGCCAACTAAAATAGCCCGTATTAGACAGCCCGGTTACCTAAAGCCTATCTGGGGAGATCTTTTTACAAGAGATAATATGCCAATCGATGTAATTATTTCTCCAGAAAGGGAGGTCGCGCGAGCGATTGGAAGGCGACTACATGTACCTGGGGCATTTGACGTGGTGCCAATGGCTAACGGGCTGGTTAGTGTTGTAGGTGTTCGATGTGGCGAAGAATGCCCCATCGTAAATACGCCGATGAAGCAGCTAACGGAATTATTCCCTGAATTAAATATTACCGTTGTTGGGATTATTAGGAACGATAAGGGGATTTTACCAAACTCCAAGGACCGGATGTTAAAAGGCGATGACGTTTATTTTGTCTGTGACTCCAGCCATTTATCCAGGGCAATGGCAGCATTTGGTCATGAGGAAGAAGAGGGGCGCACTGTTATAATCGCAGGTGGTGGGAACATAGGTCTTACTTTAGCCGAAGAAATAGAGCAAGAACATGAGGGTGTCCGGTCGCGTTTAATTGAGTTTGACGACCAAAGAGCTCGTTCAGTAGCGCAGCAACTTGAGCAAACTATGGTTTTAAGCGGTGATGTTTTAGACCTAGAGATTTTAGAGGAAGCTCATGTGGGAAATACAGAGACTTTTGTGGCTGTGTCAAATGATGATGAGGTTAATATTATTGGTTCATTGTTGGCAAAAAGGGCAGGTGCAAAAAGGACTATAGCTTTAGTTAACAAACATTCGTATGGACAATTAATAACAACGTTAGGGATCGATGCTGTTGTTAACCCAAGAGTTATAACCGTTTCATCCATTTTACAACATGTTCGAAGAGGCAGAATTCGTGGTATATATTCTGTTCGTGAAGATTTTGGCGAAGTGATCGAGGCTGAGGCGCTGGAAACATCTTCTCTAGTCGGAAAAACACTAAAAGAGTCTAATCTTCCAAAAGGAGTAATAATAGGAGCGATAGTTAGAGACGAAAAAGTTATTGCTCCCAGGGGCGACACTATAATAGATAAAAATGACAGCGTTGTCTTACTGTCTACTTATGAGGCGATTAAGCAGGTAGAAAAATTATTCTCGGTTAGAGTTGATTTCTTTTAGTCTGTGTCTCTAAAAATAAAATTAAGAGGTTGTAAATGTCAAGAATAGCATATGTAAACGGACGTTATGTAGGGCATGGTGAAGCCCGAGTTCACATTGAAGATAGAGGGTATCAGTTTTCAGATGGTGTGTATGAGGTGATTCTAGTTCAAAATGGCAAATTAATTGATGAAGATGCACACCATCAAAGGCTTCAAAAATCATTAAAATCCCTTGGCATAAATGCTCCGATGAAGCGCGGCCCTTTAACTCAGGTAATTAATCAACTGATAAAAAGAAATAAGTTCAGTAATGGAATTGTGTACATTCAGATTACGAGAGGTGTTGCCCCAAGGGAACATTCTTTTCCCATCAATTTAAAACCTTCACTTGTGATGACAGCGCGGCGTTTGCCTCCAAAATCGCAAAGCGCGATCGAGGCTGGAGTTAAGGTGATAACATTAGAAGACATCAGGTGGAAGCGCTGCGATATAAAGACAGTTTCTCTTTTACCAAATATATTGGGAAAGCAAAAAGCAAGAGAACAAGGCGCTTATGAGGCCTGGATGGTGGATGAAAACCGACTTATCACGGAAGGTACTTCGACCAACGCGTGGATAGTTTCTAGTGATGGAGCGTTAGTAACTTCTGAACTGGGAAGTCATATTTTAAGTGGGGTCACCCGAAAAACATTTATCCAAATCGCAGCCGAATTGAATATACCTTATGAAGAGAGACAATTTAGTGTTGAGGAAGCAGAAAACTCTAGAGAGGCATTTTTTACTTCGTCGACATCATTTTTGACCCCAGTCACTGAAATCAATGGAAAAGTTATAGGTAACGGTAAAGCCGGGTCTTTAAGCCTTAGTTTATTAAATTCGTATTTTAACTATATAAATTGAGATAATGGATGTTACTTCAAGAAAGTGATTTATGTGCGCCAGATGCTGTTATTTTCGATTGGGATAGTACGCTCGTAGATAATTGGGGTGCAATTCACACCGCTTTAAATGTGACCCTTAAGCAGATGGGGCATAAAACGTGGACCGAGTGCGAGACCCGTCAACGCGCAAACTCATCAGCTAAGGATGCGTTTCCAAGATTATTTGCAGAACACTCTGATGAAGCTTTGCAAATTTTTTATCAAGCTTTTGATAGGTTCCATTTGGATTCACTTAAAGTTCTTGAAGGATCAAAAGATTTAATTGAATGGTTTTTAAAAAATAACGTTTATCTTTCCATCGTTTCAAATAAAAATGGGATACATTTGAGAAAAGAAGTATCTAAACTTGGCTGGTCAAATTGCTTTCAAAGCATAGTTGGTGCTGGCGACGCAACAGAAGATAAACCATCACCTGAGCCAGTTAAGCTTGCATTGAAAAATGCTGGTTTGGATGCCAAAAGTAAAGTATGGTTTGTTGGGGATACGGGGTTAGATTTGCAATGTGCCATCTTATCAAATTGTGTGCCTATTCTGATAGGTGGCCAGAATGTAGAAAAAAGTGATCTCGAGATGTGGCCTCCTCATAGTGTGTTTCAATCTTGCGAAAAATTATATCAGGCCTGTCGTAATATTAGTTGAAACTAAAGATCACTATTTCAGTAATTATCTATTAGAGATTTGAATGAAGGGAGTTAACTTTGGCGGAAGAGAAATCGCAAAACGTTCAAGAGGCGTTTTTGAATGCGATAAGAAAAGAGAAAATGGCGGTAACGGTTTTTTTGATTAACGGTGTTAAATTGCAAGGTATAGTTACATGGTTTGATAATTTCTCGCTTTTATTAAAGAGAGAGGCTCACGTTCAGCTTGTCTATAAACACGCCGTGTCAACTATAATGCCTACGGAACCATTAGATTTAGACAACTCATAGATTATAGCAATTAATTTTATTTTGACTTTCATAAAAAAACTCCTTTGGGCGCGTATTCATGGTAGCTAAGGCAATAGTTTTGCACCCAAATTCTAAAAAGAATTTAATGCAGCAAGATGGGCTAAAAAACCAAAATAATTCTGCAGAATCTCAAATGACTGAGATCCTGAGCCTTGCCGGTTCCATCAGTCTTAATATCACGCATTCCGAAATAGTAGCAGTTAATAAAATTCGTTCTTCTACACTGTTTGGGAAGGGCGTGATAGATCGGTTGGTGCCTATCATTGAGACAACTAGTGCAACCATAATAATCGTTAATTGCAATCTGTCACCCATACAGCAGAGAAATTTAGAGTTGGCTTGGAAGTCTAAAGTAATTGATAGAACAGGGCTTATCTTAGAAATTTTTGGCGCTAGAGCTAGAACTCATGAGGGGCGTCTGCAGGTTGAATTAGCAGCATTGTCTTTTCAACGGAGTAGATTAGTTCGTTCCTGGACCCATTTAGAACGGCAACGTGGTGGGGCCGGGTTTTTAGGTGGTCCTGGTGAAAGCCAAATTGAACTTGATCGTCGACAGATAGATGGAAAAATTAATCAAATAAAAGTAGCTTTAAAAAGGGTCACAAAAACACGCCTACTTCATAGAAAAGCGAGAACTAGAAAACCGTTTCCAATTGTTGCATTCGTAGGCTACACGAATGCTGGGAAGTCGACACTTTTTAATAGATTAACCGGAGCTGATGTTCTGGCTGATAATATGTTATTTGCAACATTAGATCCCACAATGCGCGAAATTTCTCTACCCTCAGGAAAAAAAATTATACTATCAGATACTGTTGGCTTTGTATCAAATTTACCCACGCATCTAGTTGCCGCTTTTAAAGCGACTTTAGAGGAGGTGATTGAGGCTGACATAATCGTGCACGTCAGAGATGTTAGTCATCCGGAGTCTAACTCCCAAAAATATGATGTTGAGCAAGTCCTGAGGCATCTGGGTGTTAACAAGCATGAAGCTACTAGCAGAATAATTGAAGTGTTAAATAAATCAGACAAATTAGACCTAGAAGTACACAAACAATTAAAAGCAAATTCAACTACTGATGAAATCTTGCTCTCAGCTGTGACGGGTGAAGGTTGTTCTGATTTCTGTATGTTAATTGATGAATATTTAAACGTCGATGAAACGGTGTATAATTTTCAAATAAATAGTAAAGATAGTGGGGCAATTGCATGGCTCTATGAATATGGAAATGTGAAGAAAAAACTATTTAAGATTGATTGCTGTAACATAACAGTCTCGTTATCTGTCCTTAATGCCAATCGGTTTAGTCAACGTTTTGGAGATTTGCGAATTTTTTAATGAAACAAAATGTGACGTTTGATTAATTAAAACCAAAAATAAAAAAAATTGGACAATTTGGTGTGATTTTTCTGGCGCTCGAAGCATTAGAGTGCTAAAGAAAGTCGCTTTATTTTTTGACATCATTTTTTGGGAGTTATTTATGGCGTTTCGCCCACTTCATGACCGTGTGGTCGTTCAGGCACTTGAGAGTGAATCAAAGACAGCAGGAGGAATTATTATTCCTGATACTGCTAAGGAAAAACCAAGCCAGGGTAAAATATTGTCCGTTGGTCCTGGAGCACGAGATAGCGACGGGCAAGTGGTTCCACTTGAATTAAAAAAGGGTGATACCGTGCTTTATGGTAAGTACTCCGGGACAGAAGTTAAGATAGATGGCAAGGATATGCTAATTATGCGAGAATCCGATGTCATGGGGGTTGTAGAGTAAATATTTGTGCCTGTTGCAAAAAAAATCATCAACACCATATAAGTAACAAATTGATTAATCTGAAATAAGGAGAACTGGCTATGGCAGCCAAAGACGTGAGATTTGAAGCAGACGCTCGTAACCGCATGTTGCGCGGCGTAGATACGCTTGCTGATGCAGTAAAGGTAACTTTAGGGCCAAAGGGACGTAACGTTGTACTAGACAAGTCATTTGGAGCGCCTCGAATAACAAAAGATGGCGTCTCTGTGGCTAAAGAGATAGAACTGTCAGACAAATTTGAAAATATGGGCGCGCAGATGTTGCGTGAGGTAGCTTCAAAAACCTCTGATGTTGCGGGCGATGGAACAACTACTGCTACGGTTTTGGCACAAGCTATAGTTCGGGGTGGAGTTAGAGCAGTGGCTGCTGGCATGAACCCAATGGATTTAAAACGAGGAATTGATCAGGCTGCTGTCGCGATTATGGCTGACGTTGAAAAACAATCCAAAAAAATAAAGACTTCTGCAGAAATATCTCAGGTCGGCACGATATCCGCGAATGGCGAAAGTGAAATAGGAACCATGATAGCGGAAGCAATGCAAAAAGTTGGTAATGAGGGTGTGATTACAATTGAAGAAGCAAAAACTCTTCAGACTGAGTTAGACGTAGTTGAGGGTATGCAATTTGATCGCGGATATCTATCCCCTTATTTTATCACAAACGCAGAAAAAATGATATGTGAAATGGAAAATCCATATATTCTCATTCACGAAAAGAAGCTTTCTAATCTTCAAGCGATGTTGCCAATCCTAGAGGCTGCAGCAAAATCAGGTCGTCCATTATTAATTATTGCGGAAGATGTGGAAGGTGAGGCACTTGCGACACTTGTTGTGAACAAGCTTCGAGGTGGATTGAAGGTCTCAGCCGTGAAAGCTCCTGGTTTTGGTGATCGTCGTAAAGCAATGCTTGAAGATATAGCTATCCTCACCAACGGGACGATGATCTCTGAAGATCTTGGTATAGAACTAGAAACCGTAACTTTAGACATGCTTGGTTCGGCAAAGCGTATATCGATAACAAAAGAAGAGTGTACTATTGTGTCTGGTGCCGGTAAGAAAAAGGATATTCAGGGTCGCTGTAGCCAAATTAGGGCGCAAATAGAAGAGACTAGCTCTGATTATGATAAAGAAAAGTTACAAGAACGTTTGGCTAAGTTGGCAGGAGGCGTCGGTGTCATTCGTGTTGGCGGTGGTACAGAGATCGAAGTGAAGGAGCGTAAGGATCGCGTTGATGATGCATTAAACGCTACAAGGGCTGCAGTTGAAGAGGGTATTGTACCTGGAGGCGGCACAGCATTGTTATATGCCGGAAAATGTTTAGCAAACTTAAAACCCAAAAATGACGATCAGCGAGTTGGTATTGATATAGTGCGTCGTGCTATTCAGGCGCCTGTCAGACAAATTGCTGAAAATGCAGGAGAGGATGGTTCTGTAATTGTCGGTAAACTTCTGGAAGGGAAAAATTCAAAACTTGGTTTTGATGCCCAGACTGGAAAATATGTCGATATGATTAATGCTGGTATAATGGATCCTACTAAGGTGGTTCGTACAGCACTTCAGGATGCATGCTCTATTGGTGGTCTGTTAATAACGACTGAAGCAATGGTTGCTGATTCACCAGAGGATAAACCAGCCGGTGGTGGTGGTATGCCCGATATGGGCGGCATGGGCGGCATGGGCGGCATGGGTGGTATGCCGGACATGGGTGGTATGGGTTTCTAATATATCAATCAATTTTGAAATGTTTTGGGGCCGCTCCTTGCGGCCCCATTTTTTAATGGTAAATTCACAGTGACTGACTTAATGAAAAATGTTGTTGCGGTTATTAAAGAAACTGCAAACGAACTCATTTTACCTAGATTTAAGGCATTAACCTCAGAACAGATAAAAGAGAAGAATGGCCCTGGTGATTTGGTCACAATTGCTGATATTGAAGCGGAAGAAAAATTATCCAAAGCTTTTAAACAATTAGTTATAGGGTCACAGGTTGTTGGAGAAGAAATCACTTCAAAAAAGCCCGATACAATTAACCTATTATCTAGCGAGCCGCTCGTTTGGGTCATTGATCCAATTGATGGTACAAAAAATTTCACTAAGGGAATTGATCTTTTTTGCACAATGGTGTGCCTTGTAAGATTTGGGGCGCCCGTACTAGCAGTCATTTTTGATCCGTTAAATGACAGATATATAGCAGCAGAAGAGGGCAGTGGCTCCTGGTTGCATGAAGTTACTAGTATTTCGGCAGAGAAACTTAAAGTCTGTGAAGCTGTTGATCTGGAGCAGATGTCGGGCTTTTTAAGCCTCGGGGGCTTTAGGGACAGAGCAACAAGAGATAAAATGAGAAGTTTAGCTAGTCAAATTTTTAAAGGTTATGACAACTTAGGTTGTTCTGGACATGAGTATGTCCAACTAGTGACGGATGAGAAGCATTTTACAATTAACTATAGGACGTTTCCTTGGGACCACTTACCAGGTAGTTTAATTCATTCAGAAGCTGGGGGATATCAGGCGAGTTTTGATGGTGAAAAATACGACCCAACTAAGCTTACAAAAGGACTTATTACGGCACCTAACGAATTGGCCTGGAAAAAAATTCGGAAAAAATTCCTTCATAGTTATTTAAGTTAAACAATTAAAGGCCCAACATTAGCTCCATTGATTGTATCGCGGCGCGTGAGGCACCTTTCCCCAAATTATCAAATGTAGCAGTAAGAAGACACTGTGTTCCTTCTTTGTTAGGAAACACATTTATTTCCAACATATTCGAATGATTAAATTTTTCTGGAGAAATTTCAACTGGTGTTTGTACTGTATCTAATGGATTAACTTTAACAAATTCGCTGTTATCATAATGTTGTGACAGTACATCATGGATTTTTTGTGGGCTATAAGCAGTATTAAGGTTGTCATTCAAATAAATCGGTACATGTACTATCATTCCCTGCATATATTTGCCGACAGAAGGAATGAAAAAAGGGGGATTATCTAATCCTATATATTGTTGCATTTCTGGTAGATGCTTATGGGAGAGGGTGGTCCCATACAAGTAAATTGGGGGCGCTTCATTTTTTTCTGTCTCAAATCTCTTAATTAGAGATTTTCCTCCACCNGAATAACCAGAAACAGCATTTATCGTTAATGGATAAGAGCTAGGGATGATTGAGTTCTCAATAAGCGGACGAACTAAAGAAATAGCTCCGGTGGGATAACAACCGGGGTTTGCAACCCGTTTAGCTTTTTTAATTAACTCTGTCTGCCCCCTAGTCATTTCTGGGAAACCGTATACCCATTCTGGCGAAACTCTATGGGCCGTCGAAGTATCAATCACCTTAACATCCGGGTTTTTAATAAAGGAAATGGATTCACGCGCAGCCTCATCTGGCAAACATAACACGGCTAGGCTACAAGAGTTCAGAGCATCTTTTCTGACCTTCACATCTTTTCTTTCGGAGTCATTTAGCCTTATAAAAGANAAGTCAGATCTTTCAGCAAGCAGTTCTCTTATCAGCAAACCCGTTGTTCCGGCTTCACCATCTATGAATATTTGTAAAGTCATATTTTGTATTTCATTAAAAAAATAGTTTGAGAATATTATATAAGTTACTAATATTCAATGAGTTTTGCTTTTTCCCATCTGTTTTCTAAATCCGAGAAATCCGCGTTTTCGGGTTTAATATTCAACTCTTCTTTCAGTGATTTTTCAATAAATTGAAATCGCTTAGTAAATTTTCGGTTAGCCTTGTGAAGGGCTGTTTCCGGGTCGAGTTTTAAATGTCTAGCTATATTTACACAAGTGAATAGAATATCGCCTAGTTCTTCTTCCAATAGAGATCGGTCGGAACTAGTGTTTAAAACTTCTTTCAACTCATCTATTTCTTCATCAAGTTTACCGAAGACTTGCTCTGTGTCACTCCAATCAAATCCAACTCTTGCTGCTCTCTTTTGCAATTTCTCCGCCTTAAGTAAAGCAGGATAGGCAACACTCACGCCATCTAGAGCACTTAAAGTATCTGGTTTACCATCTAGTTTTTTTTCACGTTCCTTGGCCTTTATTGCTTCCCAAGAAGATAACTGCGCGTCGGCGGTGTCGATCTTTGCATTTCCGAAAACATGCGGATGCCTCTCGACCATTTTATTGCAAATACCATCCACGACATTGTCAAAATTGAAAATGTCGGATTCTTCAGCGATTTGAGAGTGAAAGACAATCTGTAGTAATAGATCACCTAATTCGTCTTTTAGACCAGCATAGTCGCTGTTTGTGATTGCCTCACGCACTTCGTACGCTTCTTCAAGAGTGTAGGGCGCGATTGTTTCGAATGTTTGCTCAAGATCCCAGGGACATCCATTGTTCGGATCGCGTAGTTCTGACATTATTTTTAATAATTTACTAATGGGCATTGCGAGTTAGCCTTAAATAAAAAGTCGTATAATATATATTATGGGAAATACGCTGCTTCATTTTAATTCTATTTTAGCGGCTGGACAGTTATTATTCTTATCAATCATCGCAACTAATGTAGTTCTCATCGTGGCATCGCCAAAATTTTTACTGAAACGGATAGTCTGGTCTGTTGTGCGTAGTAAAACACGATGTTTTTCACACAAGCCCATTAATTCTTTTAAGAAAAGCTTTCCCTGATCACGATCTAACAAGTTTTTTTTGTGGTCTTTGGCGATTTGTTTTAAAAATTCGTCTTCGATCATTTTTCCCCCCAAAAAAGATTATAAGTTAATAATTAAACCATCGTGAGCGGGTTTCACATTAAATGGTAATTTTCGACTGATTTCATCATAGTCAATGTCACTGGTCATATGAGTTAGAAAAGTTTCTTTAGGTTCAACCACTTTAATCCATTCCAAAGTTTTCTGTACATCCGAATGAGCTAACGATTTGGTTTCTCGTAAACAGTCTACCACCCAAGTGTTGATACCCCGCAACTTACTCAACGTACTTGCGTCCATATTGGCTACATCAGTTGAGTACGCAAACTGTTCATTAAAGATAAACCCTAAGCTTTGCCCGCTTACTCCATGATCCTGAATATAAGGCTCTATAGAAAAATCGCCAATTATTATTCGACTATTTGTTATTTTATTAGATACTAAAGGTACACGAAAATATGGGGGACTAGATTCAGCTTTATGAAACATATAGTCAAACCTGGTCTCTAACATCAAAAGTGTTGCCTCATCGCCATAGATATTTATTTGTTGATCCATACGCCAAAACATTGGCCGAAGATCATCTAACCCGTGTGTATGGTCGGCATGACCATGAGTGAACAATACTGCGTCGATCCTCTGCACATTGGCATCTAAAAGTTGCTCTCGGAGATCCGGAGATGTATCAACCAATATTACAAAACCGTTATTCTCAACTAGAATAGAACACCGTCTCCTTCTATTTCTTGGATTTCCTGGGTCGCACCTTCCCCAATTATTACCAATACTTGGTACGCCAATTGAGGAACCACAGCCGAGTATTGTTATTTTCATTTCAATCCTTTCGACTGAAATTATCGTGAGAGGCTATTTTAGAAAAAAGGGTCATTGCGTTTGTAGTTGTGATTTGAGCGAATTGATTAATTGAGACGTCCATAATTTCTGCTAACTTTTCATGTGTTTTGATAACATACGCTGGTTCATTTTTTTTTCCTCTAAAAGGAACTGGCGCCAGATATGGTGCGTCGGTTTCTACTAGAAGGTTGGTAAGAGGAATTTCTTTGACTGTTGACACTAATTCTTGCGAATTCTTGAATGTGATTATACCTGATATAGAAATGTAAAATCCTAACTCAATTGCTTTCTGCGCTAAAGCTAAACTTCCTGTAAAACAATGTAAAACACCAGTGAACGGGCCCTTAGAGTACTCTTTCTCCAATACTGATATCATATCTAAGTCTGCATCTCTTGAATGAATTATTATTGGAAGTTTAGATGTTCTCGCTGCATCAATATGAGTAAGAAAACTCTCCATTTGTACTTTTGAATTTGAGGTATCGTAGTAATAGTCCAAGCCAGTTTCACCAATACCAACCACTTTTGGGTGGGAGGTGTGTTTTAAGATATCAGAAAGTTCTGTCTGACCCTCTCTCCCAGCTTCATGCGGGTGAACTCCTATAGAGCATGAGACACCATCATATTTGGACGCTATATTAAGCGAAATAGGAAAATTACTTAATTTAGTTGAAATTGTAATCATTTTGGTGACGCCAACATTTCTAGCTCGATCTATGATTTTTTCCAGGTCTTCGGAAAAAACGTCAAAATCCAAATGACAATGTGTATCAACGATTCTCATAACGGATGTACCTAATAAAGTTTACGGCGCGTCAATTACGAACCTTGGAAAGATTGGTAAGGGTTTCTCTATTTTCTTGCCTGGCTTTATTTTATAGGCACTGGTGAGATATTTAAATGAACGCTCATTAGCAGGAACATTAAGCTGATCAAGCATAATATTTGCCGATGTAGGTATTACTGGTTGTGTTGTGATTGCTAAATACCGCAGCACCTCGATCAAGGTGTAAAGAACAGTGTTCATGCGGACTGGATCTGATTTTTTTAAAGTCCACGGTGCTTGGGTGTCAATATACCTATTTGCTGCGCCTATAACGGTCCAAATTTTTTCTAATGCAAGATGGAATTCCTGTGAGTCAAAATGTTTCCTTAACGCAGTTATTAAACCTTGAGCATCCCGCAATAATTTCTGGTCGTCTGGCAGTTTGTTTGCTGGTTGGGGGATTTTTTTATCGCCATTCTTATAAACAAAGCTTAAGACTCGCTGACAAAGATTCCCCAGGTCGTTAGACAAATCACTATTAATTCGAGCTATCATTGACTGTTGTGAGAAATCTCCATCATTTCCGAATGGCACCTCGCGGAGTAAAAAATAACGCACCTGGTCTAAACCAAAGGTTTTTATTAACTCTATTGGATCTATAACATTTCCAATGGATTTAGATATTTTCGCGCCCTCGTTAGTCCACCAACCATGTGCAAATACCCTTTTGGGTAACTCTAACTCTGCTGCCATAAGGAACGCGGGCCAATAGATAGCGTGAAATCGCAGAATATCTTTACCAACCATGTGAAGGTCTGCTGGCCAAAATTGCTTGTACTTTGGTGCGTTTTCCTCTGGAAAATCAGCAGCAGTAATATAATTAGTTAAGGCATCTAACCAAACATACATAATATGTTCTGGGTTGTTTGGTACTGTAATACCCCAATTAAAACTAGTTCTGGAAATCGATAAATCACGCAACCCAGAATTAACAAAACTAATAACTTCGTTGCGTCTGGACCGCGGTGCTATAAAATCAGGATTTTTCTTATAAAAGTCTAAAAGTGGTTCCTGCCAAGCAGATAAATCAAAAAAGTAACTTTCTTCTTCTACCCATTCAACCGGTGCGCCAGTTGGCGCATTCCCATCAATCAATTCAGTCTCGGTAAAATACGTTTCATCTCTAAGTGAATACCAACCGGAGTATTTATCCAGATATATATGCCCATTATTCATAAGTTTTTGCCAGATCGTTTGGGCAGATACTCTATGTCGTTTTTCGGTTGTGCGGATGAAATCATCATTGCTTACATTTAAAATAGGAAGCAGGTCTCTAAAGTTTTGCGAAACTTGGTCTGTAAATTCTTGTGGAGCTAATCCCCGGTCGTTGGCCGCGGTTTCAACTTTTTGCCCGTGCTCATCTGTCCCTGTTAAAAAGAGAACTTGGTAACCATCCAAACGCTTAAACCGAGCCATTGCATCGCACGCTAGTGTTGTGTATGCGTGTCCTATATGCGGGACATCGTTAACATAGTAAATTGGTGTTGTGATGTAATATGATGGCAAGTCCATGCTATAATTCCAAAACTAAATACAATTAAAGTAAGATCGATTTATACATACAGTTAATTAGTAAGTCGCCAATTTTCAGTCAGCTAAGGTTGTGATGACTGAGTAAATAATCTGTTTTTTTTCCAGATTTAGGTTCCTACTGCGATCCAATATATTCTTTGCGCTGACTATTCTCTCACATAACGCGTCCATTCCTATTCGATCAATCAGCGACTGAACGCATTTTATATCCTTTGGCATTTCTTCATCAAAAGATCTACCATTTCTAGCAATATACCGTAAATGTTTTGATACCCAAGATAGTATAAAGTCCAGTGTGGTGTAAAATTGATCAATTTCCGGTTGTTTGCCGCGTTTAAGCCAGCTGTTGGATAAGTCCTCAAGAATATTGCGATCGACGCCACTCCCTTGTTTCAATAAATCAACTATTTTTCTAATACTACCCAGTTCAACTTCGGTTAAGATTTGTATGACCTTCGATACACTGCCTTCGGATAATTCGCAGGCAGCAGCTATTTCCTGTTCGCTATAGTTTGCAGTATAACCATTTAATATCTGCTTCATATTTTCAATGTTAAGGGGTTTTAGGTTAACTGTTCTGCAGCGCGATCTTATCGTGGGTAATAGTCTTCCTGGACTATTACTTATCAGCAAAAACAATACATTTTTTGGAGGTTCTTCTAAAAGCTTTAATATATTATTAGCCGTATTTATATTCATATCATCTACCGTATCAATTATGATAATACGCCAGCCGTCCTCGTTTGGAGTCATACGCAAGAAGCTATCAAGCCCTTTCACGTCATCTAATGTAATGTTTTGTCGCATTTTCTTTGTTTGCTCGGAAGTCGTGCGTTCTATTATAAATAGATTGGGATGTGATTTATTAATGACTTTGCGTGATGCTGCCGTTTTTGAATCGCTATTGATGTTTATTGAGCTCAAAGGAATCATTGTTTCATCTAAAACTGGAATATTTCCATCTAGGCGCCTATTTTGATTAAAAACATATCGCGCTACTCTATAAGCTAACGTTGCCTTCCCTATACCATGTTGCCCTGTGAAGAGAAAAGCGTGAGGAAGATTACCTTGGTTCCAGAGACTAAAAAACTCTGTTTCGAAAGCCTCATGTCCTATCAAATTTAATGTTTTGTTTGGGGGAGTAATATTAATGCTCATTACAAACTTAGTTCAGAGTTGAATACATTATTTAAAATGTTAATAATGTTAGTGGTAACTGTCTTGCAAGATTCTTGGGCATTAATAGAAATTACTCTATCAGGATTATCGACACTTAACGTTTTGAAACCTTTTCTTAGCTGCTCATGGAATGCTAAATTCATATTTTCAAACCGAATGTCTAAGGTTTCTGTTTTCTTATCTCGACGGGAGCTTCTTTTTAATCCTAACTCGGCTGGCAAATCTAAAAAAAATGTTAAGTCAGGATAGATTTCCCCAAGGGTTAATGTATGTAGTTCTTTGATTAAGTTTCTATTTACCCCTTTGCCAAACCCTTGATAAACTGTTGTCGAATCTGAAAATCTGTCACTTATAACCCATGAGCCCTTGCATAAAGAAGGTTGTATTATTTTTACCCAGTGCTCTCGGCGTGCTGCGTACAAAATTAATGTTTCAGAAATAGGGTCCCAGCGATCTTCTTTTCCTGAAACTAAAAGGTTACGCAATTCTTCAGCTCCTAATGAACCTCCAGGTTCTCTAGTTAACACGACTTCTTTTCCTTTAGATTCTAAGTACCGTTTTAGTTTGTTAGCCTGAGTAGATTTACCAGCGCCCTCACCTCCTTCTAAAGAAATAAAACGGCCATTACCTTTTTTGTTGTTTTTAATCACCACTCCCCCAAATTAAATAATTCATTGCAGCTGCGATTCGATTAAACGGACCAAGTTGCTTAATATTACTTGACGATATTAAGGGGTACTCAAGTGAATTTTTTCCTGGAATTTCAACCCGAAGAATACCTAAGGTTTGTCCTTTGGATATTGGGGCGGTAATAGGCTCATCATATTTAACACTCAATTTCATCTTTCGCTTATTAGAACGTTTTAGCGTAAGCGTTAATTCAGAATTTAAATATGCTGGGATTGTTTTGGATTCTCCTAACCACACATCTATATCAACAACGGGATTGCTGGGGCTGAATAACTTGTAGTTTGTGTAGGTTCTAAAACCCCATTCTATTATTCTTTGGGACTCGATTGTTCTTTTTCGGGCACTCTTAAGTCCGTTTATAACCAAAATTAATCTGCGACCAGATCTCTCAACGGACGCTGTAAGTCCATAACCAGCAGCTTTGGTATGTCCCGTTTTTAATCCATCTGATCCCATTCCTTTGTATAAAAGAGGATTACGATTACGTTGTTTTATTTTATTATGAACAAAATCGGTTTCGGAATATATAGAATAAAAATCAGGAAAATTTCTTATAGTCAACATAGCCAGTTTGCATAGATCTCTTGCTGTCATTCGGTGATCTGGATCTGGCCATCCTGTAGCATTTTTAAAGGTAGAGTTGTCTAACCCTAATTCTTTTGCTTTTAATGTCATTATTTCTGAAAATTCTTCTTCGCTGCCTTCTAAATGTTCAGCTAATGCTATTGCAGCATCATTGCCACTCTGAACTATTATTCCTCTTATAATGTCGGCAACGCTAACTTGGCTGTCTAGGTTAAGAAACATCCTAGACCCACCTTTTCTCCAAGCTTTTTCACTAACTGTAATTGTATCTTCTAATTTTAAGTGCCCTTTTTTTAGTGCTTCAAACGCCAGATAAACTGTCATTATTTTACTCATTGATGCAGGCGACATCAATTCGTCTGCATTTTTTTCAAATAAAGTTTCGCCGGTTTCATAGTCAACAAGCAATACTTGTTTAGCCGAAGTTGAAAACGCTTCGGCTAGATGACTATAAATGAAAACCAAAATAATAACAGAGATGCTCAAAAATAGATTTGGCCGGCAGCGACTCATTTTGGCGGTTCCTTTACATAAGTGATAAAACTACAGACCAGAATTTCAGCAACGTTATTCTGGTATTTATTTTTTATTTGATATAATTATTCGGGCTCCTGGAAAACCGTTTTCTATTAGATTACTCAATGCTTCATCTGCTGGAGCATTGTTAGAGAACGGCCCTATTCTCACCCTGTAGAAAACCTTTCCGTTAATCACCGTTTGATAAACTCCAGTTTTTCCAACATTGGATAGTTTGTTTTTAAGGCGATTTGCACTGTCTTTTGTAGAAAAAGCGGCGGCCTGAACAAAAATGTGGCTTTCTTTCACTTTATAATATTGAACCTTTGAGGCTCTAGAAGCCTTAGTAAGCTGAACTCCACTAAGTCGTTTATCTTGGGGTTTATTGCTATTCAGCGGTTGTTTAATCTTTTGAATAGAAGTTCCGGGCACCTGTGCGAGTGATTTCACAGAAACAGTTGTTACCGGAACGGCATCTGGTACCGGGGCATTGGAGGCCATCATTCTATCGTTTTGGACATACTCACCTTTTATTTTTACAATCTCTTGTCGTGTTTCTTCAGGAAGTATTTCTACCCGCATTTTAGCGGTTCCTTGACGTTTGAATCCCAACAACTGAGCAGACCTCCTAGACAGGTCGATAATTCGGCCGTGAGCAAAAGGACCGCGGTCATTTATTCTAACTACCAAAGCTCTCCCATTTTCAAGGTTTGTTACTCTAACCACACTTGGCATAGGTAAAGTCCTGTGGGCAGCACTGAGCGCGTTCTGATCAAAAATCTCCCCATTTGCAGTGAGTTTTTGATGGAAATTAGGACCATACCACGATCCAATCCCCGTTTCGTCATAAGAATAATCCACCTTCGGGTAGTACCAAACATTTTTGATTTTGTAAGGAGTACCGACTTTATAGTATCCTTTACGGTCTGTGGAAGAGTTAAACTCCCTTATTTTCTTTGCTGAATGGGCAATCAAAACAGTCTCAGCACAGCCACCCAATAAAATAATAGGAAGAATGGCCAAAAGACCAAATGCAAAGCGAATATAATTATATAGTATATGGCAAAATAAAGCCAAAAGTAATCTCCCTTGTTCCAAACATTACCTCAAGTTATCGGCCAGGGTTCCTACCGCGGTAGCAAAATAATCTGATCTGTTCCATTTAAGAATAACTCTGTAATTGTTGTAAATTAGATAAGCTGGTCCCGAACCATTCTTTTCTGGTTTAATTATTGAAGAATCTATAGAGGCAGATGGGAGTGGCTTGCCATTCAATCTCAGAACACCAAGGTTACTCCAAAATGGAAGGCGTTCTTTTTGCTTTCGTCCAATCAATTGGGTTGGAAAATTTGTGGGAAGTCTAATAGGCCTACCCCAAGTCTCCTTACCTTTCCATCCAGATTTAGATAAATAATTAGCTATAGATGCAAATATATCAGGCAGACTGTGCCATATGTCCTTTGAACCATCACCATCATAATCTATGGCGAAAGAATGAAAACTGGAAGGCATAAATTGATTTTGCCCCATTGCGCCGGCCCACGAGCCTTTCATTTTTGCGGCCGTAATGTGCCCACCATCAATTATTTTGAGAGCGTGTATCAGCTCCTTTTTGAAAAACTTGCTTCGTCTACCATCAAAAGCAAGCGTCGCTAGCGAACTAATGACTGGAAACCCCCCTGTTATCCTCCCATAATCTGTTTCTATGCCCCATAAAGCTACAATAAACCGTGGTTGGACATTAAATTTTCTGCTAATATCTCCCAATAGTTTCTTATGTTCAATAAGTTTAGACCGACCTATTTTACCACGACGTTTTGATACAACTCGATCTAGATATTGTTTAAACGTTAATGTAAATTCTGGTTGCTTACGGTCTAGCTCTACCACTCGAGGTATGAGTTTAATGTCTAAAAGCGCGTCATTTATGGTTCTTTTAGATACCCCATTACTATGTGCGTCCTTTTTGAAATTCACTAGCCAAGATTGAAAACTGTCTGCAATAGAATTTTTAGAACTTACAGCACACATGACCATTATTAGTGCGGCAACAAATAACCGGAGTAATTTCATAATTTCAACCATATAGTCGCTGATATAGTTACGAACACTACACTAATACACCATACTTAGTAATTAATTATTTCATTTTTCATAAATTAATAAAAATTGCCGTTCTCTCTTTGAAAATATCATTTTGGGATTGACGTTACAGCAAATGCTAGGTAACTCCCTATTAGCTTATTCGCGGATGGGTGGCCGAGCGGTTGAAGGCACCGGTCTTGAAAACCGGCAGGCGTGAGAGCGTCTCGTGGGTTCGAATCCCACCCCATCCGCCACGACCTTGTTCATGGAAATTCGCCAAAGTCCTTTTTATCATTTAGTTACAATTAGTTATTGACGCTTGTTGTNCGAAAAGATACGCCTGTATTTGCCCCAGATCACCGCTAAGTGATGGGNCAGATTAGAAGGATGACCGTTTGACTTCNCTGAATGCTCGATTTNTAGAGACTACCAAAAAAGCTGGTATGCATGCCGACGGTAAATGCCTGTACCTNGAAGTAAAAGNGTCAGGTAAGAAATACTGGATATATAGATATCAAATGAATAAGCGCCGTATAGATATGGTGTTAGGCCCCTGCTCCGTATCTAATAAATTACTGCTTAATTAGATCTTTTAAATATTCTAAATAAAGATATATTTTTCTATACTTAGACTTAATATGATGGTTGTTGATTAAATGCGGAGTATTAGGATGGCGGATGACATACTTCTTCCAGAAAATGAGACGGAACGCCTTGAGAAACTGAATGAATACAACATTATGGATTCGGCGCCAGAAATTGTGTTCGACGAGATTACAGAGTTGGCCGCTGAAATACTTCAGTGCCCCGTATCTTTTATTCAATTTATGGACGAAGACCGGCAATGGTTTAAATCCAAGTATGGTCTTCCAGACGATTTCATAGAGACTCCACGAGACGCATCCATATGTGCCACGACCATTTGCCAAAATGATCTGCTTTTAGTGCCTGATCTATCCAAAGATGATAGGTTTTCCGATTACGATATGGTCAAATCTGCACCAAACCTCCGATTTTATGCAGGTATGCCTTTGATCACTCCATCTGGCCATTCAATAGGAACATTGTGCACAGTAGATTTTGAAGAGAGGGATATCACCTTAAATCAACAAGAAGCAATGCGTAGGCTCTCACACCAAGTTGTAACACAACTTGAGCTGAGACGTACCGTCGTAGAAATGGACAACGCCATCAAAAGTCGGGATAAGATGCATCAAGAATTAGTTGCGGAAAAAAGCAGGTCTGACGAACTATTACTGAATATATTACCAAAAAAGATAGCATCCGAGCTTAGAGATACCGAAAAAGTAGACCCAAGGTTTTATAACTCGGCCAGTGTTATGTTTGGAGATTTTGCTGGATTCACAAAACTTGCTGAACAGATACAGCCGAAGGCACTGATTGACCTTCTACATCAATATTTTTCTGTATTCGATAATATCGTCGCCAAACATAATGTTGAGAAACTAAAAACAATTGGAGATGCCTATATGTGTGTAGCGGGCGCGCCTGGTGAAAGCCGAGGGCATGCGATATCAGCTTGCTTGGCCGCTATCGAAATTCAACACCATATGGAACGTACTAATAAACAGAGGGAGAAGATGCGTATGCCAAGATGGGACATGCGTGTAGGGGTTCACTCCGGGCCCATTATAGCAGGCGTGGTTGGGGAGAAAAAATTTACATACGATGTTTGGGGCGATGCTGTGAACATCGCCGCTTTAATGGAAAAAGAAGGTCAGACTGGTAGAGTAAATATCTCTCAAACTACCTTTCAACAAGTGGATGAAGCTTTCGAGACTGAAGCGCGCGGTCAAGTTGACTCGGGGAAAAAGGGCCTTTTGGCTATGTATTTTGTAAATAGATTGAAACCTGAATTCTCATCCGACCCAAATGGGATGAAACCGAATGACGAGTTTCAGCAACGGTTTGGAAACTTATTACGGGTTTACGATTAATTGTCGTGTCAGCGTTTGCTTGAGCATTTAACGCAAGAAAGAAGATTAAGGATAACTTGGCAATATGACACATGCCTCTCTACCTACCAAACAACCTCTTAAAGAATTCCCTGCCCTCGCTCTGGTCTGTTAGCATGCGTTGTGTGGCTTCTACTTGATCGAGCAAACGCTTCTCGTTATTAAAGTATTTGTTAATTACAGTTTTTGTACCCACTCTTTAGACAAGCATCTGCGCATTTATAAGCTTCAATTTGCTCTGCCATTGAGAGTTCTTCACCTACATATGTATAGCTTCCGGCGGCACGTTTGAATGCCAGACGCATGCGCTGGCGTTACGATATTCGATGAGTAAGGTATAGAGGCGACAGCTAATGCTATGAGCGCAAGACCGCCTAAGACAGCTTGTGGGGTCGTTAGGTTCTTCATATCTCTTCTCCTTTGCATGTAAAAAGCCTGACTATAAAAAGGGCGGGCAACTTGAAAACTTGAAAAAAAAAATTAAGATTCTATTAAAACAAGGTTGCTAGCATTTGTTAACTTTTTTGATAATGGTGATGAGGATTTAAAATGGCAAAAGCATATTTAATGGCGTTAGTTAAATTCACGAATCAAGAGCAATTTAAAGCTGAATATGGATCGAAAGTAGCTGATGTGTTCAAACTATTTGGAGGCCATTTTTTAGCTCGAACACCAATTGGAATCCATCATGAAGGTCGTCCTTTTGATATGCATGTTATTGCAGAATTTCCGAGTTTGGATAAAGCTAATAAAGCTTTAGAGAGTAAAGAGTATCTCGACATTAAAAAGCACCGTGTAGGAAATAGTAATATTGACTATGGAACTTTTGTTGTGATTGAAGGTTTTTAGAGCACAAACACCTGTCTCTATGCGTATTATGATTAATACTGCGGGATAGAAGTTGTAGTTTGTTGTACGTTTTGGTGTCACTAGCGGTGTTCATTAGTTAGGCGTGGCTGGCGTGCTATCTAAAATTCTTTAATGATAACTGGCACTACTCCAGATTCAGAAATA
>PANE01000002.1 GCA_002708305.1 Rhodospirillaceae bacterium
CAGATAGTGAAAGGGTCTGGGGTGGTTGGGGAGCAGCCTATTTTAGAGCCCGGTACTAGTTTCAAGTACACCAGTGGAACCCCATTAAAAACCCCATCTGGGGTGATGGTAGGTTTTTATGAAATGGCGGATGATAAGGGTGCCGCATTCGATGTTAAGGTACCTGCCTTTTCTTTAGATAGCCCTCATCAACCAAGACAGTTGAATTAACCTAAATGTGAATTACCCTTTTTGCTATAAAAAAACCACTTGGCTTTGAATTTTCTATTAAAATAATGCTTAAACTAAAGAGCAGAAAATTATACGTCTTCCGCCAACGCGCGATAAAAAAGGAAATTAATGTGGCTCCAGATGATAGTATAAAAATAAAACGTCCCAGGATTGTGAGTAGTGGCTCGACCGGGGTCAGTCGTCCCTCCCGAGAAGAAGCGGAGTCCGCTGTGCGAACTTTAATAAGATGGCTTGGGGATACGCCCGAAAGAGAAGGTCTGTTAGATACTCCAAAAAGAGTAGTTAAAGCATATGAAGAGATGTTCAGAGGCTATTCAGAAGATCCATCAGAGGTTCTTCAACGTACCTTTGAGGAATCTGACAATTATTCTGACATGGTTTTACTTCGGAATATAAGGCTCGAGTCTGTTTGCGAACATCACATGCTTCCGATAATTGGTAAAGCACACATAGCATATGTTCCAGATGGACGGGTGGTCGGAATTAGCAAGCTAGCTAGAACAATGGAAACATTTGCAAAAAGACTACAAATTCAGGAAAAACTAACTTCAGAAATTGCTAATGCCATAAATGTATCCTTAAAGCCAAAGGGTGTTGCCGTGGTTATTGACGCTGTGCATGAATGCATGACAACGAGAGGAGTGCATAAATCTGGTGTGGGAATGGTTACTAAAATACTTTTGGGCTGTTTTAAGGACGACACTCAGCTGAGAAATGATTTTATGTCATCAATTGGGAAAAATCATTATTAACTTTGAAAATAGTTAGTGATACGATCTAGCATTTAACTTGTCCTAGGTTTAAATACTAAACAATTTTTTTATGTTTAACAGAAACGATTGGAACCAAATTGGTAACCATCGGGCCCGTTCTTTTTATTATCGGGTTACTTATGTCTCTTTTAGCCATTGCAATGGGCCTGCCTGCAATTGCAGATCTCGCGACAGGAAATTCAGACTGGCAAGTTTTTGCTGGTTCAGCGGCGGTTGCATTGTTTGTTGGTGTGTCACTTATGTTGGCTACGAGAGCAAGCTCCCGCTCTAACCTTAATTTAAGGCAAGCATTTCTGCTAACCACGATGAGTTGGGTATCTGTAGCAGCAGTAGGAGCGTTACCTTTTGTTTTTTCTGGACTCAATCTAAGCGTAGCAGATGCTTTTTTTGAGTCGATGTCTGGCATCACTACAACCGGGTCCACAGTAATTGTTGGTTTGAACGAGGCTCCTCCAGGTATTTTACTCTGGCGAGCATTATTACAGTGGTTGGGTGGAGTGGGGATTATTGTGATGGCAATGGCTATGCTGCCTATGTTAAGCGTTGGTGGCATGCAGCTCTTCAGAACGGAGGCATTCGACACTCCAGATAAAGTTTTACCACGAGCGGCTCAGTTAGCTGGTGGTATATTTGCCATTTACTTAGTGATGACAGCTCTATGCGCATTAGCATTATGGATATCAGGGTTTAATGGATTTGATGCCATAACCCACTCTATGACTACTATAGCGACTGGAGGTTATTCCACAAAAGATGGTTCTATTGGCCATTTTAATAATCCAGTTGCCGAATGGATCATTATAGCAGGAATGATAATTGGATCCCTTCCATTTGTTTATTATCTTCGTGTAGTACGTGGTGATTTATCTCCCATTATCCATGATAGCCAAGTTAAATGGTTCCTTGTGATTGTCTTTGTATCAGTATCGGGCATAACATTTTGGATTTGGGATGATTCTAATGTTGGCGGTGTAGATACGCTCAGGAATTCAGCCTTTAATGTCATCTCAATACTAACAGGGACGGGTTATGTTACACAAGATTTTGGCCTATGGGGCGGCTTTCCTATAACGTTACTTCTTTGCTTAATGTTTATTGGCGGTTGCGCCGGATCAACAACATGCGGAATAAAAATTTTTCGGTTTCAAATCCTAGCGGCAACAGCTCAGGCACAATTAAGTCGATTACTAGTCCCACACGGCGTTTTTATTCCTTATTACAACCGCAAAGTTATTCCAGAACCGGTTTCAAATGCTGTAATGGGTTTCTTTTTCCTATATATTGTTTGTTTTGCGGCTTTAGCTGCTGGGCTCTCAGCACTAGGGCTTGATTTCATAACAGCGATATCAGGAGCTGCTACGGCCATAAGCAATGTTGGGCCAGGACTCGGATCGACAATTGGTCCTACCGGAAACTTTGCTGGACTGCCTGATGCCGCTAAATGGATATTATCGTTTGGTATGCTCCTAGGTCGGCTTGAACTATTTACTGTGTTGGTGATGTTTTCACCTGCATTTTGGAATCGATAACTCAAACTTTTAGGTATTAAATTTATGTCAGATAAACTGTCAGAATCTAAGAAATGGTTAGAACGCCTCATTGCATTCGATACCACGTCACGATTGAGTAATATGGAATTAATAAATGCAATTCAATCTTACCTTACAGATATAAATATTAACACTCGTCTTACCTATAATTCTGAAAAATCAAAAGCAAACTTATGGTGCACTATTGGGCCAACAGATATAGGCGGAATTGTTCTTTCAGGGCATACCGATGTCGTACCAATTGATGGTCAAACATGGACCAAACCACCATTTGAGATGACTGAAGAGAACGGTAAGCTCTTTGGCAGAGGTGCTTCCGATATGAAGGGTTTCTGTGCTATTTTGCTAGCTATGGCACCCGAATTAAAAAAGAAAAGTCTCAAGACACCAATACATTTCGCATTTTCTTACGACGAAGAGGTCGGATGCGTAGGAGTAAGAGGGCTTATCACTGACGTAATAGAAAATTTGCCCCTACCTAGTGCTGTTATCGTAGGAGAACCAACTCTAATGAAAATTGTAGGAGGAAACAAAGGAGGTCGCGCTTTTAAGACAACTGTAAGGGGTGTTCCAGGTCACTCTAGCGAACCAAGCAGAGGCGCCAATTCGATAATGGCAGCCGCACGGATTATAAATTATATAGAATCACTGCAGAATGAACTAGAAAAAGTAGCTACTCCTGACTGCTTATTTGACCCTCCTTACACTACATTCGATTTGGGGATCATAGAGGGGGGCACCGCCAATAATATCATACCAGAATATACTAACTTTAATTGGGGATATCGGAGTTTACCGTCAGAGAACCCAGATCTTCTCGAAGAGAAGATACGGAACTTTATATCAAATACGATTGAACCTCAATTGAGAGAAGTTTCTTCTCTAGCTAATGTTGCGACCGAATTAAGAAATGATACACCCCCGTTGATACCCGACCACCAATCCCCTGCCGAGCATTTAATTCGCCATCTCACAGGTTTAAATGAATCGGGTACAGTAGCGTTTGGGACAGAGGCGGGCCTTTTTCAACAAGCGGGTATACCAGGAGTAATTTTTGGACCCGGTTCCATTCAACAAGCACACCAGCCGGACGAATTTATTGCGGTTAGCCAAATTTCTGAATGTATAGAGTTTATGGATAAGCTATTTGATTGGGCCGAACATAATACACCCCCATAAAATAACACAATTAATTTTAAGAAAAAAGTCCTGCATATTCTAGAAAGAGGATTAGATTATGAATAACTATCGAACGTTAGATGATTTTTCCCCCAAGGGCAAACGTGTCTTAGTTCGTGTTGATCTTAATGTTCCTATGCAAGGGAAAAGAATAACAGATAAGAACCGTATCCTAAAAGTTCTTCCAACTATCACAAGGCTTTCAAAAGCTGGTGCCAAAGTTATTATTTTATCACACTTTGGGCGTCCAAACAGCCAGTATAATGATGATCTATCTCTTAAACATCTGATGCCTACTATGCAGGATGCTTTGAAGGGTTTTAATATCTCTTTTTCCAATGACTGTATTGGAACTCTAGTTCACTCAGATGTTGATATGATGAAAGAGGGAGACATACTACTACTCGAAAATCTACGTTTCCATGCCGGTGAGGAGCTTAATGACCCGTGTTTCTCAAAAAAACTATCGGATTTAGGCGATATTTTTATAAATGACGCTTTTTCAGTCTCACATAGGGCGCATTCGTCGATAAGTTCTTTGGCACACTTACTGCCAAGTTATGCAGGAATTCTCTTACAATCAGAATTAGAATCATTGGCGCGAGCTTTAGAAACGCCACAACGCCCCTTAGGAGCAATAGTTGGTGGAGCTAAAGTATCTACCAAGCTTAAACTACTTGAGAATCTCGTAAAGAAGGTTGATTTGTTAATTATTGGGGGGGGAATGGCAAATACATTCCTCTTTGCACGAGGAATAGGTATAGGAAAATCATTAGCAGAGAGAGATTTAGCAGAAACCGTTAAAAATATCGAAAAAGCTGCGGGAATTTCAGGTTGTAAAATAGTCTTGCAAACCGATGCCGTAGTAGCTGACGAACTAAAACAAGACCCAAAAATAGAAACCTTACCAATAACAAGTGTACCATCAGACAGTATGATATTAGATGCCGGTCCAGCATCCATTGCAGAATTCTCAGAGCAGTTAAGTAAATGTAAAACGATTATCTGGAATGGGCCACTAGGAGCCTTTGAAATTTCACCCTTCCATGAAGCTACAGTTTCTTTAGCAAAGTTTGTCGGTTATTCCACAAAAAAAAGGGGTCTCACGTCAGTCGCAGGAGGAGGAGATACTGTCGCAGCGCTAACACAGGCAGGCGTTGAAGAAGAGTTTAGTTATCTCTCAACCGCGGGTGGGGCTTTCTTAGAATGGCTCGAAGGAAAAGAATTGCCAGGAATAATAGCATTAAAAGTTCAAAATAAGTGAGTCCTTGACTTTAGAAAACGCAATATTTATGGTTTAATAGAAGGGGAGAGATGCAAATGATACAACCGGTAACGCCTCAAGCGGCAGCTAATAACGCATCGGTCACAGGTTTAACTACTCCTCCTCCAACAGAGCAAATCAAAAGTTCGGGAGTTAAGACTCTTTCTACAAATAGTGTAACGGCTACCGAAGATAATAATGCAACAACGGCTGAAAATGAAAATAGAGATATAGAAGAATCTTCAGTGCAACGGCAGTTATCGTCTGCTCGAGGTAGCAATTTAGACATCTTGGTATAAAAAAAGAACACTTATTTCATCTATACACAATATGCCCCGTTAAAACTTATATATTATATAGCTTGATGAACCAGTACCAACGCGGCAAACTGTTGTTATGTCTTCTTCAACATATGATAACCGCACCGGCGGCCCAATACACAGACAAATTCCACCAGGTGATGCTCTTGAACGGCTCGTGTGTAACGAATGCGGATTCATAGATTATATAAACCCCAAAATCATAGTGGGAGCAGTATGCACCTGGGAAGATAAGTTCTTACTTTGCAGAAGATCTATAGCTCCAAGGATTGGTTATTGGACGATGCCAGCTGGTTTCATGGAAGAGGGTGAAACGGCTTTAGAAGGCGCAAAACGGGAAGCTAAAGAAGAAGCATGTACCGATATCCAAATTGATGCATTACTCGGTGTGTACAATATTGCACGCTTAAGTCAGGTTCATCTCATATACAGAGCTAAGCTTGTCTCACCAATCTATGCTCCTGGCATCGAGTCTACGGCAGTTGAATTGTTTGATTGGGAAAATATACCATGGGAAAATCTAGCATTTCCAAGTGTTCATTGGGCACTTTCACATTACAAGGAAGTTGAGGGTAAATCTGACTTTGCTCCCTTACCAGAAGGTAATCTTTAAGCTTTATTTTTTAGCCACCTGATAGATAAAAATTCTATCCTTAGGGATGCTTTCTAGTGGTTGAATAAGCATATATGACCAGCCCTCTATTTCCTGATCACTAATAATTATTGCTCTGTCCTTCATTAAATCTAGCACAAGAGGTGCGATTTGTTCTGCGAGCTGCATACTTACTTGTTTTTCTCCGGTTCCAATATCTAAGTGTGCCAATACTGAGTTCGCACCCATAACTTGATGTGCAAACGGTAAGCTATCCCGAAAGTCACCTAAATACTGAAAGCTCTTTTCTGGTATACAGTCGGGGTGCGCAGCTATCTCTCTCTCAAAAACATATATATCACGATCAGGCAATATTTCGCGCAAATGATCGTAGGTTCTGCCATTTCCAAGACCTAATTCTAGAACCGTACCGTCTAAGTAACGTATAATGTCCACCGCCCATTCTAATACTATTTTCTGCGACGTTAAACGACGTATAACACTGTCAAGCCTACTCATTCTCAATCATTCCAAAAATTATATGTGAGAAGAATAACTCTATTTCCGATTTAGAGCCTCTCTGAGCTGCTTATTAGTTTCATCCAAACGGAACGCCAACTCACGCATAATTTCAATCGAGATTTCAGGAAATTCTGTTATTAAATGGAAAAAGGTGTCTTTAGTTATACGAAGGGTTGTAAGTGAGTCTTGCGCCTGGACAGTCGCAGTACGTGGAACATCACACAAGATTGATATTTCTCCAACGACACCTCCTTTTTTCAATCTTGCAACTTCTTGAGAGCCAGAATTTGATTCTATAGAAACCACCGCTGTCCCGCTCAAAATTATGTAAGCTGCGTCTCCATCATCACCTTCTTTAAAAAGGAATTGTTCATCATCATGCCATAAACGCTCAGACGTAAATGCTAGTAATTTTAATTTGGCAGGACTTATATTCCGAAACAATGGAATATCCCTAAGTAACTCGGCTTCTTTATTTAGACTCATTTTTTTCTCCGGTATTCCTTGAGAATAATCCTATTCGTCACGTAATAGATTATTAAGCGTGCTATCCGGCTGACTTTCTAGCTCTTTAAAGCTACCCGTTTCGATAACTCGTCCGCCACTCATAACCAAAACACGATCAAAAACATCCGCTAAACCAACTCTCTGAAGTACCCATAAAAGGTTCTTACCTTTTGTAGCCTCCATAATATTTTTAATCACTTTAGATTGGCTACCGGAGTCTAAGGCAGATGTTGCCTCGTTTAAGATCAATACATCCGGAGATCTTATTAATGCCCTTGCTAACGATACTTTTTGTCGTTGTGCCGCCGACAACTTTGATCCAGCCAACCCAACCTGAAAGCCAAGCCCAACCTCCACAACTATAGGTCTAATATTCTCAGATTCTATAACTTCTGATATTAAGTTTCCAACTTGTTCACTAGAATCTGCTTTATCCGAAGCAATTTTCCCAAACAAAATATTATCTTGTAAAGAAGCAGACCCGTTATATTTTTCTTCCGAATAAAACTCAATGGAGCCTCTCAGACTATCTGGTATATTAGAAGCGAATTCTTGTCGCGCTTTTAAAATACGAGCTTTAATTTCGTCAGTTATCAAACCAAGTCGATGCCGCGCAGGGATCAACATAAATGGTAGTGCTAAGAACCGATCGCGATCTTCTTGCTCCATAGAGTCCAGCCCTAAACGCTCCGCTCGACCCAGAAGGATTTGGAAGTCGGGTAGGTCATCGCCAGCAATGAATGAATATTGAGAGAAATACTCATGATCAGACGGGAGATCAGCGAATAACTCAACCATTGTTGACGCTACATCACGGCCCACCCTGACAAATTCATTTTCTAATTCAACTAACCGTAGTGTCTCCCTGACATATTCGTTTTCTGCTATCTTCTCGATGACAAAATTATCACCAACTGGGGTGCCAAATAGCAGGTTTTCAGCAACTGATGCATTATTGTTAAATTTCTCTTTGTCAAATAACTCAACTGCTTCTGATATTTCAGGTTGCTTCAATCGTTCCTGTAGCGCCTTACGGGCAGATAATATGTTTTCTGCTAACTCTTTATTTTCGAGAGGGTTAATAGTTCCCCTCAAGCCTAAAGCGTATGTGTCATCGTCAAGATCTACAATCTTTAAAAGATCTAATAGCTTTTCCCTCAAACCGCTATCTGAATCTGATCCTATTGCTTTATAATCAAGCCAGTTAGCCTCAAGATCATCTAACGAATTTCCTGATAATTCTGCATTACGAAAATTACGTTTCTTTTCCTCTGAACTAAGGTCCTCTTCCGCGCCAACCTCCATCGGCTGATGCATTGCACCTAAGAGGATATTTTCCTTTAAGGAGCTATTGAAGACAAATGCTGATGGGCCAACATACGCCATCCTTCGACCAGTAGCCGCCTGAGGCAATTCTAGAGTCATTTTATCTGCCACTTTTATTTGGCCGCCGTCTGGAATAAGTAACCGTGCTAAGAGGATAGCCGCCAAGTCCTTGCCGCCACTGCTTGGACCGACAATTGCAACTTGCTCTGATTTCTCTGATTGAAATGATAGGCTTTCAATGACTGGCTGGCCCTCATCATCTAATACAGAAAGATTATTCGCACTGATTGTACCTGCTAGACTAAAGTCAGCCTCTAATTCTGCGAATTGGGCATTCTCGGGTAAAATTCCAGGAGGATCGAATTGCTCTATGACTTGATCATATTTAATTTTCGAATCTGCAAGGCGTTGGTAGTAAGTTAGCAACTCTTTCCATGGAGCCGATAAATCTTTATAAGCCGCAAGAATAGCCACTAAGGCACCAAATGTTAAATCTCCCTTGATGACCAAATAGCCACCGATTGAATAAAAGAAAAATGGTGTTAATTGTGCAATAAAATTATTTACAAATTTAATGAAAAACTTTCTTTGAAAGATCTCATAACGGATATCGTAAATTGTCCCTAAACGCTCGGTAAACGTTGCTAAAACTCTCCGGGCTCCATCGTTTGCATGCAACTCTTCAATGCCTGAAACAGACTCGCCAATCTTCTCTGATAATCGCCGTACATTTTGGACACGAGCTTTTCCAAGCTGATTAACGTGCCATTGAAGCTTCGGTATAATGTACCCTTGAATTGGATATAATGCGATAGCTGCCAACCCGAGCATCCAGTCCTGAACAAACATAAATATTAGTATGGTTATTAATGTCCCTCCTTGAAAGGCTGGAAGAGCAACAGAGTCTCCCACAAAACCACCAAGAGGCTCTACCTCAGCAGTAACCATTTGAATAACTTCGCCTTGACTGACGCGCCTAAACTGCGGGAGAGGGAACCTCAAGACGCGAGCCAATAGATCAAAACGTAGTCTACGCAACATACGTTCACCCAATTGCCCGCGAAATACATTTACATAGAACTTGAAACCGCCATTGATACAAACCAGCAACAGAAAAGCGAGGCTCAGAACTAACAGGT
The DNA here is from genome assembly GCA_002708305.1 of Rhodospirillaceae bacterium. GTDB lineage: Bacteria > Pseudomonadota > Alphaproteobacteria > Thalassobaculales > Thalassobaculaceae > UBA7326. The sequence continues at coordinate 9,404 of PANE01000002.1, forward strand.
ATTCGATTTGATCAATAGGCACCCCAAAGATTTCTGAGGGTATGTTCTTACCACTTATAGCCTTATTGATAATAATTTTTGGCAGGTCTAATGAAAAATACAAAAATGGAAATGATAGTGCGGTCATAACCAATAATATTATCTGGTCGCGTTTGCTATACCGCCAAATAAATTTAAAAAGAGTTTTTTCCATAATGCTACAGTCTAAAGGTTTAATTTTTGAGGAATTAAAAATTAAACCTTAGACCATGATGTTAATAAGGTAAACAAAGTGTGTTCCCTTTCTTTTTGGAAATGGAAACTAGTTAGTTGACACAATTTGTGATAGAACCGCGTTTTCTTAATGTTTAGGGGCAGATTATGCCTATAAAACAATACAGAAACAAGAGACGGCCAGCCCGTGTGCTAATGTACAGCCACGATAGCTTTGGGTTAGGTCACCTTAGGCGTTGCCGAGAAATAGCGCACTCTCTCGTGGAGTCAACATCGCGACTTTCGGTTTTGATTCTATCTGGCTCCCCTATAATAGGCAATTTTGATTTTCGGACCCGAGTAGACTTTGTAAGAATTCCTGGTGTCATAAAGTTACGAAATGGTGATTATACATCTCTTAGTTTGCATATGGATATAGAGGAAACTCTTGAGCTTCGAGAGTCAATCATAAGACATACAGCAGATACTTTTGACCCTGATTTATTTATAGTTGACAAAGAACCATGGGGCTTAAGAGGCGAAGTAAAGCAAACTATGGAAATGTTAAAAAGGCGCGAAACACCAATAATATTGGGGCTCCGTGATGTGATGGATGAACCTGCAGCCCTCGCCCCAGAGTGGGAAAGAAAAAATGTTTTACCCGCTTTAGAACACCTTTATGACGAGCTCTGGGTTTATGGGATGAAGGAAGTTTGCAACCCTTTCAATGGTATTGATTTGCCGGCAGCGGTAAAACTTAAAACTAGGTATACAGGATACCTGAGACGACACGTCCCGGTCGTTGGTGCTTCGCCACAGCTAACAACACCAGAAGACCCCTTTATTTTAGTTACAGCTGGTGGTGGCGGTGATGGGGAAGGTCTTATGGAATGGGTTTTACGAGCCTATGAGTATGACGCAGACCTTCCTTATCCAGCATTAATGGTTCTGGGTCCGTTCATGGCACAAGAACGACAGGTTGAATTTATAGAAAGGGCCAGTGCATTAGATAGAGTTCAAGTCATTACATTCGATACGAGAATTGAAAGTTTAATGGCAAAAGCTGCAGGGATGGTATCCATGGGAGGATATAATACCTTTTGTGAAATATTATCTTTTGATAAAAGGGCATTAATTGTTCCTCGAACGGAACCTCGCCTTGAACAATATATTCGCGCTCAAAGAGCGGAAGAATTAGGAATGATAAGTATGCTTGTTGATAATGGTGACCGAGATCCAAGGGAAATGGCGAAGTCACTCAGACGACTTCCAAGCCAACCTAAGCCGTCTGAAATGTTTTCTGCAGAAATATTAGGAGGATTGCAACACGTTAACCACCTTGCTAAACGATGGCTGAAAAAGAGCCGAGACCAACGTAACCTGCACGAACTAAATAGGGCCTAAAGTTGTTACCCGAAGTTAGTTCCGCGAGCATTGACGAACTTGCTATTATTGTAAAAGGATATCCTCGTCTATCAGAGACATTCATAGCTCAAGAAATTTTGTCTATCCAGCAATCAGGTGTAAAAATTACAATTATCTCACTTCGGCAACCCACCGATAAAAAACAGCACCCAGTTCATGGAAAAATTACAGCCAACTTATTGTACTTGCCAGAATATCTTCTGTTAGAACCAGTTCGAGTTTTCAAAAGTTGGATAAAAATACGGTCTAAAAAAGGATACAAGAAAGCCCTAAGCACATGGTTAAGGGATTTCATGCGAGACCCTACGGCCAGTAGAGTACGACGATGGGGACAAGCGCTGGTGCTATCAGCCGAACTCAATCCGAATATTAAACACCTTTATGCACATTTTCTGCATACCCCTGCATCTGTTACTCATTACACTGCCCTTATAACTGATCGCTCTTGGTCAGTTTCCGCCCACGCTAAAGATATATGGCTGACCCCAGAATGGGAGAAACGTGAAAAACTATTATCCTGTAAATGGGCGGTAACATGCAGTTCTTATGGTTTTAACCATTTGAATACTTTTGCACCTGGAAAAACTCAATTGAGTTACCACGGACTTGATTTAACATCTCTTCCAGAGGCACCACCTTTGAGGCCAATAAATACAGGAACCCTGGAAACTAACCCTATTTGTTTTCTTTCTGTTGGGCGGGCTGTGCCCAAAAAAGGCTTTAATATTCTGCTGAAAGCTCTTTCCTTAATTCCTAATAGCCTGAGTTGGCAATGGGTTCATGTGGGTGGAGGTCAGGAACTACGATATCTTAAAAAGTATTCTCAGGACTTAGGTTTACAGAAAAAAATAGTTTGGCGGGGCGCATGTAATCAAGGTGAGGTATTCAAAGAATACAGAAGTGCAGACATATTTATATTGCCTAGCATAATTGCGGAAGATGGAGATCGAGATGGGTTACCAAATGTCGTTATGGAAGCAGCAAGCCAAGAACTTTGCTGTATAGCAAGTGACGTAGCCGCTTTATCAGAATTTATTATACATCAAAAAACCGGCTGGCTTGTCCCACCAAATAATCCAAGCGCACTTGCTCAAGCCATTATAGACCTATCAAGCGATCACAAACTGCGAAAAGACCTTGGGATTAACAACTATAAAAGGCTAAAAGCAGATTTTTGCCATCGTTCAGGAATTGATATAATTCTAAAAAATCTCCAAGTTCAACAAGGAACTGTAATAGACAATACAACTGAGCATGTCACATGAATATTGGCTTTTACGCGCCTTTGAAGTCACCTGACTCAAAGATACCTTCTGGGGATCGCGAGATGGCTAAATTACTACTTAAGAGCCTTCAGTCTGAAGGGCATAATATTAAACTTATGAGCCATTTCAAAAGTAGAGAATCTCTAGGCCTTAGAAAGAAACAGGAAGACCTAAAAACTCAAGCAGAAAAAATTAGCAGAGACCTTTTAGAAAAATTTTCCAACAACAAAAATTGGCAACCTGATCTCTGGTTCACCTATCATGTATTTTATAAGGCGCCAGATTTAATTGGCCCAAAAATCTCTTCCACGCTGAAAATACCCTATGTATTAGCAGAAGCCTCGCATGCGCCAAAAAGAGCCGATGGCCGTTGGAGTATGTTTAACAGAGAGGTTGAAAAAGCAGTTGCTCACGCGGACTTAATCATTGGAATCAATAGTAACGACCGCGCCGGAATAAAACAAATACTAGGAAAAAAAACGCGATATGAGGAATTAAAGCCTTTCCTCGAAATAAGTAGAATTGTGAATAGAAGGGTGGAAAGATTAACTAATCGCCAATCACTGCAAAAACTATATGGACTTCCGTCAAATTCAGTTTGGTTATTAACTGTTGGAATGATGCGCGAAGGTGCAAAATTTGGCTCCTATAAAATCCTGGCTAAAGCCATAACCAAAATGCGCGCAGGAGAGGATTGGAATTTAATTATAATTGGTGATGGTCCATTGCGAAGTGAAATAGAGGGCCTTTTTGATGATAGAATTATTTTTACAGGTGAGCTTGCATCGGAACAGCTCGAAAAATATTATTTAAGCGCTGATATTTTTTTATGGCCAGCGATTAATGAAGCTTATGGCATGGCTCTCCTCGAAGCACAATCTGCAGGAATACCAGCTGTAGTAGGAGATTCTGGTGGGGTAAAAGATATACTTCGCGATAACAAAACTGGTCTTCTAGCTGTAGAAGGTGATGTAAATGATTTTGCGAATAAAACTTGGTTGTTAATAAACAACACTAATCTCCGAAAAGAACTAAGTCGGAATGCACTGCGGATAACAAGCCAAGAACATAGTTTTGGGCCCAATAGCAAACGACTTAGCAGTTGGATTTTAGAAACGCTTAACAACTTTAAAAGGGTATAATGACTAGGTTACTGGCAGTAATTCGGCACGGTCTAACAGAGTGGAATGAGTTGGGGAAAATACAAGGGAGAACAGATATTCCACTAAGCAAAAACGGTAAAGAAACCATCAAGCACCTAACTCTTCCAAGCCTTTTATCGAATATAACTTGGTTAACCAGTCCGCTATTAAGAGCCCAAGAAACAGGGAAACTACTGGGCATAACGAACATGCGTATAGATGAGCGTTTAATAGAGACAAATTGGGGAGACTGGGAAGGTAGAACTCTTGAAGATTTAAGGAATCAATACGGCCAAGAAATGATTGAGAATGAAAAAAGAGGTTTAGATTTAATGCCTCCTGGGGGCGAGTCACCGCGCCAGGTTTCCCATCGACTGCAGTCATTATTGAGAGAATTTTCTCAGATTAAAAACGATGAAATTGTTGGAGCCATTACGCATAAAGGAGTAATTAGATCACTCTTATCGCTTGCCACTGGATGGGATATGTCCGAGAAGCCTCCCATTAAATTAAATTGGAAAGCTGCTCATATTTTTTCTGTAGATCTAAATGGAAAAATTGCAACTCACCAACTCAATTTAGAGTTCAAAAAACGAAATTTATATGATGACTAAACCTCGACTAATAATCTATGTTCAAAATTTGCTTGGAATTGGCCATCTGAGAAGAGCTGCAGGAGTGTCTCGCGCCGCAGTAAACAAAGGGTTCGATGTTGCATTTGTATCCGGTGGAATACCTATTAACGAACTTGACGTAGGTGGGGCAACCTTTCATCAGATTCCACCCGTTAGGGCACTGGATGGTGATTTTAAAATTCTTGTTGATGAAAAAAATCAGCCCATAGACGATAGATGGCGAGATAAACGGCGTCAGGCTCTCCTCGAACTATTTGATAAAATTCAGCCAAAAATCCTTCTTACTGAACTTTTTCCTTTTGGTCGCAGGCAGTTCCGTTTTGAATTAATACCGCTTTTGGAGAAAGCAAAAGCTGCTTCGTGGCAACCGCGGGTAGTTTGTTCAATGCGCGATATTCTTGTTACTAAGCCACGTCACGATAGAAATTTAGAAATAGCAGAAACACTAGACACTTTTTATGATAAAATTTTAGTACATGGAGACCAAAACATCATATCGTTGTCAGATACGTTTCCATTGGAAAAACGAATATCCCATCTGATCGAATACACTGGCTATGTCCTTACACCAGAGCATATAGGAGACACCGGTGAAGGCGGGACAGGAGAAGTTATAGTCTCTGCCGGTGGTGGCGCGGTTGGATACGAAACTTTTCCAAAGTTATTTAAACTCCGAGATAAAGTTTCTATCAATAATATTCCTTGGCGTTTTGTTACAGGACCACATATGCCGTTGGAAATTTATAAAGAACTCAAACGAAAAGAATCGAAATACGCCATTGTTGAGAGAAGTCGGCCTGATCTGCCCGCCGTTATTGGTCGGGCTACACTGTCAATATCTCAAGCCGGATATAATACCATCGCAGAAATACTTAATTCTGGCACTCCCGCTGTTGTTGTACCCTACGAGGGTGGCGTCGAAACTGAACAGCGCTTACGCTCTGATTTGCTAGCTAAACGATCACTACTTCAAGTCGTTGATGAAAAAAAACTCAATGCACAGACCCTAGATAAGGCTATGTGCCAAGCATTAAAAATAACTCCTCCTAAAAAACTAGACATCAGTCTAGATGGCGCCATGGCTACATCCGATGCTTTGTGGGCTTTGTTATGAAATTAAATTATGGTTATGAGCGATTAGATACGGAAATTAATATATTAAATAGGATGGGTAGATCTATAGAGATCTGGTGGCGTGATGATGACTTAGAAAGCCCCAGCCCGCAATTAGATAACCTTATTTCTACTGCGAATGATCTCAAACTACCTCCGCTACTTGCTGTTATTCCGGCACGGGTCTCCAAACAGTTAGAAAAAGTGTTGAACAAATGCGATATCAAGATAGCCATTCATGGGTTTAAACATCATAATTATGAACTTTTAGAGAATAAAAAATCGGAATTTGGCAGCATCAGAACACTCGAGGCTCAAAAAATAGATCTCCAAAATGGCATGAAACAATTAGAGCAACTTTTTGGCAAATTATTTCTTAAATGTCTCGTTCCTCCATGGAACCATATAAATGATGAACTTCCTCACTTACTCCCCTCATTGGGTATCACAGGCCTTTCCACGTTTGCATCAAGAAAGACAACCCCCTCAATCCCAGGACTCATCCAGGTTAATACTCATGTCGACATTATTGATTGGAAACAAACACGGAAATTTATCGGAGCAGACCTTATGGCCCATGAAATTGCCTCTAAGTTAAAAAATAGTCGGACTGGGGCCAAAGAAGACCAAGAACCATTAGGACTTCTATCGCATCATTTGCTAATGTCGGGTGCAGATTGGAAAGAATTTCAAGAAGTCTGCGGTTTTTTGAAAGAAAGCTCTAATATACAATTAACAGCTCCACAAAATTACTTTGGGTAAAAAGAAAATGAAAAGTTTTAAGTATCCAACACGCTCGTTGAGGGGGGATTATCTTAGAGCTACTGTAGGTCTTTTGGTTACAGTAGGGCTTTTAATTGCAGCTACAAAAATCACTATCTTTCAATATCTTTTTGCCGCTGGAGCTATTCTTTTCCTTGGTTTCTTTCTCCGCACTGCTCAACGGCATTTAACCGTGTTTCATATTGCAAATGGCGCTTTATATGCACAAGGCCCATTTGGAAGCAGTATTCAACTATGTTCAGTAACAGATATACAACTGAGATATTTTTCAACACGGAAAGATCGAAATGGCGAAGGTGGCTGGTTTGAATTAACGATAAAATGTTCCAAGAGTAAAATTTCTATTGACTCGACGATTACAGGTTTTGAGCAAATCATGCAGACCTGCAAAAATATTATTCAAGAAAACAAATTGACCCCCTCAGAAACTACGGTAGATAATTTCTCAAGCGCTGGATTTGGCCTAGAAAACCAAACGTCTTTTAATAATGATCTAAACAAGAACCAGGACACTGTATAAATGGATGCCCCTCCCCCTCTATTATCTGTGAAAGGCCTCGAAGTTGGGTTCGAATTACCTGAAGGCCGTTTAATGGCCGTCAAAAAGGCCTCCTTCGAGATATTTTCTGGAAAAACAGTGGCTCTTGTAGGTGAGTCTGGATCAGGAAAATCAGTAATTAGCCAAACTATTATGGGACTGCTTCCTCCACAAGCAAAAATATATGGAGGATCCATTTCATTTGCTCCCAATCTTGAAAGTAACTCTGTAATTGACGTAGCAAAATTAGACCCAAACAGTAAATCAATGCGCGAAATAAGAGGCGGGCAAATTTCAATCATTTTTCAAGAGCCCATGACGTCACTATCCCCTCTCCATACAATTGGAAATCAAATCCTAGAAGCGTTGGTTTTGCATCGTAACCTTAACTCCAGTGAAGCTATTCAAGTGGTGATCGATATGCTTCGTTTAGTAGGTTTCCCAGATCCTAATAGAGGGTTTAAGACATATCCATTTGAACTATCTGGCGGCTTGAGGCAACGCTCTATGATTGCTATGGCGCTTATCTGTAGACCTTGCCTTCTTATAGCCGACGAACCGACAACAGCACTTGACGTTACAATCCAAGCGCAAATTCTAAAGTTAATGAAGGACCTCCAGTCTGAATTTAAAATGGCACTATTAATGATTACCCACGATCTTGGTGTCGTTGCGAATATGGCTGATGAAGTCGTAGTGATGTACCGTGGTGAGATAATGGAAAGCGGTTCAGTAGAGGATATATTCAGACATGCCGAACACCCATATTTAAAATCATTAATGGCTGCCGTCCCGCGTTTTCATATGGCAGAAGGCGAGCGATTAGTGCCAATACGGAGTATTGAGTCACAATCTAGCCATCTTTTAAAACCCGGTCCCGAAGATTTAAAAACTGAAAGCGCCATTACTATCAAACCAATCTTGTCTATCGAGGGAATTAAAAAATCATTTTCAATCCGATCGAGTGGGCTCTTCAATTTTGGAGGGGAAAAAGTCCCCGCGGTAAACGATGTCAGTTTTGACATAAAACGGGGGACCTGCCTGGGGTTGGTGGGGGAATCAGGATGCGGGAAAACAACCTTGAGTAAGATCATAATGCGAGCTGTATCACCTGATTCGGGTTCTGTTCATTATACAGATAACGATGGCAGTATTGATGTTTTATCATTAAACGAAAGATCACTTATCGACTTCCGAAAAAAAATCCAATTTATTTTCCAGGACCCTTTTAGCTCACTTAACCCCCGTATGACCGTATTTGATATTATAAGTGAACCTCTAGTAATTCATAATATAGGAGATCATGAATTTAGAGTTAAAATGGTTCGAGAACTTATTAATTTGGTGGGTTTGGATATCCGCCACCTTAATCGTTATCCCCATAGTTTTTCGGGTGGACAACGGCAACGTATTGGAATTGCGAGAGCACTCGCATTGAAACCACGAGTGTTGATTTGCGATGAACCAGTGTCCGCTTTAGATGTCTCGATCCAAGCTCAAGTCTTAAATTTATTAAAAGATCTTAAAGATCAACTAGCTTTAAGTTACTTATTCATTTCCCACAACCTTGCTGTCATTGATTATATAGCAGACGATGTTGCCGTTATGTGTGCCGGTCGAATAGTGGAAAAGGCCCCTAGGGCCGAATTATTCAAGAACCCCATGCACCCGTACACTAAAGCATTGTTCTCTGCTGTTCCTAGCCCTAGCCTCGACACACGGCTCGATTTTAAAAGTATCATGGATGATAGATGCTCCAATCCAGCAGAGTGGGAGTACCCCTTCACTATCACGGATGGCACACCGACTAAAATGCTAAACACTGGAAGTGAGCATCTAGTTCGGGTGCATGAGCCCCTATCAAATTTGAAAATCGCATCATGACAAAGGGATTAACGACCCTACGATACATCACATTTTGTATCCTCATGTTTACTCAATATGCATTCGGATATTCCGAATCTCCATTACTCAAGAAAATGGTAAAGAACGGTGAACTGCCTCCCGTTGAGTCTAGACTGCCCAAAACACCAAGAACAATTGATTACTCTAGCCGTAACCTTAGCATTGGGAAGTATGGCGGGACGATTAAGATGCTTATGGCAAGAGCAAAGGATGCCCGTCAAATGACGGTATATGGTTATGCCAGGTTATTAATTTTCAAACCAAAGACGTTCGAATTTCAACCGGATATTTTGGAATCATTTGATGTAATCGATGGTAAAAAATTTATATTCAATCTTAGGCCGGGTCATAAATGGTCTGATGGGCATCGATTTTCTACTGAAGATTTTCGTTATTGGTGGGAAGACGTAGCCAACAATACAGAACTTTCGCCAGTAGGCCCACCGAAAGTAATGAAAGTGGAAGGTCAGTTACCTCAATTTAGAGTGTTAAATGAACTAACTATCGAATATGAATGGGAGAAGCCAAATCCTGATTTTTTAGTCGCATTAGCAGGTGCAAGTCCACTTTACATATACCGGCCTGCTCATTACATGCGGCAATTTCATAGGAATTTTGTCACCGAGTCCGAACTCCAAATACGAGTTTCTGCAGCTAAACAACGCAATTGGGCTGCACTACATAATAAAATGGATAATCTCTACAGAAACGATAATATCAATTTACCAGTGTTACAGCCCTGGGTTTGTGTCAGTAAAACATCATCAAATAGATTAAGATTTAAACGAAATCCATATTTTCATAGAATAGACCCCTCGGGCCAGCAATTGCCGTATGTTGACGAGTTTGTATTTGGTATAGCCAGTAACAAATTAATATCAGCAAAATCAGGGACTGGAGAGGTAGATCTCCAAGCACGGTACCTTCGATTCGATGACTATACTTTCTTAAAGAAAGGTGAGGACCGTTCCCCTTATTCGACTAGGCTATGGCCCACAGCGAAAGGTTCACATTTAGCGCTGTTCCCAAATTTAAATCATAAAAAAGCAGAATTACGATCAATTATCAGGGATGTTAGGTTTAGACGCGCCCTATCTATGGCAGTCAATCGATATGAAATCAATCAAGTCATTTATTATGGTTTAGCAATAGAAGGTAATAATACGGTTTTACCAGAATCACCATTATACAAACCGTATTACAGATCAAAGTGGGCAAAGCTTGATTTAACAGCTGCCAATCAACTTTTGGATGATATGGGTCTAACTCAACGCGACAATCGAGGGATCCGATTAATGCCTGATGGCAATCCCCTAAATTTAATTGTTGAAACAGCTGGCGAAAGCACGGAACAAACCGACATTTTGGAATTAATTCATGATAGCTGGCTGAAAATTGGGGTAAAGATTTACTCCAAACCCTCTCAACGAAACGTATTCCGTAATAGAATTTTTTCTGGTGAAACCTCTATGTCGATATGGTCCGGGATAGAAAATGGACTTGCAACAGCTAATAGTTCGCCCGCAGAATTTGCACCAACAACCCAACAATTACTGCAATGGCCTAAATGGGGCCAAAATTTCGAAACTGAAGGGAAAGCAGGACAGCCCGTTGATGACCCAAAGGCCCAAGAACTGCTCGAATTATATAAACAATGGAGAGTTGAGCCGTTATTTGAGAAAAAAGAAAAAATTTGGGCCAAAATCTTGGCAATTAATACTGAGCAGGTTTACTCAATCGGATTAATAGCAAGAGTTCTTCAACCGGTAGTAGTATCAAATAAACTTAAAAATGTCCCCTTAAAAGCAATTTATAATTGGAATCCTGGCGCACATTTTGGAATCTACAGCCCGGATACTTTTTGGTTTAAAAAATCCAACAAAAACACTCTGGAACGGTAATTTTCAATGCTATCATACCTTATCCAAAGAATTTTGATCATGATACCGACCTTGTTTGCTATTAGCATCATTACCTTCGTGATTATTCAACTACCCCCAGGGGATTATCTCTCAACGTATATAGCAGAGTTACAAAGCCAAGGAGAGAATGTAGATATTGCAAAGATCGAGGCTTTGCGAGCCCAATACGGGCTGGATAAATCTATGATAGAACAGTATTGGTTTTGGGTATTCGGCCTTCTACAAGGAGATCTTGGGTTTTCATTTGAATACCAGCTGCCCGTTTCTGAAGTGGTTGGTGATAGATTATTACTAACTTTAATCCTAAACTTTACAACGATCCTCTTCATCTGGTTAGTATCATTTCCGATCGGCATCTACTCAGCGACCCATCAATACAGTTGGGGTGATTACGGGTTAACATTTATTGGTTTTATTGGATTGGCCACTCCAAATTTTCTTCTTGCATTAGTTCTGCTTTATTTCGCTAATGTCTGGTTTGGAACATCAATAGGAGGGTTAATGGACCCTTTTTACATTGATCAACCTTGGTCATTTGCCAAAATACTCTCTATTCTTGAGCATTTGTGGGTTCCCGTAGTTGTTATTGGAACATCGGGCACAGCAAGCATGATACGTCGTTTAAGAGCGAATATGCTGGATGAACTTCAAAAGCAGTATGTCATCACAGCAAAAGCCAAAGGACTTCATCCTCTTAAAGCACTTATCAAATACCCCCTTAGGACTTCTCTAAATCCTTTTATTGCTGATATAGGGAATATGCTGCCACAGATCATTTCTGGGTCCGCTATTGTCTCTATGGTCTTATCACTGCCAACAACTGGCCCTATGTTAATATCAGCTCTGCAAAGCCAAGATATGTATTTAGCTGGCTCCTTCCTCATATTTCTCGCAATGCTAACCGTGATTGGAATGTTTCTATCCGATTTGGCATTAGCCTGGCTTGACCCTCGCATCCGTCTTGGTGGTGGAGCAAGTAAATGAGCAACACACATTTCGTCAATAAAAATCACTTTGATCCTAATAAAGAAGAAAGCCTCACACCGGAACAAGAACGTTACTACTTAGCTACACAATGGCAGTTGATGTGGTGGAAACTTAAACGACATCGACTAGCTATGGTTTCTGGAGGCATATTAGCTTTTATGTATTTTTCAGTTATCATTGCCGAATTATTGGCGCCGTACACATTAACCTCCCGTAATACCGATTTCATTTATGCGCCACCACAAGAACTGCATATTTTTCATGAAGGTAGCTTCGTCGGGCCATTCGTCTATGGGCTAAAATATCAACTCAATATGAAAACTTTAAAGCGTGAATATACAGAAAACACTGGCATTATTCATCCCGTACGTTTTTTTTGCTCAGGTGATAGCTATCAGTTTTGGGGACTGTTTAATTCTAGCTTTCACATATTTTGCCCGGCCAAAAATGGCATGTTATTCCTTTTGGGAACTGATAGACTAGGGCGCGATGTTCTATCCCGTATTGTATACGGGACTCGAATATCCTTAACTGTAGGCTTAATCGGTATTATTTTTAGCTTTTTAATAGGAATTACAATCGGCGGTTTAGCAGGATATTATGGGGGCTGGATAGACAATTTAACTCAAAGAACAATAGAGGTTATACGATCATTTCCTGAACTCCCATTATGGATGGCATTGTCCGCCTCTCTTCCAATCACATGGAGTCCCATCTTAATATATTTTGGAATAACACTGATTTTGGGCATGCTCGACTGGACTGGTCTCGCTCGGGCGGTAAGATCGAAGTTACTTTCTCTAAGAGAGGAGGACTTTGCTCAAGCTGCACAACTAATGGGTGCAAAACCAAGAAGGGTTATTGCTCGTCATCTACTGCCAAGTTTCACAAGCCACTTAATCGCGTCAGCCACTCTGTCAATACCATCAATGATATTAGGTGAGACGGCGCTAAGCTTTTTAGGTCTTGGGTTACGCCCTCCTATTACATCGTGGGGAGTGTTACTAACGGAAGCCCAAAATATAAATGCTGTGGAACTGTATCCTTGGATAATGACCCCAGTGATACCTGTAATAATAGTAGTTTTGGCTTTCAACTTTTTTGGCGATGGCCTGAGAGATGCAGCCGATCCTTATCGGTAAAATACTTTTTATTTAAAATTGCTAACTATAAAGCCCAACCTCACGAGCCTTAATGGTCAGCAATGCTAATATCCTATCAATCGTTGGGGTTCTGATATCAGCCTCCTCCGCGAATAAGCTCACTATTTTAATGATACTATCGATTTCCATCGGCCTCTGAACATCCCAATCTTGCAACATAGACGATCTATGTTTCGATCTATATTGAACCCGTAGTAAATGATTCCAATTAAGATCCAGTCGAATACCATGAACTAGTGCGACTTGATTTGCCTCTTTGATCATTTCTCTTGTTATTGCAGTAGTTTCAGAATTTTTGGCCAACTCCACTTCATCAACACCAGTTAGCACAGCCAGAGGGGACCGCGATAAATTTACAACCAGTTTCGCCCAAATTTCTTGTTCAATATCAATACTAACTGGCGCCAGCATTTTGGCATTTTCTAATATTTCAGAAACTAACTTTGCGTTTGGGTTATTTTCAGAACGGGGAACTCCGAGTGTAAATTTTCCCTTTGTGTTTCTTCTGCAAACAATTACCCCGGGTTCAGAGACTGTCGCAGGACAGTCCACAACACATCCAAGCACACGATTAATTCCAACAATCCTCCGTAATTGTCCATCTGGATCTAAAAGATTAGCCGCTGTTTTTTTTCTACGCCCCATGGCAATATCGTACCACCAAGGGATACCATTCATAGCAAACACTACCTGCGTTTCATTCTTTAATAATGGCTCGATGTTTAGACCAATAGTCCTAAGAGCTGGGCCTTTAACGGTTATAAAAATAATATCAACCGGGCCAACTTCCTTAGTATCCGCCGTTGCAATTGGATTTACGGTGAACGTATTGTCGGCATGATTCAGAGTTAACCCATTTTTTTTAAACGCTTCCAGATTAGCCCCCCGAGATACCACAGAAACCTCATGTTTTTCCCTCGATAAATAAGAAGCCAAAAAGCCACCAATGGCACCTGCTCCAAATATACATATTTTCATTCTCATTAATTCCATAAATAGATTTTTATAAACTTTTCTATTTTTCGTTAGCATGAAAACGTTTGATATATGATTTCTTAAACCAATCACTTTTCAACAATACAGGTAACAAATTTTACCCATTTAACTCATATAAACTGCCACCGAAAAAAAGTATTAAGCGTTTAGATATAAGCATGAAGGAAGACAGAATAGATTGCTAATGTTATTAATATAGTCTTAGATATTTTAGGGATAAGGGGGAGCCATTAATGTCTAGTCAAGATTCAAGTGATCCAAATAAAGGAAAACGTCGATCGTCACAATGGTATGGGAAAGCGGACAAAGATGGTTTTGCCCACCGATCCTGGATGAAAAATCGTGGCTTACCCGCAGATCAATTCGACGGCCGTCCTATAATTGGAATTTGTAATACGTGGTCCGAATTTAATCCATGTAATGCACATTTTCGAGATATTGCCGAGCGCGTTAAACGAGGCGTTTATGAGGCTGGAGGCGTCCCAATGGAATTTCCAGTGTTTTCAAACTCTGAGAGCCAACTCCGCCCTACTGCAATGCTCTACAGAAATCTCGCATCGATGGACGTCGAAGAATCTATCCGTGGGCTACCCATGGATGGTGTTGTTTTGCTTGTGGGATGCGACAAAACTACACCTGCATTGATGATGGGTGCAGCATCCTGTGATCTTCCAACCCTTGTGGTATCAGGGGGCCCCATGCTCAACGGACACTATAAGGGCCAATTGATGGGTTCCGGTACGCATACATGGATATTTTCAGAAATGGTAAAAGCGGGGGAAATGACCCTTGAAGAATTTATGTCTGCTGAACAAGATAATTCGCGCTCAGCGGGCCATTGCATGACAATGGGCACAGCATCCACGATGGCTAGCTTTGCAGAATCTATTGGGATTGCACTACATTCTAATGCAGCTATCCCGGCCGTAGACTCAAGACGTTACGTCCTAGCTCAAATGGCAGGTCGCAGAATTGTAGATATGGTAAAGGAAGATATCACCATGTCGAGCCTATTAAAACGTGAAAATTTTGAAAATGCCATCATGGTCAACGGTGCTATAGGGGGCTCAACTAATGCGGTGGTTCATATGCTAGCCATTGCTGGACGAATGGGCATGGACATTACATTGGATGATTGGGATCGTCTCGGAAAAGATATTCCTTGCCTTGTAAACTTAATGCCTTCTGGAGAATTTTTAATGGAAGATTTCTTTTATGCAGGAGGTTTACCAGCTGTTGTCCGTGAATTAGAAGGTTTTATTCATAAAGATGCGATGACAGCAAATGGCAACACCATCTGGGAGAATTGTAAAGATACAGAATGCTATAATAGAAAAGTCATTTTTCCTATCGATACGCCTTTCAAACCCAATGGTGGTATCGCTGTTCTCACTGGTAACTTAGCACCCGGTGGGGCAATCATCAAACCATCCGCTGCATCCCCTAATTTAATGAAACATAAGGGAAGAGCAGTAGTATTTGAGAGTATAGAAGATTATCACGAGCGGATCGATGATCCAAATTTAGATATCGATGAGACATGTGTGATGGTATTGAAATATTGTGGACCTAAGGGATATCCAGGCATGGCAGAAGTAGGAAATATGGGATTACCGTCCAAAATTCTCAAAAAAGGTATCACTGATATGGTTAGGATTTCTGATGCTCGAATGAGTGGAACTGCATATGGCACCGTCGTGTTACATACAGCCCCAGAAGCAGCTGCCGGTGGCCCATTAGCTTTTGTGCAAAATGGAGATATGATCGAACTAGACGTTCCTAATCGATCACTTCATCTTGATGTTCTCGAAGAAGAAATTGACAAAAGAAAGATTGAGTGGAAGGGCTTTGAAAACTCTTTCGAACGCGGTTATACAAAAATGTATGTTGACCACGTAAACCAAGCAAACGAAGGAGCGGATCTTGATTTTCTAGTTGGCAAAAGTGGAACACCACTGATGCGAGAATCCCATTAAGCGTTCTTAATCCAATTACATACTTGTGAATGATGGTGATGTCATAAAATAAGTTGTAACACTTAGTTGAAACTGCCGAACAAAATAGGTATCTACTGATCCAATTAGTGTTGTAAGCTAAAAATAGGTAGTTTTGGGTTGGATATTGTACGTACAGTTGTGGAATTACGATCCCATGTGTCGGCATGGCGAAAAGATGGGCTAACTATCTCGCTAGTACCTACTATGGGTTCACTGCATGCAGGGCACTTATCCCTTATGAAAGTTGGTAAGGAAAAAAGTGACAAAGTAATCGCGTCAATTTTTGTAAACCCTCTTCAATTTGCTCCTGATGAAGATTTTGAAACTTATCCTCGGGAAGAAAATTGTGATATTCTTAAACTCGTCGAAGAGGGAGTAGATTTGCTCTTTGCGCCCAACGTTAACGAGATGTACCGTCAGAACTCAAAAACAACCATTAATGTCGGAGGCTTAACTGATTGTCTTTGCGCACTATCCCGACCTGGTTTCTTCGACGGTGTTGCTACTGTCGTCACCAAGCTATTACTGCAAGCGTTACCTGACATAGCTATATTTGGTGAAAAAGACTATCAACAACTTCTTGTGATAAAACGGTTTACAACTGACCTAGATATACCCGTAGAGATTGTTGGGGCACCAACTATCCGAGAGAAAGATGGATTAGCGTTGTCATCCAGAAATATTTATCTCGACCCTAAATCTAGGTCTATTGCACCTTCTATGTTTAGCATACTAAGTCAACATGCATCCAATATATCAAATGGGAGCGATATAAAGAAAAGTCTTAAACTAGCCAGACAAAACATGCACGATTTAGGTTTCGACAAAATTGATTATCTCGATCTCCGAAACTCACAGACCCTCGAGACCTGTAGCGACCTGAAACGGCCTAGCCGACTTTTTGCAGCAGCCTGGTTGGGGTCAACAAGATTAATCGATAATCTAACCGTAACCTGACAGTTTTATTGACTTCTATTCTCTCGATTTTCGATTAAATCATCAACAACCGCTGGATCAGCCAGGGTTGAAGTATCGCCTAAACTTCCAAAATCATCCTCCGCAATTTTGCGCAGAATACGGCGCATTATTTTCCCTGACCGCGTTTTTGGTAAGCTCGGTGCCCACTGTATTAAATCAGGGCTCGCTATAGGACCAATTTCCTTTCTAACCCATTTAATAAGTTCGGCCTTTAATTTCTGAGATGGATGCACTCCTGCATTTAAAGTGACATAGGCATAAATTCCCTGTCCTTTTATGTCATGAGGATAACCAACGACTGCTGCTTCAGCTACTTTTTCATGAGCCACAAGTGCTGATTCCACCTCAGCTGTCCCCATGCGATGACCAGAAACATTTATAACATCATCAACTCGCCCTGTAATCCAATAATACCCATCATCATCACGTCGGCAACCATCCCCAGTGAAGTATTTGCCTGGGAAAGTTGCAAAATATGTTTGATAAAATCTCTCATGATCTCCATAGACAGTTCGCATTTGACCCGGCCAGCTGTCGTTCAAACATAGGTTTCCGGAAACGGCACCTTCCAGAAGCTGGCCATCACCGTCCACAAGGACCGGTTCAATGCCAAAAAATGGCCTAGTCGCAGAACCTGGCTTCAAATCTGTTGCCCCAGGCAAGGGTGTAATCAAAATACCACCCGTTTCCGTCTGCCACCAAGTATCAACTATCGCACATCTGCCATCACCGACGACATTATAATACCAAAGCCATGCCTCAGGATTGATCGGCTCTCCGACGGACCCTAAAATTCGAAGCGATTTTCTACTAGTAGATTTTACTGGTTCATCGCCCTCTCTCATCAAGGCCCGTAATGCAGTGGGTGCAGTATAAAAAATTGAAACCTTGTGTTTGTCGCAAACCTGCCAAAATCTACTATTATCCGGGTAATTGGGCACTCCCTCAAACATAAGTGTTGTGGCGCCGTTAGCCAAAGGGCCATAAAGAATATATGAATGCCCGGTCACCCAACCAACATCAGCGGTACACCAGTAAATTTCGCCCGGTTTATAATCAAAAACGTATTGATGCGTCATCGAGGCATACACTATATATCCACCAGAAGTATGCATAACACCTTTCGGTTGCCCAGTTGAGCCAGATGTATACAGAATAAACAACGGATCCTCAGCATCCATTTCTTCTGGAGGGCAGTCGTTCGATGCTGTTGACATTATCTCATCGTACCAGTGATCCGTATTCTGCTTCCAATCGATCAGCCCCCCAGTCCTTTTTACAACAACAACTGTTTTACACATGGGGCATGATTTCAAAGCAGCATCAACATTAGCTTTCAACGGGATAAACTTCCCTCCCCTAATTCCTTCATCGGCGGTAATAATTAAATTACTATCACAATCTTTAATGCGGCCTGCGAGAGCCTCTGGCGAAAATCCACCGAACACAACTGAATGGATGGCCCCAATGCGAGCGCATGCTAACATTGCTACTGCAGCCTCTGGGATCATGGGCATATATATAGTAATTCGATCACCCTTTTTTGCTCCAAGTGTTTTTAAAGCGTTTGCAAATTTACAAACTTCACCATAAAGCTCGCGGTAACTAATTTTTCTATCCTCTTCAGGGTTGTCGCCTTCCCAAATTATTGCAGTTTGATCTCCCTTATCATCGAGATGCCTATCAAGACAATTTGCAGCAACATTTAATGTCCCATCATGAAACCACTTTATATGCAGGTCTTTTTCTGAAAAAGAGACATCCTTTATCTTTGAATATGGTTTTACCCAGTCTATTCTTTTACCTTCTTCCTCCCAAAACTTCACCGGATCTGAGACAGATCGTTTATACATATCCAGGTAGCCAACATTGTCTATCATTGCCTCAGCTTGTCTTTCAGCTGTAACTTTAAATAAATTTTGGTCCGACATAAAAATCTCCCAATGAAATAATATTTAGCCATCTAAATTGTTAAATTTCTGCGAATAGTATGTTAATATCTCCCGCGAGGGGATTCAAGCAACTATGCAAATCAAAGGTTTGACATCGCACGACATTGAGATGTTTTATTCGAGACCCAAAGAAAACTAACGATTTGGCAGGTAGTCTTCGATAGTTATACCCTTTCGGCGCAACAAGATATCGTTGTATATGTTTAAAAAAATAGTTACTTATAGGGAAAATGACACATGAACGGCTCCAACCGTCCCCTCTCTCCGCATCTACAAGTCTATAAACCCCAGTTGACCTCGGTACTATCAATTACGCACCGTGCCACTGGTGTTGCACTAGCAGCAGGCACCCTGCTACTAGTTTGGTGGATAGTGGCTGCCGCCACTGGAGAGGAATATTTTAATTTAGTGCAGGGGTTAATGGCCTCATGGCCTGGCTTAATTGTACTGTTGGGGTTTTCTTGGGCAGTTTTTTATCATCTCTGTAACGGAATAAGGCATTTGTTCTGGGATGCAGGGTATGGATTCGAATTGGAAACTGCATATAAATCGGGATGGGCCACAGTGGTAAGCTCTCTCGTATTGACAGGCGCAGCCTGGGCTGTAGGTTTCTTGGGTAATTGAGGATTTAAAAATGATTGATAAAGGCATGAGGAGCGACTTAGGTCGTGTAAGAGGATTAGGCTCAGCAAAAGAAGGGGTAAATCATTGGTGGATGCAACGGCTTACCGCGATTGCACTAATCCCGCTCACACTATGGTTTATCATTTCAATAGCATCTCTTAGTGGAGCTACCCACGCCCAAACCATCGACTGGTTATCCGCGCCTCTTGTCGCGGTATTTATGATTTTATTGGTAGCTTCAACTCTTTATCACGCCCTCTTGGGTGTTCAAGTGGTTGTTGAAGACTATATTCACCATGAAGGGTGCAAGTTTGTACTGTTAATAGGTTTAAAATTTATATTTTTAGTCTTAGGTGTTTCGGCCATTTTCTCACTTTTAAAGATAGCATTATAGGGGTTCAGTAAAATGAAATCATATGAAGTAATCGATCACACGTACGATGTGGTGGTGGTTGGAGCAGGCGGTGCAGGATTGCGGGCTACATTAGGGATGACCATGGAGGGTCTGAAAACTGCTTGCATAACAAAGGTATTTCCAACCAGAAGCCATACGGTAGCAGCCCAAGGCGGTGTTGGAGCAGCATTGGACAACATGGGTGAAGGTGATAATTGGCAGTTCCACATGTACGACACAGTAAAGGGATCAGACTGGCTAGGAGATCAGGATGCAATAGAGTATATGTGCAGGAATGCGATACCAGCCGTTATAGAATTAGAGCATTATGGTGTACCATTTTCCCGCACTGAAGAAGGAAAAATATATCAACGGCCATTTGGCGGCCATACGCTGGATAATGGTCAAAGAATGGCAAAACGCGCCTGTGCAGCTGCCGACAGGACAGGGCATGCAATTCTCCACACTCTTTATCAACAATGCCTAAGTAACAATGCTGAATTTTACATTGAGTATTTTGCCTTGGATTTGATCATGGATGACACTGGTGCTTGTAGAGGAGTAATGGCGCTGGACCTTGCAACAGGCACATTACATCGATTTAGGGCACACAAAACTGTGCTGGCAACTGGTGGTTATGGTCGAGCCTACTTTTCATGTACCTCAGCCCACACTTGTACGGGCGACGGAAATGGAATGGTCTTGCGAGCTGGTTTACCACTTCAAGATATGGAGTTTGTTCAATTTCACCCGACTGGCGTTTATGGTGCGGGTTGTCTAATTACCGAAGGGGCAAGAGGCGAAGGAGGCTATGTCACTAACTCTGAAGGTGAACGATTTATGGAACGTTACGCCCCAACCGCTAAGGACCTTGCCTCACGAGATGTTGTAAGCCGGTCGATGACTATTGAAATCAACGAAGGTAGAGGAGTTGGTCCAAAGAAAGATCATATCAACCTGCATCTAGAACACCTTGATCCAGAGGTCCTCGCACTGAGACTGCCAGGTATATCGGAAACGGCAAAGATTTTTGCAGGCGTTGATGTTACCAGAGAGCCTATCCCTATAATGCCAACTGTTCACTATAATATGGGTGGGATACCCACCAATTATCACGGGGAAGTATTAGCTCCAACACACGAAGATCCAGATCGCATATGCCCAGGGCTAATGGCTATTGGAGAAGCTGCCTGTGTGTCGGTCCATGGAGCTAATCGGCTCGGGACAAATTCCCTATTGGACATTGTCGTTTTTGGAAGAGCTGCCGCATATCGAGCAGCAGAAACAGTTACGTCAGGTGAAACTCATAAGCCTCTGTCGGCAAATGCGGGAGATTTCTCAATTGAACGTTTGGAGCGTATTAGAAATGCTTCTGGTTCAAAGAAAGCCTCTGAAATACGACATGAAATGCAATTATCCATGCAACGACACGCCGCGGTCTTTAGAGATAACGAGCTTCTCGATGAAGGAGTTAAGAATATTTTGCAAATTGCGGGAACCATGCCGGACATGTCTGTTAGTGATCGTTCTCTTATTTGGAATTCAGATCTAGTCGAAGCTTTGGAGTTAGACAATTTAATGGGACAGGCTATTGTTACTCTTACATCAGCTAACTTAAGAAAAGAAAGTCGAGGGGCGCACGCACATGAGGATTATCCTGACCGTGACGATGAAAATTGGATGAAACACACTTGTATGTGGCTTGATGAGAAAAATAATTATGATGTTATATATCGAGACGTTCATCAGAACCCACTTTCCAATGAAATTGAGCCAATACCGCCAGCGGCGCGAGTTTACTAAAATATTGTGCACAAAAATCTATAGAGAGAGAAATACAAATGGCTGAATTTACGTTACCAGCTAACTCGAAAGTAAAAATCGGTGATACTTATAAAGGCCCTGCTGACGCAGCAGAAATGCGAGCTTTTAAAGTGTACCGATACGATCCAGATAATGGCGAAAACCCCCGGTTAGATACCTTTGAGATAGATCTTGATGATTGCGGCCCAATGGTGCTCGATGCCCTAATAAAGATTAAGGATCAAGTAGATACATCACTAACATTTAGACGTTCTTGTCGGGAAGGTATTTGTGGTTCTTGCGCGATGAATATTGATGGTACAAACACCCTGGCATGCCTTAAACCAATTGACGAAGTTAGGGGCGATGTAAAGATATACCCTCTTCCCCATATGGAAGTTATAAAAGATCTAGTCCCAGATTTATCAACAGCATACGCGCAATTAGAATCTGTAGAGCCATGGTTGAAAACGAAAACACCGCCCCCACCAGACTCTGAGCGACTACAATCAATAGACGAGCGAGCTAAGTTAGATGGTATGTGGGAATGCGTATTATGCTTTAGTTGTTCGACATCTTGCCCAAGTTACTGGTGGAATGAGGAGCGCTATTTGGGACCAGCAGTATTACTGCAGGCTTATCGTTGGATAGCGGATTCAAGGGACGAGTATACAGGAGAGCGCTTAGATAACTTAGAAGATCCATTTCGGCTATACCGGTGTCATACTATTATGAATTGTACAAAGACTTGTCCTAAAGGTTTAAATCCCGCCAAAGCAATTGCAGAAATCAAAAAAATGATCGTAATGCGGCAATAGGTCTAACCACTGCTAGTGTCACTATAACTTTATATTGCCAAAATTATCCATAGAGCCTACTAGACAATTACATGTTTTTTCGGTTTTTGCTTGGGAATTACAGTAAGCTTGATCATTTTGCTAGCTTAGTTAACTTTAATGTCTGCGAGGAGTATCCAGTCTTGTCAACAATAAATGAAATGACGGGTGGCGAAGCTATAGCCCGGTTACTGCGCGCTCAAGGAATCGGGCCTATGTTTGGAATGGGTGGTTTTCAATTACTGCCCTTTTATGATGCAGCTCGCCGTCTGGGTTTAACACACTCGCTTATAAATGATGAAAGATGTGGTATATTTGCCGCCGATGCATATGCAAAAATTACCGGTAGAGTAGGTGTGGTTGACGCTACTCTTGGACCTGGTGCAACTAACTTAGTTACGGGGCTGATAGAGGCATTAAACGCTGGCACTCCTATTGTGGCTATAGTTGGTAATAGTCATAGATTACATTCCTGGAAAAATATGACGCAAGAAAGTAAACAAGTTGAAATTTTAAGACCCGCTGTAAAAGAGTTAATCAAAGTGGAGATGATTGAACGGTTACCAGAACTTGTTAGACGTGCATTTCAAATCGCCACAACAGGCCGCCCTGGACCAGTAGTATTGGATATCCCCGAAGACATTTGCCATGCGAGCTATCCTTTTGATCCCGAAGAGTTGGACGTGCCTCAGTTGTATCAGAGGATACCAAATTTAAGAACCAGACCAGATCGTCAATCCATAGATGAAGCAGTCCAGCTTTTAAAATATTCCAAACGCCCTCTAATCCTAGCGGGAGGCGGTGTCCACCTAAGCGATGCGGCTCAAACACTTGAGACTTTTGCCGAAACATTCTCTATTCCTGTAGCACATACAATGACTGGTAAGGGCTCTATATCGTGTTCTAACACATTAAGTGCGGGTTTATTTGGACGATATGATCGTATCGCAAACCAATTCATTGAGACTAGCGACTGTTTGCTTGTTATCGGCTGTAAATTGGGAGAGATTGCAACAAAACGATTTACACTACCACCTAAAAATGTACCCGTAATTCATTTGGAAGTTGTTGCTGAAGAAATTGGTAGAACGTTGCAACCAACCGTCGCTTTATGGGGTGATGCCAAAGAGGGCATTAACGATCTAACCTCTGCTATGTCCACCCATGCTGAAAAACAACGAACAGAGCGTGCCGGTTATATAAAAGATATAGAAAAACATATGAACAACTGGCGTATCTCAGTGAAGGGACGCCTAACCTCAGAAGAAATACCAATAAATATGGCAAGACTGATGCACGAGCTTAATAATGAATTACCCAAGCAAGCGATTCTTGTCGCCGATGGTGGGTTCGCTGCTCATTGGGGAGGCTTGTTGTATGATACTAAACGTGCTGGTCGAGGGTTTTTACCAGACAGAGGTTTTGCATCGATTGGGTATGGATTACCTGGCGCTATCGGAGCAACGTTAGCAAAATCAGGGCCCGTTATTGCTATCACAGGTGATGGTGGTTTCAACATGACTTTGGGTGAGTTAGAAACTGCAAAGCGTATGCACCTAGAATTTGTTATTATAGTTGTAAATAACGCAGCTTCAGGATACGTCAAAGCACTTCAACATCTAATGTATGGGGAGGGTGCCTATCAATCAAGCGATCTAGAAGAAACAAACTATGCTGAAGCCGCAGAGTCCCTGGGTTGCAAGGGAATTCGAGTAGAGGATCCAAGTAAGATCAGAGAAGCTATCTCAATTGGCTTGAGTCAGAAGGGTTGTCCTACAATCATTGATCTAGTCGTCACACGAGACCCAGCTAAGATGTTGCCTGGTGTAGACAACAGAGCAGCGACCATAAAAAAAGGAGATAGGGTTGCATAATTTGATTATTAGTATGCTTTGGTCAAAATAATAAATAGCTCACACACCACTTCGATTTTGGTCGATTAATATTTAAGCGACCTTTGTCTGCAAGCCTCTCCAAAAGCCTTAAATATTTTTGTATTGACTGTATTCAGTGGACGAGGCCACTCGGGATGCCATTGGACCCCCAGAGCAAATGTATCTGGGTCGGTCGAGCTTATCGCTTCCACAACCCCATCAGGAGCGACCGCATCAATTCTCAAGCCGTTACCCAATTGATCTATTCCTTGTGCATGAAGAGAATTCACATTAGTTCTGGTCAAACTTGTAATTTTTTCTAAAAGCCCACCTGATATAATATCAATATTATGCGCTAACCTATAGCGTTTCTCATGATCCTCTTCATCCCGTCTCATACGATGATCAAATTTATCATCTAAATCGGCTATTCTTTGGTGCAGAGTTCCCCCACATGCCACATTTAGTTCCTGAATTCCAAGACATAAACCAAGTATAGGAATTTTTCTTTTCAAACATTCCTTAACCAATGGAAGTATAGTGCCGTCACGATAAGTGTCATGCCTTGTTCCTTCCTCGCTCTCTTTTCCTCTATATTGAGCAGGCTCAACATTTGATGGGCTTCCAGTTAGGAGGAGGCCGTCTATATAATCAGCAAACCCCTCGAGGTCAGGCAATGCTGGTAAAATAACTGGAGTGCCGCCGATGGGATTTATAACAGCCAATAAATATTTTTCACTGCAACGATGAAAAGGATGCATAGAACCCAGTTCGCGGCATCCAGAAACACCGATTAATGGCCGTTTATTAATTGTATCCAATGCTTCAAGTCCCTTTAATGTATTAAGATTATATAATATAGAAATATAGATTTTTTAGAAAAGGTACCCATTTATCTTTTATAAGCGATATTTTTCAAACAATTATACAATATAAAATAAAAATCGTACTGTCATGGTTGTGCGCTATTATCGGTTTGGAATTCCTTTACCTTCTAGTTACAACATCTAAGAATTGGTTACAGAGTGTCAAGAACCGTAGTCTTTGGATTTTAAATTCAATTATATCCATTGGAATTATCTTATTAGATGTACTGATCTATTAGTGGCATCGGGCTNACCACTAAATTCCATTTCTCTGGAATTTTCATAAAATTCATCATCTGGATGAGTTTCTTGATGTGACGATAGCTTTAAGATTTCATTTTGGGGAAATGTTATTGGTTACTTTTTTGATCAATCATTATCATCATTTTAAACATCTAATGAATATCGATTGTGTATTTTGAAATTCTAGTTTTATTAGCATCTGCNTTTTATCATTTAAATATCCAACTAGCACCANTTTTCGATACAATACTATCGCGCATATTTGTAACGCCTTCAATTTACGGAGTTCATCATCACGAGGTAGAGGTTGACACAAATTCTAATCATATTGAGTATCTGGGATAAGGTTTTCAATACCGCTAAACCAAGTAGTAAACAGGCACAGTGTTTTATTGGAGTAGAGTGGGAAAAGAATGAATCTTTGATGCGGCTAGTGATTAAACCTTTTTTAAATATTTAANTTAGTTCTCTATTTTAGAAGCTGAAAACATATCTGGATCAACCTCAAATATACGGGAGCTGAAACTACCTCCACGCTGCGTGTCTAATAATGATACTCGAACCTCAATNCCTTGTTGGTCACGAATAGTCCATTGTCGCAGTTGGATCGGATTATCAGAGAATAATAATTGAATAAAACTTGAATTTAACTCACCCTTTTTGGCTAGCGTTAACCTTAAAGTACCTGGGCCACGTTTAATATTTTTAATCTCATACCAGCTCTGCAGATCAACATCTTTTTCAACTAAAGCTCGCAGCGGTGTTTGAGAAATTGGAATATGGCTAATTTGCTCTAGATTTTTATCAACATAGATAACAAAGCTACCGTCAGATACTAGTAAAATGGGAGACGGTTCATCGTATTGCACTCTCATTTTCCCTGGACGATTTAAAAACAATACCCCACCTGAGCGCTCGCCAGTACTAACCGTTTGTAAGAAATTCGATTTTAATGTTGATATAGAATTTAAATAATTTTCTATTCTGCTCAAGTCATCAAGATCCGTCTGCGTTAAGCTTATACTGTAGGCAGAATTAGCTTTGAAACTAAACAGGATTAGAATTAAAATTATCTTTTTTAGCATTTTAAAACCTAAATTAAAGACCGTATTGTCCTAGTTTCTGATTATAGTTCCGCATGGCCCGGTAATAACACTTCGCGCTTACCCACATGATTAGCCGCACTCACGACACCATCNGCTTCCATTCTTTCTATAATCGTTGCAGCTCTGTTATATCCAATTTTCAAATGTCGCTGGATGAAACTAGTTGATGCCTTTCGCTCTTGTGCAACAATNGCTATAGCTTTATCGTAGAGCTCATCACCGTTATTTCCATCTTTCTCTCCCGCACCAAGTCCATAAGCTACGAGCGGATCACCCACGTCATCTTCCTCAGTTATAGAGTCATTAAACTCAGGCTCACCTTGTGATCGAAGATGTGCTACAACATCTTCTACTTCTTCATCTGAAACAAAAGGCCCGTGCACTCGCGTAACTCTTCCACCGCCAGCCATATGCAGCATATCACCTTGACCAAGTAATTGCTCCGCCCCCTGTTCTCCGAGAATTGTCCTACTATCAATTTTCGATGTAACCTGGAAACTTATTCGTGTTGGGAAGTTAGCCTTTATAGTACCAGTGATAACATCTACTGAAGGTCGTTGAGTTGCCATAATGACGTGTATGCCAGCTGCACGAGCCATCTGAGCAAGACGCTGAACCGCCCCTTCAATGTCTTTTCCAGCAACAAGCATCAAATCTGCAACTTCATCAATTATAACTACGATAAAAGGTATAGGCGTTAAATCTAGCGGCTGATCTTCATAAACAGGCCTGCCCGTTTCTGNGTCAAACCCAGTTTGGACGCGACGCTTCAGAACCTCACCTTTCTTCCGTGCATCGGCCAACCGAGCATTATAGCCATCAATATTTCTTACTCCAAGTTTAGACATTGCACGGTATCTAGTTTCCATTTCACGCACAGTCCATTTTAACGCTACAACTGCTTTTTTTGGATCTGTAACGACCGGGCTTAATAAATGTGGAATATTATCATAAATTGATAACTCTAACATTTTTGGATCAATCATTATCATCCTGCAATTCTCAGGAGATAACTTATAAAGCAATGATAAAATCATAGTATTCACGGCAACTGATTTACCAGAGCCAGTTGTACCAGCGATTAACAAATGTGGCATTTTAGCTAGATCAACAACAATAGGATCACCACCTATATCTTTACCTAATGCAATTGGGAGTTTTGCTTTAGAGGTCGAATAATCCTTCGTCTCAAACAGCTCGCGAAGAAAAACCATTTCTCTANTAGGGTTGGGAAGTTCTATNCCAATAACATTTAAACCAGGAACTACAGCAACCCTTACAGAAACAGCACTCATTGAACGTGCAATATCATCAGCCAAACCAATAACGCGCGACGATCTTGTTCCAGGGGCTGGTTCCAGTTCATATAATGTAACAACTGGCCCTGGACGAACTTTAACAATTTCCCCCTTTATACCAAAGTCCTGCAATACCGTCTCTAACATACGAGCATTTGCTTCTAAGGTCTGTTTATCTGGGGCACTATTTATTACCTCTTTTTGATAAGCTAATAAGCCAAGTTGAGGGAAACTATATTCTCCAGACACTTGAAGGTTTGGGTTTTCCTGAACAATTTTTCGATTTATCCTCTCCTTTCCTTTCCGTTTATTTTCAACCCTATTTTGATCCGAAATAACAGGATCGGCGACATCGAAATCAAGGCTAGGTACAGCCAGCAGATTAGACGAACTATTCAATTGAGTATTTTCTTGCGCCAAGTTTGGTTCCATCCTTTGTTTGGTCTTCTCCAAACTATTATTCGCAACTTTCGCTGTCACCTTGTAACCAACACCTAATGCCCTACCACTAAAAATACTAAATCGTACTAATAAAACCGATGTTAAGTTTATATACTTAGTCACACTAAAGAATATTATCAGCCAATCTTGGAAGCCNGCACCCATACACCAAAATAAAATTNTGATACCAAATGATCCCAATATTAAACTAAGTGCATCGGGACTTATATGATATGGCGCAACTATTGGTATAATTTGATCAAAGATAATAGAGCCAGTAATACCCCCAACACCCGAGCTAATTTTCCAAAAATCTTGAAAAGAGAATTGTGCTACAGCCCCGGATAGTGCAACTAAGCCGATGGGTAGGAGTAATAAACGAAAAATCACTTTATTTAGGGACTTGTGGACCAATAGCCGAACCCCCCAAAATGACAAAACTAAAACTANCATGCCATTCGTTAATCCAATCATTTGGATCAACAAATCTGAAACCACAGCTCCTGGAAACCCAAGAATATTTGCGGTCGATCCAGAATTCGCCGAGTTTAGAGACGCATCGGAAGCATTATATGTTAGAAAAGCAGCCATTAGTAGGGCGACAGCAGAAAGTACCAATAACCCACATAATTCCATTATTCGTCTTTTAAAAAACGACTCAGAGGCAATTTTAAAATTAAAGGACGTATGTTTATCAATTACAGCCATACTACTTTCCTATCCCAGATGATATTTCATTCTGCGTATAAAACTTTTTCAATTTTTCTAAGGCCAAACTCTGTTGTCTTGGCATCATACACCAAGGCGATTCTTAGATATGATTGCCCTGGGTTTTCTTCTCCCGCCAAAGAACGAGCCATCAGTTCTCCGGGGACAGTTTTAATTGCTGCTTCTCTCCATAATTTTCTGGCCGCCTCTCTGCCATCCCCTACCTGAAGCCAGATAAAAAATCCAGCCTTCGGCATAGGGGCCAGACTATAGGGACCCAGAATATCTTCAGCAATTCTAAAATTCTCTGCGTAGTATGACCTGTTTTCTTCTACATGCCTGTCATCATTCCATAAGGCTGTCGATGCATGAAGAATTGGAAGGGGAAGAGGAGAACCTCCAAATGTCACAAATTCNCCATAACGTTTTATTATTTTTTCGTCCCCAACCAAAAAGCCAGATCGAAGCCCTGGCGCACTCGATCTTTTAGATAAAGAATTGAATGAAATGACGTTGCTTAAACCTTCACCTAAACTGGCGCAGACTTCCATCCCACCAACGGGCGGGGTCCCACGGTATATTTCGCAGTAACATTCGTCTAATGCTAAAACAAAATTATGTTTCCGTGCTAATTTAACCGCATGTTTTAAATATTGTTCTGAAGCGGAAGTTCCTTGGGGATTCGACGGCGTACACAGAAAAAATATTGCTGTACGGTCTAATAATTGCTCGGGTATCAGTTCTAAGTTAGGTAAAAAATTATTTTCAGCTTCCGCTGGCAAATAAACCGCTTCCGCNCCACCCGACATCGCCGCTCCTTGATACACGTGATAGAATGGGTTTGGCATTAACACAGCAGGCTGAGCACCATTTTTTTTCTGGGGAGTGCAAATAAATCCAATCTGATATAGTGGCTCTCGTGAACCTGGAACTGGAATAATATGCTTGTCTGGGTCTATTAGTCCCGATGGTAGATTATAGCGACGTACTAGCCATCCATGNGCCGCTTCACGAAATTGAGAGTCACCAGTAGGGGGTGGGTATCGGTTCCATAAATGCGAATTGCTAGCTACTATATCTGATAGTAAAGTTGGTGCTGNTTTTTGTGGTTCGCCCAATGAAAATAATATTGGAGTGTCGTTCGATTTAGGAGTTATATCCGCCAGCATGTCGTTCAGACGTGCAAAGGTATATTCTCCTAACGGGGTTGTATTTGGATTCAACATTGGGTTATTCCAAGCCACGAATAAGAAATATTATAAATATTAGTATCTTATGGCATATACTTCAAGTGATTTAGAAGAATGGTATACTTCTCCTTTTGAGTGACTCGACATGTTAACAGATATTCATAATTAAAGGCCCAGATTAATCTGGGCCTTTANTATTTTTGAATTAAATTTAACATATACTCGCAAAGGAGCACATGATTTAGAGCTAGCGTTATTTAAACTCAGGATATGCATCCATACCACACTCTGTTTTATCTAAGCCTATGAGTTCTTCTTCCTCTGTCGGGCGAAGCCCAAAAATTATTTTGATGATAAACCATGTGACAGAACTCATCACGATAACAAAGAGCCCTATTGAGATAATACCGATTATCTGCGTTATCAACGAAGACTCAGCATTACTTATAACCACAGCAAGAGTGCCCCAAATCCCACAAAAGAGATGAACGGGTATTGCTCCTACCACATCATCAATTTTCATTTTATCAAGTAAAGGAACAGTTAGTACTATTATGAAACCGCCAATGCCACCAATTAATATTGCCAAGCCTGGTGTTGGGGTCAAGGGCTCAGCGGTTATGGCTACNAGACCNCCAAGAGCACCATTTAAGGCCATAGTTAAATCAAGTTTCTTGTATAGAACTTGATTTAATAAGATTGCCCCAATAACGCCACCAGCGGCAGCTAAGTTAGTATTTATATAAATTGCGGAAATGGCCACTGCATCTGCCGCTGATCCCATAGCAAGTTGCGAGCCACCATTAAAGCCAAACCACCCTAACCAAAGAATAAATGTACCTAGAGTGGCCAGAGGTAAGTTAGCCCCAGGCATTGGGATAATTTGACCATCATTACTATATTTCCCTGTTCTTGCACCAATTATGACAGCACCAGTCAGCGCGGCCCAACCACCAACGGAATGAACGATAGTAGATCCAGCAAAATCCGAGAACCCCTTCTCAGATAGCCATCCACCACCCCACGTCCAAGACCCTTGGATCGGGTAGATAATCCCGGTTAAAACAATAATAAAAATGAAAAATGAAAACACTTTGATACGCTCAGCTACAGTACCCGACACAATGGAACCGGCTGCAGCGACGAATACCATTTGGAAAAACCAATCTGAACCAGCNGCGTAGNCATTNGCATCATTAGCTTTAAACCCGTCAGCCGTAATAGCTGGATCTGCCGCGGCCCATGGGCNTGGAGATCCAACCCAACCACCATCAACCCCCGAATACATTAGATTATATCCTAGAAGCCAAAACATAATACCTGCAATCGAATAAAGTCCAATGTTCTTAGAACACTGCATTGTAGTATTTTTCGATCTCACCAAACCAGCCTCAAGCATACAAAAGCCGGCTGCCATCCACATGACAAGGAAGCCATGAATCAAAAAAGATAGTGTATTNAATATGAAAGCCGTTTCAGCCGACACCTCGGCAGATGCAGTGGCACTAACTGCTACAGTTGATACCCCAGCAGTTAAACAAAAAAGTGTATAAACCCAAATTCTCTTCATTTCATTATCCCTCTTACAGTGCATCCAGACCGGTATCACCGGTTCGAATACGAATTGCTGCCTGTAAATCCAAAACAAATATTTTTCCATCGCCAATTTGGCCAGTATTTGCTGACCCTTGAATAGTTTCGATAACCTGTTCAAGAAGATCATTGCTCACCGCGACTTCAATTTTAATCTTTGGTAAAAAATTAACCTCGTATTCTGCACCACGGTAAATTTCTGTTTGCCCTTTTTGCCGACCAAACCCCTTGACTTCACTCACTGTTAAACCGTCTACACCTAGCGTTGTGAGCGCTTCTCGGACTTCATCCAGCTTGAAGGGCTTTATTATTGCCATAACAAGCTTCATAATTTTTCTCCTTTCAATTCCAAAATCGCAAAATACGTAAAGCTATCGATCAAAAAAATATAAAAGATTATGTTGAAGTTACATTTAACTAACCCTACCTAATGTTCTCTACCCTTGATCGATACCGTTTCTTTTTCAAGAAATATGCCATTATGGTATAAATTTTTTAACGTTTAAAAACAGTCGCTTAACTAGGGCCAACATAAATCTATACTTTTAGATAACATTAAATTGATTAATTTTTAATCACTGAATTTCTGTTGCATATTTTTTAAGCAATTAATATTTTTTCAAATTTCGTTTTTTATGCTAACGCTATAAAGTTATTAAAACGCACAATATAGAACGGGGTATTGTTAAAATTTATGAATAAGATAACCAGATTTGATTGTATTATAGTTGGTGGAGGTCTATCCGGCCTGACGACCACGCTTGCCTTATCACAAATTGGGCTGTCAGTAGCGATAATAGATAAAACCCCTATCGAGCCCGCTAACTCTAGGGACGGGGATCTCCGAACTACAGCTATATCTGCGAGCGGCAAAAAGGTATTTGAGGCTTTAGGCATTTGGGATGAAGTAAAGACAACAGCAGAACCAATTTTAAATATCTGTGTATCTGAAAAAGGCAGCAAGGGATTTTTGACGTTTGATCACCGAGAGGCTGGCCTTATTCCTATGGGACATATAGTAGAAAATATAAAATTAAAAAATTCACTAATTTCAGCTATAAAAAATCAGAAAAACATTACGCTACTTCCCAATAGCGGGTTAAAGAGTTTTTCTTCTGGCACTGGTCATGTTAGAGCGCACTTAGNTGACAAAAGTTTTCATACGGCATCACTGCTGATTGCTGCAGATGGCAGGAATAGTTCGGCACGCGCGATGGCCAATATCAAATCCACGTTCGTTAATTATCACCAATCAAGCATTGTTTTCACAGTAGCGCACACGAAACCGCATAACGGAATTGCGTATGAGCAATTCTTGGCAGGAGGCCCAATAGCGTTTCTTCCAATGAGGGGAAACCAATCCTCTGTAGTGTGGAGTGAAGACACGCCAGTAGTGGATTTGCTTCTGGAACTGAGTGATGGCGAGTTCGCAGCAGCAGCCAGTTATAGGTTAGATGATTGTTTGGGAAAACTAACACTCACTGGGAAAAGAAGGGTCTTTCCTCTTTCTTTAAACTATGCAGATACTCTGATTGGAGACCGTTTTGCTATGGTGGGCGATGCGGCTCATGGGCTGCACCCTATTGCAGGTCAGGGTTTCAATCTTGGATTAAGAGACGTCGCCAATCTTGTGGAGGAGATCTCCAGAGCGCGACGACTTGGTCTTGATATTGGTAGCCCCGAGACACTCCGTTCGTTTCAAGCCAGTCGGCGTCTCGATAATTTTTCTCTCGTTGCTGCNACGGACGGCTTAAATAGGCTATTCTCTAACAATAATAAGGTCGTTCGAGCGATTAGACNTAATGGGCTTACCACCGTAAATTCTATAACCCCATTGAAAAAAATATTTATGGGACACGCAATGGGTACTTTAGGGAATTTACCAAATATGTTACAAGGTAGATTACCGTAGAGGTTACGGGTCTCGACTAAAACCCAATTCTTTAACCCGCATCAAATAATCGTGCCATAAATCGCTTTGATTTGCTCCCATATCATAAAGATATTGCCAAGAGTAAATTCCAGTATCATGCATATCATCAAAATTAATTTTTATAGCGTAGTTTCCAACAGGTTCAACGCTCAGTATACCTACATGTCGGCGCCCTGCTAACGTTACTTTCTGACCTGATCCGTGGCCTTGTATCTCGGCAGAAGGGCTCTCGACTCGCAGCAGCTCAGCTTTTATTTTAAAAGACTCGCCATTATCGAAATCTATTTCTAAAGCCTTTTCTTTAGACTTTATTCGGATTTCAATGGGCCAATTTTTTGTCGAGCTATCATTCATTTTCATACCTTAATATAGGAACATAGACACTAAGCCCTTAATTGTTAATTATTTTACGCGCTTCATCTACTAGCATGATTGGTACTCCGTTCCTTATGGGATAAGCTAGCCCTGCTTGGTCACTCACAAGCTCTTGTGTTTTCTTGTTAAAGGTCAATGGTGCCTTCGTTAATGGACAAACGAGTATTTCCAATAATTTTGGGTCTATGTGTCGCTCACCTTTATCAGTGTCTGACATCTTCTATCCCATCGGCTTGGTGACTTGCCATTTCTAACAAAGAGATCATAGTTGCCGCCCTGTCTTCAATTTCATTTGCAACTAGAAGAGCTTGTTGCTCAGTCGCACTAAACGGACAGATCATTGCTAATGTGGTAATTAACTGAGTATCCTCCATACTATTTATGGCACTCCAGTCCGCGTCAATTGTCTTTTTTTTAAAGTAATTTTTCAGGGCCTGCATCAAACGTTCTTTATTAAAATCAAGTTTATCTGGTTGTGATATGTCAGCTTTGTAAGGTTGCCAATCAGGCATAATTCTTCTATATCCTCGCATAGAATCGATTTCCTGATCGATATCAAACCGGCATATACCAAGTAAAGTGACTAAATAGCGGCCNTCGTCAGTCTCAGAAAANGCCGTTATTCGCCCCGCGCAACCAGTCTTATATAACGAAGGTTTTGTTTGCAGGCCGGCATCAGATTCAGTTGGTTGTATAACACCAATCAGCCGGTCGGCGCCTAATGCATCATCAGTCATTATTAAATAACGCGTTTCAAAAATATTCAAAGGAAGGCGGCCAAAAGGCAACAACAAAACACCACCTAAAGGAAACACTGGCAAAGTCGCGGGAAGGTCAGAAAATTGAGTTGAAAAACCTGGGGCAGCCAAAAAACTAAACTCCTTCAAGATTAAACAGTGAAAACAAAATACTCACGCGAACAGAATTGAAGAAAGTCGTTTTCTAGCATCTATGGTTAATGGATCTGCCACTCCAAATATGCCGAATAGCTTTACAAGTTGTTTTCGCGCAGCTTCTTCATTCCAAGCTCTATTAATTTTTATACTTTCCAGAAGGTGGTCAACAGCACCCTCATTATCTCCTGCTCCATATAAAGCCATCGCCAGATCGAACCTATTTTCTGCGTTTTTAGGGTTTTTTTCCACAGCTGCACGAAGATCAACCAAATCGCCTACATCTGAACTTGCCAGTGCCATTTCGATTTGTGATATCGCCGCCTTTATCTCAGGANGCTTTTTTTGATCATCCGATAGATCAGCTAGAACTTCTTGCGCTTTTTCTATCTCACCTAATGAAGTCAGTGCTCTACACAAACCTGCTATTCCGAGAGAACTTGTAGGATCNTGTTGTAGTATTTGAGTAAACAATGCACAGGCATCCTCNAACTTTTCCTCCGATAACATAACGTCGGCCGCCTCCAGCGCCTCTGCGATTGGGCTCTCTCCAGCNGCACCATTGGTCAGTTTTTTGATAAATTCGCGTATTTTACTTTCCGGCAATGCACCGGCAAAGCCATCGACAGGTTGACCGTCTTTAAATGCAAAGACTGCCGGTATAGACTGGACACGCATTTGTTGGGCAACTTCTGGATTTTGATCAATATCAATTTTGACCAGCCTCACCTCACCGCCAGCTTCATTCACAACCTTTTCAAGTATAGGCCCAAGTTGCTTACATGGCCCACACCACGGCGCCCAAAAGTCAACTATAACAGGGACCTCAGTCGATGACTCAACAACGTCTGCCATGAATGTTGCTGTTGTCGCATCTTTTATGAGACCTTCAGAGGCATTTACCATGTTCATGTTAGCATCAATACTCGCCGTTTCCATCTCGTATCCCCAATAAGTTCACACATATTATATGGTTGTAACAATTATAACGGCAAGCCGCCGTAAAAAGTTTAATCTAAATCCATTATTTTTGGTTNATGCCCNCANGACTTGATATATTTNATCAAATTANTAGGGCTTATGGACGTTGTTTTCTCATTTGTTATCGGATGAAAATTTAAAGGAGANAACAACATCATGCCTTTATCTAAAATCACATCAACACTTTGGTTNGGNTCGTTAATCAATGCAAAAGGCGAAACGGCTCCAGGCNTCACTCCCAAATACATCAAAAGACGTTCCGGGCTTCCAAACGAAAGTCTTTGCCCGCCAAGCTTTGCTCCAATTTCTTTTAAATTTACAGAAAGGTCCTCTCGGCAACTTAAAAGCCACATCTGATTCTTTTTTTTACCCCTCAAGAATAAGTTTTTACAATGGCATCCTGGTATTGGTCCACGATAAGCCTTTGAGTCTTCCACTGTGAATAAAGGGGGATGGTCGTAAGTAACGCTATCTATGCTTAAATCTGCCAAACGCGCTAGAACATCATCGGCCGACACCAGAGCGACGTCTCTTTGCATCTTGCCATCATGATCTTCTGTCATATCAGTGTCTCCAAGCTTTGACATTAAACTGCTTTAGTTAGCTATTAATCCATTTGTAAGAGGACAATTTACNTTACGGTTTGTCTCTGAAAAATTAATTTTGATAACGAAGTCTTGCAAACTTCTGCGCAGTGAGTATTATCCGCGACTTATTGTATTTTATAAAGATTATTTTTTATGCGGGCGTAGCTCAGTGGTAGAGCATCTCGTTGCCAACGAGAATGTCGTGAGTTCGAATCTCATCGCCCGCTCCAATTATTTTATAGAACAGAAGTTACATAGGCCTACATTGAGTGTGTTAAATTTATAACCTCCCTAGTTCTCGTCACAAATCCATCCCAATGTTTGTCAAACTCAATTATAAGGTCACTAATTCCCTGTGAATTGGTAGCTATGGTTGCCTCGCTTATACTAGAAAATTCATAGATGGCCACGTGGGTATTGGGCTCCTCTAAGCTCCATCCACGTTTTGCGCTCGTAGCGCCTAAACTGTTGAAAGCATCTGGCAAATGTTCTTTTTGATACCAAACATCAAACTCATTTTTCCTAGTGGGATCAACTTTAGCACGCACAATTAAACAAGCCGTCATATTTTTTCCTTTTTACGAATTGACAAATAATTTTTGCACTAAGAATATCACTAGTCCTATCTCAAAAATCTATTAATGTATTTTTCATATTTTTATAATTCCGGACTGTTAAACCTTAGACAATATGAAATTTTAAATAATGTAAATGGGAAGATCAAAATGGGTCAAGAAAGCATNAGNACAACTAAGGGACGAAAAGTCCTTTATAATTCCATAGTTGATACCATCGGGGACACTCCGTGCGTCAGAATTAATCGATTAGGTCCAGCAGAGATAAATATATACGTTAAAGCAGAATTTTTTAACCCGGCTGGTTCCGTCAAAGACAGGTTGGCGATCAGCATTGTTGAAGAAGCCGAAAAACGTGGGACATTACGATCTGGACAAACCATCGTTGAGGCGACTAGCGGAAACACTGGAATTGGGCTCGCTATGGTTTGCGCTGCGAAAGGATATCCTTTGGTTGTAACAATGGCCGATAGTTTTTCTATTGAACGGAGAAAGTTAATGCGATTTCTCGGGGCAAAAGTTGTATTAACCCCCAGAGCAGAAAAAGGTTTAGGAATGTACAACAAGGCCAAAGAGTTAGCAGATGCCAATGATTGGTTTTTAGCTAGCCAATTTGAGACACCGGATAATGCAAAAATACATGAAAACACGACAGCCCAAGAAATTCTTTCGGACTTCGAACAAACCAAACTTGATTATTTTGTGAGTGGTTACGGAACAGGNGGAACAATAACAGGCATTGCTCGAGTTCTTCGCACCCAAAAACCTGATACCAAAATAATTTTGACAGAGCCTGAGGATGCGGAAATTATTGGGAGCGGCAGCGTTCAAAATAGAAACGATCAAGGGATGCCCCTCAGTAGCCATCCAGCATGGTCGCCACATCTAATACAAGGGTGGACGCCTGATTTTATTCCTTTAGTGCTNCAAGAAACAATCGATAAACAATTTTATGATGAATTGATNCCAGTTTCCGGCACTCTTGGTATAGAATGGTCAAAAAAACTTGCACAATCTGAAGGTATATTTACGGGAATATCCGGTGGCTCCTCATTTGCTGTAGCGATAAAAGTCGCGGAGAACGCCAAGCCAGGGTCNACCATTCTTTGCATGTTGCCTGATACTGGGGAACGCTACCTTTCATCTCCTTTGTTCGATGAAATCGAAGAAAGTATGTCTGAAGAAGAAACTGAACTTTCAAATTCGACCCCCAGCTATCAGATGCCGGCCACTTAGTTGAACGAAATCAGAATTAAAGGAAGTAGCCGTTGATTAAGTAGCTTGGAGAAAACTGCTGGTAAAAATCTTATTTTTTAAGACTAGCTACTTAAATTAAATAGCGACGGTTTAATCGGTTTTACGAGAACCAATTAAAATGAAATAAGAAAGGAAAAAGTTTGGAGGCAGAAATTATAAACGAGCTTAAGGAGCTGGTTAACAGAAACGCAGCGCTCACTCGAAGAGGAAAATGGGTAAATTTAAGCTTCATTTTTGGTATCGGTAATGATGATTATCTCATAAACGTTGCTAAGGGCAAGATTGTAGAGGTGCGAAAACGCACATTGCCCACTGAATGTGGAGAATTCTCTATTCGTGCAACAAAAAATACATGGCAAGAACATTGGCAACATATGCCAAAACGAGATTACCATGACATCTGGAGCATGTTANCAAAAAAACTAATAACNCTTGATGGAAATTTGATACCTTTAATTCAAAATCTACAGTTTTTTAAAGACTTAATCGCAAGCCTCAGAGAAGAGCAAACTTAATATGCCACTTTTTGAACCCATCATTGGCCAATACTTCACCATGGATGTTAATGGCCAATCATACAGAATTTACGTTGAGGAATCTGGTAGTGGTATACCACTAGTCTGCCTTCACACCGCTGGATCGGACGCACGTCAATATCGTCATTTATTATGTGATGAGACCATCACAAAAAATTTTCGTGTCATTGCTTTTGATATGCCCTGGCATGGGAAGTCTAATCCCCCACCTGGATTTCGAAGTCAAGAATATAAACTCACGACCAATTTNTATAAAGACATCGTCATGGCATTTTGTCATTCTTACGATTTGATAAACCCAGTTATAATCGGATGTTCTATGGGAGGACGATTAACGTTACATCTTGCACTCGAACAAGCAAACTACTTTCGGAGTGTCATAGCCCTAGAAGGCGCAGATAAACTTGAACCCTATTATGATCTTAGCTGGCTTCATCGCCCAGATATCCATGGTGGTGAAGTCTGCGCAGCTTTCGTATCGGCGCAAGTTGCACCTCAAAGTCCCGATGAATATCGCTGGGAAACCTTATGGCATTATATGCAAGGCGGGCCAGGTGTATTTAAAGGAGACCTTTATTTTTACTGGCATGATGGAGACTTCGACGACAGGTCANCAAAAATCGACACAAAGCAGTGTCCGGTCTATTTATTGTCGGGCGAATACGATTCTTCCTGCACCCCCGAACGCACTATGGAAACAGCAGGTAGAATATCTGGGGCGAAAGCAACAATTATGAGCGGTATGGGGCATTTCCCAATGTCTGAAAACCCCGAACTTTTCAAATCGTATATNTATCCTGTTTTAGAAGAAATTTTAGATATGTGANACAGATATATTTGCATTGAGCAAGACAAATCAACACGCAGAGTATTCATTCATAAATATCAAAAACCTAAGTTGCTATTNTTTTTCAAAAATATTTATGCAGGTGACATTATGTGTACTTTGCGGTCTGCCAATAAATCTTTAT
Source organism: Rhodospirillaceae bacterium (assembly GCA_002708305.1). Classification (GTDB taxonomy): domain Bacteria; phylum Pseudomonadota; class Alphaproteobacteria; order Thalassobaculales; family Thalassobaculaceae; genus UBA7326. The sequence continues at coordinate 49,481 of PANE01000002.1, forward strand.
TTTTTTCTGCATATGCTTTCATGTGCGGAGCCGCAGCGTGAGCCTTTAAATGATCTAAACTGGCCCACTTCTCAATAACCACAAATGTGTCAGGACCATAAGCTGCAGCAAATGATGCAGCATCAGCGCAGTCTACAACTGCACCATATTCAATACACCCATCTTCTGCATGCACCGCCGGAACATTTGAATTAAAATTAGTTAACACTTCAGATCTTTTACCCGGCTTAGCCGTTATAACCGCTAAAACATGCACAATAGACATCGCGTAACTCCATAGTAGGTTTTAAATTAAATCAGAAAAAAATTTTCTGGCACACTGCGCCAAATTAATATTCAAAAATACTATTCTCAATTAAATTAACATTATATTGCCTCATGAGCTACATGTGAACACTTTCACTATCCAAATCCATTATATATCGCCCAACCGTTTCGTAGTGACTTTGCCTTGCTTGCATTTGTTGCGATACAGCGTGCATATCTCTAAAGCGTCTTTCAAATGGGCGGCTCTCAAATATAGCCGTAGACCCAGCTAACTTATAAACTTTCTCTACCACATCGGTAGCTTGGTTAATCGCATAGGTCGTGGCTAAACGTATCTCCGCTCTATCATTTTGCAGTAGTTCATTCGTTCGGAAAACCGAGCAAGATACTCGAGAGAGCACACTCTGTTGATATGCGCGAGCTGAACTTAACTGGGCTTCTAACTCTGCTACTTTTGTTTGGAAAACCGGGCTTTCTCGCATAGAAGAACGCGCAGATCGTTGTGTTTTTGTCTTTGCTACATCGATAAGGTCATCAACCGCCCCCCTTGCAATTCCTAATCCAACACCAGAGAAACAAGATGCGTATACTAGCGTTGTTGGAAAAATATAAAGGGGAGCTTGACTTCTACATTCATCTTGATTTTCTCTATCTAACGTCAGTTCTTCTGGCACAAAAAGATTAGTGACAGTATAGCTTTCACTCCTTGTTCCTTTGAGACCGATAACATGCCAGTCATCATGAATTGTAGCTGCTACTTTTTGGAATAACGCAGTCCGATCAGCTTGTACACCATTAGTATTCAAGAGGGGTTCACCATTGGAATTAAAAACCTTACTATGACCGCCTAACCAAGTAGCATGACCACTGCCACTTGCAAATTGCCAGGTCCCACTAACCATGTAGCCACCGTCACATTTAATCGCTTTTCCAGCGATCCCAGCGCCCCAGGCCAAAACCGAGTTCTTTGGCCCAAAGATTGTTTTTGCTGTCTTTGGATCCAAAAAGGCAGCAGACATTGCACAACCAGAGCCCTGGCCAAAACACCACCCAACACTTGCATCTGCCTTGGCTAAAACTTCCGCCACTTGCGATAGTTGATAAGGACTGAATTGTCCTCCGTTCAGTTCTTGGGGCAATGAAAAACGAAATACGCCAAGTTCATGTAATTTATTTAAAAGGTTATCAGTCAGGCAACGTTGGTCGTCAATATCAGCATGAGCAGCCTTTATTATTGGAGTGATTGATTTTATTTTTTCAAGCCATTTTTGGAATTTAGGAATTTCTGTTTTATCACGATCAACTGACGCGGTTGCCAAAATATCACCTCTCTTCCTTAGTAAAGGGTCCGCCTGCTTCGCACCATGCGTTGAGACCTCCCTTAATATGTGCCGCATTCTCCAATCCCATTTTAGTTACCGTTTGAACAGTTAAAGCGGACCGCCAGTCAGCCGCACAATGAAAAAGAAAACGTTTTTTTTCATTGAAAACATCTTTAAAGTATGGACTCTCCGGATCTACCCAGAATTCAATCATACCTCGAGGACAGTGAAAACTGCCTGGAATATAACCATTTCTTTTTCGCTCCCTTACATCACGGATATCAATAACAAGACAATCTTGGTCTTTGGATTGTTCTATAGCATCGTTTGTTTCAACTTCTTCGATCTCGGCACGCGCTTGTTCTACCATTTCAAAAACACCGACTTTTATATTAACCAATTGAGGTCTCCTTAATCCTAGATGCAAAGTCACAAAACTAAAGTTGACCCAACTAGGAAACTATTTGTAAGAATCTAGTGAAAAACAAGTATAAAAAGTATATCACCACAATCTAACGTTAGTGGTTGCAAAATAGAAAAGAAAGTGGAAAATATTCGAATGGGTGATGCACAAACACCTCTTTGGTTTAAATGGGCCATGTCTCAGAAACCGAAATCCCATATTGTTGATGTAGATGATTGTGGGATACATTATTATCTTTGGGAAGGTTCTTCCACTGAGCCCAAAAAAGGTGGCTTGCTATTCGTGCATGGAGGAGGTGGCCATGCGCATTGGTGGAGTTTTCTAGCCCCGTTTTTCACTAAAGACTATCGCGTCGCGGCGCTTGATCTATCCGGTATGGGAAACAGTGGAAGACGGGAGGAGTATAGTGCAGAGGTTCGTTCCGCCGAACTACTTCGCGTAATCCAAGAGGCGAAGCTTGGGGATAATACATTTGTAATTGGACATAGCTTTGGAGGCCTTACAGCTACCAAGTTTGCGCAAGAACACGGACAATCAATCCACGGACTAATTTTAGCTGACTCACCAATCCGGCCCCCAGCAATCAGCTCTAAAAGGAAAGTACGTCGGATGGGCAATAAAAAACATTATCCAGATTACAAGACAGCAGTAAACCGTTTCAGATTAATGCCTGAACAGCATTGTGATAATGAATTTTTAGTACGCCATATAGCACATCATTCCGTCATAGAGGATAAAGACGGTTGGACCTGGAAATTTGACGGAAACGCTATGCATAATCGTCGATTTACCGAACCATATCATACTTATTTAGAAGAAGTATCCTGTAAAACAGCTTTGATTTATGGAGATGAAAGTTCCCTTTTGGATACAAATACCATCCAGTACATGGCTAGCCTTATGCGACATGGGTCCCCCATAATCGGCATTCCTCAAGCCCACCATCATTTATTGTTAGATCAACCTATGGCATTTATATCGGTGATTAGATCCATTTTACAACAATGGCATAGCGAATATCACTAAAATCCAATCTTTTTCACAAATAATGTATTTACTGTAAAGCTCAAAATATTGGTCAGGCAGCCAGCTCAGCTCGGACCATCTTCCTGAATAAATCTATCGATACCGAAGCACCTTTTCGGTCTACATGCCAAAAAGTCCATCCATTGCATGCCTGAGCACCTTGGACAGCAGCACCGACAGAGTGGATAGAACCCTTTGTTTCATCTGAGATGACCATGCCATCTGCGCGAACTTTGGCATGCCATCGCCGCCGGGCATCAAACATTAACTCTCCGGGCTCAACTAAACCTCGGTCTAACAGGCTACCAAACGGAATACGAGGTTCATTTCTCTTACTATCAATTTGTAACACTTCGGGATCCGTTAGAGTATTAACACCTTTCAGACGCATCATAGATAATTTGGCGTAAGTTTCATCTTGCTCTATCCCAATAAATTTTCGGCCAAAACGTTTTGCAACCGCTGCTGTAGTTCCAGAACCCGAAAAAGGATCTAATACTATATCCCCAGGTTTCGACGTCGCTAGAATCACTCGAGACAAAAGACTTTCGGGTTTTTGAGTCGGGTGTGCTTTTTGTCCTTCAATTTTTAATCTTTCAGACCCAGTACACAGCGGCAGTAACCAATCACTTCGCATTTGAAGACCTTCATTTAAGGATTTCATAGCATCATAATTGAAAGTATACTTTTTGGAATCCGATCCTTTAGCACACCAAATCATGGTTTCATGCGCATTGGTGAATCTCCGGCCTCTAAAGTTTGGCATTGGGTTTGTTTTTCGCCAAATTACATCATTCAGGATCCAGAAGCCTATATCCTGTAGAGTGGCACCAACCCTAAATATATTATGATATGAGCCAATAACCCATAATGATCCAGTCGGCTTTAAAACTCTATGACAGGCCTCTAGCCATCCTTTTGTGAAGGAGTCATAGGCTGCAAAATTTTCAAATCTATCCCAATCATGGTCCACGCCATCCACTTTTGAGTTATTAGGGCGAAGTAGTTCACCCGATAATTGTAAATTATAAGGTGGATCTGCAAATATCAGGTCGACTGACTCTGGTGGCAAGCCATTTAACGTATCAACGCATTCACCAACTATAATTTTGCCTTCCAACAATTTTTGATCTCCAACACTAAACTCGCCGATGTTAAAAAATTAGCGGTATAGTCACTGAAGACATGGTTAAGGTCAACGGTTTTTGACAAATAATTGTTTAGAGTCAATAGGTTAGGAATTTTTACACAATATATAGTGCCATAGTTTAATTTTACGCAACACCTTGATTAGTCAAAATTAGGACCAAGATTCCAATGTCTCTGCTACAGGTCTAAAACTTCGACGGTGCTGATCCGTTACACCATATTTTTTTAAAGCCTCCATATGATACTGCGTCCCATAGCCCATATTTTTTTCCCAACCATACCGTGGATGCGTCTTGGCCATTTCAAACATAAATTTATCCCTCGCGATTTTAGCCACAATTGATGCCGCTGCTATTGAGAAAGATTTTTTATCTCCCTGTACGATTGCATAACCACGACAATTCAAAGTTGGCAACCGATTACCATCGATTAATACAGCATCTAATGGTCTGCTTAGATTTTTCTGGACGTCATCGATCGCTCTTTCCATTGCCAGCAAGGACGCCCATAGTATATTTAACCGATCAATTTCCTCTCGATCAACTAAACCAATGCCAATAGTTGATACCTTATAAATCCAAGATGATATAGTCTCGCGATTTTTTTTAGATAAGCGCTTTGAGTCATCAACTTGGCGTAATTGATTATCCAAACATTTAGAGCGATCTAAGATAATAGCTGCGGCCATTACTGGGCCAGCTAGAGATCCTCGCCCAACCTCATCCACACCCGCTATTAAAGCATCATCGGGTAACAATAAACCGTCTTCTATATTGAACGTAGGCAAAATTTTTAATCCTCATTATCCACAATTTTATCACGGTCAATTTTTTCTATTTTATGACCAGAGAGAGATTTATTTAGTTTTCGCTGAGTACTGTTTTCTATGAATTTTTGAGTTTTGGTTCGACCAAATTTTACCCTGTTAATCAATTTCTTAGCGTCTTCCTCAATATTTTTTCGGCGTTTCTTCTCTTTGTGCAAATTCAAGATATTTTTGTTCACCTTAGGTTAACACCAGTTGATTAGGCCCAACCCATTCCGATCGAATTGAAAGTATTGTTTCTAGGTCAACAAAGGCTGCTAATCTGTTAGATATATGTGTTTGAATTTGAGCTCGCACGCCCGTTTCAATTCTTTTTGAATTATGTTGTCCAGCAGACCATTTACAGCTCCATGTTACTGAACGTAGCCAAGCAAGCCGCCTCATCGGTAATAACCAAGGCCTAATTTCATCTTGAAGATTAACAGGCAAAAACTTCAAATAGGCTTGATAGAAGTTAATGATATCTACTCTAGATAGCTTGGCCTGCACATCGAAATCCCACAATGTAGAAGTGAGTATTGTTGCATGGCCGAGGTCAATTGCTGGTGACCCATAAAGTGCTTTTTCTAAATCAACAAAATAGACTTTTCCACTGGTATCGATCATGAAATTACCGGGGTGAGTATCTGTAAGACAGAGACGAGGTGGCGGATGATGATTGACATGTCGGCTTGCAAAGTTTCTAGCCCAAGTAATTTCTTCACTTAATACTTTTCGAACCTGTGAATTGTCTATCACGCCATTAATAAATTTTGATTGGTCATTTATAATTTTAATCACCCCAGCTATTGGATCCGAATGACATATTAAAGGGTACTTTTCATAATTATCAGGAACCTCTAAAGAATGGACTTGGGCTAAGCACTTAGCCATTTCAGTTAGATCTTGGGGTAAATTAATGGATTTGCCTTTTATTTCTTCCACAACTAACGCACCCATTGGCAAAAACTTGGATGGTTCCAAAACCACTATTAATTTTGGCGTATGATTACTAAGCGAAGCTTTGGAAAAACATGCTGCCTGATATTCGAGATTCTTATTTGGGTCTAGTTCAAACTGGCTTAGTCTTGGCAGTCTAATTAACATCGTTGAGCAGCCCGACCGATTTCCTGCTATTTGAATATGGTCATGAACAAGTCCTTTTGAAGGTAAGAATTTTAGATCTTCTTGCTTTAAGTTAGAAAACATTGCACGACCAGAGAGAATGCCATGAAGATGCTTTAATTGTGTTTGACTATTCATCCTGATACCAAAACCTGAAAAAGTTAGCGCTATATTATTAATGATGTTTTATAGCAAAAACATTGATCCCCGTTATAGTTTAATAATAAAGACACCTGCAAAATTGGAAAGCTCCTTGAAGAAACCCCAAGAAAACCATTCTAGACAAAGTAGAAAACAAGCCGGTGTAGTGGAGCTTTCGGTTATAATCCCAACATACAACGCGGCTGAGACACTGGGCGCTGCAATTACTGCGTTACGCAGGACACAGAGAACCGGTATCTCACTTGAATTAATTATTGTTGATGCGTATTCCGACGATGAAACAGCCAACCTTGCTAATTCGTTGGGCGCAAAAGTAATATATTGCGAAAGAGGGCGCGGGCCACAGTTAATTAGAGGGGCAAAAGTAGCTCAGAGTGATTGGCTTCTTTTTTTGCATGCAGACACTATACTAAGCGCTGGTTGGGATGCATCAGTAGTGGTCTTTACTGCGCAGGGGAATACCGTAGACCGAGCCGCAGTTTTTACATATGCTTTGAATAACACTAGTAAAAAAGCACAGTTTCTCACAAGAATGGTCCAACTTAGAAATAGATGGTTAGGGTTACCGTACGGAGACCAAGGACTTTTGATAAACCGCAGATTCTATAGACGAATAGGGGGCTACAGAGATTGGCCTATCATGGAAGATGTGGACTTGGTGCGTAGAATTGGAATGTCGAGAATCATACTGTTCGATATAGCGGCTATAACATCCGCAAAACGTTACATCCATGATGGTTTCGTTAAGCGCATAGTAAAAAACTTATGCTGCTTACTGTTATATTTTTTGGGTTTTTCACCAAATTGGATTTCCAAAATATATGAAAAAAAAGAGAAATGAGAAAACATGGTAGCCTGATAGTTTTTGCAAAAGAGCCCAGAGTAGGAAATGTAAAAACTAGGTTGGCAAGAGATATTGGGTACGTCAATGCAACCTTTTGGTATAGACAGCAACTCGCCACCTTAATAAAGGAATTAACGGATAAATCGCCTTTTAAAAAAAAGTATCTATTTATATCACCGAATAACTCAAAAAGAAGTTTTATGTATTACACTCCCAAGGGATGGGAGGTTCGTTATCAAAGCAACGGTGAACTTGGTAAAAGAATGAAAGACGCATTAAACAATACGGGCGAAGGACCACGAATACTGATTGGGAGCGATATCCCTGGCATTAACAACAAACACATAAAATCTGCTTTAAAGGAGCTTACAAAAACAAAAACTGTTTTTGGTCCAGCACGTGATGGCGGTTATTGGCTAATAGGAATGGCGAGATACCAAAAAGCGCCAGGAATGCAAAACGTGCGTTGGTCGTCAGAACATGCTCTAGTGGATACGATTAAGTGTTTTGGCCAAAGGACAACGATTGGTTATATCACCACCATGAATGACATCGATAACGGCCAAGATTTTGAACGATATTATTCAAGGCCGTCTGCCCGATAATTCATGCTCTCTTAAACGCGGCATTATTTCAACAAAATTACATGGCCTGTGTCGAATATCTAGCTGATTATGTAATATTCCATCCCAAGCATCGGTACATGCACCTGTAGACCCAGGCAGTGCAAAAAGATAAGTTCCTTTTGCAACACCTGCAACTGCCCTTGACTGTATAGTAGAAGTTCCAATTTTTTGATAACTTATCCAACGAAATAGCTCTCCAAAACCCTCTATTTCCTTTTCAAAAACCGCCTTAAATGCCTCTGGGGTCACGTCCCGCCCTGTGAACCCTGTTCCACCAGTAGAAATTATGACATCAATAGCTGGATTATTAATCCAGTAATCCAGTTTTTTCAATATTAGGCTTACCTCATCTTTAACAATTGAACGGTCAATCACCACATGTCCATCACCTATGGCTCTTGCACTTAAAGCATCCCCAGAGCGGTCATCGGCAGACGATCGGGTATCCGATACAGTTAGAATAGCAATGTTTACAGGAATAAATTCTCTAGAATCATCAATTTTTGGCATGTTGTTTCCTCTTAGAGTTTTTTACTCCTACTGAAATATATTTTGGCCAATAGCCACCTGCTACTTGATCTAAAGTTGGTGTAGGTTCATTAAGCCTAAATCTATAAAGCCAGAGACCAAGTGCAACCTTTTTGATAAAGTGCCTAGTTTCGCGGGAAGGGGTGGATTCTATAAATAATAAGGGGTCATCTTTATATTTTACCTTTCTTTCCCATTTTCGAAGCGTCCCAGGGCCAGCATTATAAGCGACTAGTGCTTTAAATAAATTATTAGAGACGCGCTCATCTTCCATTAAATGGGAAATATATTGACTGCCCAAAATCAAGTTCAGATTAGGATTAAATAAATTATCACGTCCTTTTCCTCTTTTAAGCTGCTTGTTCCTGCCTATAGCCGCTGCTGTTCGAGGCATCAGCTGCATCAAGCCTCTCGCACCGCGTCTACTCTTTGCTCTGGGATAAAATTGACTCTCTTGTCTCACAATTGCAAAAACCAAAGCCGGATCAAGCAAAACCTTTTCCGGAATCGTCCATGATGGAAAAGGGTAGAGTGCTATGAAATATGTCGGATGACCCTCTTGTTTTAGTACACCGGCCGATCGCATTGCAAAACCAGGCATACCATTTACAGCAGCAACAGCAGTCAACGAAGATCTTAATTGATCTGGAACGACATAAAATAATGACCGTATCTCTTTTTCTGCTTCTTTACTCTTTTTCAATTGTAATAAAGCCAGAAACCTCCTCATATGAGAAAATTCCCTTATATTTGAAAAAAGGTTATTCGATACTTTGGGATTTTTAAAGTCCAAATTCGGATCTATACCTAGAGCCCTAGCGGCAATAACTCCATAAAATGTTCCCTCATAAACGGCTGCTGCTCTTAACCACTCATTTGCTTTTCGTGGGCGTCGGCTCGATAAATGGCAACGGGACGCCCAAAAAGAACCTGCCGCGGCTAAATCATTCGTTGCTGCGGAGTTTACAGCAACATGCTCAAAAAACTTTTGCGCTTCATTTATTTTATTTGAACGCCATGCGGCTAAACCTGCGGCCCATGCGCCCACCACTGATTCCTTGGGATATTCCAAAATACTTTTCTTCGCTAATTTAATCGCCAAGTCATCTTTGCCAAAAATAAAGTACCCGTGTGCTATTTCTGCCCTTGACTTAGCTATTTCCGTTGGATGCAGAGCTTTTTGAAAGCTTGGAGACACCAATTTACGATATGCACCCGTTGGCCAACCATTTCTTATCAACTTAGTGATATGTTTCTTAAATTGACGCGCTTGACGATGTTTCGCCTTAGAGCGCTTCAACGGTGGCTTATTTTGGCTTTGGCTTATAGGAATTGGGCCATTTCCCCGCAAATACTTACCAGTGGGCTTAGGCGGTAATTTCCAATTTATGGGGCGACGGCGCAGCGCCAAAGCATAGATACGTTTAGCTTGAGGATGGTCCGCATATTTTTGCATCCATGCTAATAGCTCAGGGTATTTTGACCGGTATTTTGTGGGGTGAAGGAACTTTTGAGCCAAAACATGGCCAAGAAGTATACGGTTGCTGAGTTTTCTAATTATTTTAGCTGCTTGCAACCATTGACCACTTTTCTGTAGTTCAAAAATCCTATTATATCGGCTAACATCGCTCTTGCTAAGGGGATTGGGTAAAACGTAATCCGATTTAAGAGAGCCAGAGACATACTCAATTTCTTTAGATGCTACTTCATGGTAGGCGCCGGAAACAAAAACAGCGGTCAACAATAACATAAATGCAAAAAAAGATAAATTTCGTTTTTTTAAATTATTTATAACGATCTCTTATCACCCCTGTAGCAATAAAAATATTAATGAAGACACGTAAAAGTTAACAGATAATGTTAACCAATAGCCTAAAAAAAAGTTAAATTATAAGTATTTATCTTTAACCATCAAATCACATCGAGCTTTCAAATTAACTACAATGTTTATATTCTTCATTACTAGACCTCAAGGTCTTTCATTTTTTTTCTTATGGCCACCATATCTTTCCACGCATTTGCTTTTTGCCCTGTGGAGCGCAATAAGAAAGCTGGATGTAAAACTGGTATCGCTGGAATGCTATCACCATTAAAATCTACCTGATAATTGAACCACCTACCTCTTAACCGCATTATACCCTCTGTTCTTGACAAAAGTGTTTTAGCGGATATACCGCCAACTAAAACTAAGATCCGAGGCCTCACCAACTCAATGTGTCTTTTCACGAAAGGCAAACAGGCACCAATTTCTCCAGGGGTCGGTTGCCGGTTCCCAGGGGGCCGCCAAGGCAGAATATTAGTAACGTAGACTTCTGAACGCGGTAACCCGATCGAATGGATCATTTTATCAAGTAATTGACCACTAATCCCGACGAAAGGTTTCCCCTCTCGGTCTTCATCAGCGCCAGGCGCTTCACCTATCAACATTACATCTGCCTCGGCATTGCCGTCGCCATAAACTAAATTCATAGCCGTGTTTTTCAATGAGCACCCTTCAAACGAAATAAATGCTTCCCTTAGTTCCGATAGAGTTTTAGCGGCATTGGCTGCCTCCTCTGCAGGTTTTACGTTAAATAGAGATTTGTTTTCGGATAATCCTGCGTTTTCCATTAATGAACTCGAATCAGCTTTTTTTAAAATACTTTGCGTATCAAGAAATCTATTTTGAGAAACTCCGCTTAATACTTCATCTTGGCCCGACTCCCTGGCCCATTTTAAATGATTAAAGTTATTATATTTCTCTTGCATAACTTAAATTTTACCAATTTTAGTGATAGAAAACCCTGAACCGCTTGTCGAAGTGGGCATGCTGTATCATATTATACTTAATGAATAATAGACATAAATAAGCGAGGACTAATGAACCGCGAATCAATGGAATACGATGTGGTGATTGTGGGGGCTGGACCTTCCGGTTTATCAACAGCAATCAAACTACGTCAGATCAGTGCAACTTCTGGCAAAGATATTAGTGTCTGCGTTCTTGAAAAGGGCTCAGAGGTTGGAGCGCATATTCTTTCCGGCGCGGTTTTAGAACCAAAAGCATTGTTTGAATTATTCCCAGATTGGAAAGAACGAGGCGCCCCTCTAAATACTCCCGTGACTGACGATAAATTTTTATTCCTCACAAAGAATTCAAGCTTTCAGCTTCCAACCCCACCTCAGATGAATAATCATGGTAACTATATAATAAGCCTTGGAAACTTTTGCAGATGGTTAGCCGAACAAGCGGAAGCGCTGGGGGTAGAAATTTATCCCGGATTTGCCGCCTCAGAGATTCTGTTTAATCCCGATGGTTCAGTCAAAGGAGTTGCAACGGGAGACATGGGTATTGGGAAGGATGGCGAACAAACAACAAATTATACTCAAGGAATTGAACTTCATGCGAAACAAACAGTTTTTTCAGAGGGAAGTCGAGGTTCTTTAACAAAGGTTATTTTCGAAAAATTCAACTTACGTGAAGACATAGATCCACAAACTTACGCAATCGGCATTAAAGAGTTATGGGAGATTGACCCTAAACAGCATCAGCAAGGGTTAGCGTTGCACACAGTTGGTTGGCCAATTGACACTTCCACCTACGGAGGTTCGTTTTTGTACCATCTTGAGGGGAATCAGGTGTCTGTTGGGTATGTCATAGGGCTTGATTACCAAAACCCTCACCTTAGTCCATTTGATGAGTTTCAACGATTCAAATTACACCCAAAAATCAAACCATTTTTTGAAGGGGGAAAGCGCATATCATATGGCGCTAGAGCTTTAAATGAAGGTGGTTACCAATCAATCCCACAATTAACCTTTCCTGGAGGCTTAATAGTTGGTTGCGCAGCTGGTTTTCTAAATGTTCCAAAAATAAAAGGGACTCATACGGCAATGAAGTCAGGAATGACAGCAGCTAATGCGATAGCTAACGCCCTGGGTACCATGGGTAAGGAATCAACAGGATTAGAAGTAATTGAATATAAAAACGAGCTATCAGGAACCTGGCTTTGGAAAGAACTATTTAGTGTCCGGAATATCAGGCCAGGCTTCAGAGCTGGTTTATTTTTTGGTATTATTCATGCTGCGATAGATACATATATTTTTAAAGGTAAAGCCCCATGGACACTAAAACACCACCATGACCATGACGCACTGCAACTTGCTTCACATTGCCAAAAAATAGACTACCCGAGACCAGACGGGAAAATTAGTTTTGATAAAGCATCGTCGGTGTTTCTCTCCAACACGAACCATGAGGAAAACCAGCCTGCACATTTAATCCTCAAGGACGGAACAGTGCCTGTAGATTTTAATCTTAAATATTATGATGCACCCGAGCAACGGTTTTGCCCAGCCGGCGTCTATGAGATCATTTACGACGAAAAAAGCCTAAAGCCCAAATTACAGATAAATGCCCAAAATTGTGTGCATTGCAAAACATGTGATATAAAAGACATGTCACAAAACATCACCTGGGTCGTACCCGAAGGTGGGGGTGGCCCAAATTACCCGAACATGTAATAGATTATAGACGATATGTTACTTAAAGCCCCACCTGTTTTTGTCAGGCTACCAATTTTTGCTAATAATACGATTATTATCTGTTGTTTTTTAATCCTACTGATATCCCTCGCAGGCTGCACAAGTACAAGTTTAGAAACAAGCAAAAATATTGAAGATTATGCCTCAAAGTCGCTGGCAGGAAATTATTTGGCTGGTCGACAGGCGAGGCGAAATAATGATCTAAAGAAAGCTTCTAGTAGCTTTGCCCTTGCACAATCATACGAGCCAAATGACCCAAGGCTGATTAGAGAAGCTTTTTTAGTTGAATTAAATCTTGGAAATATCGAAAGGGCATCAAGGCTTGCGGCTCGATCTCTTGATCTCAATAAGAGTGCACCATTTACGATGCTTGTTATTGGGCTTCAAAAAGCGAAAGCTGGTGAGTGGGAGCAGGCAACCACAGCTTTTGAAAAATTAAATAAATCTCAGTTGAACCAGATCATAAAGCCCCTTGCTTTGGGATGGTCAGCAGTGGCTCAAAATAAACCAACTTTAGCAGTTAAATTCTTCTCTACTGTAAGTGAACGGAGAGATTTTGAAATGCTTGGGCTACTTCACCTTGGTTTGGGATACCAGATTATGAAAGCAACAAAGGAGGCTGACAAGGCATTCAAGGCAGCCCTGGCGCGTAGCGCAACCCCTCCAGACCGATTAAATATTTCTCTCGCTACTCATTATGTCAAGACTGGACGGCCATCTCTTGCAAAAAATATAATTAGTAGCCTGCAATCGGACTATCTCGATAAAAATTTGTTTATAAAGCAATTGGGTAAGAAGCCAAATGAAACACTAACAGATATAATTATAAACAATGCCACAGATGGATTGGCAGAAGCATTATTTGATATAGCGCAAGCACTCAAGAATGATTCTGTTAACGAGCCTGCTGTGATTTTTTCCCAGCTCGCTCTTTATATGCGTCCTAACTTCGCGGCCGCCCAGTTACTTTTAGGGGAACTTCTTGATAGGCGGCGTGAATATAGCTACGCAATTGAACAATTCACAGCAATCAAACCAAAGTCTGCATATTTCTTAACTGCACAACTTCAAATAGCAACATCTTGGGGTAAGGATAATAAACTACGTAAAGCAATCAACTTACTTGAGAAAGTTAGCAACGATAACCCTTATGATTATAGGCCTTTCATTCAAATTGGAGACCTTCACCGTAGTTTAAAAATATGGGATAAAGCTATATTGGCATACTCTAAAGCGTTAAGTTTAATACCCGAAGTTCAAAATTCTGATTGGATAATATATTACAGTCGCGGTATAGCATATGAACAATCCAAGGACTGGAAATCTGCCGAGCTCGATTTTCTACAAGCACTAAATTTATCGCCAAACCAACCTTTTGTAATGAATTATCTTGGCTACGCTTGGGCCGAACAGGGAATACATCTAATTAAAGCAAATAGTTTAATTGTGAAAGCTGTTAAACAACGCCCACGCGATGGTTACATAGCTGATAGCTTTGGTTGGGTTTTATACCAAACAGGAGATTATAAAAAGGCGATCCCTGTATTAGAACGTGCGGTTCGGTTAAGACCAAACGATGCGACTATTAACGATCATCTAGGGGACGCCTATTGGAAGGTTGGTAGGTTCTTAGAGGCCCGTTTTCAATGGATAAGAAGCACAAAAATGAAATTAAAAAGTGAACATTTAGAGGTAATAAATAAAAAAATTAAATATGGCCTTAAATAATCTAATAACGAAAATATCGAAAGGCTACTCTAAATGATCAAAGCTGTAGCTTTCGCAAAAGTAAATTTAACCCTCCAAATATTACGAAGAAAAAAAGATGGGTTTCATTTGATTGATAGTATTTCTTCATTCTGTAATTTTGGTGACCAAGTAGAAGTCATCGTAAACAGTTCTTCAAACGATTTGGAAATCACTGGCCCTTTTGCGTCAGAACTTGAAGGACCTAACATCGTAACTGAAACATTAGAGTATTTTCGAAACGAGACAGGTTGGTTACAACCAATTAAAATTAAGATTTATAAAAATATCCCCATTGCGGCAGGACTTGGAGGTGGATCTGCAAATGCCGCGGCAGTATTAAAGTTACTGAATATGGTCGCACCAAAGCCAAAAATTACCAAAAGAGCAATGTATAAAATTGCTCTGAGCATTGGAGCAGATGTACCCGCTTGTTTAGAGTCACGAGCAGTAAGAATGGGCGGAATAGGAGAGCAACTAAGCGGCATAGGAGAACTACCAAGAATTAGTATATTACTGGTTAACCCAATGATAAAGTTGTTGACCAAAGACGTTTTCTCCTCGCTTTTAATAAATAAGTCCTCACCATTCGAAATTTGGCAACCAGGAGCAACTACTCATGAAATTTTTGCAACTATTGGATCAAGAGCCCCAAACGATTTAATCGACTCGGCAATCAAACNCGCNCCAATTATCAGGCAAGTTTTAGACGCGCTCGATCAATTGGCCGGGGTTAAAACTATTGGCATGTCTGGAAGCGGAGCCACCTGTTTTGCCCTGTTTGAACCAAATGGTTCAAATGATATTTCTATAGCAGAAGAAATAATGACAAGCCGAGGCTGGTGGACTGCAAAAACTTTCCTTAGAAGCTAGTGNATATCGGGGGGTAAGTAGGGGAATAACCTGCTTTATCTCGANGAGATTTTTTCCATACGGTTTAATAAATNTTTAGAGGGCANCCCAGATACTTTAAATCCATGTTCTAATTGGTAAACTCGTATAGCTGATTCCGTGTTTGGTCCAAGAAGCCCATCCAAAGATCCAATGTAAAACCCGGCTAATTTGAGCCGTTTTTGAATGTCAAGAACCAATGTATTTAGTTTTTCCTCTTTTTTATCTGATAGTTTATTATCTTTCAGTGATACTAATTCGTGTTGTGTTTGATTATAGGTCTTTACACTTGAGTCACTGATAAGCCTTGATAGTTGGTCAGCAGAAACGATGCTATATAGTTTAGGTACTTCAGACTTTTCTAGTTTTGGTACTTTAATTATTTTAGACAAAATTGAAAGATTATGTGCCGCTTTATCAACACCACTATTTGAGGAAGCCTCAAACCAAGACAATGCCTTTGGATAATTTTTAAACGTACCTTCGCCTAATAAATACAAACAGCCTAAGTTAAACTGAGCGATAGGATGCCCCCCTTTAGCTGCTGCATGAAACCATAAAAAAGCCTGAGTTTTATCCTGAGCAACTCCTGCTCCCTCATTATACAGCAAGCCGAGAGCGTACTGCGCCTCTATTAGCCCTTGAACGGCCGCGACCTTTAACCAGTTTGCAGCATTAGAATAATTTTCTTGAAGCGCCCCTTTTTTTATCCAATTAATAGCTAATTCATACTGAGCGGGGGCCTCACCATCATTCGCTCTTCTCTTAAGGCTATACGCCGTTCTTTCTTGTGATTGTGAGACTACTTTGGGCTGTTTTCTTTTTTTTTCTTGGGCATTTAATATCCGTTTTCCTGATACCCCAATGATATTCTCATAATTTGTTTCTTCTTCGTTAAGTATTGATGAATTCCCTAGTTGCAATGTTTGTTTGGCTTTTTCTTTAACCCCATTATTCTTTTGAACTGGAGTTCTATCTTGTTCACTAACTCCTCCATCATCTACTAACCCAATGCTTTTAAGCATTATAATTGAAAAGTATTCTTGAACATAATCTAGGGAATCTTCTAATGTCCGCGATACAGCTTCTAGATGGGCATTACCCTTTATATTAATGCTATTTACTATTCTTTGATATTTTTCAGGAAAGGTAAAAAAACCTCCTAACCCNCCAACAACGGTAAGGCCCAATATAATAATTAATAATTTACTAAACGAATGAAACTTATTGGTTGACCCTTTTGATTGTTTAAAATTTGACGAGGAATTTAATTCGCTTTTCAGCGAATAGGGGTCTTGAAGATCTTCGTGGCTTAGAACTATTTTTTCTTCCAAATCACCGATTGGTGCTACGGGTATTGGACGATCCACCACAGAAACAGGGTCATTTGCTTTTATATCTTCCGATTTAATTTCATAGACCTGAGCTTCGTGTTCATTGCTGTCGACAACATCTAGCGACGGTTCTGTTTCGAAGTATGTCTTAACCGTGGCCGCTGGTGTTTCTTGTTTTTTTAATGTCTCAGCAGCAACAAGACGAAGTGCAAGATTGTTCAAAGCAAACATGATAGGCCGCAACTCATCGTCCAACTTTTTTTCCGCTTGATCCAATCTATCAGAGAGAAAATCGTTGGAGGAGGGCNTAACNGGACGATCAGTGTTTATTGTTTTAGTTTTAAGGGNATCCTTTTTAGCGCTACCCTGTTTTTCAGAGTTATGGCTAAGTATTGCTTTATTTATCCACGNTCCGATT
This sequence comes from Rhodospirillaceae bacterium, assembly GCA_002708305.1. Lineage (GTDB taxonomy): Bacteria > Pseudomonadota > Alphaproteobacteria > Thalassobaculales > Thalassobaculaceae > UBA7326. The sequence goes on from PANE01000002.1 coordinate 66,672, forward strand.
GTAACTTGATCGTTTTTGGCACTTTGACGCGCAATATCGCGTGTTTCATCATCAATCCCTTTTACGCTCCAGGGAGATATTAATCTAGTCATACTTTTTTCCGCACAACAATACCGGTAGTGGCTTATTATAGCCCTAATGTAGTGAGATTGTTAAGTAGGAAAAATCTTTACTCCTGATTATTAATTTTTTTATAAGAATTAATTTTATTCTCAAGAGATTCCATTCGTAAAGATAATTGAGCCAAAATAGATTGTAATGGTTTCGTTAAGTTCAGGAATTTTGTTTCTATCTTGTTAAAAGCTCTCAGAACTTCAATCTGCTCCAAATCATTAACTACTGAAGTATCTAATTCATTCACTGACTTAGTCTCATTATATATATTTTCAGAAACATCNGTATTTATTGGGATAGTATTAGGTCGAGATGTCTTATCATGTTCTTTCTCAATTATTATTTTCAACCACTGTCCAATAGTAAGATTTTCTTCCATTGCNCCATCTTTAGCAATCTTACGAGCTTCTATAGAAACCCCTTTTATACTCCATGGAAAATTATCGGCATTGACACTTTTGTTCATTGACATACCTCCNNAANGTAATGTACGCCATTTTGCATTATTTTGGTAAGAGATAATGTTAGAATCAATGTTGTGTAAAGATTAGTTTATAGATATACCTTCATTATATTGGGGCGTGGCCAAGTGGTTAAGGCAGTGGGTTTTGATCCCGCGACCGCAGGTTCGACTCCTGCCGCCCCAGCCAATCAAATTGANTAGATCAGTTTTACTGNGTTAAAAGCCAAAGGCTGGATTCAATAGCACCTGACGGTGCTTCAATCCAGCCAAAGCCCGTTTCTTTTATGGAACTTAAAGCATACTTGCGCATAAAATAACTTGAAAATACTGGTTTAAATCTTTTTCCACCCAAAAGCCCTGCAACTATTATTTGTTCATTATAGCCCCGCCACTCCCAAGAGCTAGGATAAGGGTCAGGTAGAAAAATATCATGAAAATGAATTAACACACCGGGCGGTAGATCNGGTAATAGTCTATTTATAATCCAATCAACATCACTGTTAGCGACAGCCAGATGGCTGGAATCAATNAAGAGTATGTCATCTTTTTTTAATTGAGGCAGGCTATTAAGATCAACCAACTGTATGGGTTGGTTTATAGATTTTACTTCCAAGTCTTTTAAAGTAGCTCTTGGCTCTGGGTCTATGCAGACTACTTGGGTGGTAATATTCTCATCGGTTANAGCCTTCAAAAGAAAACGCGTCGAATGGCCAGATCCAATTTCAATAATAGTCTTTGGTTTTTGTGACCGTACTAAACCGTAAGCAGCAACAGCATCCAAGCCGGGAAACCAATCNTGATCCCATCGTGGTTCNCTGGGTTTTGGGTTCTTAAACTGTATTTGCCTTAAGTCATCTAGGTAGGGCTGAAAAGACTTNAGTGTNTCTAAAAATATATCTTCCGAAAGACAACAGAACCATTNGTGCAACCACGGATATCTGTCCGGGCTGAAATCTAGGTCGTTAGCATATCTGTATGGCATGAAATAGCCTAGTTTGCGTATACTAGTTATGGTCAATAAACCATAAATAATTCTTCGTAGTTTCATTTGTTCGGTCTTTTGGTAATACTTACAACAAGATCACCATACCTTCCTTTGCCACTAATGTACCAGGACGCTCTGCTTCCGCTGTTTCAGCTATATCGTCCATAATTTGATCATTATGACTAGGATCATGATGAAATATAACTAGTTTNTCTGCTGACGCTGCTTCGCAAAGTTTTATACCTTCGCGCCAAGTGGAATGCCCCCAACCAACATAATTCGGATACTCTTCATCGGTGTAAGTGGCATCATAAATTACAACATCAGCACCGGTGACTAGATTTTTTATATCCGTATCGACCCCTTCAGATCTATGCTCGGTATCAGAAATGTAACATATAGATTTACCATTAAAGTTTACACGATATCCAACTGCTCCTTGGGGATGATTTAAATTCGTCGTTAATATTTCAATCTCATCCGAGATCGCTAATACCTGCCCAACTTCTATTGTGTTATACTCTATTTGAGCATTAAAAATTTCTACTGGAACAGGGAATAAAGGTGCAGACATAAGGCTTCGAAAGACTTCTTTCATTGATCCTGCATTTTCAAGAGGTCCTGACCAAATCCTCAGAGAGTTTCGAGGATTAAAAGCTGGTCCAAAAAATGGCAGGCCACCAATATGGTCCAGATGAGCATGACTAAAAAATATATCCGCTTCAGTATTCCNTTCCATGCTCATCGAATTTCCTAATGGTCTAAGTCCGGTGCCAGCATCAAATATTAAAATACGATCGTTACAACGAACTTCCACACANGGTGTGTTTCCNCCGTATTTCTTATACTCGGGNCCAGGGCATGCTATGCTGCCACGCACGCCCCAAAACTTCACAAAAAATGAGGGATCGTTATCCAACTTTAAGTCTGCCTTTCATTTCGACGGCGTCAATTTGAAACAGANCGCCCTTTTCCCGATCGAAGCTATACTGCACAATCAATTATCAGTATACAACTACTTGTAACGATAATTTNACGATTTATTTAATTGTTTATTAAATTTGGGTAGGTACGGTCTTTAGTTTATATCCGTTATCTGCCGTAACCAATATGGGGCCTTCAATTCCACTTTCTTCAAATTTTCTTCGTAAACGATACATGTGTGTTTCTAAGGTATGAGAGTCTACTCCCGTTTTATAACCCCAAACTTCTTCAAGCAAAGTTTTTCTACTAACCACTTTTCCATTTACCGCCGCGAGCTTTTGTAAAATTGCAGTNTCTTTCTCTGTGAGCCTAATTTGTTTGTGATCATCTAAATCTATTAGCAACTTTTCATCTGGTATAAATGTATAGTTNCCAAACTGATTATTCTGTTTTTGAATGCCCCACGGTCTANTAATAAGTTCATAAACGTGCCGCATAAGNGTAGAAACTTTAAATGGCTTGAAAATGACCTCATCNATTAAAAACTCATGAATATAAGGCAGATCTACGTCACTTTCTTGTTGAATCAAGGCAATCGAAGGTATTCTCACGATCGCTTTTAAAAAATCTATCTCTGAAGCTTTCTTTTGGTTCAAGCAAACGATATCTAANATAATGACATCGTAATCTGTCAAGTTAGTAAGCTGGCCTTTAATGTCCTTTACCGATAGAAACTCTAATGACAAACTCTGGCTCAATTGTACCTGCTTCCTAAGTGCTTCAAAAAAGCACTGACTATCGCCGATAANAAGAACTTTATTCATATTCTACCCCAGTGGATTTATTTTTANCGTATTTCTTAGACATATACGGTTCTTACTTTAACCCCGCTGGCAATCTATAATTATCTAAGAATGATAACATCTTTCCAAAAAGCAATATAATCGCGAATGCGCTTCCCGCGTGATTTCGGGTTTTGATAGCTCCACGCAGCGTTTTCAGAAATCTCATTTAATAATGTCACATTATAATAAGTCGCAATCCCTTTCCATGGGCACCGGGTTTTTGTGTTTGTCAGGACTAAATGAGCCATCACCACATCCGACCGTGGAAANTAAATACTNTTTTCTACTTCAATAAAGTTTTTCGTTTCAGCAATTATCACTTGTTTAAAGGAGGCAGTAACCATCATTTTATCCAAAAAATTTATGTAAAACACCCAATATTAAAGTCCTAAGAAAACAGGATACTCGATTAGTTAGTAAAACCAGAATGCAGTTCTCCAGTAGCCAAACGCTTAGCCGTTGATTAGCTGGAGAGTTAAGTGTTGTCGCAAAACTATTAAATTATTTATAAAGTTGTGAACTAAACTTATATCAGGGGAGTTAACAAAAACAATAAAACCGTATAAGAAGTGTTGACCTATCCGAAACATCGATATTGATAAGGCATATGATAAATAAATCTTTACCCTTCTCACGTCATGAAACGCGTCTTGAGACCATAAACTCCATGGCAAAAACGGCTTCGCCAGCTCAAACATCTATCGAACGAGCTATTAGTGATCTTCGAAGAGGTGCGCTAGTTATTTTAAGAGACACATCCGCTCAGACAGCCGCGGTAATACAGGCTGCCGAAATGGCTACGTCTATGGGCCTAAAAATAATTACTCAGATCACAGGCTCTCAACCAACTGTGGCGATAACGAATCATCGTGCTCTTACGATAAATATAACAAATCANTCTGGGAATATCCTGAGTATCGGTCTTTCTCCAGATAGCGATGCAACACTAATTCATCAAATAGCTAACCCAACCTTCACTGGAAAAGAAAACGACACTNATTTTAATCTACTTGAACCAGAAATGTTGTCTATTATTCCAGAGGAGCCGGGCGGTATTGCAGATAGAGCAATCCAACTTGTTAAATATGCCCGCCTTTTGCCTAGCGTAGTGTTTGCACGAATTCCACTAGCTGAAGTTGATCAGTTATCTAACCTGACTAAAAATAATGGCCTTCTTTTAGTGGAGTCGGCCTCTGTTATGTCGTTTCAAAAACTCAGAGCACAGAGACTTGTCCCAGCTACATCAGCCAGGGTGCCTTTAGCAGATGCGGAAGAAGCAGAATTGATTGCTTTTAGACCGGTCGACGGTGGGGACGAGCACTTAGCCATCATAATTGGTAAGATTGATATAACGAATCCTGTACTGGTTAGGCTACACTCTCAATGTTTGACTGGAGACCTTTTAGGAAGCTTGAGATGCGACTGTGGCGATCAATTNCGAGGAGCCATCCAGGCAATTGAAGGATATGGTGGAGGGATACTAATTTATTTAGCTCAAGAAGGAAGAGATATTGGACTAATTAATAAATTGAGAGCATACAATATTCAAGATTTAGGGGTGGACACTGTAGACGCCAATAAACAACTTGGTTTCGAACCAGATGAGCGTTTATACGCTCCAGCGGCAGAAATACTCAAACAACTTAGGGTTCAATCCGTCAAGTTACTAACAAATAANCCAGACAAATTACAACAACTATCAACTGCGGGCGTCGAAGTTGTTGAACGGGTCGCACATATCTTCCCATCCAACCCACACAATGCAAATTACCTTAAAACAAAATCAGAAAAAACTGGCCATTTGTTTTAAATTACNAGCAAACACAATATTTACAAAGGATTGGTACATTCATTGCANGCACNGGAGTTAAAGGGAGCTCCGTATGTTGAAAGCCATTAGCACATCTACCCCAAATAATATCTGGCAAAAACTGGAAAATGCTCCCGAAGGGGAAGCCGACCCGATGAGCACTGCTAAGGAAGACACAACTATTGGTGGGGNAAAAACTTCNCTAGATTTTAAAGATATCTTNAATCTCANAAAATCGCCCCANCAGACTAGCACACCGATTACCCGTATCACATCGATGCCCAATAATATCTGGCAAAAACTGGAAAATGCTCCCGAAGGGGAAGCCGACCCGATGAGCACTGCTAAGGAAGACGTGGCTATCGATGTTAAAGCAACTTTNTTAGATTTTAAAGATGTGTTAGATGTCATAAACCCACTTCAACATATCCCTNTAGTGTCGACTATTTATAGAAACGTATCGGGCGATACGATAGATGATATACCTAAATTTCTTGGAAGCGCTCTGTTCAGTGGGCCCGCTGGATTAATATCAGCATTAGGAACGACTATAATTGAGGCCCAAATAAATCTTAAAAAAAATTCCTCCAATGACAAAGTTTTTTCAAACCAAAAACTAAATGAAAACATTTCGCTAAAGAATAAAGGTCAACGNAAACAAAAATTAGAGGTCGTAGAACCCGAAAACCGACTTTACCCCTTAGTAAGCTCACAAAAACCTAAGATGTTTCAACTGAATGCAAATCAAAGTGACAGTATTCAGACGGTGAATGGCTCTGCACTCAATAAGTTAATAAAAGGTTCATACCCAACTAGAGCTGACCAAAGCACAAATCAAAATAGTCATAAACCAGGGAACCGTGTTATCGTCGATCGTCAAAATGTAGAAAAATGGATGTTGGAGAAGCTGATAAAATATGAAAAACTTGAGGGTGTTAAATAGTGTTCAGAGATGATTAATCATAATGACTGTATTAATTACCCTAAATAGCAATGGCAAAGGGGTTAATATTTTTTTTAATGGTTGGCGAGCNCCTTGTCATATTGGTCATGGCGGTTTGACTAATAACAAAAAAGAGGGCGACCAGTGCACACCGATCGGAGTCTGGGCCATCCGAAGGGTGTTTTACCGACCTGACCGAGATCAAAAACCGACCACTAAACTACCTACCANCAGAATAACTGAANATATGGGTTGGAGTGACGATCCCAGAGATCCAGATAACTACAACCGGCTANTTAGCCTTCCNTATTTCTACAGTCATGAAAAACTTTGGAGAGACGATTCACTGTACGATATTTGTNTAGAGTTGGGCTATAATGATTCCCCACCCATAGNTGGCAAAGGTAGTGCCATATTTATGCATTTAAGNAAAAAAGATGGGTCCCCGACGTTAGGTTGCGTCGCTCTCGACAAAAATGACCTTTTATATCTCCTNCAAAGCGTTGTNCCAGGAGATATGGTTGAGATTAAGAATCGAATATTGGGCCNCTAGCACTACTTGTTAATTTTTCTTTCTCCAAACACACCTGAACCTACTCTTACATGTGTTGCTCCGTACTCAATTGCTGTTTCAAAATCGTTGCTCATCCCCATACTCAGGGNCGTCAAATTCAACGTGTCGGCAATTTCAGATAAGAGGGTAAAATGCAAAGCAGGTTCCTCATCCACAGGGGGTATACACATAAGACCATCAATTCTCAAACCTATATTCTTTTCGCAATATTTCACAAAATCGTATGTTTCAGAAGGAAATATGCCTGCTTTNTGNCTCTCTTCACCTGTATTAACCTGAACATAGCAAGTAATTTCGATATCTTGTTTGATCAATTGTTTTTTTATTTCAGACGCCAGTTTGGGTCGATCTACGGTTTCTATTACATCGAATAGATTGATTGCTTCCTTNACTTTATTNGTCTGTAAGGGGCCTATTAAATGCAGTTTAGTAGAGGGGTAGTTTTTCTTTAATAACGGCCATTTTTGAGCAGCTTCCTGGACCCGGTTTTCTCCAAAAGACCTTTGACCTTTTCTCAGCGCTACCTCTATCTTATCAGCCGGCTGTAATTTACTTACAGCAACCAAAGTAGTGTCATTAGGTGGTCTGTTAGCGGCTAACAGTGAAATTTTAATTCTCTCAGTTACATTTTCGAGGTTTTGCTCTACCTCGTAAAGAGGGTTATTTATATTATTCATCTAAATCACTCTATTCTCTATGACCAATGTTCAGCAGCGAGTTAACTATCAACCTTTTTAAATCTATACTCTTAGGCGGCCACTTTTTGTAATATATCCCTTTTCGAAAAGGAGTTCGCCGTGCCCATCAACAATTTTTCCAATCTGGGAGTCGGACAATAACGACTTATACCCACCAACTTTTCCAGAACGGAAAAACTTTTGATCAGACCGGGATCTCTCTAAAAAACCCGATTTCATTTCCTGTTTAGACACCTCAGCAAAGGAACTATTTCGAATAGCTCGCTTGAGCCGCTCATCATTTTTTGGAAGACCAAGAAATTTTACAAAGCGCCCAAACGATTTAACTGGATTACGAACCATGTCCTCATAACGAATAAGATGGGGATTCAAGTTATTAACGCTGTGCCATGTACGGTAGTGATTGGACCAACCAGCCAGTATTTGAAAAACACCCTGCTTGGTCGTTTTTACACGATGTGAAGGCGACGCTATAGCCTCAATAGCATCATCATAACTTATCTGGTAGTGATCAGAAAAAGAAATGACCATATCGAATGGATTACGAAGTAAATAAACAGCGCCAACAGTGTGCTCCAAATAAATTAAAGGCAGCCCCTCAAAATTCTGCATAGCGTTATGAGTTTTTACAAAAGTTGTTTCGCTCCCACTCGCCAGTCGACTCTGAATAACACCACGATATTGGTGTAGCTGGGAATCTGTCAGTCCGAAAATATCGCCTTCACTTACATCTTGGTATAATTGTGGGGCGTTATCATTAGTTCGCACGATGCCCAGGTCATTTATTTCAGCTGGTTCCTTGGTGTTCCGAAAAAGGTTTTCGATAAAAATCCTCAGCCAAGTGTTGCCAGATTTAGGATAAGAAGCTAACCAAATAATGCCACTCAAGAAGTTTCTCCCAGCAAAGAGGATAAATAGATACTTATATTTACTAAAAATTTATCTCCCAGTATATAAAGTTAGGGAACATTTATATAAAACCTACATCGTACGCAGATTTACAAAGTAATAGCTGCCTTTTTGGGTTATTTTTAACTATTTTTATAGACATAACAGTTACCATAAAAGATGTACATTAAGTCCATTTGCAAAACTCCATCAGATAGTAGAGAAATCCTTAGTAATTTCATGAGATAAGGAATAGTTGTGTATGCGAAATATTATTTGGGTTGCATCGTTTCCAAAATCTGGCAATACCTGGATGCGTGCACTATTAGCAAACTATATTTTGAAACGAGAAGACCCTTTTCCAATCAACGATCTTGGGTCATTCAGTTTGAGCGATATTAGGCCACGGTTTTTCCACGAGGCTTCTGGAAAACCAGTTGAAAAACTTTCACAAAACGATACTCTTGAACTGCGTTTGAAATCTCAGCAATTAATATCTCTGTCCAAACCTCACGACCATTTTGTAAAAACCCACAGCAGGTTTGGGAGCTTCAAGGGCTATCCGTTGATCAACAGTACCGTATCGAAAGGAGCAATTTATCTTGTTCGGAATCCATTAGATGTAGTAATATCATTCGCTTCGCATCTAGGCGCTTCGATTGATGACGCCATTGATTTGATGGAAGATCCTCTTTACTCGACCAAATCCAATGACAGTAATGTCTTGACGATATTGGGAGGGTGGTCAGAACATGTTGATTCCTGGCTAACAAACAAGAGTATCCCGCGTATATTAGTCCGGTATGAAGATTTAGCAGCAAATCCAAATAAAGAATTTTCAAAAATATTGAAAACTCTTGGAATTAATATTGATCAAAACTTACTTAAAAAGTCTATGGAGTTCTCTTCATTTTCTGAGCTTTCCGAGCAGGAGTCAAAATCAGGTTTTAGAGAACGTCCACCACACGCAGAGCGGTTTTTTAGGAAAGGAACTTCTGGCCAGTGGAATTCAATATTAGAAGATCGGCAGATTAGAAAAATTGTAACAAGCCATGGTCTAGTTATGAAAAAACTTGGTTACAATATCGCAATATAAAAAAGGCCGCCCGAAGGCGGCCTTTCTGTACTAAGTTTTTTATGTTGATTAGAAGCCTACTTTTAGACCCATAACAAGATAAGTAGCACTTACTTCGTCTACTGTATTATCTAGATCAACATCTTTCGAGGTATACTCAGAGTGACCAAGTGTACCAGCAAAAGTCACGCCTGGACCCAATGCATATTTACCGGATAGATGAATAACATCTGATTCAGCNTGNNNATTGATTGGAGCAACNCCACCGTTATCTCCATCTTTTTCACCATGGAAATANGCTANACTGATACCCCAGCCGTCCTGTGCGTAAGCAACACCAGCATTGATGCCTTCAGCATCTTTATCGCCGTGGTCAGNNAAGTTAGCATACGAAACACCGCCGCTAAGACCACCAAGACCCAACTTGATACCAAAGTTCATTGATTCAGGCTCATCCTTGGAATCTTCACCATCTGCAGTTGCTTCAGCTGTATCTGTTACAGTACCGTAACCACCAGAGATACCAACGCTCACGTCACCCATTTTTTGCTTGAAGTTAGCACCAACCATTACATAGTCAGAGTTAACAGCATCGCGGTTTGGCAATGAGTTACTGTCTTGAGTGCCATCAGGCGCATAAGAGAAACCGAGTTGAAAGCCGTTACCGTTTCCAACAAAACCAAAACGTGGTGTGAAGTAGGAAATCTTGGTTGAGTCATTTACTGCATCTGGCTCAATGTAGGTAGAACCAAATGGAGCACGATAAGAACTACCATTGTTGATTTTGTCGCCTGAGGCGTCAGTGATAGTTTTATTCCATGCTGTTACGTCACCGGAGTTCATGCCGATACCATAGTCAGATGGTGCATAATGCATTTTATATTGAGCTGAGTTTTCATCACCGATGATAATCTGACCAAATCCGCCATCGATATGCATGTATGCTTCGTCAATTTGGTCACCATTTTGACTGGCTTCCAACTGAACGTTAACACCGACTGTGATGCCGTTGTCTAGTTTGGTCTTGCCTTTGAAAAATATTTCAGCATCTGATTTGATGTCAAACCCACCATAATCTTGACCGTCTACATCATCAGCACTTACATAGCCAAACCATTGCTCCATGTAACCACCAACGCTTAACTTCAATTTCTCCGCAGCGATTGCTGATGGAGCAGACACAATCATGCCAGCGGCAACAATTGCAGTCGATCCTAATAGAATCTTCTTCATATAGTTTCTCCTTTTTTGGGCCAGATANAANGACCATGAATTTAAATACCTTTTAGCCAATTTTTTGGACGCAAAGGCATCACGTGAGAGNTTTGATAAGTTTAAGCGCTCAACCAGTCAACAACCCTTAAATATCCATTCGTATTTATTAAATATAGTGTGTTATAATTAACACATTTTAATATAATTTCATTAAAAACAAATACTTAATACACTATTTTGTTTTGTTATTGTCANANAAANGCAACATATAAGTTGGTAACTATTTCTNCAAATTTCCTCTACGAAATCAATAATCATGAAGAAAAACTCCAAATGCCTNATAAGAGGAAAAATTGGATCAGCCTGTGTTTGTTTTTATTGATCGCTGCCTAGCTTAAAAAACTGTTTCTTTACTTTTCAGAAAGATATCGATTTGTTTTTAATTGAGTTTCGCGTTAAAAGAAGCGTTAGAATGGGCTATGGGGCGCTTCAATATGAAAAATATCAAACTAATCAGTTCAAAGTTCATCTTTCTAGGTGTAACGAGCACGCTATTGCTTACTGGGTGCGACTCAGCAAANNTAGATTATAGCTACCCAAGACGAGGACAAGGAGGCCTCCCAACCTACGAAAAAGAAAAAGCAGGAATATTTGGAGAAGGCGGACTTACAATCTTTGACAGTGAGGGGGGGGCGTCAGACAAAAACGGGAGCTCGAGTTCAGGGATAGGCGTGAATAGCTTTTTATGGAGGGCGTCTCTGGATACAGTTGCATTTATGCCTCTAGTATCAGCAGACCCCTTTGGCGGCGTCATAATTACCGATTGGTACGGGCCACCAGAGTCTAAAAACGAACGCTACAAAATTACTCTGTTTATCCTGGGCACTTCGCTCCGCTCAGATGGGATAAGAGCTAAAGTATTCAGACAAGAAAAAACAACCGGAAACAATTGGCAGGATACAAATGCAGATCAAAAACTTGACCGGGATCTTGAAGACGCAATTTTAACGCGAGCACGTCAACTTCGCATAACTTCCTCAAAGAAAGTCAAATAAACTACTNTAAGGATATCTTTTAATAAAGCTTTGAGAAAATAAATGGCACATAAAATGGATAGCCGTTAGTATGGAACGTTACAATTATTTAGAGACCGAGGAAAAATGGCANTCGTTATGGGCTAAGGATGCTAAATTTTCAGCTACTCATGACGCAAATTTGCCAAAGTATTATGTTTTAGAAATGTTTCCCTATCCTTCTGGACGAATACACATGGGACATGTCCGNAACTATACACTCGGCGATCTAGTNGCCAGATACAAAAAAGCACAGGGGTTCAATGTTTTACATCCTATGGGATGGGATGCGTTTGGCTTACCAGCTGAAAATGCAGCTTTCGAGCGTCGTGTACACCCAGCGAAATGGACATATGAAAATATTGAGACAATGCGTCAACAACTACAACGCATGGGATTGTCGTACGATTGGGATAGAGAAATAGCAACTTGTTCCCCTGACTATTATCAACATGAACAAAAAATGTTTCTAGACTTTTTAGAGAACGGNCTTGCTTACAGGAAAGAAAGTTGGGTTAATTGGGACCCTATCGAGAATACTGTGCTAGCAAATGAGCAGGTAATAGATGGAAAGGGATGGCGTTCAGGAGCGACTGTTGAGAAAAAATTACTTTCGCAATGGTTTTTAAAGATAACAGAATACGGCGATGAACTTCTGAATGCTATTGAAAGCCTTGACCGATGGCCNGATCGCGTTCGATTAATGCAGAATAATTGGATTGGCCGCTCNGAGGGCGCCCAGATTTTTTTTGANATAATCAANCAAGACGCAAGGCTAGAAGTATTTACAACACGCCCAGATACTCTNTTTGGAGCGTCTTTTTGCGCTATTGCAGCAAATCATCCGCTTGCTCTACGGGCCGCAGAAAAAGATGACAAACTGACAACATTTATTAATGAGTGTAACAAATTAAGTACTAGTGAAGCAGCAATCGAAACGGCCGAAAAACGTGGGTATGATACGGGGTTACGAGTTAAACATCCTTTCATCTCAGGCTCTGANCTACCAATTTTTGTAGCTAATTTTGTCCTTATGGATTACGGAACCGGTGCAATTTTCGGTTGCCCTGCTCACGATCAGAGAGATTTAGATTTTGCCAGAATATATGATTTGCCGATTAAGCCCGTAGTGTTGCCAAAAAACGCAGAGGCTGAAAAATTTTTTATTGCAAAAGAAGCGTTNATTGGTGACGGCATTTTATTTAATTCAGAGTTTCTAGATGGGTTACAAATTAACGAAGCAAAAAAAAGAGCCATAGAACAGTTAGANGGACAAAAGCAAGGGACGGGTGTTGTAACATATCGGCTACGAGACTGGGGTGTCTCGCGACAGCGTTATTGGGGATGCCCAATTCCGATCATTCATTGCCAAGAATGTGGCATAATACCAGTGCCTGAGGCCAATTTACCGGTGAATCTTCCTGACGATGTAGATTTTGAATCTGCGGGGAACCCGCTAGAAAACCATCCAACGTGGAAGCATACAACCTGTCCAAAATGTAGTAAACCAGCCCAGCGCGAGACTGATACATTCGACACTTTTTTTGAATCATCATGGTACTTTGCAAGGTTTTGTGATCCAAAAAGTAAAGAAGCCTTTAGCCAGTCCGCAGCAAACTATTGGCTACCGGTCGACCAGTATATAGGTGGTGTGGAACATGCAGTTCTTCATTTACTATATTCCAGGTTTTTTACTCGAGCCCTCCAAAAATGTGGTTATTTAGATATAGCTGAGCCTTTTTCTGGCCTAATGACGCAAGGAATGGTTTGTCACGAGACGTATANGGATGCCTCTGGATGGCTATTCCCTGAGCAAGTTAATAAAAGCTCGGATGGCACTTTTCTAAATGTCGAAACAAATGAACCCGTGAAAGTAGGCCGTACTGAGAAAATGAGTAAGTCTCGTAGAAATGTGGTCGATCCTGAAGCTATTATTCAAACCTACGGGGCAGATACCGCTCGTCTATTTATGCTTTCTGATTCTCCACCTGAGCGAGACCTCGAATGGACAGAGGCTGGTGTTGAAGGGGCTTGGCGATATCTCAATAAACTTTGGAGACTTGGCCTTAATATTANAAAGTTGGTCAACCCAGGAACTGCTTTAAAAAAGCCTGACCAACCCTCTGAAGCAGCGAAAGAATTAGAGAAACTAATTCATAAAACAATTAAAGCAGTTACGAATAGTATAGAAAATTGGCGGTTTAATAGCGCAGTAGCACAAATACGAGAGCTGAGTAATACCCTTTTTGATTTTAAAGATAATGATAAAGATACATGGATTATCTTGTACGGCTTTAATTCGCTTTTACGATTGATAGAACCGATGACGCCACACATAGCGGAAGAGTTGTGGGCCAAACTAGGAAATCGAAACTTTCTCTGCGATCAACCGTGGCCAAAATTTNACGAAAATTTAACACTGGACTCCAAGATCGATGTAGCCGTTCAAGTTAATGGTAAATTACGGGGTAAAATAGAAGTTACAAGNGGAAGCTCAGAGCAACTTTTGAAAGAGCTCGCTTTAAATTTAGATAATGTNAAAAAACAAATAGAAAANAAAGAAATTCGCCGNGTCATAGTAGTTCCAAATAGAGTTATTAATGTCGTGGTCTAAAACCTCTGCTTTAGTTTTCGCTTGTTCAATAGTTTTGTTGAATAGTTGTGGATTTACACCGCTTTACAAACATGATTCTGATTCAGTCGGATTATTCAACCATTTTGCTGCTATAGACATTGCGCCAATTGAATCTCGAATCGGTCAACAGCTTCGTAATCGTTTACAAGATAAACTAAACCCGCGTGGTAAAACGTCGGAACCGCTTTATAGGCTTATTATCACAATTAACGAAACTCGGAATGATGTGGTGATATTGAAAGACGCGACATCTACTTTCGCAAAGATCACCATGCGAGCGCAATACAAATTAGAGAATTTAAATACAGAACAAATACTGACATCAGGAATCACTGTTGCCACGACAGGCTTTAATATTACCCAATCTGAGTATGTAAACATACAAGCAGAAGACGGTGCAAAATCTAGACTAGCAGAGCAGATTGGTATGAATATAGAGAAGCTATTAGCTTTGTTCTTGAAGTCGGCAATAAATAAAGATTAAGGCACTATGAAATACCAACACTCAGAACTAGAAAACTTATGCCAAACGTTCCCAAATGAANTTTTCGCTATTTTGGTATACGGGCCAGACTCTGGACACGTAAATGAAGTTGCTATGAAGATTTCTAAAAGTGCTGTAGACGATATAACAGACCCTTTTTCGGTGGTAGAAATTGGCTCAGATAAAGCTAAACAAGACCCNGCCAGTGTAATAGATGCCGCACTGTCTTATTCTATGATTGGCGGGCGCAGATTAGTAAGGATCCGTNATGCAACCGATANCATTACNCCTATTATTGAAAATGTAATACAGCTGGAATCTATTGAGGCGAAAATTATCTTGGACGCTGGAGCCCTTGATACGCGCTCAAAGTTAAGATCCCTATTCGAAAAAAATGACAGATTAGGGATATTAGCTTGTTATGGGAGCCAAGGTAAAACCCTGGAAAGTTTGATAAAAAATGAACTTACAAGAAATAATATTACCTTTGACCCTGAAACAATAGAGTATCTAATTGCTCATTTAGGTAATGACCATCAACATACGAAGAACGAATTAGAAAAATTGATACTGATGGTAGGTCCCAACGGTCACCTTTCTCTTGATGCTACCAGCACAAGTATTGGTGATTCAGGCCTTCTAATTATGGATGAAATAGCATTCCTTACTGGAGACGGAAACTTAGACGGCCTTACTTTATCATTGCAAAGAGCAGAAGAGACTGGGCAAAACCCAATAACAATTCTGAGATCTGTTATAAATCACTTCCAACGATTGCACAATATTAGGCTTATTCAGGAACAAGAAATACCTGTCAGCGCAGCCATAAAAAAACTTAGGCCCCCGGTGTTTTGGAATAGGAAAGCACAGTTCGAAAGACAGCTCAATCGATGGACTGTAAAACAGTTGGAGCAGGCCTTAGATCGGTTTTTTATTGGCGAACAACAATGTAAGACAACCGGTATCCCTCAAATGGCTATGTGCTCCCAGGTACTCATTGGAGTTTGTCTTAAGGGTGGAACAAAAAGGTAGGCCCTGAAAGTTAAGGAGTTATTTTTTTTAAAAGGTGGTCAAATTGGTCAAGAGTTTGATAATGAATCGTGACAGAACCGCCTCCAGTCTTTCTAGAATGGATCTCTACATTTAGACCTATTTTTTCCTCTATACTTTTTTGTAAAGCTTGGAGATCTGGATCGATATCAGCGAATTCTTTGGGTGGTGTCAGTTTTTCTTTATCTACTCCGCGTCTATCACTTTTTATACTTTCCTGAACTAATTTTTCAGTAGCTCTAACAGAAAGGTTCCCCGACACAACATAATCGCAGAGTTTATCTGCGTCTTTAGAGACTATTAAAGCACGCGCATGACCCGCTGTAATCCTGCCTGTATCAAGGTACTCACGTGCACGCGCTGGCAACATAAGCAGACGGAGTGAATTAGCAACATAACTTCTACTTTTTCCAACAACTTCAGCTACTAATTCTTGTGTATGCCCATATTCATCAATTAATCTTTGGAACGCATCAGACTCCTCTAGCGGCGCTAAATTGCTTCGCTGTATATTCTCTATCAGGCCAATCTCGACTGCCTCTTGATCACTAAAGTCTCTTACTACCGCCGGCACTTCGTGTACCTGAGCCATTTGCGCGGCCCGCCAACGCCGCTCACCTGCTATTATTTCAAACCCTTCACTTTCATCTAATGTCTTGCGCAAAAGCAGTGGCTGAAGAACTCCCCGTTCCTTAATGCTCTGAGCAAGTGATTTCAACTCTTTTTCATCAAAAATACGCCTTGGCTGGCCCGGTCCAGCTTGAATTTTCGCAATGGAAATAAATTGAATTTGTTTTTTGTTCTCAGCCTCACTTGCAACAACCTCTTTACCTAATAAGGATGACAGGCCTCTCCCAAGCTGCCGGCGTTTAACAGCACTACTCATATAGCAAGCCCTCGTTCTCTCTTTATGACTTCACTGGCAAGATGAATATATGCCTGAGAACCAGCACATTGCAGATCGTAGACTAACGCAGGCACCCCATGTGATGGTGCTTCTGAAACTCTCACATTTCTTGGGATCACTGTTTTATACACTTTTTCACCTAAGTGGGCCCGAACATCCTCTGCCACTTGTTCGGATAAATTATTTCGCTTATCGGACATAGTAAGAACAATCCCCTGGATTTCCAAAGATGGGTTAAATGCTCGTCGAACACGGTCCACCGTTTTTAATAACATGCTAAGGCCCTCTAAAGCGTAAAACTCGCACTGTAATGGAACAAGGACAGCATCAGCCGCCACGAATGCGTTTAATGTTAAAAGGCCCAATGAAGGAGGACAATCGATGATGATGAAATCAAATGGCTCTTGTTCTGTCTCTACATAACGGACCATGGACTCCCTAAGTCTATACTCTCGCTTATCAATAGAAACCAACTCCACTTCTGCTCCAGATAAGTTTTCAGAGCTTGGTATCACAAACAATCCAGGCACCGCAGATGGAGTTATAGCTGCAGACATACTTACTTCTCCACTTAAGACCGCATAGCTATCAAACTCTCTCTCTTCACGTGGTATACCTAGTCCAGTACTGGCATTTCCTTGTGGATCAAGATCCACTAACAATACCCTCATATCGCACGCAGCCATAGCAGTGCCAAGATTAACTGCAGTAGTTGTTTTTCCAACCCCTCCCTTTTGGTTAGCAACAACAAGCACACGAGGATCAGGGGTCTTTATTTTATTCTGGCCCACTTAATATTTTCTCCACTACCAATATGACTCCAGTATTGCTCGTTATACTAGGCACCCTTGAAACCTCAAGTTTCCATTGTTTCATTGCTTTAGTCAATTCTTCATCAACTTGTTTTCCTTTAGGAAACAATCCCTTAGTGTGAGCGCCAAAATACGGTTTCACATAAGACAAAAGTCGCTCCATTGGGGCCAAAGCTCTTGCAGTTACAATATCAAATTCACGGTGCCCGTATTCCTCAATTCTGCAATTGACAATATTAGCGCTTTTTCCTGTTTGTCGCAAAACCTCTCTTAAAAACATACATTTTTTCGTGTCTGATTCAATTAACGTAACGTTTCTTGCGCCCATAAGAACNAGAACNAATCCNGGAAATCCCGCTCCTGAGCCAACATCTAAAATGCTTTTATTCTTAGCGGGTAACAGCCGAAACAACTGTGCGCTATCTAAAAAGTGGCGAAGCCAAATATCATCTAATGTTTTGCCTGATACAAGNTTTATTTTTGATTGCCATTTTACGAGCAGCTNGNCATAGCAGGCAAATAACTCTAGTGTTTCACGTGAAACATCCAAATGAGTTGAAAATGTTTCCTGGCCTTTCTTATCTATAATCATTGCTATTCTGCAGCAACAATCGATGCCTTTTTTCCTTGTGTTTTGCCGCTCTTCACATACCGCATCAAAATCATTACTGCAGCTGGGGTAACACCTGGAACGCGAGATGCGTGGCCTAACGTGCGGGGTTTTGTTGATATCAAAGCTTGCTTCGCTTCGGATGAGAGGCCCCCTATCGATTCAAAATTTAAATTTGCAGGCAACATTAACATTTCATCTTTCCGGTAGGCTCGTATGTCCGCATCTTGACGAGTGATATAGCTTTCGTAAAGTGAATTGGNTTTTACAAATTCAAGAACTGGACGGGAAACCTCTTTGATTTCAGGCCAGACCTTACAAAGTTTTAAAAAGTTTATATCTTTATTTCCTAACAGCTCGAATGCAGAACGAGCAATGCCATCATGGTTAACTAATATACCAAAATTTCTTAAGCGATTAGGAGATGCCTTCAAATCCCTGAAATCTCTTTCTGCCTTAATCAATCTCTGGTTTTTCTTGTTAAAGNNGGNTGCTCTTTTTTCTCCAACACAACCAGCCTCAACGCCCANTGCTGTCAATCTTGTGTCTGCGTTNTCCGNGCGTAATCTAAGTCTGTATTCCGCCCTAGAAGTAAACATTCTATATGGTTCTGTTATGTGTCGAGTGACTAAGTCATCCACCATAACGCCCAGATAGCCCTGTGCACGATCGATTATAAAATCTTGCTNATTTCCTGCAGCTTTGTGAGCTGCGTTTACGCCAGCNANCAAACCTTGCCCTGCTGCTTCCTCATACCCGGTAGTGCCATTGATTTGTCCAGCCAGAAATAACCCGGAGATCCGNCTAGTCTCCANTGAATGATGTAGCTCTCGTGCGTCTACATGATCATACTCAATTGCATAACCAGGTCTTATTATTTCAGTATTTTCTAATCCATATATACCATTGACGATTTTTTTCTGCACCTCATGAGGCAATGAGGTTGAGATGCCGTTTGGGTAAACTAAGTCTGTGCTCAAACCCTCAGGCTCAAGGAAAATCTGGTGGTGATCCCGATCTGAAAAACGAACTATCTTATCTTCAATTGATGGGCAATATCTTGGTCCTACACCTGAGATATTNCCNGCATAAATAGACGACATGTGAAGGTTTTCACGAATGATATCATGCGTTACAGCATTAGTATAAGTGATGTAACACGGTAACTGTGGGCACNTTATCTGTTTCGTCAAATACGATATTGGCTCCGGTGGNTTATCNCCGGGCTGACTTTCTAAATTCTTCCATTTAATAGTTTTTCCATCAAGCCTTGGAGGCGTTCCTGTCTTGAGCCTCCCTAATCTGAACCCCATTCGTTCTAGTGTCCGCGCTAGACCGACTGCAGGCGCATCGCCTACCCGGCCTGCTGGTGTTTTCACATCACCACAGTGTATCATGCCTCGCAGAAATGTACCTGTAGTAAGCACTACGCTTTTGCATTTTATGAGTTCGCCCGAACTAATCTCCACAGATGATACGCGATTTACTGAATCAACAGAAATATCTTCTACGCTAGTTTCACGTATGGACAAATTTGCCTGGTCTAATAACANCGACTGTATAGACCTCTTATAAAGCATTCTATCTGCCTGAACCCTTGGTCCTTGAACGGCAGGACCTTTACTCCGATTAAGAACTCTGAATTGAATCCCAGAAGCGTCCGCTGCTTTAGCCATTAGCCCATCAAGCGCATCAATTTCTCGAACGAGGTGGCCTTTTCCAAGTCCTCCAATAGCCGGATTACAGGACATTTCTCCAATCGTAGAGATCTTATGAGTTATCAATAACGTTTTCGCGCCACANCTCGCACTNGCTGCAGCGGCTTCACAACCGGCGTGTCCTCCGCCTATAACGATTACGTCAAAAGAATCAAACATTAACGCTCCCATCGAAAAGATCATCTGCAGTGCTTTTAGTGTGTCTTCGNNTATTTAGAAAGGATAAACTTAGTTAATGTTTCACGTGAAACATTACTTACCGATACAAAAATCTGTGAAAACGATATCAAGTAAGTCTTCAACNTCTACCTTTCCTGTAATTCTTCCAATCGAATGATTAGCAGATCTNATNTCCTCGGCTACNAACTCAAGATCGNCTTTATTTAAAAGGCCAAGGCGCGCATTACCTAACAAATATATACATTCACTAATTAATTTTCGATGTCTCGTTTGAGTTATACTTACTGAACCATGTTCACCCATTTTCAACAACGCGACNTCAGTGATCTNCTCTAATACATNGCTTAATCCGTCGCCGGTCTTTACAGACATNTATAACCAGTTAGGATTTCTNGTTTTCGCTGACGTTTGTCTGTCTGTCTTATTCATAATAATAATATCGTTCGGCTTCAATAAATCGGAAAATAATGATGCCNTTAATGCATTAGGCGGATCTAAAATTAATAACCTTAACTCCGCCCCAATTGCCCATTGGCGAGCTCTTTTAATGCCTTCCGCCTCAATATTCCCAGCCGATTTCCTCAATCCCGCTGTGTCAGCAACAATTACTGGATAACCACTTAAATTTATATTAGCCTCAATGATGTCTCGTGTTGTTCCTGCTTCTTGGGAGGTTATCGCTATGTCCCGTTTTGTCAGCCAATTTACAAAGCTAGACTTTCCCACATTTGGAGGGCCTATCACAGCTACCTTCATTCCGTCTCTTAATATTTCGCCTTTTCTACCATCATCGAGAAATTTCTCCATCTCAATGCCCGTTTCTTGAATATCAATGACTAGCTTCGTTAGAACATCACTCGGTATTTCTTCGTCAGGAAAATCTATGTATGCTTCTATATGAGCTCCATATGTTTTTATACTTTCAGACCATATTTCTAACTGTCTTCGCAGCCCGCCTTCCAGCTGCTGTAATCCCTGAATTCTTTGAGCTTCAGTTTGTGCATTTATTAAATCATTTATGCCTTCGGCTGCAGTCAAATCAATACGCCCATTGACCACCGCTCTTCGGCTGAATTCGCCATTCTCAGCTAATCGAAAACCTGTTTGATTAATTAAAACTTTATATATGCTTTCGATTACAGCTCGCCCCCCATGGATATGAAACTCAATGACATCCTCGCCTGTGTAGCTCTCTGGTCCTTTAAAAAAAAGTATTATAGATTGATCTAATCGTTGTTTTTGATGCGCTAGAATTCTAAGCTTAGCAACTTTTGGTTCTGGCATATCGAAATTAAAAATCGTGGAAAGGTCTCTGACTCTAGATCCAGAAATACGGATCATGGCGGTAGCAGATCGCCCAACAGCAGTTGCCAAAGAAAAAATCGTGTCATCGTATGAATGGTCCATAAAATTACTCTATTCTCCTTTGATGATAATTGCGGAATATAATCTACCTTTTTCTCAGCAAAGATGTAATTAACCCGACTTGAAGGTTCATTAATATAGTTTATTCACAAATAAATTTTGTAATGCTCCTCGAGCCAAGATAAGATCAAGCTGAACTTCAAAAGCCATCATCGCATTCAGATTTACCTGATTGGAGCCAAGCATGTCAAAAGCAATACGTTTTCACCAGACAGGTGGACCCGAAGTTCTTCAATGGGANGANATTNATGTTGGTGAGCCNTCCGAAAATCAAATATTGGTGCGCCATACNGCAATCGGTTTAAACTATATCGATACNTACCATCGTAGCGGATTGTACCCACTACCCCTNCCATCAGCGATAGGNATGGANGCTGCAGGCGTAATCCTGAAGGTAGGNGCAAATGTGAAAGGNCTCACCGAAGGGGACCGAATAGCATATGCTTCTCCNCCACCAGGATCGTATAGCGAAGAACGTCTNATNGATGCTGATAAAGTNGTGNCGATACCGNCTGGNGTTTCTGATGAAANAGCCGCGGCGATGATGCTCAAAGGGCTTACCGCTCAATATCTAATNCGTCAAATCCATAANGTCTCCAGTGGTGACACAATCTTAATACATGCAGCCGCAGGCGGTGTAGGATTAATAGTTTGTCAATGGGCTAAAGCTCTAGGTGCTAATGTAATAGGCACTGTGAGCACAGAGGAAAAGGCTATCTTAGCTAAGGCTAATGGTTGCGATTATCCGGTAATATACACTAAAGAAAACTTCGCAGAACGGGTTATGGATATAACCAATGGTGAAAAGTTACCAGTGGTTTTTGACTCAATAGGTAAAGACACATTCGAGAAGTCTCTTGATTGCTTGAAGCCCCTCGGCAAGATGGTCAGTTTTGGACAGGCCTCTGGCCCTATTCCACCAGTTGATCTAGGAGTGTTTGCGCAAAAAGGGTCCTTATTCTTCACTAGACCCACCCTTTTTAATTACGCGGGAACATCAGCCGAGTTAAGAGATATGTCAACTGACTTATTCTCAGTTGTCGAGGCTGGACATGTGAAAATTCAAATAGATCAAGAATTTCCTTTGTCTGAAGCTAGAGCAGCACATGAAGCATTAGAATCACGTCAAACAACGGCTTCTACGATTTTAATCCCTTAAGCATGTTTGGCCACCCAATCTTATTTCTAAATTGCATTGCCTTAGGAATTCATTGCGTCGAAAAAGTCTTCATTATTTTTAGACACTTTCAATTTATCTAACAAAAATTCCATAGCGTCCACTGTTCCCATTTGTGATAAGATTCTGCGAAGAACCCACATTTTTGAAAGCGTGCCTTTGTCGACAAGTAGTTCTTCTTTACGTGTACCGGATTTCGTAATGTCAATGGTTGGAAAAGTACGCTTGTCCGATAACTTTCTATCAAGAATTAGTTCAGAGTTTCCTGTTCCTTTAAACTCTTCAAAAATCACTTCATCCATTCTTGAGCCCGTGTCAATTAGTGCTGTCGCAATGATCGACAAGGATCCTCCTTCTTCTATATTCCTAGCGGCACCAAAAAACCTTTTAGGCCTTTGTAACGCATTTGCGTCCACCCCACCCGTTAACACTTTCCCAGAAGATGGAACTACTGTGTTGTACGCCCGCGCTAATCTGGTTATTGAGTCCAATAATATTACAACGTCCCGCCTATGCTCGACTAAACGTTTTGCTTTTTCTATGACCATCTCGGCGACCTGAACATGTCGTCCAGCTGGTTCATCAAAAGTAGAACTTATCACTTCTCCTTTTACTGTTCGATCCATATCAGTGACTTCTTCCGGTCGCTCGTCAATTAATAATACAATGAGGTAGACTTCAGGATGATTCTCTGCAATTGATTTAGCTATGTTTTGTAACATAACTGTTTTTCCTGTTCTGGGCGGCGCAACAACAAGAGCCCTTTGTCCTTTCCCTATAGGCGAAATCAAATCAATTACACGCGATGTTGGATCTTTTTCTTTTAGATCGTTTTCCACTTCAAGGCGCAATCTTTCATCAGGATAAAGTGGTGTTAAGTTGTCAAAGTTAATTCTGTGTCGTACAGCATCCGGTTCTTCAAAATTAATCTGGTTAATTTTAAGGAGGGCAAAGTATCTTTCCCCATCCTTTGGAGATCGTATTTGGCCCTCAACAGTATCGCCGTTACGCAATGCAAATTTTCGCACTTGACTAGGTGATACGTAGATATCATCTGGACCAGGTAAATAATTTGACTCTGGTGATCTCAGAAACCCAAAACCATCTGATAGAGTCTCCAAAACCCCCATGCCGTATATCGCTACATCA
>PANE01000028.1 GCA_002708305.1 Rhodospirillaceae bacterium
CAGCTAAAACAAGTAAATCTACAACAGGCAGGTTTCTGTCTTGATACCATACAAGTTTGGGCTTTTTTCCTGAAATCTCCTCTAGAGTCATCGCCATGTCGCTATCACGATTTGTGCCGGGAAAAATAATAATCGCTGAGTTCATCAGAAATGGAACGCTTTGCCATGAAATTTGTTTGGAAGTCTTAACCTACGTAAGGGGAATTGTCTTGGCAAGTAAGTGCTTCAGTGACCATCAAAATAGTTGAAAAATATGCCGATTCGGAAAATGGTTAAAATTAATTTAACGGGCAGGGTAAACAAGTGGCTACCGAATCGATAAAATCAGGGTTAGATCACGATCATGGAAAATAATGAATTATTCTCAAATAAAAGAATAAAGTGGCGATATTATTCTTATTAATAAAAGCATTTCTTGAATAATTTAAATTAAGCGTATTATTCTTAGGCAGATTAAGACATTGAACAAAAGGAAGTATCATCGGCTTTAATTTTATTTTTATGCTAACTGAAAATGATAGAACCATCATTGATGCTAATGCTAGATTAACCGATGCGCTCGCCGGCGGTGCGCGTCATATTGGTTTTAAGGACATTGGTTTACCTTTGGAACAACTCAAGCTTTTAGCTGATCGAATACGAGAGGCTGGTGGGGTCTCGTATCTAGAGGTGGTGAGTCGTGATGCGCAACGTGAATTTGAATCTGCGGAAGCGGCTATAAAGCTCGACGTTGATTGCTTGCTGGGTGGCACGAATGCAACAGAAGTGCTGAAAATAATAGGATCTAACCCAATAAGGTATTTTCCGTTCCCCGGACGTATCGTAGGGCATCCTAGCGTTTTGGAAGGATCTATTGAAGAAATCACCGAGAGCGCAGTATCGTTAACTGCCTTGGAGGGTGTCCATGGCCTAGATCTTTTAGCATACAGATTTGCGGGCGATGTACCCGCATTAATGAAATCGGTTTGTGAAAAAACAACTAAGCCGGTCGTTATAGCTGGAAGCATAAACAGCGAGGAAAGGGTATTGGCAGCGGCAGGAGCGGGTGCAACAGCTTTCACGGTTGGAACAGCTGCACTTGCTGGCAATTTCCCCGCGGAGTCGGAGGGGTTAATTTCACAAGTGCATGCCCTGATGGCGATAACAGCACGTGCTGGTCAAATTTCTACATCGCCCAGAAGGATTGCATTAGTAGCACATAATGAGCGAAAAACACAGTTGACTGCTTGGGTAGGTAGGCATTTGAATGTGCTGAGACAGCAAAAAATCATTTGTACAGGTGGGACAGGTGCTATGTTAAGAAAAGCCTATCCGAGCCTCAGTATAAATAGATTGCAGAGGGGTACTAGAGGGGGGGACCAACAGCTCGGGGCTCTTTTGGCGACTGGTGAGCTAGACGCCGTAGTTTTTTTTGCAGACCCACATGCCCGTCATGCCCAGGATGTTGATCTAATAGCATTAACAAGGTTGGCTATAATGCACGACACACCAATCGTTTGCAGTCCGTCTGCTGCAGATCTAGTCATTCTTGCTTGTGATTAAAGAAAATTGTCTCGAATTTATTGATTTTCTAAAATATCGACGTGGAAGTTTTCAATTACAGTATTCGCCAAGAGCTTATTGCTCATTTGCTTAGCCTGACTTTCTGCCTGTTTTGGATCGTTTTCATCGATATCAATTTCAATAAATTTACCTTGTCTCACACTTTTCACATTATTGAACCCAAGTGTTTTGAGTGCGTTTTCTATGGCTTTACCTTGTGGATCTAGAACACCTTTTTTCAGGGTGACGTGGATGTGTGCTTTCATGATATATTGCTTTTCTATTTATTGTACAGAAACGGGTCTTGTTTGGTTTGTTGGCGTTGCCTCGGGCAGCACGCCAAGACGATGGGCAATTTCCTGATATGCTTCTTTTTCCCCACCAAGATCTCGTCGAAACCTGTCTTTATCAAGTTTTTTATTAGTAACAATGTCCCAAAGACGGCAGTTATCCGGACTGATTTCATCAGCCAGTACTATTTGAATAGTGTCTTCGTAGTAAAGCCGTCCAAACTCTAATTTAAAATCTACTAATCGAATTCCAATTCCTGTTAATAACCCAGATAAAAAATCATTTATTCTGAGAGTCATCGCCATGATATCATCCAGCTCCGGTGTATTTGCCCATCCAAAAGCTGTAATATGTTCTTCTGCTATAAGAGGGTCACCAAGTTCATCCGATTTATAGTAGTACTCGACTAATGATCGGGGTAGGGGCGCGCCCTCTTCTAAATTAAATCGTTTGCAAATAGAGCCTGCTGCTACATTGCGAACAACAACTTCTATCGGAATGATTTCGACTTCCTTTATGAGTTGTTCTCTCATATTTAATCGCTTTACGAAGTGTGTAGGAATACCGATTTCAGCTATTTTGGTCATAAGATATTCACTTATCTTATTATTCAAAACTCCCTTTCCGGTAATTACACCTTTTTTTTCGTTGTTGAACGCGGTGGCATCATCTTTAAAATATTGCACTAGTGTGCCCGGTTCAGGCCCCTTGTATAGAATTTTCGCTTTACCTTCGTAGAGCTTAGTTCTGACTGCCATAATCCTCGTCCCTAAGAATTTCTGTTTGGATCGCTCTAAACATTCTTTTTATCAACGGCCAATCGATTGACCTCCTCGTCTCGTTAAGGGTTAATATACCAATTTGGTGATATTAAAACAACGTAAGTGCAAGGCTAGATAATAGCTACTAAAGTTTTTGTGATACGTTCGTATCTCAAATCTCTATAGGTGCAAACTTATTCTGATCTGGAGGTCCATCGCAAAACAACCAAATTGGCCGTTGATTAATATCATTTGGTAAGGCTATTAATGAAGCTGAAACAGTTCCAAACCCAGAGTTAGAAGTAATGTTCATAGCGGTTAAAGGGTCTTCTTTAATGTAACATGACTTATCCGCAAGGATATCAGGCCATCCGTGCCAATTTTTTGCTTCCGGGTTTGGGATTTCTGCATGCTGTAACCTAGCTAAATGATGGCTAATGCGCGGCGAGCTTTGATCGTTGAGTTCTTTGGCTGTTAGCATAGAAACCCCAGTTGGCAAAGGCTGACAATTTACCCGTTTACCACTACTTTTTTTAAGCCAGAATGCGTCCCGATTATCCAATATCAACATATTAAAATCTCTATATGAGTTTTCATTAATTTCTTTAATTGCGGCAGCAGATTCTACAGCGTCAGCATGGTCAAGTGCTTCAAGCACCAATTCACCGCGGCTTCGTTTTCCCGTTATGGGGCCTAATGAATTCGATCGGTTTAGTATTCCTACAATTAAGCCATGATCGTTTACACCAAGCCAACTCCCCCCCGCTTCTTCGTCATAACCAGCGACAACCTCAGGTCGGTCTGACCAGTGCCTGCCTGGCTTTCTCCATGCTCTTGTGATTAGTTCATCACGGTTTGCCCCTATGACTACAGGCCATTTTTCATTAGGTTGCCAACTGATTATGAATGTACACATTGGTTTTTTTTCTCAAAAATTTTGGTGTTTGGGTTTATAAATTACTGTACTTTGTCAGTGCAAAACAAATCGACTTTCTAAAAAGATCGTTAGCGCGCATAAATAGTATATTAGAAACAGCCTCAGACAAGGGGAGTCAAAAAACTATGCTGAAAAAGAGCCATTATGTAAAACTAGAAGATAGAAGCGTTCTTGCCGTATCTGGTGACGATAGAGTTTTGTTTCTGCAGGGGCTAGTCTCTAATAATGTTGAATCAGTATCTGACGATCGATCCGTTTACTCTGCACTTTTAACGCCACAGGGTAAATTTCTCTATGATTTTTTCATATTTACAGATAGTGAACGGTTATTATTGGAATGTGACACAAGCTTTTTGTTAGGTTTGAAGAAAAAGCTCCAAATCTACAAACTAAGATCTAAGGTGGAGCTGACTGATGTGAGCAGTGAATTTGATGTTTACGCAGGGTTTGGGGGCAGTATTCATTCTCTAATTGGATTAACAAAAAAATTAGGCCAAACGTCAAGGTTTCTTGGCGGCACAGCGTTTGTTGACCCTAGATTGATAGAGCTAGGTGTAAGAATTATTTTGCCTAAAAATACAGTTTTAGGGGAACTAAGTCTTAATAAATGCAATATCTGCGATTATAATTTATTAAGAATTAAACTAGGGGTTCCGGATGGGACCCAGGATATGCAGGCTGAGAAAACAATCCTACTTGAGGCTGGTTTTGATGAACTCAATGGCATTGATTGGAATAAGGGTTGTTACATGGGGCAAGAGTTAACAGCTAGGACAAAATATCGTGCATTGATAAAAAAGCGACTGATGCCCGTGCTTATTTCAGGACCTTTACCTGAAATTGGAACACCTATTATGTTTGGAGATAAAGAAGTAGGCGAGATTAGAAGTGGCCTAAATGATGCAGCTATCGTATCAATTCGAATAAAAATTTACGAAGAATCAATTCGAAAGGGTCACGAGATTATGGCTGGCTCATCGGTGATTAGGCCCCAGAAACAGAAATGGATGAATTTTTA
Source organism: Rhodospirillaceae bacterium (assembly GCA_002708305.1). Classification (GTDB taxonomy): domain Bacteria; phylum Pseudomonadota; class Alphaproteobacteria; order Thalassobaculales; family Thalassobaculaceae; genus UBA7326. The sequence goes on from PANE01000028.1 coordinate 4,550, forward strand.
GAAAAGATATAGTGCTTGAGACTTTGTGTTCTTGCACCTATTAGTACCCTCGTGTTTCAACCGTCCAAACTTTCGAACATCCTGCGCGGGTTGCCTCCTCCGCTGATGGCTATTGCGCTAATGGCTGTGGCAGCAATTCTTTTCGTCGCAATGCATACTGTGGTGCGAAGTATGTCGGGGCAACTGCACCCTTTTGAAATTGCCTTTTTTAGAGCCTTTCTCGGTCTATTTGTTTTATTACCATTTGTTTTTAAGGATAATTTTTCTGTACTAAAAACAAAGAATATTAAACTTCACTCTTTGCGAGGCATATTGAATGCTGGAGCGATGTTATGTTTTTTTTATGGATTAAGTATTACGCCATTGGCTCAGGTTACAGCGCTGGGTTTTAGCGCGCCATTATTTGCAACAGTTCTGGCAGTCATATTTCTCGGTGAAGTAGTTCGTGTCAGACGTTGGACCGCTATTATAATTGGTTTTTTGGGTACGTTGATCATTCTAAGGCCAGGAATGGTAGACTTGGGAATAGGTCCCCTGTTAATAGTAATTTCTGCGGCTATATGGTCAGTTGCGCTGATGGTTATTAAAGTTATGACCAGGAGTGACTCCAGCGTTACCATCTCCTTCTATGCGTCGATATTCCTATCCCCTCTTGTTTTTATTGCCGCATTTCCCTTCTGGAAACTCCCAAGTTGGGAACAGTTTGGGTGGATGTTTTTGCTCGCAGCCCTGGGCACTTTTGCTCAAACATTAATGAACCAATCACTGAAGTTGGCAGATACTTCAGTGGTTATGCCCGTAGACTTCAGTAAAATGATTTGGGCGACACTATTAGGTTTTGTTTTTTTTGATGAAGTCCCGGATTTCTATACTTGGGTTGGTGCCATTTTAATTTTTGGCAGTACCACTTATATCGCGATAAGAGAATCGCGTTTAAAACAGGTGTCTGTAATAAAAACTAGAGTATGAAAGAAATGAAGTTGACTGATCTTAAATCGCGAGTGATAAGCCAAGGATAATTTGATCAAGGAGCTAGGTTTTTTAATGACTGAAATGGTTCTAGTGAAACGGGCATTACTTTCTGTTTCGGATAAGTCGGGCCTCATCGATCTGGCGCTTGCCTTGCAGGCAAGTGATGTTGAGATTTTATCTACAGGTGGAACAGCTGCTACATTACGTAAAGCAGGCATAAAAATTGTAGATGTAGCAGAACATACAGAGTTTCCAGAAATCATGGGAGGTAGAGTGAAAACGCTCCATCCAAAAATTCATGGGGGGCTCTTAGGTGTGCGAAGTAATGACGAGCACATTGACGCCATGGAGCTACATGGGATCCCCCCAATTGATCTCCTGGTTTGTAACCTTTATCCATTTGAGGAGACAGTTGCCTCACGTGGGACCTATGAAGATTGCGTTGAGAATATAGATATTGGAGGTCCGGCGATGATACGAGCAGCGGCAAAAAACCACGACTCCGTTGCAGTTTTAGTTGACCCATCAGATTATCAAATACTGCTTGATGAACTTAAAACAAACAACGGAGGAATATCATTATCCATTAGGCAGTCTTTTGCCGCTAAAGCATATGCACGCACAGCAGCATATGACTCGGAGATAGCGTCTTGGTTTTCTAAAGAACTTGGAGTAGTTCAGCCGAATAGAGTTACTTTCTCAGGGCATTCCCCAAAAATATTACGTTATGGTGAAAACCCTCATCAAACAGCGGCATTCTATCAGTCTTCTAATCAACGATTTGGTGTAGGGACAGCGCAACAGGTTCAAGGTAAAGAACTTAGTTATAACAATCTAAACGATACAGATGCCGCTTTTGAGCTTGTAAGTGAATTTGATCAGCCGGTAGTTGCCATTATCAAACACGCTAATCCATGTGGTGTTGCCGTCGAAAGTAGTATCTTGGGAGCTTACAAAAAGGCCCTAGCATGTGATCCAGTTAGTGCGTTTGGTGGTATCATCGCTGCCAATGAGATGATTGATGGCGAAGCTGCGTTAGAGATGGTCAATGTGTTCACAGAGGTTATAATAGCTCCTGATTTTAGCGCAGAAGCATTGGAGGTTTTCTCTCAAAAAAAATCACTGAGAATCTTAAAAACAGGTGGTAATCCTGACCCATCTGAAAGATCAATGATTTTTAAACCGTTGTCGGGCGGAATTCTTGTGCAGGATCGAGATTTTGGTCAAATATCAAAATCCAACCTCAAAGTTGTAACGAAACGGCAACCAACACTGCAGGAGTTAGAAGATTTAACTTTTGCATTTTTGGTAGCTAAGCATGTTAAGTCAAACGCAATCGTTTACGCGAAAAACGGTGCTACTGTGGGGGTAGGTGCGGGCCAAATGAGTCGTGTAGACTCCTCGAGAATAGCTGCAAAAAAAGCGAAGGAAGCAGCCGATGCGCTGGGGTTAGCAGAGACCTTGACTTTAGGTTCTGTCGTTGCGTCAGATGCCTTTTTTCCGTTCTCGGACGGATTGTTGACAGCTGTTGAGGCGGGTGCTACGTCAGTAATTCAACCAGGTGGATCAATACGTGACGATGAAATTATCGCCGTTGCTGATGATAATGACGTCGCTATGATCATGACTGGAATGAGACATTTTCGCCATTAAACCCGATATATAATGTCTTAATCAAAACAACACAACGATCCAGGTGGTTAAATTTTCTTTCTTTAAAACTAGTTTTTTGAATTGATTGAAACCGGTATTGTTAGTATGGAACGGCTTAGAGTTTACAAAAGATAAGGGTTTAGTGTTTTGATCGCTAACTCTTTATGTGAGGATTGAAATGAGCGAAAAACTTTTCAAGACTGATGTGGTTATAATTGGAGCGGGTCCTGTTGGGCTATTTGCAGTGTTTGAGCTCGGTCTTTTAGATATCAAATGTCACTTGATCGACATTTTAGATGTAGTTGGAGGACAGTGTTCTGAGCTTTATCCAGAAAAACCGATATACGATATCCCTGCTATACCAATTTGCACAGGCCAAGAATTAACTGATAAAGTCATGGCACAAATTGAGCCTTTTAACCCAACATTCCATCTCGGTCAGATGGCTGAGTCCATCTCACAAAAAGAAGATGGTGTGTGGGTTGTTCAAACAGATTTAGAAACTGTTATAGAAGCTCGTGTCATAGTTGTTGCGGCTGGGGGAGGTAGTTTTGTTCCTAAGAAACCGCCGTTGAAAGGACTTGAAGAATTTGAAGGAAAATCTGTTTTTTATTCGGTTCGTCAAATGGAGAGTTTTAAGGGAAAAAATATTTTAATAGCTGGCGGCGGTGACTCTGCCTTGGATTGGACGGTCAATCTTCAACCTTTATCTAAACAATTGACACTGTTGCATCGTAGAGATGATTTTCGTGCGGCTCCAGATACTATCAATAAAATGAGAAAACTGGTAGCGGATGGCGAAATGTCACTTGAAATTGCCCAATTAAAGGAACTTCGCGGGCAAGGCGGGAAACTTGAGTCCGTTTTAGTCAAAAGTGATAATGGTGAGTATGAAATAGAGTGCGATACCCTTCTCGCATTTTATGGTCTCACTATGAAACTTGGTCCCGTAGCTAATTTTGGTATTAATTTAGATCGAAATTTAATACCGGTAGATACAGAGAAATTTGAGACTGATGTGGATGGCATATTTGCAATTGGAGACATAAATACATATCCAGGTAAGTTAAAACTAATTCTATCAGGGTTTCACGAGGCGGCCTTAATGGCGCAACAAGCGTTTCGGTATGTGCATCCTGAGAGGAAATTACGGTTCCAATATACAACATCAAGCTCGGAACTACAGGGAAAATTGGGGGTCAAATGAAAATCTTTGTAACGGATCATGACGGAATAGAACATGAATTGAAGGCAATAGATGGTTGGCAAATCATGGAAATCATTCGTGACGAAGGCCTGTCTATCAAAGCGGAATGTGGAGGGTCTTGTGCGTGTGCCACATGCCACGTCTACGTTGATGAAAGTTGGGTAGCAAGGGTCCCTGAAAAAAGTGAAGAAGAGGCCGACATGTTAGATTTAGCTTTTGATGTACAGGATAACTCGAGGTTATCCTGCCAGATCGACATGACTACTAATTTGGACGGTTTAAAAGTGACTTTAGCTCCAGACTAGCTGCCTCAATAGTGAAGAAGTAACAATTGCAATATTGAATAGATTTAGTTTCATTTTTTTACTCTTGACTTCTTGACAGTTGACAAGAGAGACACTACATGCTGGCAATCGTAAACAGAGAGTGCTAATGACATGTGCTGTTGGCATTTTGTGAGGAATTTTTAACGTAACTTTCAAAAATGGAGAAATGGAATGGGTTTTAGGCCATTGCATGACCGCGTTGTGATCCGTCGTATGGAGAGCGAGGCAAAGACCGCAGGTGGTATCATTATCCCCGATACTGCAAAAGAGAAACCAATGGAAGGCAAAGTTGTTTCTGTTGGGCCTGGTGCAAGAGATGATAACGGGCGAATTACCCCGCTAGATGTCAAAGCAGGCGACGTTGTTTTATTCGGCAAATGGTCGGGTACTGAAGTTAAAATTGATGGCGAAGATCTTCTTATTATGAAGGAATCCGACATCATGGGTGTGACCGGATAACAAGAGTTAAAGTACTCTGGTTATATTTTATCTTTATTTAAAGGAGAAGCAGACAAATGGCTGCAAAAGAAGTTAAATTTGGTATAGACGCTCGTCAGAAAATGTTAGACGGCGTTGATACCCTAGCTAATGCTGTCAAAGCAACATTGGGACCCAAGGGTCGTAACGTCGTTCTAGACAAATCGTTTGGCGCCCCTCGTATTACTAAGGACGGTGTAACGGTAGCTAAGGAAATTGAGCTTAAGGACAAGTTTGAGAACATGGGCGCTCAAATGGTTCGTGAAGTGGCATCCAAAGCTAATGACAATGCTGGTGATGGTACTACAACAGCGACAGTATTAGCTCAAGCTATCGTAAAGGAAGGCGCGAAAGCCGTTGCTGCTGGTTTAAACCCTATGGATCTTAAACGTGGTATTGATATGGCCGTCAATTCTGTAGTTGATGCCCTAACAAAAAAATCAAAAAAAATAGGCACATCTGCTGAGGTATCGCAAGTTGGTACTATATCTGCTAACGGTGAAGATGAAATAGGCAAGATGATAGCGCAGGCTATGGAGCGTGTTGGCAACGAAGGTGTCATAACAGTAGAAGAAGCTAAATCATTAGCAACTGAGCTAGACGTGGTCGAGGGAATGCAATTTGATCGCGGTTATCTCTCCCCATATTTTGTTACAAACTCCGAAAAGATGACAAGCGACCTTGAGTCGCCATACATTCTCCTTCATGAGTCTAAGCTTTCTAGCTTGCAACCGATGTTGCCGGTTCTTGAAGCTGTTGTTCAAAGTGGCAAACCGCTTTTGATAATTGCTGAAGATATTGAGGGAGAGGCTCTTGCAACCCTAGTAGTTAACAAGTTGCGTGGCGGATTGAAGGTTGCTGCTGTGAAAGCCCCTGGCTTTGGCGATCGTCGTAAAGCTATGTTAGAAGACATTGCGATCTTAACCGGTGGAACCGTTATTTCTGAAGATTTAGGGATCGAACTTGAAACGGTTACATTGGATATGATGGGAACTGCTAAAAGGGTGAATATCACTAAGGAAGAAACTACGATAGTGGACGGCGCCGGAAAGAAAAAAGATATAGAGGCACGGTGCAATCAAATCAGAGCGCAAGTTGAAGAAACGACATCTGATTACGACAGCGAAAAACTGCAGGAACGGCTTGCCAAGTTAGCCGGTGGTGTTGCTGTTGTGCGTGTTGGCGGTTCAACGGAAGTTGAAGTGAAAGAGCGTAAAGATCGTGTTGATGATGCAATGCATGCGACGCGTGCCGCAGTCGAAGAAGGCATTATACCTGGTGGCGGTTCTGCTCTTATCTATGCTGGACGTGGTTTAACAAAATTAACCCCTGCTAATGACGATCAAGCAGTAGGAGTGAATATTGTTAGGAAAGCTATTCAGGCTCCTGCTCGCCAAATTGCTGAAAACGCGGGTGAGGATGGTTCCGTGATAGTTGGAAAAATGCTAGAATCCAAGGACACCAATTGGGGTTTTGACGCTCAGGAGGGTAAATTCAAAGACCTTGTTAAAGCTGGTATAATCGACCCAACTAAAGTTGTTCGTACTGCACTTCAGAATGCAGCATCTGTTGCTGGATTACTTGTGACGACAGAAGCAATGGTTGCTGACAAGCCTGAGCCAAGTTCTTCGGGTGCGCCTGCAGGGCCAGGAATGGGTGGAGGGATGGACTACTAAAGTCTAATCTTCTTAAGGTATTTTTAAACGACCCCCGGTTGATAGCCGGGGGTTTTTTTAGCTAGTTGGCGGGTCAATGGCTAAAAGTAGAGCGCTGTGGTCTAGGTCCTCCAATCCATTTTCAATCATATAGTCCCAAAGCTTCATATTAGTCGCTAGGCTTGGTAATGACAGATTGACAGAATTTGCTAGCTCTATTGCCTCGGAGATGTCTTTTCTTTGAATGGAGCACTTCGCTCGTGGCGCATAATCTTCCTTTATCATTCGCTCTCCATGGAGCTCTAGGATCCTGCTGTGTGCGAATCCACCAAAAAGAGCTTCCCGAATTTTTTCAGGTTCTACGCCATTGTGGCGTGCTAATGCGAAAGCTTCTGCTACAGCGCCTATAGTTAGCCCAACTATCATCTGATTAGCTGACTTCGCTATTTGCCCCGCTCCAACTCCACCGACATAGGTAATACGCTCTCCCATTATTTTAAGAAAAGGGAGTGCTCTATTAAATGACTCTTTTCTACCACCAGCCATAATCGTAAGTGAGCCGTTTTCAGCTGCTGTGGTTCCTCCCGAGACAGGCGCATCAACCCAATTGCCTCCCATCTCACTCAATCTTTCAGAAAAGTTTCGCGTTTGAATAACTGATGTGGTTCCCATATCGATTAAGAGTGAGTTATCTCTGCAACCTTCAGCAATTCCACTCTTGCCAAATACGATGGCTTCTACTGCTGTTGCATCTGTCACCATTGTTATAATTATATCACAATTTAGGGCCACTTCAGCGGGTGTTTTACAAACGGTCACGAGTTTAAGTTTTTCTGACAGTTTTCTACTGCGCTGTGAATTACGGTTCCAAATATACAGGTCTATTCCTGAATTATACATTTGTTGGCACATTGGAGTACCCATTAACCCAAGACCAATCACTCCAACCTTTTGGTTAGATGGGTTCTTTTGATCCTGATTAATCATTAGTAACTTCCTGATGTCGTGTGTACCTGGCGGCAGATCCACGTTCTATTGCAGCTGCGGTAAGTCTGTCGACATCAATTTCATGTCTGAGCATTTCTAAAAACCTAAGCTCTTCTTGCGTAGCTATACCATTTACTGCAACTACGTCACAGGCTAAAGCATAGGCTGTAGCGCATAATGGGGTGGGTAAGGATTGACGTATGATCTCAACTGCGGCATCAAGCCCATCGTCTTCTGTCAACAAGTCAGTGCAGGTGCCTGCGATTTCATTAAATTTAGAGCTATCAAACTCTTTGAATATCGGTAAGCCATTAATAATAGTTTTAATAGTATTAATTTCTTCGTTCGCAAGTTCGCCGTCGGCGGCAGCACTCAGAACCATCGCATAAATAATTGCTGCATGGTGGCTTATCATATTCAGTCCATCCGTGTTAAATAGTGACATTCAAATCTCTTCAAATAGAATGTAGTTGTTTTGCTGTGTATAATACAGTGAAGAAGCTCGTATGGGCTTATCTTTGAGGAATTATTTTCTAAATCAGTATATTTCTAAATTAGATAAGGTATTGTTAATTTTATAAGCGATCGGTGTACAATGTTTTTACGTAATAAAGGATACCATTATGACTTATCCCAATGATCCACTCGCCGATGGCGGTATCGCTGTCTTTGCAGAAAATCTAAGAGCAGGGCGCACTACTATTTGCAAAGTGACTAGCGCTTATCTAGATCGTATAGAGAGCTTGGACGCTAAACTCGGGGCGTTTCAATATGTTGCTAAAGAACAGGCAATGGCTGCCGCTGAAGCGATGGATAAACTGTTAGCTTCCGGCACGGATCTTGGGCCGTTAATGGGAGTTCCTATCGGCATTAAGGATATTTATGCCGTCGATCAGATGCCGACAACTAATGGATCTCTATTTGACGCTTCTGGCATTACGGGTAGCGAAGGCCGTTTTGTGACTGGTTTAAAGCAGGCAGGTTGTATTATTCTAGGTAAAACAAAGACTGTTGAATTTGCTCTTGGTGCTACTGGGGTAAATGAAGCCAGAGGGACACCCTGGAACCCCTGGGACCTAAAGGTACACCGGACGCCGGGAGGTTCATCGAGTGGGTCGGGTGTTGCTACAGCGGCCGGATTGTGCGCATTCGCTATGGGTTCTGATACAGGAGGGTCAGTTAGAATACCAGCCTGCTTCAATGGCATATTTGGGCATAAGACTTCAATAGGTCTTCTTCCAACTGATGGTGTCTTTCCCCTTTCTCCGACTTTAGATACCTTGGGCCCGTTGACACGAAGTGCTGCGGACGCTGCAATTATTCATGCAATAATGACAGGTGGTGATATACCTGCCCCAGCACCCCTTAAAGGGTTGAGATTAGGCAAACCGACAAGTTTCTTTTTTGATAATCTAGACCCTGAAGTTGAATCGTGTGTAGAATTAGCTTTGCAGTCTCTTATGGACGCCGGCGTGGAAATAGTTGAAGTTGAAATCCCAGATCCTAATGAACGAGACTGGGTTTTTCCCGCGATAGCGCCACCTGAATTTTTAGCGGCGATAGGTGAAAATGATTTTCATCAAGCGTTACCAAATATGGACCGAGTCACTGGTGCTCGAGCTAAAAAAGGCCTCGATATAACAGGAATGCAACATGCGGCGGCGATTATAAGGCACAACCAATTAGCAGATTTAGCTGATGATGCATTTGAAGGATTGGATGGCTGGGTCTCCCCTACTTGTACATTCCTGCCTATGCCTGTTGCTGATTTGGCCGAGGCGGGTGCTGCAGAAAAATCAGCACAAGCGTCTCGTAATACGCAACCTGGGAATATCTTTAAGCTTTGCGCTATTACTACTCCCGTTCACCAGTTTGGTTCACCGCTGCCTGTCGGATTACAAGTTATGTGTCGAAGAGGATTTGACACGCATGCTCTATCGATTGGGTTGGCCCTTGAAACACATTTTGGTCCAGGGGCAAAACCAAATCTTTCCCCAATCTGAGTTCAACCTGTTTGGTCAAAAAATAATTTATTACTTATTAGAAAATGGAATATACGATGGAGTCTCCAACTGATGGATACGATTACATAATAATTGGGGCAGGGTCTGCAGGTTGCACGTTAGCTAATCGTTTGACTGAAAATCCATCTATAAAAGTATTGCTGCTTGAGGCTGGTGGCAAAGATACCAATCCTTGGATTCATATTCCGGTTGGATACGTAAAAACACTGGATATGCCGAGTCTAAATTGGCGGTTTGAAACAGAACCTGAGGCGAGTACCTATAATAGATCTATTCCAATACCCCGTGGTAAAGTGCTGGGTGGTTCTAGCTCTATTAATGGTATGGTTTATGTGCGAGGGCAACCTCTTGACTATGACACTTGGTCACAACTCGGGAATAGAGGCTGGTCATATGATTCTGTTTTACCATATTTTAAAAAGTCCGAGAATTATGAAAACTCTAAAAGTTCCTGGCGTGGCAATGATGGCCCGCTGATTACATCAGAGGGCTCTGAGCGTAACGAACTACTGGATGCTATAATGGATGCGGCTGAGGAGAGCGGTTATCCAAAAAACCCTGATTATAATAGTGGAGATCAAGAAGGTTTTGGATATTTTCAAGTTACTCAAAAAAAAGGTCGGCGTTGGTCTACAGCCAAAGCATTTTTGGAACCTGCTCTCAAACGTTCTAATCTGAGATTAGAAATAAAAGCACATACGTTAAAAATATCGATTGAAGATAAAACCGCTGTCGGGGTCGTGTATCAGCAGTCGGGAAAAATTAAAACTATCAGAGCAAAAAAAGAGGTAATAGTTTGTGCCGGAGCGGTTCAGTCTCCTCAAATTCTAGAACTTTCTGGTATTGGTGACGCAAAAGTACTGTCTGACAGAGGAGTAAAAGTACTACATGAACTTTCTGGTGTTGGAGAAAATTATCAGGACCACTATATCGTTAGACAGACATGGAAAATAAAAAAAAGAATTACTTTAAATGAGCAGACAAAGGGATTATTTCTCTTTAAGGAATTGTTAAAGTATGCTGTTAGTCAAAAAGGGATTATGACTTTTCCCGGTGGAATTTTATCTGGTTACGTTGCTACAAGGCCAGAGGTATCTACACCCGATATCCAGTATACAATTGTACATGCTAGTTTTAAGGATGTTAAGAAACGGGTTTTTGATAATCATCCCGGTATGACGATTGCTCCATGTCAGTTGCGTCCGGAATCCAGAGGGTCAATTCATATAAAATCACCTGATCCATTCTCAGCTCCTGCTATTAAGGGCAATTTTTTGGCTGAGGAAAATGATTGCCGTACAATAGTCGATGGAATGAAGATTGCACGAAAAATTGTTTCAGCACCTGCCTTAAAAGCCTACGCAGATGAAGAAATAGAGCCCGGAATTAATGTGGATTCCGATGAAGACTGGCTGGATTTCGCAAGAGCTAAAGGGAATACAGTTTATCATCCTGTAGGTACTTGCAAAATGGGTAGTGATCCAATGTCAGTCGTGGATGACCGGTTACGTGTTCATGGGTTGCAGGCGCTTCGGGTTGTTGATGCTTCCATAATGCCAACATTAGTCTCAGGTAATACTAATGCGCCAACCATTATGATAGCCGAAAAAGCAGCTGATATGATCAAAGAGGATGCAAAAAAATAATCATGTTACTGCGATAGGAAAGATAAAGGACTATCTTTGATTTAAGGATAACGTTTAGGAGATCTCTTTAATGCTAACACTACCTTCACGTCTAGCTTCAGCTCGTTTGAACGGTACTCTAGTAACTATTGACAAGAATGAAGAACCAATGAGTTTGCAGGCTGCTTATAGTATACAAGAAAAAGTGATAGGCCTACTTGGTGTATCATCGGAATCTTGGAAGGTTGGGTCTACTTCGAAAGAAGCCCAACGTAAACTGGGAACTACCGAACCTGGGGCGGCAAGGGTCCCAAAGCAATTTAAATATACTGATGGCGCTACGATCCCTGTTTTTGCTAATCATGACCTTTGGGTGGAAGGCGAGTTTGCTTTGCGAATGGGGATAGATTTACCTCCTAGGGAACAGCCCTACATATATGAAGAAATACTGGCTGCGATCGATGGTGTTGCGCCATCGCTGGAATTCGTGGGATCTCGGTTGGCAGGAGGGATAGGAAAAAGTGGAAGATTTAATGCTACAGCAGATGGTGGTGCGAACGTAGCGCTTTGTACTGGCAAGATTATGGGCGATTGGCAAAATATAGACCTATCGACACACCAAGTGGATTTGAGTTTGAATCATAAAGTAGTTGCTTCAGGTTTAGGTAATAAAGCACTAGGAAATCCACTTAATGTAATAGTCTGGTTGGCAAACCATTTACGGAGTTCTACGGGCCTTAGGGCGGGGGAAATAATTTCAACGGGCACCTGCACAGGACTTATTAAGGTATCGGCAGGTGACCAAATCGAAGCCGACTTTGGAGTTATTGGTAAAATAAAATCTCATCTTATTAACGCGGCGACCGGATAATAACTCAGGAGAGTGAAACTGTGAAAAAGATGGCTATGGATTTAGAAACGTCTTAACTTCGTTTATTGCATTTTCCAGGTTGCAGCGTGTAATGACTGCCTCTTTCGGGAAGGCAGTTAAAAGCCGAGTTGGCATTCCAGGGTCAAGTAATATAAAAATGCCCTTGTCAGTTTTACTTCGAATTAATCGACCAAATGCTTGGGTAAGCTTTATCTTCGTAAGCATATCAGTATAGGTTTTTCTTCCAAATAATTCTTGCCGAGCTTTATTTAAGATGGCTGGTCTTGGCCATGGAACTCTATCAAATACGATTAACCTTAAAGACCTGCCGGGGATATCTACACCGTCTCTAGCAGCGTCGGTGCCTAATAGACATGAATTTTCTTCCATTCTAAAGATATCTATTAACGTAGATAAATTTAGGCCATCACTATGTTGAGAATAAACTTTTAAGCCTAANTTATCCAACGGATGATAGATTNTACCGTGTACTGCGCGAAGTCGTTNAATTGCAGTGAATAGCCCTAACGATCCACCATTTGCAGCAAAAAATAATTCGCGGTATGCAGCTGCGACCTGGTCAAGNTCATTTCTTTTTACATCATTTACAATAATTACTTGGGTTTGATTTGAATAATCGAAGGGCGAGTTGACAGCTACTTGGATCGCAGGCGTTNTTAAATGAATAGTTCCAGTNCGTTTTTCTGCTATCTCCCATTGATTCTCAGGTTTTATAGATTCTTCTTTCAATGTTGCAGATGTGATTACTATTCCGTGTGCAGGGTTAAAGACATTTTTCGTTAGTGGTGTCGTTGGATCAAGCCAATGACGTTTCATTCCTATGTCAATATTATGACCTTGAAGGCGTTGAATTTCTAGCCAATCGATAAACTCAGTTTTCTCAGTTTTCTCAGTATCGCCTATCGAATCCAACATTGATCGCCATTGCTTGAGATTTAATAGTCCCCTTCGAGTGAGAGACCTTATTGTTGCTTCTACCCTTATTCGATTATGTGTTTCTATCGTTTCTTTTTTGTCGTTCAGCAGACTATTTAAAACACTACAGAATTCTAAAATTAGCTGGGCTAAACTGTTTAAACCTTTAGAGAATATTGTGGCAGTTGCAACTAAAGTCTCGGTTGCGGGTTCAACATCAGTTTCTAGAGAATAAGCATTCGTCGCAATCTCCGATCGGGTATCTACTTGTTGTTTGATCGCAGAAAAAAAAGACTCACCTGGTCCAATCGGTTTTTGGTCTATTAATCGATTAAGCCATCCTTCTCGAGGTAATATTTGTGCTGCTAAAAGGATGTTATCTAGAATTTTTAGTCCATCCGGATCATCTGAAATAAGGTCAACAACTCTTCGTTTTAATCCTTTACCTCGTCCCATGGTTTTATTCTCTGCACCTAATAACCAACGGCGAAGTTCAAAGGTTTCTGCGCCACTCAAATATATCGAAAAAGCGGCATCGGCGGCTTCAAATAGATGGTGACCCTCATCAAAAATAAATCTAGTCGGTTGGTAGGGATCCTNTTCTTCTGTTCTAGACGACTGAACCATTACCAATGCATGATTAGCAATCACGATGTCAGCGCGCCTAGAGTTTCGGATAGATTTTTCGACAAAGCATTTATGATAATGAGCGCAGGCTGAATAGATGCATTCACCTCTTCTGTCTGCCAGACCAACGGTTCTGCCTCGACCAAGTAAATCGGAAAGCCAAGAAGGGAAATCCCCACCTGTCATATCTCCGTCTTGNGTTCTGGAAATCCACCTGGCCATTAAACCCAATGCAACACCGTTCTGNGGTGTTGAGAGTAATTGGCGGGAGGCTTCTTCCAGGTTAAGTAAGCAAAGGTAATTTTCTCTTCCTTTCCGAATAGTGATTTTTTTTGATTTGCNAATTGGGTCTGGATAAAGNCTGTTTAACTCATTAGCTATTTGGTGTTGTAAATTGCGAGTGAAGGTTGAAACCCAAACTGGCGTATTATTTTTTTCGGCCCAGATTGTTGATGGTGCTAAATAGCCCANTGTCTTCCCAATTCCTGTTCCGGCATTTGCTAGAACAACACGGGGACCATCTTTTTCGTTACGAGATCCAAAAGCTGCCAAAATCTGAGACGTGTACTCTATCTGACCGCGTCTGACTTCCGACGATTCAGGCAACATCTCAGTTAATCTATTAATAGACTCTCCTTCTGTTATAAGTTTATTTAAATCCGAGGGCTCGGGAGCATACTCTGACCATTCTAATAAATCCTCCCAAACATTGAGAGCATTTGATTTTANAGGGGATGTAGTATCTCGTTTTAGTCCTAACGCATCAAAGATTAAAGGGGCCCATAACCAACCACCGCGTCGCATTACTTCNGCAATTGGGATTAGTTTTTCTTTATTAGAAAANTCNGCAAGCTCTTTAAGTAANTCTACCGCCGCATCTAATAAAATTAATGCTGCATCAACTTCATTATTTGGGCTTTGTAAACCCATGGCATCTGCTAGCCCAGTTGGAGTTGGGATGCAGAATTCAGCTGGTCTTACAAAAGCGTATAGCTCTAGTATATCGAAACATAAAAATTGTTTGCAACTAAGACGAAACGCCGTGGCTTGCAAATGGCAAACCAAAGGGGGGTGTTCTTCAATCTTACTTAGTGTTTGATCATGGGGGATNCTTTCAATTTCTCCGTCTGGGGAGACCCATATACTACTCGTAGTTTCAGTAAGGAGTATCGCGGGAGCCCAACGTGAAATTATNTGTTTGAAACTTTGAGTCATATCTCATTTGAGTTATTATTAAAAGGTTAGTGTGTCAACATTGCCGCCGACAACGATAGTAGTATTTTTTTTTATACTTATGGGTGGCGTGCTGTTTTATGCATAAGGTTCTGTCAAAAAAACTGTCAATGATTGAAAATTCGCCGATATGGACACTAACGATAAAAAGATTATAAAACTTCTACAACAAAATGCACGGATGACGCATAAAAATATTGGCTTGAAGATCCGTTTGCCTACCTCGACCGTAAGCGATCGTATACGAGCATTAAGTNCTGCTGGTATAATAAAAAATACANTGGTTCAAATAGATCCATCGGCAGTAGACCTTAGTACTCTAGCATACATCTCAGTATTAATAGATTGGATGGAGACAAATAAAGATTTTGGAATAGCTGTGCAAAGTATCCCTGAGGTCATGGAATGTCATCGTATTACTGGAGACTGGTCTTACCTTTTAAAAGTAAGGGCACGTGATAATATACAACTGGAGGAACTAATCTCTAGTAAAATTAAGGCTTTCCCCGGGGTTACAAGGAGTGAGACAATCTTTGTTCTTAAGACAGATAAGGAGACTACAGAATTAGCGTTGGATTTAACCGAATGATATGTTCATANAACCATTATTCCACAATATATATACGCTGGGGTGAGCGAGGCGAGCCTAATAGCGTTTTGATTTAAGTTTNGATATTAATAACTATTTTAATTTTACAGGGGCCATTATGTTATTGAAGCGCAGTAGGGGCTGGGAAATAAACCAAAACAAAGTTACGGACGAGAAACTGTTCTTAAATCGTCGTAACTTTATCAAATCTATCGCCGCCGGAGCGGTTTTAGCCCCTGGTTTCTCAATGATGGCTGCTCCGGTTAAAGCAGCTAAGATAATTCCAAGTGCTGATCCAAATACCTCTCTCTACCCGGCGAGTCGCAATAGATCCTATACAGTAGAGCGAGCGATGAGTGATGAATATGATGCTACCACTTACAACAATTTCTATGAGTTTGGATCGCATAAAAGTATCTACAGAGCCGCTGAGGCACTNGAAACCAGACCATGGACTTTAGCAATTGATGGTCTAGTTGAAAAAAAGCAGGTCTTAGATTTTGATGCACTTGTCCATAAGATGCCATTGGAGGAGAGGGTCTATAGACACAGATGCGTTGAAGCATGGTCAATGGTCGTTCCCTGGACAGGGTTTCCTTTGGCAAGCTTAATTGCTTTAGCAAAACCATTATCAAGTGCCAAATTCGTTGTCATGGAAACGGTTATGGACCCTGAAAAAATGCCAGGTCAGAAGCAGCATTGGTATCCTTGGCCCTATACCGAAGGTTTAACTATTGAAGAAGCTCAAAATGAACTATCCTTAATGGTGACTGGCGTTTATGGCAAACCTATACCAAATCAAATGGGAGCCCCTCTTAGGCTTGCTGTGCCTTGGAAATATGGTTTCAAATCGATAAAGTCAATTGTAAGACTTAGTCTAACCGATAAACGGCCTGTATCGTTTTGGGAACGTATTCAACCGAAAGAGTATGGGTTCTGGGCTAATGTAAATCCGGAGGTAAGCCATCCNCGGTGGAGTCAGTCTACAGAAAGAACCCTTGCTGGGCCAAGGGTTCCAACACGCCTTTATAATGGATACGCAGAATATGTTGCCGATATCTATAAAAATCTCGATAAAGAAAATTTATTTAGATAGAAGGTGCACCTTAGAACTTATATCTTGGTAATTTTCCGAGGCATTTAATAATTTCTTGATTTTCTCTGACAAGACGCCTTCCCATTGATTTCCACATAAACTTATCTCTATTGATTTTACGTGCTCTTGTCACATTACCATCCTTTTTTGANTTGAACGGATTTATGCCATCGTTTATGTGCCTGAGTGTAATCTGATTTTCGCGCATTGATTTTTGGAATGAGATGGAGCTGTTTCTCAAGATTTGTTTCTTATGAAACATTAGATAGGGAATATCCCAATGAGATAATTTACATGTTTTGGGGTCTAACCTCACTGTATCTATCCCCAAAAAAAAATTTGTGATTAGAAAGATGACGATAGAACTCGCAATTATGATTTTCCCGGTGCGTCCGAATAACTTTCTATATGGAAACTCCAGAACTAACTCTAGTAGTTTAGGCGTACCATTTTTTTTGGGCTTAACTGCCATAAGTATAGTCTTTGCTTCCAGAGGAGAAGGTTTTGTTATCTCGACATTAGATACACTCTTCTGACTTGAAAGTCTTCCTTCTAATCAATTTTAAAAATTACTTTACCCAAAATATATATTTCTTCTCTTTTAGTAACCTTAACAATAAAATGAATTTATAATAATGGGTGGTAGTATTTTTCTGCATTATCATGGAAAAGGGCAGATTGGTCTTCCTTCGAAAAATTAGACGTTATCTTCTTAAAGTTTTGAAAAATAGTATCAAAACTGTTACAGAGCCCGTCTACGGGAAAATTAGATCCAAACATACAGCGGTCNGGACCAAACGCCATAATAGTGTCTTTAATTATCAATTCATTCTCTTCAACATTCCAAGGTTCATTTGCTATCCCTATACCAGATAATTTAACTGCTGTGTTAGGTTGAAGCGCAAACTCTTGGATAGCTGAACGCCATCTATCTATGCCTAGTTTACTCCGATCAGAGGGTAGGCCTGTATGATTAAGTATGATGACTGTATCGGGGAAATCACGCGCCAATAGTGCGGCTTCACCAAGATGCCACCACGGTGTTTGCAGATCATAATGGAGCCGATGCTTTAAGAGATGTTTGTATCCAGCTCTAAACTTGGGATCTCCCATAGATCCAGGAAGATTGGGTTTAAATTCCTCGAAAGATAAAGTGGATTGAGGTTTCTGACGAACTGACCTAGTGATTGGGAAGGACTTATGGGACGATAAAATATTTTCTACATTCTCATCTTCGAACCAAACCTGACCCACAAATGCATTTGGAAAACCAAANGTTTCATAGTGGTTTTGTACCCAGTTTGATTCTCCTAGAGGATCGGTTGGGTCCCATTCTGTTTCGACATAGACGCTCTTTATGATCTTGTGGCTAGCCCAGTCATTCTGGTAATCATCTAAAAGATAATTTTTACAAATCTTTGAATAATCTCCATAGCGAAAATTAGTGATCTTATGCCGCCCATCTAACCAAGGATGTTTTTTAAGAGAAAGATCCCAGAAATGGTGATGCGCATCAATTATTGAAACGTCGGTCATAAGATGAATTTCCTTCTAAACTTGGTCTCTCTTGACCGCAAGTGACTTTAAAATTAGTAGGTCTTGGTAATTGTTAAAGTATATAAAATTTCTCAATTAGACACGCATATTTTATGTCATTTTAAGGCGTTGCTACTTCAAATAATCGATTTGCTTTAAGCTCATTAAGTCTGGTACCTTTGATTATCAATTTCAAACAGAATAAAGGCAGTCTCAATGAACGGCGCAGAATCATTAGTTCGTACTTTAGTTAAATCGGGTGTGGAAATTTGTTTTACAAACCCAGGTACCTCGGAGATGCACTTTGTTGCTGCTTTAGATTACGTTGATGGTATGCGTTGCGTGCTTGGTCTCTTCGAGGGAGTAGTTACGGGTATGGCGGATGGGTACGGTAGAATGGCTGATAAGCCTGCATCTACTCTACTGCATCTTGGGCCTGGACTTGGCAATGGTCTTGCTAATTTACATAATGCGAAAAAAGCAAATACACCTATCGTGAATATAGTTGGTGAGCATGCGACTTATCATATTGAATATGATGCACCGTTGACAGCTGATATCGAGGGAATAGCAGCCCCTGTATCTGCATGGGTTAAGACTTCTCAATCATCAAAGGATGTAGCATTTGATGGCGCAAATGCAGTTGCTGCTGCCAGAACTGGGGCTGGCCAAATTGCGACATTAATTCTCCCTGCAAACACGGCGTGGGATGAAGCCATATCGGAGGTAAGCCAGATAAAAGTACCAGANAGGCCAAAGGTTTCTGGGGATGTTATTCGAAATGTCGCTGCTGCGTTAAGTTCAGGCGGGGAGACTTTAATACATATGACTGGAAGAGCGTTACGCCAAGATACCCTAGAACTTCTTGGAAAAATACAAGCTAAGACGGGATGTCGTTTATCCTGTATGACAGCAAATGGACGTTGGCAAAGGGGAGCAGGGCGAGTAGCCATAGAGCGTATACAATACCCAGTTGATGTAGCGCTAAAACAGTTGGAGTCTGTCAANGACATTGTTTTACTTGGAACAAAAACACCAGTTGCTTTTTTTGCTTATCCAAATAAACCAAGCGTCTTGATACCTGATAATTGTACTGTACATGAATTAGCAAGTATTGATGATGATCACTTAGCAGTAATTGAGGCCTTAGTTGACGAACTGGATGCACATAATGTTAAACCAAAATTACAGGAACTTAGTCGCCCTCAATTAATGANAGGTAATTTGACCCCAGAGACTATAGCATCCGCAATTGGCAATCTTATGCCTGAAAATGCCATTATAGCAGATGAATCAGTTACTACTGGCAGAGGNTTTATGCCATTCACACAGGGGGCGAAGCCGCATGACTGGATGTCGTTGACCGGCGGATCAATTGGTTTGGGGTTACCATATGCAACAGGTGCGGCTTTGGCGTGCCCAGACCGAAAAGTGATATGTACCGAGGGTGATGGTTCTGGAATGTATACGTTGCAAGCGCTATGGACCCAGGCANGAGNGGGATGTGATGTTATTAATNTTATTTTTAATAATGGTTCATATTCTATATTAAAAGGTGAGTTAGCGAATGTTGGNGCCCGTAATCCAGGCCGAAAAGCCCTTGATATGTTAGAAATTGGACGGCCAGATATAGATTGGGGTTCTTTAGCAAAAGGGATGGGGGTCCAAGCCACAAGAGCAACGGATACTGAAGAGTTCAATGATCAGTTAGGACGTGCGATAGCTCTACCAGGACCACATTTAATAGAAGTTATGTTGCGTTGATTTCTANCCAGCTGACAAAAGGNNAACGTGGATAGAGTATCTGAAAGTGAGCAGTNTTTGAGTAAAAGAAATTATTGATGGAACGCACCTTAGACATACTAGGTAAGGCTGTATCGNGTCTTGAATCGGGGGGGGATGGATATAGCTTTTGTTCTGGGAAAGCGGCCTTTGCAACGATCTTAGATTTAGTGGAATCAGGAGCGCATGTGATAGCGTCAGATAACCTGAACCATAACACCTATCAAATTTTTGAGAGTGTACGGCGAAGGACATCCGCGCTTACATTCAGCTATGTTAAAGATTTTAAGAAAGAAACGTTAGAGGCAGCTTTACAAGAAAACACGCGTTTGATTTGGGTGGAAAGTATAATCTGGCCGGCTCTTAATATTCCGGATTTTAAAACGATAATAGATTTTGCAAAAACCCATGAAATAATTAGTGTGTGTGATAACACATTGGCGACCCCATATCTTTTGAGCCCTATTCAAGTTGGGTTTGATGTTGTAGCGTATGATGCTAAAGGATACCTAAGCGGTTCCTTGGAAACTAATGGCGGTTGTGCGGTTGTATCGGGGAGCCAGGAATTTATAAAAGAAAAATTACAGTTTCTCAGAAATACCCTAGGCACTAGTTTATCTGCCGCGGAACAAACTGTAATAACCAAAGCACTCGAAAGTTTAGAAAAACGAATAATGCAACACTGCGTGAACACAAAGTATATCGCGAATTTCTTGCTTTCAAATCGTCGGATTTCGACAGTACATTACCTAGGTTTGAAGAGCCATTTGCAATTTAGTTATGCTTCGGAGAATTTACATGGTTTTGGNGGTGTGCTCTCGATGGTTCTATCCGGTGGTATTGATGCAGCTATGACTTTTCAAGAGAAGTTAAATTTATTTTCTGTTTCTGAAACTTTTGGTGGATCAAAAAGTACAATGTTTCATCCGGCATCAAAAACATATAGTTCGGTTCCAAGCGAGATTAGATCGCATTTAGGTGCTGCCGATGGGTTTTTCCAATTTTCTATCGGACTTGAAAATGTTGACGACCTCACCGCTGATTTAGAACAAGCTCTTGCAATATAGGGTTGAAAATTACTCGAATTAGTGTCTGTAGTTTGGTTCGGTATTATCTAGAATTCGTCTTAACGCAGAAAAATGTCTGTCTGCTAACTTAGGTGCTTCTGTTATAAACTGTTTTCTGGTTTCTTTTCTTACACGATCAGATATTGTTCTAAGGTTCTTACCNTGNGATTTTGCCAACACCTGAAACATTGCTGCACGTTCTAGGTANTAGAGATCATTAAAGGCGTCGGCTACTGTTGNTCCTGCAACAACAATACCATGGCTGGCCATAAATAAGATTGATTTATTCCCTATTTTTCTTGCTAATCGATCACCTTCTTCTGTTGCCAATGCAAGCCCTTCATACTCATCATCGTATGAAATTCGCTCATCAAATAGTAAGGCATTTTGTTCTATCATCTCGAGTCTGCCCTCCTCTACTAGGGTGATTGAGGTGGCATACGGCATGTGTGTATGTAATACACAGATAGCATGCGGAGCTCCTATATGGATCCTACTGTGAATGAAAAATGCAGTGTCCTCTACCTCGTTATCTCCTTCTAACACATCACCTTTATCATTACATAAAACTAGTGAGGACGCAGTCACTTCAGACCAGTGCCAACCATATGGATTTATCAAAAACCGATTGCCACGCATAACTCCATCGTCGTCGGGTACCGCTAAAGAAAAGTGATTATCAACTCCTTCATGAAGGTTTAATCTCGCTGCCCATCGCAGAGCGCATGCCAAATCAATTCTGTGTTGTTTAAGATTGGGATTCATAAACCCTCTCCATAGCTCTCATTAAAAATNTCAAAANTAACACTAACCCGAAGTATTGTCTGTTTGAAGAGAAAANCCTAGTATANCGTANANTTTTTATTCATAGGCCACAATGACCAGTNGTGTTTTATAAAGGCATACAAAAGNTAACCAGCATCAACACTCATTATTTTTCAGCCGNAGCATATTAACTGGACNNNCCTTTGGATTATTTGAGCATTTTTTCTGCTGCTTTCGTTTCAGCNACATTATTNCCAACNGCCTCTGANGTTTTATTGTTGAAGATGGCTTTGGCTGGTGACTCAGATATNTTATTATTANTGATAGCGGCGTCTCTTGGTAATATTTTAGGATCTATCATTAACTGGATTTTAGGCCGGTTTTTCTCTAGTTTAAGAAGCAAATCTTGGTTCCCGCTTAGCGAACGCGCTTTCATCTTGGCATCGAATTGGTTTAAAAAGTTTGGAATATGGAGTCTGATATTCTCTTGGGTTCCATTTGTGGGTGATCCATTAACGTTTCTGGCGGGGGTACTAAGAGTAAGTTTCTTTAAATTTATTGTATTGGTTTCAATTGGAAAAATTGTCCGTTACATATTAGTCTTAAAGATCTTCATTCATTAACGACAAATACAAGATACTGGGTAAATCACGAAACTGGATTTTGTTGCGGAAGGGAAATTTTATAGAAGCGGATGGCGTTTTCACTAAATATTTTCTGAAGATCGGAGNATCGTAACNCNCTCATGATCTCTAGCATCCCATCCAACTGGTCTTTNTAGGATATTTTTAAACCCGCTACGGGAAAGTTAGANGCCCACATGCAGCGCTCTATTCCAAAAATTTCAATTGTATCCAGAACTACTCCGCGATTACTTTCTATTGTCCACGGCGCATTTTTTAGACCAAACTCAGAGAGTTTTACGCATACATTAGGACAAGCTGCAATTGCTCGCATTGCATTTTTCCATAAGTTTATACCTTTTTTACTTCTATCCCATGGAAAGCCGGTATGGTTTAATGCCACTTGCAAATTAGAATGCACACCCAGCACATCGGCAGCTTCATGTAGATGCCAATATGGGACTCTAAGGTCGTAACTCAATCCAAGTCTTTCAAGAACTGAGAGGCCGTGTCGCCAATTAGGGTCGTGCATGCTACCGGCCCCGTTTGGTGTCGCATGATCTGGGTTAAGTGATGTTATTGGTTTAGACCTTACCCCTCGAAATAATTTAAACTGCTGATGCTTATTTAAGATCTCTTCGCAATCTTTTGATGCTAACCATACATGACCCACGACAGCATTGGGCATCCCGTTATCCCTAAATATTTGATGGAGCCATGCTGTTTCACCTACCTGGTCATCACGGTCCCACTCTGCTTCTACATGAACCGTTGCTATAATTTTAAAATCACGCGCATCTTGTTTATACTCATCGGGAAGGTAGTTTCTTTTTAAACTTGAATAGTCACCTAGAAAAAAATGTTTCTCTTCACGATCTGCTAACCATGGATAATAATTTTTGTCGAGGTTCCAAAAATGATGATGTGCATCAACGATTTCTAAGGTCATCATTTTTTCCTAATTGGTCAGCTCTATTCTACTAAACTTCAAAGACTATAGAACTTCAGCCTTGCTTGAAATCTTTGAGACTCAAAATTGCATGCAATATAAGCGTAATTATTATCAAAGAACCACCAATAAGGGTAGCTACTGGTGGTTCTTCTCTAATAATAATCCAAACCCAAAAAGGGCCAATGATTGTCTCAAGTAATAGGATTAAACTCACTTCTGGCGCAGTAATATAAATGGGTGCCCTAGTAAGAAAAATAAAAGATACTGGCAGTAATATTAATCCCAATAAAGCAAGATAACCAAATTGGGGAGGGGATAGATAAAGGTCTGGGGCCATTGATAAGCCCATTAGGCATGTTAGGACACTAGCAATAGCAACAGCAGGAGCCATGTCTGTTGGCCGGGCTAGCCTTACTAGTACGAAATGAGCGCCCATTCCAATAGCTACCAAAAGAGCTGCAAAATTGCCGAATAAATCACCGCTTTCAAGTTTCCCTGTAAATACAATACCAACACCGATTACGGAAATTAAGATCACCAACCAGGTTCTGGTTTTTACACGTTCTTTAAGAAATAAAACTGACATTACAGCAGCGAATAATGGAGAGGTTGCGACTATCACCAACGTATTTGCAACAGCTGTAGTTTGCACTGACAGTTGAAAGAAAACATTATTAATAGAAAATATGATTGCAATAAGGCAGCCCAACCAACCGATAGAAAAAAACTTTGATAATACTTTACTTTGATAGCTTAACGATAAGATAAAAACCATTCCAATTGCCATAAATGCACCACGCCAGGCAATGAAAGTCCATGGATCTGAGTCAACGAGGCGGATAATAAGTGTATCGGGTGAAAGTGTTAATATTCCTAAAATTCCAAGGACCCAGCCTTTAGAATGATTATTTTGAGATACTTTAGACTGCATTTAATCCATCTTCCCTGCAACAGCGACTGATGATAACCCAAGTGCACTCTAATCACATATAACGCCTTAGGGCACGAGCTTTTTATTGATAAAATCAAATAGATTCAGTTGACAAGGCTGGAATGTCTGAATATGTTTCGCAAAATAAAAATTTGGATGACAGGTTGTCGCAATGAAAGTCGCAAACTCTTTAAAAACACTAAAAACACGGGACCGGAACTGCAGAGTTGTTCGACGTAAGGGTCGGGTGTATGTGATTAACAAGACTAACCCGCGTTTTAAAGCAAGACAGGGTTAATACGGCCCTAATTCAAAAATAAACCCTACAAATATTTACTCACTGGAGAATTGTTGATAACACTTTTCGTAACTCGTTTGGTGTATAAAACATTTTCTGTGACGTGTGAATGAATCCGGTTTACCCTAGAAAAAATACTATAATTTCTTGCTCCCTCATATGCGTCTTGTCGGCGTGTTTTATGATAATAGCCAGTGAGACATCTTTCTCTGATCAAACAGACATAAGATTAAACAGACTCTTTAAAGATTTGAAGGCATCTTCTGCAGATATCCATGCTCAATCGGTAGAGAGGGAAATTTGGAAAATCTGGACTATCCATAAGAACCGTCATATTACCGCCCTTATGTCCCAGGGTTTGAAGGCATTAGACAATAACAGCCTGGAAAAGGGATTAGCTTTCTTTAATGATATAATTGAAATTGACCCAAACTTTGCCGAAGCGTGGAATAAAAGAGCTACTGTATACTTTCTAATGGGCAATTTTGATAAATCAATGCAAGATATTCGCCGAACACTTATATTGGAACCGCGTCATTTCGGGGCAATTTCGGGATTAGGATTAATTTTTAATGCGATTGAGCAACCCGAAAATGCGTTAAGTGCCTTTAGGCGCGTGCTTGAAATCTATCCACTTTCGAGATCGGCTGCAGGCTTCATCAAGAAATTAAGCAACAGAGTTCCTGGTCTTCGTCTATGATTGGCTTGGTTCATTGATAATTAACACGATGATCGTTAATTTTTTGTTTTAAATACTCTCGGCTACTTGTGTAGAGTTAAAAAAATTTGGTTCTAATATTTTTATTCTATATAGAAATAAAGCGAATGATTGGAGAAATTGTGTCCAAAACATACGACTTAATAATAAAAAATGGAAAGGTGATGACACCTGGTGGACTAATTGAAGCCGATCTAGGCATTCAAGATGAAAAGATTTCAGAGATAGGTTGTTTAACAACCTGTTCTGCTGAGGAGATATATGATGCGAATGGGTTACATATTCTCCCCGGAGTTATTGATTCTCAAGTTCATTTTCGAGAACCAGGGTTGGAACATAAAGAGGATATTGCTCATGGCACGAAGTCTGCCATCAAGGGCGGCGTGACTTCCATTTTTGAGATGCCTAACACCAGTCCACTAACTTTAGATGAGCAGACATTGCAGGATAAATTGAGTAGAGCTGAGAAAACAGCATGGTGCGATTATGCTTTCTTTATGGGCGGAAATAGCGAAAATGCGCACCGGCTTTCGTATTTAGAGCGACTGCCGGGTTGTGCCGGGGTTAAGATTTTCATGGGAAGCTCAACAGGAACCTTATTGGCGAAAGATGATGAAGTTATAGCGGATGTTTTGGCAAATGGGGTGCGCAGGGTATCAGTGCATGCTGAAGATGAAGATCGTTTGATCTCTAGACAAAATATAGCAATTGAATCAGAAAGTCCTCAAGCTCATCCAGATTGGAGAGATGTCGAGTCTGCGGTTAGAGCCACAACCCGCTTAGTTAAGCTTGCCAGAGAGGCAAATCGGCGGGTTCATGTTCTTCATATTTCATCGAAAGATGAAATGGATATACTTGCTAAGCATAAAGATTTAATAAGTGTCGAGGTTACACTCAATCATTTAACTTTAAATGCCCCAGACTGTTACGAGCAGTTAGGTGCGTTCGCGCAAATGAACCCACCAGTTAGAGATTTAATCCATCAAACTGGTCTGTGGGCTGCAATTCAAAATGGAATTGTCGATGTTATTGGGTCTGACCACGCTCCCCACACTATAGAAGAGAAAGAACGACCTTATCCCTCTAGTCCAAGCGGTATGCCAGGAGTACAAACCTCTCTTCCTCTGCTACTCAATCACATGCACGAGGGGCGACTTTCATTGCAACGAATAGTAGATTTAACTTCCGCTGGCCCACAACGACTATTTGGCATCGCCGCTAAGGGGCGCATCGCTATTGGATATGATGCTGATTTAGTTATTGTCGATCTAAAGAAGCGTCGCACTATCAGTGATGATTGGATTGCGAGTAAATGCGGTTGGACGCCGTTCGATGGTAAGTCTGTTATGGGTTGGCCTACTGCAACGGTATTAAGAGGAAATATCGTTGTAAGGGAAGACGAGGTTATGGGAACATCCGGTGGACGGGCAGTCCGTTTTTTTGAAGCGGATGTAATTAACTGACTATGCCTGCTTCTTTAGTGGATAGTGTCCATAAAAAAACAATTGATACTGCTTTTCGAGAGACGGTCGATAAATTCCCTCAAAATAGTTTCTTGGTAGTTCCTTCGTCTAATGGAAGAGGGTACCACGATAATGGTTTTGAGATATCTTATATAGAAGCTTTAAGAAAAGTAGATGCTTTAAAAACCAGGTTCACAGATGCGGGCTATAGTGTGGGCCATCGCATAGCTATCGCGTTAGATAACCGGCCGGAGCATATTCTTTATAAGTTGGCATTAAATAGTCTGGGTATATCGTGTGTTCCCATTAATCCAGATTACCGAGCTAGTGAGCTATCTTATATTCTGGAGCATTCTGAAGCAGTACTAATTATTTATTTGAGAAAACAAGAGGAGACAATAACTCACGCACAAACACTCATGAATAAGCATATCAATATATGGTGTTTTGATACCGCTGAAGAGGGATTACCATTAATTAGACGAGAAAAAATAATTGAACATGTGAATTATGAAACTGAAAGTAGTTTATTATACACATCGGGCACAACGGGATTTCCAAAAGGTTGCCGTTTATCAAATCAATATGAACTGATGTCTGGAGCTTGGTATGCTGGTTTGGGTGGCATGAGTTCTATGTATTTGGGACAGGAAAGAGTATTTAATCCTCTTCCACTATATCATGTTAATGCTGGAATTGTATCGTTATTGGGAATGATGTTGCTGGGCGGATGTCAAATCCAACCAGATAGGTTCCATCCACGAACATTTTGGGATGATGTTATATCGACTAAAGCGACAATTATTCATTATTTGGGCGTTGTTGTTCCTATGTTGTTGAACCAACCAGAAGCCGGGAACGAACAGGCTCATTCTATCAGGTTTGGCTTGGGTGCGGGAGTTGAAGCTGGATTGCATAAAGTCTTTGAGGACCGTTTTGGTTTCCCATTAATAGAGATTTGGGGAATGACTGAGATGGTTAGATTATTAGCGGCAAATGAACATCCAAGAAAAAGGGGGACACGGGCAATAGGTAAACCGGTACCTGGTTTAGAAGTTGAAATTCGTGATGAGCAAGATATGAGAGTGCCTGCCGGTATTACAGGAGAAATGGTGGTGAGGTATTCTGAGGAAACGCCAAGGCTTGGGTTTTTTCTTGGTTATTTAAAAGATGATGATGCGACCCAATGGGCTTGGAGAAACGGATGGTTTCATACTGGTGACAGTGTCTGTCAAGACCCAGATGGGATGCTACATTTTGTTGATAGAATGAAAAATATAATTCGCAGATCGGGAGAGAATATAGCTGCGGCTGAAGTGGAGGGGATATTGCAAGAATGTGAACAAGTGGAACAAGTAGCAGTAATTTCTGTCCCTGATCCGGTGAGAGAAGAAGAAGTATTGGCCTGCATTGTTACGGTCGAAGGAATATTACCTAATAAAGAATTAGCAAAAACTCTATTCGAGTACTGTAACCAAAAACTTTCATACTTTAAAACGCCGGGTTGGATTAAGTTTGAAGAAGATTTGCCAAAAACTGGATCACAAAAGATCCAAAAACATCTCATCTTTGCCAAGGGTGTTGATCCGTTAAAAGTAGAAGGTATGATTGATTTTCGTTCTTTGAAACGTCGTTCATAGAGAATAAACATGAAAAACAAATTATTAATGATTGGTGCGACAGGGTTGCTTGGTCGTGATGTATTAAAATATTTTAAGGATAAGCCGGATTGGGACTGCATTGGATTATCGAGGAGAGATCCTCAGTTAAGCGGTGTCATGCATCTCAAATCAGACTTAATGGATAAAAAATCTATAGATGATAACGCTAATATTTTTACGTCCGTTACTCATGTCGTTTACGGCGCATTGTACGAAATGGACGAATTGATTTCTGGTTGGCGGCATAGACAACAAATTGAATATAATTCGATTATGTTCACAAATTTCATTGAATCATTAACCGAATTTGCAGCAAACCTTAATCACATCAGCCTACTGCAGGGAACAAAAGCCTACGGGATTCACGTAGAACCAATGAAGGCTCCAGCTAAAGAATCTTGGCCAAGGCACGACCATGAGAACTTTTATTGGTTTCAGGAGGATGCTCTAAAAGAGGCGAGACTAAATGGTTCTTGGTCATTTAACATATGGAGGCCGCAAGTAGTATTAGGCGCTGCTTCTGGTAGTCCCATGAACCTTGTCGCCGCGATCGCTGCTTATGCGACTATTTGTCGCGAGCTTGGGATACCATGTCGTTACCCTGGGGGCATACCAATTATCACCGAAGCAACGGATGCACGTTTATTCGCAGAAGCATTAGATTGGGCATTTAAAGAGCCAAAGGCACATAACCAGACATTCAATATCACTAATGGTGATGTTCTTATCTGGCCTCATTTATGGCCTATGATTTGCGACTATTTTAAAGTTGATAATGGAGAGCCGCGTCTCGACATATTGTCAAAGTCAATGCCGAAGATGGAAAATGAATGGTCGAAGATTGTGCAAAAATACAAATTGAGAGGGCTGACCCTGAAAGAATTAGTTGGCGGATCATGGCAATTTTTAGACCGTGCCATGAGGCCAGGAGGTGAGCCATCTCCGCCTTCACTGGTGTCCACAATAAAAATTAGGAAAGCTGGGTTTAATGGATGTATCGCAACCGATGACTCATTGAAAAGATGTTTTGAGGAAATGCAAAAAGAGAAGCTTATACCCTAGAATAAAAATATAGTACTTCTACATCACCACCGATAAAAGTGCCGAAGTTGTAATTTATAAAGCACGCAATGCTATAACATCTTTTCTTCTTAAGGCGGTTAAACCAATCCCAACTCCATTACTTTTGATAAGCGTTGGGCGAATGCTTTGACATCGCTGACAGGTTCACCGTCTAAAATTCGTGCCTGATCAAACAATAATAGTGCTGCATCTTCGATCTCTTGACCTGGTTTCTCTTTCTTTGCCTTTTTTGCTAATCCCTTAATAAGTGGATGTTTTGGGTTTATCTCTAGGACCCGAGGCGCTGCATCCTGTACTTGCTGATGTTGTCGCAGAATACGTTCTAGGTTCATATCCATATCGCCTTCATCAGCCACCAGACAACACGCAGAATCGGTCAACCGAGTAGACTCTTTGACATCCTTAACTGTTTCACCCAAGGTTAACTTGATTGAAGCTATTAGAAGTGAAAGGTTAGTATCTTTTTTCTGAGTTTTTGATTTTTTCGATGATTTATCGTCATCGCCATCATCACTATTTTCGATATTATCTAAATCGGCCGAGCCTCTCGTTATTGAAGCGAATTTTTTCCCCTCAAATCCTTCGAACATGGAAGGTATCCAAAAGTCGTCAATTGGGTCTGAAAGCAATAAAACCTCTATATTTTTGGCTGCAAAACCTTCTAGATGAGGGGAGTTCTTTATCGATTCTAAATTCTCTCCAGTTATATAATAAATTGTTTCCTGGCCTTCTTTCATGCCTCCAATGTAATCTTTGAGACTTATATAACCGTCCCTTGTAGTAGATCTAAAACGCGATAACTCTAATAAGGCTGGTTTATTTTCATTTGGGGTTCCATATAAGCCCTCCTTTAGAACGGGGCCAAAATTCTCCCAAAATTTTATGTACTCATCAGGCTCTTTTTCTGACTTTTTAGCTAACTCACTTATTATTCGTTTAGAAACTGCTGAACCTATCGCAGTGAGCATTTGATTTTTTTGAAGAAGTTCACGACTTACATTAAGTGGTAGATCCTCACAGTCAATAATTCCCTTTGTAAACCGAAGGTATTCGGGAATTAAGCCTTCACAGTCATCAGTAATAAAAACCCTCTTAACATAAAGCTTGACGCGATGTTTTCTATCTGGATGAAAAAGGTCAAATGGGCGGTTGGAGGGAGTGAATAGCAACGCGCTGTATTCGAAGCGGCCCTCAGCTTTCCAGTGAGTTGTCATCCAAGGTTCATCATAACTGCTACTGACTTGTTTATAGAATTCTGAGTATTGTTCATCTTTGATATCACTTTTGGAGCGGGTCCATAAAGCGGATGCTTCGTTAATAGTTTCTTCTTTGTCGTCCTCTTCTAGAGTGATGGGCAAGGCGATATGATCAGAATATGCCTTAACAACAGTCCTTAAACGTAAATCCTCCAAATATTCCGATGCGTCTTCTTTTAAAAATAGGGTTATTTGAGATCCACGATCTGCTTTTTTAGCTTTTTCAACCGTGTATTCTCCAAGACCATCAGAACTCCACAACCAGGCCTCTTTTTCTCCAGCTCTTTTAGTAAGGACCTCGACTTTATCTGCAACCATAAAAGCGGAGTAAAAACCAACTCCAAATTGACCGATTAGTCCAACATCTTGTTTCTCGTCACCGGACAGATTTTCAACAAAAGCTCCAGTGCCTGATCTAGCTATGGTTCCGAGATTATCATCAAGATCTTCCTCATTCATGCCTATCCCGTTGTCGGAAATTATGAGCGTTTTCGCCTCTTTATCCGCCTTTATCCTAACTTTGAATTCGGTGTCTCCCGCAACCAGTTTATCATCCGTTAGTGCTAGATATCGAAGTTTATCGCACGCATCAGCGGAATTCGAGATAAGTTCGCGCAGAAATACTTCCCGTTCGCTGTATAAAGAATGTGCGACGATATTAAGAAGTTTACTGACTTCGGCCTGGAAAGAACGTTTCTTAGAACTCATAGTCTCATGTCCCTGTGCATTAATTGCGATGATGATATATCTTAGGTTCAAACATTAAACTGTTCATATGTGCAATAACTTTGCATAGTACAAGCCCTTTTATGCTTTATTGTTGGAAAAGAATCGGTAAAAGTTGAAAAATGACTACTTTTGATGTTCCTCGTCTAACTGCGGTTTTAGGACCAACAAATACCGGTAAGACACATCTAGCACTTGAGCGTATGCTCGGATACCAAACGGGCATGATTGGTTTTCCTTTAAGGCTTCTGGCTCGGGAGAATTACGATAAAATAGTCTCCCAGAAAGGGCGAAAGCTAGTAGCTTTGATAACAGGAGAAGAAAAAATTATTCCTGCTAATGCTCGCTACTTCATGTGTACCGTAGAGTCTATGCCAAATGACAAGGTGGTAGATTTTTTGGCAATTGATGAGATCCAATTAGCCGCAGATTATGAACGCGGTTATATTTTCACTGAGAAGCTTTTATGGGCACGCGGAACTAAAGAAACAATGTTTTTAGGTGCCCTTACGATCAAACCATTATTACAAAAGATAATACCAGAAGCTGACTTTATTGTAAGGCCGAGATTATCGAAGCTTACTTACTCTGGAGTAAAAAAAATTACGCGGTTGCCAAAACGTTCGGCAATAGTAGCATTTTCTGCACAGGATGTTTATGTGTTAGCCGAATTAGTTAGGCAGCAAAAGGGTGGAGCGGCTGTTGTCTTGGGTGCTTTGTCACCAAGAACTCGGAACGCACAAGTTGAGCTTTATCAAAATGGTGAGGTTGATTATCTGATCGCGACCGATGCTATCGGCATGGGACTTAACATGAACATCAATCATATCGCATTTGCTGAAAATTCGAAATTTGATGGGCGTATTCCAAGGCGTTTGACAGCTCAAGAATTGGCGCAGATCGCTGGTCGTGCCGGACGATATATGAACGATGGAACATTTGGAGCCACTGGGGACTGTCCTAGTTTTGAAGATGAAACGATAATCGCAATAGAAGAACACTTATTCGATCCTTTAAGAAGTATGTTTTGGCGAAATAAAGATCTGTCATTTAATAATTTACGTGCCCTTAGAAAGAGCCTGGAGGTTCCAGCACCTCATTCCTTTCTTCTTCGAAAAAGAGACGGTGGAGATCATCACACATTAATTAATTTGGCCCGAAATATAGAGATAACGAGCCGTGTAAATTCGGGTCACGATGTTCGGGTATTATGGGATGTGTGCCAAATTCCAGATTTCAGAAAGACCCTAACAGAATCCCATAGTCGATTACTTACAGATATTTTTTGTCATTTACTGGACGGGGAAGGTTACTTGCCTCCTGATTGGATAAATAGCCAGATGACACGTTTTGACAGAACTGATGGAGATATCGATACTTTATCTGGAAGAATTGCTCACATCAGAACTTGGACATACATTACAAATAGAGGTAATTGGATTCTAGATCCAATTCACTGGAGAGAAAAAGCACGTCTGATAGAGGATAAACTTTCAGATGCGTTGCATGAAAAACTAACACAGCGTTTTGTCGATAGAAGAGCCGCAATTCTAGTTCAAAAAATGCGTGATAGTGAAGAGCTGCTTTCCGGGGTGTCCTTGGATGGTGAGGTTACCGTCGAAGGTTACAAGGTGGGGCATTTAACCGGCCTCAATTTTATTGCCGACATTTCGAATGATAAGAACTCTAAACCAGTTCTTACGGCGGTTCGAAAAACGTTGCCTATCGAGTTAACGCGTCGAGTACAAATGATTCAGTCAGAAAACGATGAGTGCTTTGCAATTGATAATATGGGCCACATGTTTTGGCGTGATTGCAAAATAGGTGCTCTGGGAAAAGGTATCTCGCCACTTAAACCGATCATTATTTTAACAATTTCAGAATTAGTGACAAATGAGCAACGTGATGTGTTAACCAAAAGATTGAACGTGTGGTTTTCTCGTTATATCTCCGAAGCGATTCCATCGCTCTTAAAATTACAAACTACAAAGATAAAAGGGCCTGCCTTGGGGATCTTATATCAGATAACTGAAGGGCTTGGTAATGCGTCACGGAATTCGTTAAATAGCCTGATAAAAGGATTGAATGATCAAGATAAGCTGGATTTAGCGAGATTAGGTTTGCGCTTTGGCATTCATACAGTTTTTATTCCAGACTTATTAAAGCCAAGACCGATAAAATTACTTGCAATTTTATGGCGTATTTTTAATGAAGATAATGACTTATTAAAGCCGCTAATACCTGGTCGTGTATCTATTCCAAGAGATGCCAGAATACACGATAATCTTTACCGTGCCGTTGGCTTTGTTCAGTTGGGGACTCAGATGATCCGACTGGATATAGTCGAACGTCTGGCAGCAATGCTGAGAAAGGCAGGCAAAAGTGGTAAGTTTTTGTTAAATTCTGAAATGCGCTCGCTAGTTGGCCTTAATTATACGGACCTTGCAGCCGCAATCCAATATTTAGGTTACAAGCAAATAGAGGGCGCTGATGATAAATTGCTATTCAGACGCCATAATTCGGAAAAGAAAGATAAAAAATTGAATAAAATAAGTAGGCGATCTAAGAATTTGGGAGAGTTTCAGGGGCGTTCTGAAAAGCGCCCCCATAAGCCTGTTGGAAAAAGGGTCAAAAATGATTTCTCACCGTTTTCGGTGCTAGAAAAACTTAAGCTGGTTGGACAATGACTATTGAAAATTGAACAGGATCACCAGCGGCTAGACAAATGGTTGTGGTGTGCCCGGTTTTTCAAAAGTAGGGCTTTAGCTACAAAATTGGTAAGCGCTGGACGTGTTCGTCTGTCAGGCAAGGTCATAGTGAAGTCAAGCCAATTAATTAGGAAAGGCGATGTTCTAACCTTTCCTCAAGGGGGCTTCATTCGAGTTGTTAAGGTTCTATTTTTAGCGGCTCGGCGGGGCCCATCGCCCGAGGCACAACTTCTTTTTGAAGACCTATCACCAATAGAAAAACAACAAGCAGAAAATAGAGAATTAGCTGAATTCCAAGGATCTATATCTGACAGAGAACGGGGTGGAGGGCGGCCTACAAAAGATCGCCGTAGGGCGATCGATAGATTGATGCGAAGAGATTAATGGTTCAATTTAAGTGAATATTAATATCGACCCGGAGAAAGTTCGTTATTCCGTCTAAAGTTTCGTGACAAAACACGACTAAATATGCAATTTCTTATACTATGAACCTCTTACTCTTAGCGATTTTTGCGATGCTCGTACAGCAGACTGTAGCGACGACTGCTAAGGTTGGTTTGCCTGCTTTATTCCCAGCTGTAGCTGCAGATTTATCTTTTAATGTCGAGTTGGTATTAGCTTATACTTGGTTTTTTGCACTGGTGTCGCTAGTGTTTATGGCGGGTTGTGGAGGCATTATTAGAAGATACGGGGCTCTAAGAACAAGCCAATTTGGTTGTATCTCAATGGCTTTGGGTTTGTTAATAGCGGCATTAACAAATCAAACTCTTTTCATAATTCCATCGTTTGCGCTAATCATTTTGTTGATTAGCGCAGGTACGACCGTTGCGACACCTGCGAGCTCACAAATCCTTGCTGAATACGCGCCAAGAAAATGGGCCCCATTAGTGTTTTCGATAAAACAGACTGGTGTTCCTGCTGGTGTAGCTATTTCTGGACTGGTTTTGGTTCCGTTGGCAGTTGGGTATGGGTGGCGAATGACGCTTATTTATACCGCGTTGATTTGTGTTATTATTGCCATAGTACTACAGCCTCTCCGAGAGGAATTTGATAAAAAAAGAGACCCGACCGAAATTCCAAGATGGAGTGATTTTATATCTAATATTAAAGATGTGCTAAGCCAAGGACAGCGACGTGAGATGGCAATAGCTGCTTTTAGTTTTGTTGGAATGCAATCTGTTTATACTAACTTTACTATCACTTATTTATATGAAGATCTTGGTTTTAGTTTAGAAGAAGCTGGTGAAATCCTGGGTTTCGCCACACTAATAGCTATACCGGCAAGAATATTATGGGGTTGGGTAGGCAGTACAATATTTCAGCCAAGGGTCCTTTTGGCTTTTCTAGCATTAGTGATGGCGGTTTCAACAGCATTAATGGGAGCATTTGATGATCAGTGGGGACATGTTGCGGTTCTAATCGTCAATTGTGCAATCAGCCTTTCTGTATTGTCGTGGCATGGTGTTCTGCTTTCTGAAGCGGCGCGTTTGGCGCCTGCTGGTGAAGCAGGAAGACTTACTGGGGGAGTTCTAGCTTTTGGGGCTTTGGGCCAAATAATATTCCCCATGATCTTTGCCGTTGGGTACTGGTTGTCTGGTTACGGACTTGCCTTTACGGTAATATCTCTTCCAGCGGCAATGGTAGGAGTAATATTTTTACTCTGGCGACGATAAATAAAATGATGGAAACTTAGAAAGGAAATTCTTTTGGATTCAATCGATCTAAATAAAATCAGATTAGAAACTAGAGGTTGTAGTGATCTTATTCATTTCAATAATGCGGGGGCGTCATTGATGCCAGTACCAGTCGCTGATTATTTATACGGTTTTCTCCAAGAAGAAGAACTAAAGGGAGGTTACGAAACAGCTGCCGCACGAAATGAAGAGTTAGAAAACTTTTACACAGCGGGGGCTCAACTCTTAAACGCCAAACCATCGGAGATCGCTTTTGTCGAGAATGCTACTAGAGCATGGGATATGGTTTTTTATGCTTTACCATTAGAGCGAGGGGATAAGATTTTAACTACAGTTTCTGAATATGGTAGTAATCTAATAGCCTATCTTCATAGAGCAAAGCAGACTGGCGCGAAGCTTCTTGTTATCCCCAACGATAAGTATGGTCAGATTGATGTAGAGGCTTTGGAGGCAACAGTAGACGAAAATACTAAATTAATATCGATAAGCCATATTCCGACCGGTGGTGGTTTGGTGAATCCAGCAAAAGAAGTTGGTGAGATAGCAAAAAAATACAAAATACCGTATCTGCTTGATGCTTGCCAATCCGCTGGGCAAATGCCGTTAGATGTGCAGTCCATTGGCTGCGATTTCTTATCTGCTACTGGCCGAAAATATCTTAGGGGACCAAGAGGCACTGGTTTACTGTATGTCAAAGAAGACTGGATAAAAAGACTAGAGCCCCCATTACTAGACCAATTTGCTGCTGAGCTAATCACCGGAGAGAATTACGAGATCAGAGCGGATGCTAAGCGTTTTGAGAATTGGGAACGTTATTTTGCTGGCCAGGCTGCACTCGGACGAGCTATCGATTATGCTTTGAAAATTGGCTTAGAGCCGATCCAGGAAAGAGTGTTTGGCCTGGCGGCTTACTTGAGAACAAAGCTGGAAGAAACGGATGTAATTAATCTGACTGATGAAGGTGTCCAAAAATGTGGTTTAGTCACCTTTCAACATAGAAAACTAAGTGCACAGCAATTAAAATCTCGACTATTTGATCAGAATGTTAATGTATCAATCTCAAGTGGCTCCGGAATGAAACTGAGTTACGAGGCGCGGAACCTAGATCCACTTCTCCGAGCAAGTGTGCACTATTATAACACGACCGATGAAGTCGAAAAATTTGTTTCAATAATCAAGTCACTGTAGCATGGGGGAACTCATTTTTTTTTGAATATAACCGATAAATTATTTGCGGGCATTTTTATAACTGGTTCAAGTACTAAACTATGCTCTTGAGCTAGCGATTCAATCTCCTTCAAGTTTCTTAGACCCCATGAGCTATTCTCAGTTTTTAGATAGTTATCAAAGGCTAAGTTGCTATGTGCTGTGGTGATATTGTCTTGAATGAACGGTCCATAAAAGTAGAGCACGCCTCCCCTTGGTAAGATCTGCTGGGCTCCTTTTAAAATGCCTTTTGTTACCGACCAAGGGCTAATATGAATAACATTTATAACGACTATAGAGGTGATGTTATCGTTAACATTGAAAAACCAATTGCCACTCGATGCATCAATTAAGCGCGGCGTATCGGGGGTATTATTAATGGCTAGTTGTCTCCAGCCATTAATGCTATCGAAGTTTAAATTGTCTGCATCACTCGGTATCCATTTTAGCGATGGTAAAGCTTCTGCGAATACAACGCTATGCTGGCCGGTTC
The DNA here is from genome assembly GCA_002708305.1 of Rhodospirillaceae bacterium. Taxonomy (GTDB): domain Bacteria; phylum Pseudomonadota; class Alphaproteobacteria; order Thalassobaculales; family Thalassobaculaceae; genus UBA7326. Next base: position 41,790 of record PANE01000028.1, read on the forward strand.
CACTTCCAATTTCTAGCACTGATCCGTATTTTGGCAGAACTTTCTTGAGAATTTGCTGAATATGAGCAGCATTTCGAGTCGCAGAGATGGATGTTTTGCGTGAAAATTTCTCAGATAGGGGTGACTTCTGTATCATTTTGGTACATTTATCTTTATGTCCACAATTGCTCAAGTAATTTTCTTCATTTTCAAAAAGGTTTGAGGCATGTTTCAAAAATTAAAAGAAGCTTTGATGGGCGTTAACGGTGAGGCTGTAGCTACTCCGCAAGACACCGATCCTGTTAAACTTGCATGCGCTGCGCTGCTTGCCCGCGCTGCTTGGCTGGATGGCCATTTGGACGCAAAAGAAGAAAAGGCTTTAATTAGTTTGATGGTGGAAAGGTTTTCGCTTGATGAAACCGATGCAGTGAATATTGTTTCAGAAGCTACTGCTGATGTAAATGACAGAAACGATATTTACAAATATACGAAGATCGTTAGAGATGCTTTCGATGAATCAGAACGAATAGCTTTGATGGAAATGTTATGGCAGCTTGTTTACTCGGATGGCGAACTACACGATTTTGAAGCCACATTGATGAGGCGCTTAGCAGGCCTTCTTTTTGTTGATGATAGGCAAAGTGGGGCTGCAAGAAAACGAGCACTTGAAAAGTTAAAAGAAGTAAATTGAGTGAGATTGTTCCATCCAGAACGAAAATAGATAACGGGACCAATAGGAAAAGATAGTATGACATACATAGTAAACGAAAATTGTATCAAGTGTAAGTATACAGACTGTGTGGAAGTGTGTCCCGTCGATTGTTTTTATGAAGGTGAGAATATGCTGGTAATCCATCCAGACGAGTGCATTGATTGTGGGGTTTGTGAGCCAGAGTGCCCTGTCGAAGCAATATTGCCTGACACAGAGCCCGGCGCGGATGAATGGGTAGAGCATAATCGAAAATATGCGGATGAGTGGCCCAATATCACTCGGATGATACCTCATGCAGATGATGCAAAGTCATTTGAAGGCGTGACCGAAAAATTTGAAAAAATGTTCAGTGAAAAGCCAGGCAGGGGTGACTAGGTATTGTTTGGTAGGTAAACGCAAATTTAAATTTTTGAATTTCTGAATTCATAGACTACTTTTTCATTGAAAAGTATGGTAGACTGATACTTTTTAAATTTATAGTTCCAGCGAACTTATAGCTTTATCCAACGCATATTGTTTTGGTTTAAGTTGGGTTAATTATCCAAGCAATTTAGTTTTGTGGCTTTAAAAAAAATCTAGTAAGTGTTCCATAATTAAGGGAAAAAGGTAGATATGACAAAGAAAGTCGAATTTAAGGCGGAAGATTTCGTGGTTTATCCAACTCATGGTGTAGGACAGATATTGGGAACTGAAACGCAGGAGATAGCTGGAACAGAACTAGATCTGTTGGTTATAAATTTTGAACATGATCGAATGACCCTCCGTATTCCCGTTGCTAAAGCTGAGACCTCGGGCCTAAGAAGATTAAGTTCTCGCAAGCAAATGGACCTAGCGTTAGTAAAGCTGGAGGGGCGTGCTCGCGTTCGCCGTACAATGTGGTCTCGCCGAGCTCAAGAGTATGAGGCCAAGATAAACTCCGGTGATCCAATCTCAATAGCGGAAGTCGTTAGGGATCTGAGAAGAAACACTACTCAATCAGAACAGTCTTACAGCGAGCGTCAAATGTACCAAGCCGCTTTAGACCGATTAGCTCGCGAGTTCGCTGCTATTGAAAAAATCGATGAAGAAACAGCAATACTACGGCTTGAAAAGCTGATGCATACTGAAGAACCAAATGTTGAGAACTCCTTAAATGATGATGATGATGATGATGATGAGGAGGGCGAAGATACTGAAAATCAAGACGGTTTCGAGTAAACCTCTTGAAAAATTTTATAGAATTGATTTGTATCGGTAAAAAATTTCTCCTTGTAGAGTGATCTAGGGTCACCTTGATATCGTAAACTAATAAGAAGTCAGTTTATGATATTGGGAGTAATAAATGTCGGCATCCTTTGCGTCAGTCGAAGATAACGATACTAGGCAGGCAAACAAACGGTTCATAAAGAGCGCAATGGACGAGCCTCTGTTAGAAAAAGATAGAGAGCAAAGTTTAGCCAGAGCTTGGCGAGAACAAGGTGACGAAAAAGCTCTGCATAAGCTGGTAACTCCGTATGCGAGACTGGCTATAAGTATGGCTTTCAAATATAAGTCTTATGGTTTACCGATGGGCGACTTGATTCAGGAAGCCAATGTTGGTCTCATGCAGGCCGCTGGTAGATTTGATCCTGGCCGAGAGGTCCGTTTCTCGACGTATGGCTCTTGGTGGATGCGGGCTGCTATTCAAGAGTTTATTCTCCGAAATTGGTCGATAGTCAGAATGGGTACAACTTCTGCTCAAAAGACATTGTTTTTCAACTTGAGACGATTAAGGGCTAAAATCGAACGTACCGGTGACTATGTCGATGCTAGTGAACGGCGTGAGCAAATATCGAATGACTTAAAGGTTCCTTTGAGGGATGTCATTTCAATGGAGCGGCGGTTGGACGGCTCTGATCAATCTCTTAATGCTACTGTCTCTGACACTATGTCTTCTGAGTTGCAGGATTTGATTGTTGATGAGCGGCCTAATCCCGAGGTCTTAATTAGTGGTGTAAGAGATGCCGAACTGCGATCTAATATCTTGAAGGAGGCTATGGCTAATCTAACGCCGCGTGAATATACAATCATACAAAAGCGTAGGTTGACAGACGATGGGGCCACACTCGAGTCACTTGGCAAGTACTTTGGCGTCAGTAAGGAGCGTGTGCGGCAACTTGAAAACCGAGCTTTGTCTAAGCTAAGGGACAATATTGCGTTAGCTGTCGATAGGCCTTCAGACCTCTACTGAAGTTTGGTCATTACAAAAAGTTAGTTCAGTTACGCCAACACTTCCTTCGTGTTTACACATTTTAGCGACCGATTTAGCGATTGTTGTCGCCTACCAGAATTTGGTTTTAGCGAAACGATTTCATTAGACTGAAAAAAATGATTTATTACATCTAGTTTGAAAAACCTCTGTCAAATTAGAGCCTTTTTAGTTACATACACGGAAGTTGATAAACTTACTTGTGTATAGAGCGCAACAAAGTGACGATTTCCGTTTTGTTAAAAAAAGGCCTTTGGTAATGCTTACATCTTTGTA
>PANE01000029.1 GCA_002708305.1 Rhodospirillaceae bacterium
CGGGCTCTAAAATAGGCTGTTCCCCGACCACCCCAGACCCTTTTACTATTTGTGTCTGCCCATGTGAATCCGTTATGGACCAGGTACGATTGATTAGTTGCACTTTTACTTCCCCCAAGTTTTCAATCTTTACTTCATAGGCCCAGACATAATGAGACTCAACTGGGGATGATTGTTCCTCAAGAAAAGTGGTATCGACAGTGATACGAATTGATTTTGTTGTCTCAGAATACAATCGCAAAACTCCACTCACTATGTTACATAACGGCCACTTCGAATAAAATGGTATTCAAAAAACTGCTCGACATCACTTTTACGAATTGAAGAGTGAAATGTAAAGGATATCCCCATGTTCCTTTTATTTTTTGATCCTCATTGGAGTTGTGTATGAAAATCAGTTGTTGATGCATTGACTTTATTTAGACGATTAAAAGATTGAAGGTTTAAATTTAATAAAAGCGGGCTGCACAACTTTTTTGATAAGCAGTTTCAAGTGAGAGCGGATGGGACATGAGTATTAAAGATATCGCAGTGTAATTAAAAAGGTCCATTTTTATTTGATATTATTTAACAGAGGGGTTGAAATTATATTTGGCTCGATGTAGTTCACGGGGTGTGTGACCAGCCTCGACATGAGAACGAAAGAATATCTAAGATTTAGTTTTGGTCACAAAATTAACAGGTACAAAAGAGCAAGTTATTTTCTAATTGGTAACTACCTGAAACAGATCAAGTTGTAACTCACTTGGTTATACTAAAAAAGATGGGATCTAATCATGAATGAAAAGCCTCTTGCGGGACGGAGTATCGCAATTCTTGTTGCAAATGGTTTTGATGAAGTACAATTTACTGGGCCGCAGAAACGCTTGATAGAACTAGGTGCTGCTGTAAAGGTGGTATCTAGAGTGAAAAGTTTAGTTAATGGCTGGTATGAAGGGAATTGGGGGCACTTCTTCCCTGTGAATGCCGATGCCTCTGAAACTTTAGCTATTGATTTTGACGGCTTGATTGTACCAGGAGGTATCAGGAGTGTTGATAAGTTGTTTGATGATTCTCATGCTAAGCGTATCTTAAACGCATTTCGAAAAGCCAATATGCCAGTATTATTGATAGGGGATAGCGTTAAGATGTTAATTGCTATTGAAAAGGTTGCGGGAGTGTCGGTCACGAGCTCTGCATTAGTGAAAGATACTCTAGTTGAAGCGAAAGCAAATTGGTTAGAGCTGCCATTTACAAAAGATAAAAACTTGATCACTGGCGTTGGTTCGGGTGATCTAGAAGAGCTAGTATCTGAATTTTCAAATATTGTGGATACGTATAATCCAAATGTGATAGAGGCAGCGTAACAATTATGTTCATAATCTCAAAGAGCTGATATGATCTTTAATATGTTAAAGTACAGCATGGATAATAGCTTGTTTGAAGCGTATGGAAGATAGCGCTCAGATTACCTCTCCATGTATTGGTGTTTGCCAAATAAATGCGAAAACTAAATTTTGTTTGGGTTGCTGGCGCTCTCTGCGCGAGGTAGCGCACTGGTCGAAATATACAAGAACAGAAAAGCTAGCACTACTCCAGGAACTTCGACAGCGCCAACAAGATGCAGGGAATAATAAACGTAGGGTGACCAGGCGACAAAAAAGAAGAACACAAACTTAGTTTACAGGGGGACAAAGCTCTTACTCTGTATTTAGTTTGTAAGGAAATTATAGGTAGAAGTGACCAATTCCATCAATATTCGGGAGTAAAACAGTGGTAANGTGGATGTAGGAATGAAAAAGACCTCTGTTTTAAATCAATTGAAAATAAGTACTAACAAGTCAACTGGTCTAATTGAGAGACCATCCTNGTCGGGGGAAACAGAAATAAATGCTGTTGATATAAGAACTCTGGAGAAAATTACGNCAGTCGAAACTCCTNNGCAATCTAATGCACTAGATCATTTTGTTGAAGAAGAAGGATTAACTTTTGCCGGAAAGCATCTAATGCTAGATTTGTGGGGTGCGTCGCGGTTAGATGATCTCCAATTTATAAAAACTACCTTGGAACAATCTGTTAATGAATGTGGTGCTACATTATTACATATTTATTTACATCGATTTACGGAAAATGGCGGAGTTTCAGGAGTTGCTTTATTGGCTGAATCGCATATTAGTATCCATACGTGGCCAGAAAGAAATTACGCCGCGGTTGACGTGTTTATGTGTGGAGACGCTTCACCAACGCCAGCCATCCCAATTTTAAGACAAGCATTTCAACCAACATCAATCCAGTTGGGGGACCATAAAAGGGGAATATTAACATAAATCCATTATAATAGATGTTGATGCAGTGCACATATAAGGACTTTAATAATATATTTCCATTATCTGAGTTGTTGGAAGATTAATTTATTCGTAGGTTAATGATTTGACTCACCGTTAGTATTGAAATTGATAGTGGTAAAGATTTAGTTAGATTGAGCGAGAATGATAACTAAAAAACCCTATTTCACGGTAATAATCGTAGCATTTAATTCTGGGAAGTATCTTGAGGAGTGCATTAATTCNCTTAAAGAGCAATCTTTTAAAGATTTTGAGATCATAATTTTTGATAATGGAACAACGGATGGTTCCATAGAGAGAATCGATCTAAGTCACATTAATATTAAATTTATAAAATCGTCATTCAATGAGGGTTTTGCAATTGGCAACAACAAAGCTGCTCGCGAGGCAAATGGGGATTGGCTTGTCTTATTGAATGCGGATGCGATACCTCAATCTGATTGGTTATCAAAAATTAATATTGCTATTCATAAATACCCAAAAGTAGCGATCTTTGGGTCCACCCAGGTTAGTTATTATTACCCGGAAATTATAGATGGTGCTGGTGATCATTATCATCCATTTGGGGTCGCTTGGAGAGGGGGAGAAGGTTATCCAGTGGACAGTATTTCTGATGACCTCGTGGTTCTGGGGCCATGTGCTGCCGCAGCAGTTTATAGGAAAGATATATATCAAAAGTTAAATGGAATGGCAGAAAACTTTTTTTGTTATTATGAGGATGTTGATTTGGCCCTGAGGTTCCGTCTTGATGGACATCNGTGTATACAATTAGCCGATGCTAGGGTTAAACACGTAGGATCAGCCACTTTTGGAATCCATTCAGATTTTGCTCGTTACCATGTAAACAGGAATAAGATATGGACCTTTATTCGATGTATTCCTGGACCTCTCTTAGTTTTGTTATTTCCAGGGTTTCTCACGGTTATATTGTCTCGACTATGTCTGTCTGTCCTTAGTGGTGATTTTAAGCTTCGCTATCGGGCTCTTTGTGATGCTATTATTGGGTTGCCAGAAGCTTGGAATCAACGCCGTCTTATACAAAGGCATAGAAAAATTAGTTTAGTAAAATTTGGTGCGGCAATGACATGGTCCTTTGGGAAACTTCTAATGCGGGCAAGTGATGGGCGTGTGGTTCCTGAAACCCTCCAAGTTCATTCCACCAAGCAAACAGATGCTTGAACAAACAAAACACTCAATAGCAGCAATTATTGTCACTTATTATCCCGACGATAGGCTGTCTGATTTGCTTTTTTCAATTGGTAAACAGGTTGACGATATTTGGGTTATAGATAATGGGTCAACAGGCCAATCTAAAAAGATAATAGAGAAGTTACTCAAGGGGTCGAACACTTCTTTTAATTTAATATTGAATAAAGAAAACCTGGGACTGGCAACTGCGCAAAATCAGGGAATAAAAGAAGCAATGAATTTGGGTTNTAATTGGATCCTTCTGCTAGATCAAGATAGCATACCGGCTTATGATATGACTGAAAAACTGATGTTTGCNGCTGATTCTTACAACAAAAAAGAATACATAGGTATGCTTACGCCTCGACATGAAAATGATGATGGTAAACCGTCAATTCCATCTTATTCGGTTAAAAGTAAGTTTCTATTGCGGCGCTACTTCATGGATTTAAATGAGGTTGACGATATGCTGGCGTTTGGAATGGCGTCTGGCAGCTTAATTCCTTCACATGTATTAAAAGAAGTTGGAATGATGAAAGAAGATTTTTGGATCGATTATATAGATTACGATTTTTCTTTCAGACTAAGAGAGTTAGGTTATCGNATTATTGGTGTAGGCGCTGCGCGCTTAAAACATCGTCTTGGCGATACTTCTAGAATAAATTTTGGGAAAAAGTATTTAAGCTACCATGTCCATCCAGCGTTTAGGCGATATACCATTTATCGAAATCGAGTACGGGTCTTAAGACAGCATGGGCTTAAATTCCCTAGTTTCTTAATNTTTGAAATTCTGTCAATTGGAAAAGATTTTCTAAAACTTATTTTTATCGAAGATAAAAAGCTATCAAAATTTAATGCTATCATTAGGGGTTTAATAGATGGTTTACTAGGTAAAGGTGGTTTTAAAAAATTTTAAAAAAGAGATTTCTCTANNGTGANACCTAAGTTATTAGTTTTTTCCAAAACCAGGATACGGAAATTGGGAGTAATCTTACACCAAACCTGAAGTATATAGCGGTTGCAAAAATATTAAGTATCCATCTTGGATACTGCTTATGAAAATGTTTGTTAAAATAAATGCAGAAACTTCTAGCTTTGTGCCATTCAATAAAACCTGGATATACATCGCTCGAGCTTTTTTTATGCATGACACTAACGTTAGGGACAAAGAGAATAATGCCGCCAGATTTTTCGACACGCATACAAAAGTCAACGTCCTCTACATGGAGAAAATATTGTTCATCCATGCCGCCCAAGTTATTGTAAACAGTTCTAGGCATCAACATGAATGCTCCAGATATGCAGTGAACACGGCTAATATGCTCTAGCGGTTTAGCTTCATTAAGGTTTAGGCGTTTGAAGTATGGGTGGTCAGGCGCTAGCCGGTCGAGTCTGAATTGTTCAACTACGCAGGTCCACGGGGTTATTAAATTACGCCGTGCTCCTCTTTGCTCACTGCCGTCAGGATTTTCGATCTTTACAGTTATTACCGTGGTATTAGGTTTAGAATGGAAAACTTTTAACGATTTATAGATAGTGTCTGCCTCCATTATCGAATCTGGATTTAGCAGTAAAATAAATTCACTTCTCGCCCTTCTAACACCCAGGTTACACGCTTTTGCAAACCCTATATTTCCATTTCCTGTTATGATTTCTAGCCGGGGTTCTTCATCTGCTAGTTCGTTCACCTGTTGCATCAATGTGCGACTATTTCCATTATNAACTAAAATAATTTGTCGGACAGACCTTTGTAAAAAAACTGATTGAAGACACTCGATCAATATATTACCAGTTTTATAGGACACAATAATTATACTGCAATCGTCTGACTTAGCATTTGGAGCATCGTAATTAGTAATAGAAGTGTTCANAAAATCACTTTTATTTGGATAAAGAAGAATTTTTGACCCGTTTTCTTCATCCAAGTGTTTTTTCAACTTATCCACTTGTCATTGGCTCCCAAAAAGGTTGCTTCTAAATATTGGTCAGAAGGATTTACATTAAGGTTACTGAGTAAACGGTAAAAAGCACTAGGACCCTAACATATTTGTTTCACAAAAGAAATTCCCAGATTTTTTTTGTATGGTTTAGATTATAATTTCTGTATTTTTTCGTTACGTTGCGTAACTGGTGTAAAAATGATAGTAGCGGGTAAAGTGTTTTTAAGTTTTATACGGAAAAGATTGTGCATATAGAGCCGACTGAAATTTTAGATGTAAAATTAATTTCTGCAAAAAAATTTGGAGACGACCGTGGTTTTTTCTCGGAGACGTATAATTTTGAGAAATTAAGTGNCGGTGGAATAAATTTAAATTTCTGCCAGGACAATCATTCATTTTCTAAGCAAATTGGAACATTAAGGGGTCTTCATTTCCAAACAATCCCGCTTGCGCAAGATAAACTTGTCCGTGTTACCAAGGGTGCGATTTATGATGTGGCTGTAGATATTCGGAAGGGATCTCCAACATATGGCCAGTGGGTCGCGAGGGTGATTAGTGCTGAATTATGGAACCAAATTCTTGTTCCAAAAGGTTTTGCACATGGTTTTTGTACAATAGAGCGCAATACTGAAGTTCAATATAAAGTTAGNGCNCCGTACTCGTTAGAAAATGAACGCGGTATAGCATGGGATGACCCTGAGTTAGCAATTAAATGGCCGTTGGGCAGCAATAATCCAATTTTATCTGAAAAAGATAAAAAATANCCTAAGCTTTGCGAACTTCCCGATTACTTCAGTTATTAAAAAATAGGTTATATCCGCATGGCTAGAGCGTTTGAAAAGGTATTGGTTACTGGTGGAGCGGGATTTATTGGTTCTGCGGTTGTGCGGTATTTGGTCACCCATCTAAATCGTTCCGTTGTTAATGTAGATAAATTAACTTATGCGGGAAACTTGTCCTCCCTCGCTTCTGTCGAGAAGGANCCTAATTACGCGTTTGAGCAACTGGATGTAAAAGATCGTCTTGGAATAATATCAGTACTCGATCGACATCAACCCGATGCTATCATGCATCTCGCAGCCGAAAGNCATGTTGACCGATCCATAGATGGTCCGGGTGATTTCATACAAACCAACATTGTTGGAACATACAATATGCTTGAGTCTGCAAGAATATATTGGTCAAANCTGCCCATTAGCAAAAAAGATAATTTTTGCTTCCATCACATATCAACAGATGAAGTCTTTGGATCCCTCGGCCAAACGGGCTCTTTTACGGAAAGTACGGCCTATGACCCTCGATCGCCCTACTCTGCAAGTAAAGCGTCGTCAGATCATTTGGTGAGAGCATGGCACGAGACCTATGGNCTTCCAGTTGTTTTAAGTAATTGCTCCAACAATTATGGCCCATACCACTTTCCAGAAAAACTTATACCGTTAATAATAATTAAAGCTCTAAAAAAAGAAAGGTTACCAGTTTATGGTAAAGGAGAAAATATTCGGGATTGGCTATATGTTGATGATCACGCTAATGCGCTTTGCAAAATATTATTCGAAGGACGGACTGGCGAAAGTTATAATGTTGGAGGTAATGCGGAGATAAGNAATTTGGATGTTGTTCTGCATATCTGTAGTCTTTTAGATGAAATTTCTCCTCGTTCAGACATGCTAAAGTACAAAGAACAAATCGATTTTGTGTCGGATCGGCCAGGCCATGATTATCGCTATGCGATAGATTCAACCAAAATACGCAACGAATTAAATTGGCGACCTACTGAAACGTTCGAGACAGGCCTTCGTAAAACAGTAAAATGGTATCTAGCTAATTCTAGTTGGTGGAAACCAATTCTAAGTGGAGAATATCGTGGAGAACGTTTGGGAAGCGTGAATCAGAAATGATGAAGAATAAAACTAAGGCTTTTATTACGGGAGGAACAGGTCAGGTAGGAACGGAATTAATTCGTCGGGCAGACGCTTGGAGGATTAATATTGTTGCACCGAAACGGGCTGATATGGATATCATAAACGAGGCCCAGGTTAATTCCCAACTTGACTGCATACGGCCAGACATTGTTATCAATTCTGCAGCATTCACTGCTGTTGACGCGGCAGAGAATAATAAAGATGTCGCATTTCAAGTGAACTGCGATGCCGCAAAAATCATGGCCGATAGTTGTAAACGGTTATCTATTCCGCTTATTCATTTATCGACTGACTATGTGTTTGATGGAACAAAAACAGCAAGTTACGACGAAACGGATCTTACTTGTCCTATTGGAATTTATGGGAANTCAAAAGAGTCTGGCGAAAATGCAATCCGAGAAATTTTGATTGAACATATAATACTTAGGACGTCCTGGGTTTATGCTGCTCATGGGACTAATTTTGTAAAAACTATGCTGAGGGTTGGGAAAGAACAGGAAACTCTTAATGTGGTTGATGATCAGTTCGGCGCACCTACTTTTTCGGGGGATATAGCGGAAGCGATCCTCTCTATAACCAAACAGGTATTGAGNCAAAAGGATGCAGGTTTTTGGGGCACTTACCATTATACGGCGATAGGCCACGCAACATGGAAAGACTTTGCAGAAGAAATTTTTGAAAAAAAAGCAAATTGGGTATCTAAAAAACCATCTATCATAGGGATACCTTCTAGTAAGTATCCAACGCCAGCTAAGCGTCCATTAAATTCCTTGTTAAATTGTAGTAAGATAGATTCGGTATTTAGCCCCCCACGCCGAGACTGGCAGCTAGGGCTAGCGGAAGTACTCAATCAAATTATAGAGGAATAAACTTGAAAGATATAATAAGATGAAGGGCATTATTTTAGCAGGTGGATCAGGAACGCGGCTGTATCCTTTAACGATGTCTGTTTCCAAGCAAATGNTACCAATCTATGATAAACCAATGATTTATTACCCACTTAGCACTTTGATGCTGGCTGGGATAAATGAAATTTTATTAATCACNACACCAGAAGATCAGGCCGATTTCCAAAATTTGCTTGGTGATGGATCACAATGGGGAATATCCCTTTCCTATGCTTTACAACCTAAACCAGAGGGGCTTGCCCAGGCTTTCATTATAGGCAGTGAATTCATTGGCAGAGACTCATGTAGTCTAGTGTTGGGTGATAATATTTTCCATGGACACGGACTGTCAGATATGTTGGCACGAGCGGCCTCGCAACGTTCTGGCGCTACAGTTTTTGGGTATTACGTAAAGGACNCTGAAAGATATGGTGTTGTAGCATTTGANGAAAACGGCGTTGCAGAAAGTATTGAAGAAAAGCCTGCGATTCCAAAATCAAATTGGGCGGTAACGGGTCTTTATTTTTATGACAATGAGGTTGTTGATATAGCTCATAATATTAGTCCCTCTGCTAGAGGAGAGTTAGAAATTACTGATGTTAATCGCATCTATTTAGAAAGAGGTTCGCTGAAAGTCGAACGGCTTGGTCGCGGTTTTGCATGGTTAGATACCGGCACTCACGAATCTCTTCTTCAAGCTTCAGAATTTGTCCGCACAATTGAAGAGAGGCAGGGGCTCAAAATCGCGTGTATTGAGGAAATAGCTTACAATATGGGTTATATCGATGAGACCAAACTGTTACAACTCGCCGAACCACTTTTGAAGAGTGGTTATGGGGAGTACTTAATTAGTTTAATGAAATAATATTTATTTTGAACACAGTAACTTTAAAAAAAACAGGATAGAGTAGCNTAAAGATCTACTCTATCCTGTTCGGTGTATCAAATTTGATGCGGTTCAAGAATCTGTCGGATCACTAGTCCGTCGGTTAATTGATCNAAACCATCGTTGATTTTATCAAATCCAATACTTTTATTGATAAGTTTATCGACGGGGAGTTTTCCCTGTCGATAAAGCTCTATATAACGTGGAATATCTCTTACAGGTACACAACTTCCCATATAGCTCCCGCGNATCGCCTTTTCGGAATTAACTATATCTGAAGGGTTAAAAGAAAAAAGACTATTTGAAGGTGACAAACCAACTATAAGTACCTCGCCACCCATTCGGATTGATTTGTAACAAGTCTCTGTAGCGGGGATAGTACCTGAGAATTCGAAAGCATAGTCTACACCACCGTTTGTGAGGTCTTTTATTTGTTCTACGTGGTCTTTATCACGCGCATTGACAGTGTGGGTTGCTCCNAGTTGGCGGGCNAAACCAAGTTTGTCATCGCTAATATCAACTGCAATTATTTTTTCAGCACCAGCTAGTTTAGCGCCAAGTAAACCATTTAGACCTACGCCGCCTAATCCCACGCAAGCGACAGTATCTCCTGCTCTTATACGAGCAGTATTTAGGACCGCACCAACCCCAGTCATAACAGCACAACCAAATATTGCCGCGTCTGCTAGTGGTAGATCTTTATCAACCTTAACAGCCGTGCCTCGATCTACTACGGCATATTCGGCAAAGCATGACACTCCAGATTGATGGGCAATCTCAACGCCGTTACTATCTTTGAGGCGGCTCCCGCCAGCCATCAAATGCCCTTTAGCTCGGGCTTTATCGTGTGTCTCGCAAAGCTGTGGCCGTCCACCCAAACAATTTCCACAAACGCCACATGACGCTGAAAATTGAAAAATGATTGGATCGCCTACTTTAATNTCTCTAACACCAGCACCTACTTCAACAACTTCGCCCGATCCTTCGTGTCCTAAAACGAGAGGCATCGGTCGTGCGCGGTTTCCGTTTATAACCGAGAGATCTGAATGGCATAATCCCCCCCCAGCTATTTTTACTAAAAGCTCGCCAGCTTGTGGGGGATCTATATCTATCTCTTCTATTTGAATTGGCTGAGATGTTGCATAGGGCCTTTTCGCTCCAGTTTCTCTGAGCACCGCTGCTTTCATTTTCATTANTTCGCTCCCAGTCCCGCCTGAACAGGCTTAAGTTTTAGAGACAAACTATTCCAATATNNAATAATCATAAATATCTACTGTAAANCATAATTNTTCTTTCGACCAGATATGGGATTATCGACACCCTATTCGTCAAGCTTTTTGATAGAATTATTGCGATATAGTGCTCTGTAGAGCAAAATTAATGNTAGGCATTATAAGGATGATCAAAATGTGTTCTTGGACAGTTTCTGAATTACCCAAACCAACTAATGATTGTGAGAGAGTTAAATACGACCTCGATCAATGGGGTTATGGACTTTTAGAGGGAGCGCTAACTGATCCATTACTTGGGAATGTGAGAAAACGTTTACTAGACCAGGCTTTGGCAGAAAAAGAGTTGGGTTATGCATTTGAGGATGGTGGCCCTGAGCAAAAATGGGGCGAATTTAGGGATAAAAGTGGAAAATTACGATCAGAAGTTTTTAGTGCTAAAAACGGTGGAATTAATCAGCGTGTATGGTTACTGCCAAATAAAGGGCAAGAATTCATTGATATTCTGGAGATAGACGTAATGTATGAGACGGTTGGACATGTGCTTGGGGAAGAATTTCAACTTTCGTCATTTTCTTCTAATATAGCAAAACCTGGCGGATCAAAAATGAGTCTACATACTGATCAATGGTGGGCACCAGAACCAACACGGCTCGGGCGACGAAACCTCCCAGTAGGCTCTATGACCAGGTCGATTTTTGATTTCGATCCGGATCGCACGGAGCCTCCGGTGGCGTTAGCGCCCGCTGCATGTTCGAATGCAATTTTTATGATGAATGATTTTACAGATATTAATGGTGGAACCAGATTAGTCCCTAAAAGTCATCTAATGGGCCGACACCCTGATCCAGTAAAAGATGCCAATATAAAAACTGTGGCAGCGGAAGGATCTGCTGGGACTGCAATTATAACTGATGGAAGAATTTGGCATGGAACGGGTTCTAATAGAACTAATGAAAATAGGATAGCAATGCTGCTAACTTTCTGTGGCCCGCAATATAGACCGCAAGTCAATTATACAATCGCATTAGACCCTGAAGTTTTGGAGCAAGCAACGGACCGACAAAAAACAATGTTTGGACTGAAGGTTTGGTGGGGTTATGGGAGGACCGGTCACCCTAGTGTTGAATTTGTTAATCCAAATGAAAAGGGTTTGGGTCAATTAAATCCAAACTAAATATAATCAGAAAAGGAAGAGAAAATGATTAAAGCTCTTGATGGAATCCGTATCATTGACATGACACACAATCAGGCGGGACCTGCTTGCACGCAGATCCTCGCATGGCTTGGAGCAGAGGTTATTAAACTCGAGGAGCCGGGGAAAGGTGACGTGGCCCGAACAAATATGCGTGATCAGGATAGTGACAGTTTATTTTTTCTAATTTTAAATGCTAATAAGCAGAGTTTGACACTAAATTTAAAAACAGAAGAGGGAAAAAATCTTTTCAAAAAGGTAATAAGCACAGCGGACGTTCTGGTTGAAAACTTTTCACCTGGAGCTCTTGATAGATTAGGACTTGGCTATGACATCCTATCTAAAATAAATAAGAAATTGATCTACGCAACTATTAAAGGGTTTGGAACTTACGGACCATACAGCAGCTTTAAAAGCTTTGAGCCGATCGCTCAGGCGATGGGAGGAGCGATGTGTGCCACTGGCTTTCCTGATAATCCTCCAACATATGTGTGGCCTGCTATTGGTGACTCAGGAACCGGAATGCATATGGCTATAGGTATTTTGGCGGCACTTCAGCAACGTAATTCTACTGGAAAAGGGCAAGAGGTAGAAGTTTCGATGCAGGATAGTGTAGCAAATATTATGCGCATCAGCCTTAGAGACCACCAGCGGCTTGGAGGGGTNCAGCAGCGTACAGGGAACCAGTTAGGAAAAAATGTACCTGGCTCCACTTATCCTTGTGCCCCGGGTGGCCGCAATGACTATATTTATATTTTTGCTCAACAACAAATGTGGAAAGCATTTGCAAACGCTATTGACCGCCCCGATATTGTTGAAGACCCAAGGTATGCCNTACCTGAAAGTAGATGGGAAAATCGAGAAACATTAAATGCGATAATCGAAGGATGGACTAGACAAAAGACAAAATATGAGGCAATGCGAATTTTGGGTGACGCTGGCGTTCCGAGTGGAGCTTGTCAGGACACTGGCGAAATTCTTGAAGACCCGCATCTAAAAGAAAGGGACATGATACTTGATATAGATTACCCACCGAGNGGTAATTTTAAGACTGTTGGCTGCCCTATCAAACTGTCAGATTCGCCTACAGAAGTTAAAAGACCTCCAACTCTTGGAGAGCACACTGAAAGTCTCCTCATGGAGCTGTGTAATGTAAACCAGGATGATCTTGCGGCGTTGCGAGATAAAGGTGCAATTTAAAACAATATNTCTATTACAATAAAATTGGGTTGGGATGATGATGAAAGACGTTGTAAAAATTGATAGACGAGATAGCATAGCAATCTTGAGCCTAAACCGACCAACCGCTTTNAATGCTCTAACACAAGACTTAGCTAGAGCCATCAGTAACACTTTAATAGATTTAGATAGAGATGAAGATGTAAATGGTATTGTCTTAACTGGGGTAGGGGATAGATCTTTTTGTGCTGGTGTTGATCTTGACGAAGCNTTGAATGTCAAAGTGGAGGAGATAGAAAGTTGGTTTGGGACAGTCTGTAATATTTATCGTCAAATACTTTTGACGGATAAGCCTGTAATTGCGGCACTAAATGGTGTTGCGGCCGGTGGAGGATTCCAGATGGCCTTGGTATCGGATCAGCGTGTTGCACACAATCAAACTAAAATGGGACAGCCAGAAATAAATGCTGGGATCCCGAGTATTATGGGTTCTTATTGGATGAGCTTACATTTGGGATGGTCCAAGAACCAAGAATTATCTATGACTGGCCGCTTGTTAGGTGCCCAAGAAGCTACCGAACTAGGTCTAATCAACCATCTTGTAGATAAAGATCAACTCTTATCGAAGGCGTGCGCCGTAGCTGAAGAATTGTCTAGAAAACCGCCAAACGCATGGAAAAGAACAAAACATCGTTTCCGTGAGATAGCCCTGGCTGGTTTTGAAGAAGCCTTTCGTGCGGGAGTTCTTGGCCANCAAGAAGCTTATGCTAAGGGCGAACCGCAAAAAATAATGTCAGCGTTTCTAGAAAAAAAATCAGGGTAGCCTCGACAGAATTGCTGTTGNTTTTATTCTGCAAACCCTATCCCATTTGAGATTTGATTAATGTTTATACTATTCTGAAGCGTGCATACTTCTATAAGATACATAAAACTGGAAAGATATGCCANCAGGAGAAAGGGAGGTTTGTATGGGGTTTTCCATTCACAAGGTGCATCAGTATTTTGTTGGCGCGGTTGATGGTATAGATTTAAAAAGCGCATTATCCAATTCTGAAATTATNGAATTAAATCAAGCCTTGGATGAGTATGGGGTTTTAGTATTTAAAAACCAAATCTTAACTAACGAGCAACAAATAGAATTTAGTAAGGCTTTTGGTGCCATTGAACTTGCGGTTGGTGGAAATGTCACGAAAGAAAAAGACCGCCGATTAAGTCTGGAAATAGCTGACGTAAGTAATCTGGATAAGGATGGCAATATATTTANCAGAAATGACCGCAGACGTATGTTTAATCTTGGAAATAGGTTGTGGCANTCAGATAGTTCGTACAGAAAAATCCCTGCCAAATGTTCCTTACTATCGTGTCATTCAAAACCAAGTTACGGCGGGAATACAGAATTT
This sequence comes from Rhodospirillaceae bacterium, assembly GCA_002708305.1. Lineage (GTDB taxonomy): Bacteria > Pseudomonadota > Alphaproteobacteria > Thalassobaculales > Thalassobaculaceae > UBA7326. Next base: position 14,151 of record PANE01000029.1, read on the forward strand.
GCCTTTATGCCAGCTGCTTACGATGCCCTTGACGACGAAATAAAAAATGATATTGAAGAATTAGTGACAGAGCACTCGCTTATATATTCACGCGGTCTACTAGGGTTTTCAGGATTTACCGAAGATGAAAAGAAAACTTTTACCCCTGTACGTCAAGCTCTAGTTCGTAAGAATGAAACTACTGGGCGAAAGTCGACTTACTTATCAGCTCATATCGGAACAATTGTTGATTGGGAGATGCCTGAGGCTCGTGATTTCATTCGTGAGTTAACAGAACATGCTACGGCCCGTGAGTTTGTGTATACGCACGAATGGACGGTTGGNGATTTGGTTATCTGGGATAATAGGCAATGCATGCATCGTGTGAGACCATTTAAAGATACGGGTGAACCTCGTGATATGCGCCGAACTACGGTTGCAGGAGAGCAAGAGACAACCAGACAAATAAATTAATTAATTAATTAATTGTGTTAGTTAGTAGAACTATCTTGGGATTAGGAAATGACAATTGCCATTAAACAATTACATAGAGATTTTGTGGGTCAAGTTTCAGGTTTAGATTTATCAAAACCNTTATCATTAGCTGATGTTAAGCAGATAGAAGAAGGCATGGATAAGTTTGGTATATTGATTTTTCATAATCAAAATATCACTGATGAACAACAAATCGCCTATACGAGGAATTTTGGGGAGTTAGAGCTTCATATTGGCTCAAACGTTTTGAAAGCGGATGAACGGAGGCTGAGTATTGAATTTGCAGACGTAAGCAATCTCGATCAAAGTGGAGAAGTGCTCAAGCGAGGTGATCGTCGTCGTATGTTTAATCTTGGGAATAGACTTTGGCATTCAGATAGCTCTTTTCGGGTGACACCGTCCAAGTTTTCTTTGCTATCTTGCAGAAGTACACCAGATATAGGTGGAAACACCGAATTTTCATTTATGCCAGCTGTTTATGATGCATTGAATGAGGAGACTAAGAAGGAGATAGAAAGCTTAATTACAGAGCATTCGCTGATTTATTCCCGAGGCCAGCTTGGATTTTCTGACTTTAGTGAAGAAGAAAAAACAATGTTTGCTCCGGTGAGACACGCCTTGGTTCGAAANAATGAGTTCACCAGACGGAAGTCTATTTACCTTTCAGCTCACATAGGAACGATTATTGGCTGGGAGATGCCAGAAGCGCGCGACTTTATTAGAGAAATGATGGAGCACGCAACGCAACGATCTTTCGTCTATAGTCATAAATGGAGTGTAGGGGATCTAGTAATGTGGGATAATCGACAATGTATGCATCGGGTTAGACCAATCCGTGACACAGCAGAAAAACGTGATATGCGTCGTACAACGGTTGCAGGCCGTGGTCCAACTATACTACAGGAAGCCTAAAAATTTAGAAAAAATTTCATAATATTTTTTTGAAGGACGTGAATGTGTCAAAGAAAATCAAACTCATATTGACCCTCGGGGTAATAATGGTTGGNGGTTTATCGGTATGGCTGGAAGCTACATTTGCGGATACGACGGTCGCTAAAGTCATAGCGGGTTTGGTTGTGGTTATGATTATTGCGCTCTGGCTTTTTCCTGAGGCAGGAGCAAAAGATAATACACCAATAAGATAAATNTGGTTTTAGTCGTTAAAATGTTTATCACGTATAAACGGATAGATCTTTGTAAAGTCAGAATTGGCCTCAAACTTTTCTAGTTGCGCAAAAGTGTCTGCTACTAGAGGNCCTAACCGTTCAGCAGAGCCTATGGTTGATACATTTTCAACATACAATNTTACATCTTTTGCCATCATCTTAGTTGCAAACCCCCCATTATATGCTTCAGTAACAATACGATTAGGAAACTTATCCATTGTCGCCGTATTGCGACCACTTGAGACGTTCACAACATCCAAGATAGCCTTCATATCAAGTCCATTAGCTGTTCCAAATGCCATAGCCTCGCTTGTGGCAGCCATCGCTGTTGCCGATAAAAAATTGTTCAAAAGTTTCACTGTCTGCCCCTGTCCTGCCTTAGAGCCAACATGGATTATATTTTGGCCAATGCACTTTAACATTGGTTTAAATTTATCAAAGCTATCCAACTGGCAACCGACCATAACGGCCAGAGTTCCAGCCTCTGCTCCCGCTATTCCACCAGAGACAGGCGCATCAATATATTCAATTCCGTGAGCTTTAAATAATTCAAACGCTTCTTTTGCGTGAGGAATTCCAATTGTGGATGTGTCTATTACCGTTTTTACGATACTGTCAGGAGTTTTGATAAATTCTTGAGCAATTGTGAGAGTATCAGGGCCCGCGGGGACTGAAAAAATTACAACTTCTGCCTTTTTTGCCAGTTCTTGNTTATTTATNGCTACTTCGGCATTTTTTGGAGCGGNTTCTGTGCTAATTTTATCTGCAACGATTATAGAGTATCCACCTCCAGACAAATTCATTGCCATACGGCTCCCCATACTTCCAACACCGATCCAACCGATTACCTTGTCCATAATATATTATCCCTAAAGATTTTCTTTTAATTTGCAGTTTCATGGTAGGTTGGGCAAGAAGACTTTTTGACGATTAGTTGATCGCATCGTAGTGATCGACTATGTGCTTGGCTTAACCAGGTCATTAAGATTTTTAAAATGAGGTTCTTATGAAATTTGTNAATTTAGGATCAAGTGGTTTGAATGTGAGCGCCATTTGTATTGGAGGTAATTCATGGGGAGCAAGAGGGCGTCGAGATTGGGCTGCTTTCGATCAATCCGACAGTGCGCCATTTTTTCGTCACGCACTGGATAATGGCGTTAATTTTTTCGATACAGCTGATGCTTACAACCTTGGCGAAAGTGAGCGAATTATTGGCGAAACATTGATGGGTTATGCTAGTCGAGAAAACATCGTCTTATCTACAAAGGTTGGTCTTAGAATGGGTGATGGTGTTAATCAAATAGGGCTAGGTCGAAAACATTTGATGGAGAGCATAGATAAGCAACTAAAGAGACTTAAAACAGACTACATTGATTTATATCAGATTCATCGATTAGATAATATAACGCCCTTGGAAGAAGTGCTCGATACCCTCACAGAAATAAGAAAAGCAGGAAAAATTCTTTATATAGGCTGTTCAACAATGCCAGCTTATAAATTTGCTCAATTACTTACGTTGGCTGAATGCAAGGGTTATGCTCGTCCGATTGCGATGCAAAACCTTTATAACTTAATTCAACGGGATGAAGAACGTGAAATGATCCCATTATGCGTTGATGCTGGCGTGGGGTTAATTCCCTATAGTCCATTAGCCCGAGGTGTTTTAGCGGGGAATAGGGCTGGGGGTGGCGTAGGTGAAACGGAGAGAGCTAAATATGATAAGGGCCTTAAGACAGGTGCTTCTTTGTTTCGTGATTCGGACAAAGAGGTAGTCGCTACTATTATTTCCATAGCTAAAAAATATGACATAAAACCTACACAAGTTGCCCTATCATGGATTTTAAAAAATCCTGCTGTAGTCTCTCCAATAATAGGAGCTACAAAATTATCGCATATTTCAGACGCAATCTCGGCTGTAGACATCGAATTGAGTATGGATGATATTAAAGACCTCGAACGACCTTATCAATCAAGAGAAAGTCCACTAAATATNTGATATACGGTTTTATTCTGGTTTAACGGTAGATAATATATTTGGGCATCTCACTTTAGAAATGAAATTTATGAATAAAATTAAAAAACCTTTGTCGGGTATACGGGTTCTTGATATTGCCTGCTTTATAGCAGCGCCCCACGCAGCCTCTATAATGGGGGAATTTGGTGCAGATGTTATTAAGGTGGAGCACCCTGCTGGCGGTGACCCCTGGAGACGTTACGGGACTCAAACCGAGCTTCCTGATCAATCTTTAGCTTGGTTAAACGAAGCACGTAATAAAAAGTCAGTTACCTTGAATTTAAGTAAACCCAAGGGTGCAGAACTTTTTAAAGAGATGATAAAGACAACTGACGTGGTCTGTGAAAACTTTAGACCCGGAACATTAGAGAAATGGGGGTTAGGTTGGGAGGTTTTAAGTAAAATAAACCCAGGTTTAATTTTACTAAGAGTTTCTGGATATGGACAGACAGGCCCCTATAAGGATAGACCGGGTTTTGCGAGAATAGCTCACGCTTATGGCGGTTTGACATACCTATCGGGACTACCTGGAGAAATTCCAGTAACGCCTGGATCGACCTCTCTGGGGGATTATATGACTGGGATGAATGGTTGCATTGGAATAATGATGGCTCTGAGGTACCGTGATGCAACCGGAATGGGGCAGGTGGTGGATTGTGCTCTATATGAGAGTGTGTTTAGAGCGCTTGATGAGATAGCGCCAAGATATGCAAAGGATGGTTTTGTTCGTGAACCAGAAGGCACTGGCACATTGAATGCCTGTCCACACGGTCATTTCCCATCCGGTGACGGGAAGTTTTTGGCGATTGCGTGTACGACTGACAAAATGTTTGAGAGATTGAGTGTCGCAATGAAACGGCCTGATTTGTTGCAGAAATACAGAAACCAAAAAGACAGATTAAAAGATAGAGAATTAGTTCTTATTGAAGTTGAAAGCTGGACACGGTCAATGTCGAGGGACGATGTCATTAATATATGCACTGCGAATGGAGTGCCTGCAGGAGCTGTAAACTCTATTGCAGATATCTTTGCAGACCCTCATTTTTCCGCGCGCAAAACAATGACTAATGTAAACGTTGAAAAGGTTGGAGATGTCACTGTTCCTAACGTATTTCCTACTCTATCGGTTAGCCCAGGGGAAGTGAAAACGCTTGGTCCTAGTCTTGGACAAAATACTTTCCAATTTTATGAAGATGAGATTGGACTTTCGAAACAGGAAATTAATGAATTGCGGGAAGATGGTGTGATATGAAAGTGCATGCGAATAGAACTTACTTGTTTGCCCCTGGGAACCATGAACGCCGAGTGGAAAAGGCAATGGGTCTAGGTGCCGATGTAGTGATTTTGGATCTTGAGGATGCCGTAGCCATATCCGAAAAAAAAAGTACACGTAACTTAATCAATAAAACGCTAGATCAGCCCCGCAACTGCGCCGTTTTCGTTAGAGTGAATGCTTATGACACAGAATTTTGTTATGGCGATATTTGTTCTATNGTATCAGAAAACTTAGATGGGATTGTTTTACCTAAGTTAGAGAGCTTGGAAGACCTTAGATCTATCGACTGGCTGCTTACAAATTTAGAAAAAGAACGAGGATTGCCTCATAGATCTATTGATTTGATGCCAATAATAGAAACAGCAGGAGGGCTCGTAAATATCCGTGAAATGGCAAATGCAGATACAAGGGTCCGCCGTCTTGCTTTTGGAGGTGGCGATTACACGCGTGATTTGGGAATGCAATGGACACTTAAAGAAGATGAACTTCTACCTGTTCGTTCCGAAATGGTTCTTGCTTCACGATTTGGAAAATTGGAGCCGCCTGTTGATACTGTATTCATTCACATTAAAGAACATGATGCTTTTAAGGCGTCCTGTTTAAACATATTAGGCCTAGGGTTTCAGGGGAAAATGTGTATCCATCCAGATCAAGTTCCAGTAACGAACGAAATTTTTACCCCGAGTGTAGATGAAGTTAGGTGGTCAAAACGCATTATTAGTGAGTTTGGGGAGGCAGAGAAAGCCGGGATCGCTTCTATTCAAATAGATGGTTATTTTGTTGACTATCCCATAGTCGAAAAAGCTCAAAGAACGGTTGATATTTCAAACTTGCTTGAAAGTTTAAAAACATCTTAATTAGTTGAGATAAACAGGGGGAAAATTACATGATAGGTTCTACAGANGAATACAGAGATAGCCTTAGATCTTTTCACCCGCGTGTTTTTATTGATGGTCAAGCTATCGACAGCGTTGCGGATGAACCGTTGTTACAACCAGGAATAAATGGAATTGGTGTAACGTATGATTATGCCTCTAAACCAGAATTTGCGCCATTAATGATGGCTCGAGAACAAGAAACTGGCAAACTAGTCAATCGATTACTCCATATTGATAGAAGCCCCGATGATTTGCTGGCAAAACTAGAAGCAGTTAGAATTTTATGTTGTGAGGCGGGATGCGTTCAACGGTATTTAGTTCATGATGCATTTAATGGATTGTATCAAGCAACAAAACGATGTGATGCAGAAGAAGGAACAAAATATTTTGAGCGGTTTCGTAATTTTATGGCCGAGGTTCAGGATCAAGATTTAAGTTACGGAATTGCAATGACTGATGCTAAAGGCGATAGATCAAAAAAACCGCATCAGCAATTATATGCGGATAGTTATTTGCATATTGTTGAAGAAAGGCCTGATGGCATAGTAATTTCAGGAACTAAGGCGATTGTGACTGGAGCCCCCTACATGCATGGGTTTATTGTAATGCCTTGCCGGGCTATGACAACTGATGATGCCGCGTTTGCAGTGTGTTGTGCTGTACCCGTAGACGCAGAAGGCATAACTATATCNGCACGTCCAGCAGGTCGTCCTGGGGAAGATGGTGCTATATTTTCGAAACGCTACGGTCAAACAACTGGTATTGTCATATTTGATAATGTTTTTGTTCCGATGGAAAGAGTTTTTCTCAATGGTGAAACATACATGTCCGAGCATTTGACTTATGCTTATGCAACTCACCACAGACATTCGTGTATTGCTGCTAGGGCNGGATTTGGTGATCTTTTAATTGGTGCGAGTGCGAGTGTCATTGAAGCTAATGGGTTAGACCCAGAGCGCCATAGTCACCTGNGAAATGATATGGTTGAGCTTATCAAAATAGTTGAAGGTTTTTTTGCAACGGGCATTGCTGCATCGACTTACGGCAAAAAGGATGGAAGCGGGAATATTATGCCAGAGCCTGTCTTTGCAAATATTGGGAAATTACTGATGGCAACACAAATATACGATATGCACAGACTTGCCCATAATGTTTCTGGGGGATTGATCGTGGCTCTGCCCGCTCCTGATGAGGACCATAANCCAATTACAGCCGGTACATTATCTGAGGTTATGCAGGGACACCCNAACGTCCCTGCCTCCCAACGAATGCAAACGATGCGATTGATAGACGATNTGACAGCATCCCACCAAGCTGGTTGGTATTCTGTAATGTCACTTCATGGAGGTGGTTCACCGGAAGCAATGAAACGTGAAATATGGCGTAACTATCCGGTTGCAGAAAAGAAAGAGATAGTTCAGCAGTTAATGGATAGAGATATGCTCGCCCGCAACGATGGAAAGGCTCCCGATAAGCAACCAGGAAGGTGTTGCCCAATTGGCTGCCGGGTGCCTGAATTCCTTCTTGATGACGTCAGCCAAAAAGAAGCAGCGGAATAGGCAAGATTAACCAAAGAAAGTTGCACCTAGCTTTTGGATATTTCAATTAATGGTTTGCCATGGACTAAAACTTTGTCATTACTGAAAAAAATCTTGTTGGTCCTGCTTGTGAGCAGCTCTACCTTAGAAGCAGATACTCTGAAAACAAAAAATAATTTCGTTAATCCATTCGAACTTTACGGGCGTGATATAATTTTTGATGTTTACAGAGAGGCGGATAAGGTAGGGTCACATATTGTTAGGTTTGAAGGAGAGTTGGACAATTTAACTGTCATTAGCGAATTCAATTTAAGTATCGATATACTTTTCATAANTGCATATAAATTTCGCTATCGATCNAAAGCTAACTGGAAGAAGGGATTGTTAAATAAATTATCAGTGGANGTAAATGATGATGGGGATAAGTTCTCGTTTGATGCAAATAAGCGTTTAGATAAACTACTTATCTCTAATATGAAAAATAGTTTTGAAGCATTCTCGCCAGTCTACCCCACGAACCATTGGAATGCGGGAGTGCTGAACCAAAAACAGGTTTTAAATACTTTGACCGGTGAGTTAAACCAAGTAGAGATCATAAAAAAGGGGAACGAGCTAATTGATGCAACCCAAGGCAAAATCAAAGCTGTGAAGTACGTATATACTGGCGATCTGCAAACTGAGATTTGGTATGATAAGAAAAATCGTTGGGTCGGGATGCAATTCATTGGGAGCGATGGAAGTGTCATAAAATATGTTTGTCAGAAGTGTTTAGGGACATCAACTAAGAAATAAAAATTTGATGGATAATAATAAGTTGAAGAATGTTTGGATCACTGGCGCAGGAAAGGGCATTGGGCGCGCCCTTGCCAAGCTCATGGTTGCTGATGGGTGGACCGTGGCAGCAACATCTAGAACTATAGAAGATCTTTCGAGCCTTATTAATGAGTGCCGATCAGGTAAAGTTTTTGCATTTCCACTTGATGTTTCTGATTATGAAGAGACTATAGCAACAGTGCACAGTATAGAAAAAAAGATGGGTAATCTTGATCTAGTTATATTAAATGCAGGAACCCACTCCCCAGTCTCAGTTACTNATTTCTCGACAGCCTCTGTTAGAAATTTAATGGAAGTTAACTTCATGGGTACTGTACACGGTCTTGCAGAAATTATTCCTAAGTTCATTAGGAATAAAAAAGGACATATTGCGGTAGTTGCCTCACTTGCTGGCTATAGAGGGCTCCCCTCTGCATCGGCTTACGGTGCCACCAAAGCAGCGATCATAAATATGTGTGAGGCTCTTAGGCCAGAGTTAGCCGAACATGGTGTTCGCTTAACTTTAATTAACCCAGGTTTTGTAGAAACCCCACTAACCGACAAAAATGATTTTGAAATGCCATTTATCATAACTGCTGAAGAAGCAGCAAGTCGTATAGTTAGTGGACTTAAGACNGATAAATTTGAGATTTCATTTCCAAAGCGTTTGGCCTTTCCAATGCTGTTTTTGAAGTTTTTACCGTCACGCTTCTTTTTTGCTTTAACTAAAAGAATGCTTAAAAAATGAGTGCTTATTTTAGAGCATATGTAGGTTATTTAGAAAATTTAAATGCAAAAAACTTAAACCAAATTTCTCTTTACGTCGCCCCTAATGTTCATTTCAAGGATCCCTTTAATGATGTCTTNGGTATNGAGGAAATGAAGGCCGTATTCGCNCACATGTTTAAGGAAATAGGGAGCGTTTCGTTCCAGGTNAACCAATCNTTTTCTGATGGTGCCAACGGATGTATCCAGTGGACATTNACTGGTCAGTTAAGAAAAAAGCCCTGGGTATTCGATGGAACAAGTATCTTATCGTTAAATGATATGGGATTGATAGTTGAGCANGTAGATTATTGGGATGCTGCCGGCAGTTTTTATGAACAGCTTCCAATTATTGGATCGATCCTTGCTCAAATTCGACAGCGATTGGCAGTGCGTTTCTGATGTAGGTATCCGGCTCTCCACTTGTTAGGCTNTTCATAAACGTTAATGTTACAACCCCTATTTCCAATCCAAGTTTACTTACTCTCGCCTTACTGAGTATGACGCCGTCTGATTGCAAATACATTCGGTCGGTAAAATGAACACTTACCAAGTGGCCGCTTATATTTAATTTCATATCATATTGCCAGCATAGTGTGTTACCCGAGCATTCGCCAAAAGCAACACCAACCACATCGCCCGCCGTTCCCTGGTACCGATATGTGTCAGTCTTTTCTATGACCCAATTACGGTTCTCTGTTTCACCATTACTGTAAAGAAAATCCTCTTCCAAATACAATTCTTTACCATTCCAGNATCCGTTAATATCCACGCAAAATTGTTTCCTAACATTTCCAAAACGATCCTCGAACAGACCCCACCCTTTCGTTTTGCCTGCAAAGTAATCCTCAAGCAAAAGTGGAGGGAACAAATTTACACAATTTTGTGNTTTCATCTAACTTAAGCCGCCTGGCAGTAAATCAACATTGTTTTGACAATAGTATGTATATTTTTAACTATTACTCATTTATGGGCTCTGGCTTGCAAACTAGTTAGACGCCGTATAACCGATTGGTGCCGGCTACCGTCGAAAGGAAATCCCCAAACAATCCCAATNGTAATNACCTTAAGTACGACTGGAACCAAAGCATAGATCACAACCAAGAATATCTTTCCTTCAGATGAGGGGTTATCAGGATCGAAACTGAGTAGTTCAAGAATAGGAAATGCAAAGCCAACACTAATAGCTAAAGCAAACTTTGTGCCCATTCCCCAGAGTGAAAATAATAACCCTGTTCGTCGATTTTTAAATCTGAGCGTGTCATAATCCACCACGTCTGCTTGAATTGAAGGGGGTAAACTTAGATCTGCTCCTAGACACATACCAGTTATAACGCATACTATCCCGAAGTAGATAAAACTTCCTTCTGGGAGGAATATGACACATAAAAAACTAATGCTTGCGGTTATCATAGCCCAACACCAGACTTTATGTTTTCCAATTAAGTTACTGAGATGAGGCCATAAAGGCATTGTTAAAACAGTAGAGCCAAAATATAAAACAACATATAAAGCGCGTTGGGTCTCGGTTGCACCAAGAAATGTGTCCAGATATAAGAAAAATAAGACGGCAGGAATCCCATTGGCTATTCCATTTAAGAACCACGCGGACAATAGCCGTAGGAATAACTTATTAGCTAGTAGGGATTTTGTTGAGCTTACTAAATCATATTTTTGAGGTTTACATGTTTTATCCCTAGTGATTTCGGCGTCTGGGACAACAGCCAGCAGAAACGGTATGGTAAGTGCTCCAGCCGCGATTGTTATCCACGCTAATAAACCGATACTTTCAGCTTCTGACCAGCCAACATTTGTTACTGTCGCCATAACAGCACCAGCTGTTAGAATCCCCAAAATACCAATGCCTTCGCGGTAAGAGGTTATCCGAGTTCGTTCATGATAATCAGATGATAACTCTGCGCCCCAGGCAAAATAAGGAACAACTAACATGGTCCAGCCAATATAAAGAACAATAGACCAAACCAATAAATAAAGGACGGTTACATCTACGTCAGGGTGAAGAAGCTTATAGATACCAAGACCCGCAATCAGTGCGCCCGCTATTACCCAAGGTTTACGGTGATTATTTTTATACCCAAACCTATCGCTTAGGATGCCAATTATAGGATCGGTCAGTGTGTCAACTAATCGCGCTACTAAAAGAATAACTCCGGTTATGGCCAGGCCTAACTCCAGATGAACTCCGTAGAGTGTAGGCAGATAAATATAAATGGGTATCGTGGGTAGAGCAGTGGCAAATGAAGGAGCCGTGTAGGCAGTAAGGACACGCAAGCGCACGTTATGTGACATTATTTATGGTCGATGACAAATTGACCAACATCTATGTGTCCNCTTTCAAAGCCTGCTTCGCAATAGCTCAAATAGTATTTCCACATTCTCCTAAATCGTTCATCAAAGCCTAAAGGACTAATATCGCTCCATTTTGAGTCGAAACTTTGTTGCCAGCGACGCAATGTTTCCGCGTAAGATTTTCCAAAATAATATGCATCAGAGATCACTAGTTCTGCGCGGGTTATGGATTCGTTAAAAGCCGCAGGACTAGGTAAAACACCCCCTGGAAAAATATATTTCTGGATAAAATCAGGTTCTTTTTTGTATTTTTCGAAAAAAGTATCAGCGATAGTGATGCTCTGAATAGCGGCTTTACCACCGTTCTTCAGCCTATTCTTTATTATGTCGAAATAGCTGTTCCAGTTCTCTTGTCCAACTGCCTCAAACATTTCTATCGAGACTATTTTATCGTAGTTACCCTCAACATCNCTATAATCCTGAATTCTGATGTCAACAAGCTCAGTTAGTTGGGCCTCATCCATTCTGTTTTGNGCAAATTGNGCTTGTTCCTTCGACAGAGTGAGACCAACAACTTTACATTGAAATTCTTTCGCCGCTATTTCTGCAAAACCACCCCACCCACAACCAATTTCAAGCACCGTTTGGCCCTCTTTCAAATCAAGCTGTTTTGCTAACCTAAGGTATTTGTTTCTTTGTGCTATTTCGTGATCGATAGTTAGATCATGAAACAAGCCAGAAGAGTAAGACATGGATTTATCAAGCCAATTAGAATAGAACCTATTTCCTAAATCATAGTGTGCTGCTATATTTTTTTTGCTTCCACGACGACTGTTTGCTCTCCATCCGTGTCTTAATCGATTCAATAGTCCCATGAGTTTTGATGGTGTGGCGGCATTGCCGAATGCTTTTTCATTGAGTTCNCCTAGCCGTATTAATGCCGTTAGGTCAGGAGTGTCCCATTCTTCTGCCATGAAGCTCTCTGCAAGGCCTATATCTCCAGAAATAATCAGACGCCTAACCANACTAAGTTTATGTATTTTTATTGTGGCTTTTGGACCTTCGAGAAATCCAGAAAATGTCTTTGTGACACCAGAAGGAAACTGAGCTTCTAGTGTTCCTATTTGTATACGGTTTAACCATTTAGCCAAAAGATACTCACTTCCCCATAAGGAAATACTTTTGAGTCCTGGCGGTTCTAATTGTGGTATTGGTGCATTTGTCGTCATTTAGTTTTGGCTGCCTTTTGAATTTGACTCAACAGTGCTGACANTTACGCGAGATGTAGCTGATTTATGCGGATGGAAAGGTACGCCTTTCGACCAAAGTTTTAATGCTTCCCAATGAATCCCACCCATTATTTTTAGCGACATCATTGGATAATAAAACAGACATTTAAATAAATTCTTTTGATTGAATGAAAACTTTTCCCCAATAAAAGAGGCTATTAAAAAAATACCCTCTTGATCACTTTCCTTAATAACTATCTGGACATTTTTTTTTGGCGGCGCAATTTCAAAATTATAATCTGCATTCATATTTATAAAGGGTGAGACATAATGCAGTTTCTTACATCGCTGTTTTACTAATGTTTCGTTACTGTTTTTAACGGGCAAAATATATGTGTGTCGTTCTTTGAATGTATTACAAACCTCATAGAGAATCGCTATTAATCCCTTATCTTTCTCGTAGCAAAAATAAACACTCAATGGATTAAAGACATAGCCTAATATTCTTGGATAGCACAATAGTTTTATCTCAAGCGAGTCAAAATCAATTTTCGAGTTATGTAGTTGGTTTTTCACCCAAATATTCAGAGGTTCACCGTCAAGAGCTCCATGATCTTTTTCGTAAAAAGAAAAAACACCCCATTTATTATATGAGAATAAGCGAAATGGTNGATTTAAATTACCAAGTTCATTTAAATCGAGGAGCAGTGAAAATACCTTATATTTTAGATCGTGACGTCTTGGCCGTATTCGCTGATGAGCTACAAGTCCTCTGTATATAGCAGCCCCATTGCTCATATTGATGTCTCTTGAGGGGTTGTTGTTATTCGGTTGTTCGCACCTATAACATCCCAAGGCCGAACAGTCCCTCCTAAACTTTCGGCAACGGCTAGCCCTGATTGTAATCCGTCTTCATGAAAACCATAACCAAAATAGCTACCACAAAACCAAGTTCTGTTAATGCCCTGAAGTTCCCACAAGTTTTTCTGGGTCTTAAGGGATTTGTTGTCAAAGTAGGGATGCATGTANTCATGTTGAGAGATTATTTTTTCACAGCTNAGGTCTTTANTAGGGTTNAGTGTTACAAATAATGGTTTCGAATAGTCAATATTTTGTAGTCTATTCATCCAATAGGTTAGGCATATTTTNTTATTTTTACCGTTTGCTTGGGTCTGGATAAAATTCCAGCTTGACCAGACCCGATGTCTTTTGGGCATTTGTTTTGGGTCAGTATGAAGAATAGCCATATTCTTGGTGTATTTCCATTTCGAAAGGAGCTCATTTTCTTTCGGGGTGGGGTTATCCAAAAGTTGTAATGCCTCGTCGGCATGGCTCGCTATGACTACATGGTCATATGTCTGCGGTTCACTTTTGGTTGTTTGTATTTCGACAGAATTAGAATGCCGCAAGATGGAGGTAACTCTTTCAAAACGAATATTTCCGTTATAACTTTGGGTCAATCGTTTTACATACTCGCGGCTCCCACCGACAACAGTCTTCCATGTCGGCCGATTAGTTATGGTCAATAAGCCATGGCTTTGAAAAAACCGCATGAAAGCCACCGCAGGGTAATTCTTCATATCGTCAACAGTAGTTGACCAGATTGCAGCACCCATCGGCATTAAGTGATCATTGATAAAACTTTCACAATAATTATTTTTTGTTAAGAAATTACCGAGTGTAATATCACTATTTTCATTTATTTCGAGAAATTTTGGAGCTTCCTTGTAAAAACGACGTATGTCATTTAACATTTTCCAGAATCGAGGGCGGAAAATATTTTTTCTTTGGCCAATTAACCCATTTAGACTAGTTCCAGAATATTCGAAATCACCATCTGCTAGAGATGCTGAAAATGACATTTCGCTGTCCATTGTAGGCACGCTTAATAAAGAGAAAAGAGCAGTTAAATTGGGGTAGTTTGCTTCATTATACACTATAAAACCAGTATCTACAGGAATCAAAGCACCACCAAGTTTTGCAGAGACAGTGTTGGAGTGCCCTCCTACGTGATCATTTTTTTCATATACTGTGACATCATGTGATTGTGCGAGTAGCCAAGCTGCAGCCATTCCACTAATACCGGTCCCCACAACTGCAATTTTTAATGGTCTAGTGGTTAGAGATTGCGTATGCATATGCGTAAATACTCTTTATGAAACCTTTGTTTAAACTGACTGTAATCGTCTTATAAACATTTTTAACCTAAGATCGAACTTTAATTGTATTAGAGAGATCTGTATAAGTGATCCAGATTAGTGTGACAGTCGTATGTGTTGTTATGTATATAGACTCAATCGCCCTAAAACCGACAAAGTTGATGTCCTCTATAGGTAATCACAGCCTTGATTTTGGTTACAGCTCCGGTGTAGTGAAATCGGCAGAAAAAAATAGGCAAAGGGATTTAAAGGCGCTTATGTCAAAGCCTAAAACAACACCGGAAAATTCTTTATGGCTTAATGATTTGATTTTGAAGGTGTCTGTTGATAAGGACAGAGTAGCATTTAAAGAATTATTTCAGCATTTTGCCCCGCGTATAAAGGGATTCTTCCAGGGGCAGGGGTCCAGTCCTGAGAGAGCCGACGAAGTCGTGCAGGAGGCTATGGTAAATGTTTGGCGTAAGGCGCATCTGTTCGACCCAACCAAGGCCAAAGCATCTACTTGGATCTTCACGATTGCAAGAAACTCTAGAATTGACCTCCTGAGAAAAGAGAACAGGCCCGAGCCTGACTATTCAGATCCTACATTTCATGCGGCTGATGAACCGCGGCCAGATGAAGTATATGAAAGAGAAAATGAGGCAAAGAAACTAAAGGCGATACTTGACGGATTACCAGCAGAACAGCAAAAAGTGCTACGACTAGCTTTTTTCGAAGAAAAAGCACATGTTGAAATAGCTGAGGAGCTAAATCTTCCTCTTGGTACTGTGAAGTCTNGAATCAGGCTAGCCTTTAAGCGCCTCCGAAGCGAATTAGGGGAAAACNAATGAATATNAAACACCATTTGAGTGANGAACTGATGTTAGATTACNCNTCNGGAGCCTTGACAGAAGGATGGGGGCTAGCGGTGGCAACGCACTTATCCTTTTGTAAGTCCAGCCGTAATTTGTCGCGTAATTTGGATNCGGTCGGCGGCATACTGTTAAATGAAGTCNAGGAAGCTGGTATTGCAGATGATATTCTTGATTCCGTTTTAAGTGAAATTGATGTTTCAGAAAACATGGAACTTGTGCAGAAAAATCCACATANCAAGAATAAAAAAAGGTCACTAATCCCAACTCCTTTAGCTAACTATATAGGTATGGATATAGACAAGCTTCCCTGGAAAAACCTTGGTTTAGGTGTCCAACAAATATCGGTGCCTTTGAGTGACCGAACAACATCGGCCAGATTAATTTGTATTCCGGCTGGGAAACCTGTGCCGGAACATAGCCATTCTGGGAGAGAGTTAACTGTTGTTCTTTCTGGAGGCTTCCATGACATAACAGGTGAGTATGGACCTGGAGATATTCAGGAGGTCTACGGAGATTTTGAACATCAACCCCATGCCCGAGATTTAGAAAATTGTATTGCNCTGGCTGTTACGGAAGCCCCACTTAAATTCTCAGGTATAGCAGCACGACTGGTACAGCCTTTCCTTAATATATAAATATTTTAACCTACTGCCCCTCGCCANTTAATGTTAACATTGNGGGCTAAGGCACGANAATTTTTTGCGATGTGTCGGCTCAACTGGTTAGAGGAAGCCGAATGGCGGGTGGTTTTGCAAAGGACTTTAAGACAGTTCCTTATTGGTGGGACAAAACGCCACGACCGACACTTGAGTTCAATAATCAAAACAGTAGGACTGATGTTGCGATAATCGGGTCTGGTTATACGGGGCTGTGTGCGGGGTTGGTTCTAGCTAGGGCAGGCCATTCNGTAATAATTTTTGATGCCGAAGATGCCGGTTGGGGATGTAGTTCCCGCAACGGTGGACAGATAAGCACAAGTATAAAACCTCACTACAATACCTTGGCTGGGAAATATGGAGATGATGTCGCCTTTGAAGTNGTCAAGGAAGGGCAAAATTCGCTGGCTTGGATTAAGGAATTTGTTGCAGCAGAAAAAATAGATTGTTCTTTTATGGTGCCGGGCCGTTTTCATGCTGCTCATAGCCNGANACAATTTGATATCTTGNTCAATCAGATAAAGCAACAACCTAAGGGGCTGGAGGTTGATGCAAAGATAATAACAAAGAACGAACAACAAAGAGAATTGGGTACGGACGTATACCATGGCGGAGTTGTGTACGACATGCACGCGTCATTAGACCCGGCTCAATATCACAAGGGTTTGCTGCAATCAGTGATAGAGGCTGGTGTAACTGTTATTTCGAATTGTTCTGTCGCCAATTTGAGAAAATGCTCGGGGAAATTTGAGTTAATTACCTCAGGTGGGGATTTTGAAGCTAAAGAAGTTATTATTGCTACAAATGGCTATACTGGAAAATTAACGCCTTGGCTGCGTCGCCGGGTTATCCCAATTGGCAGTTATATGATTGCCACAGAATGTATAAGTCCAGACGTAATGAAGGAATTGATGCCAAGGCACAGGGTAGTAAGCGACACGCGAAAAGTTGTTTATTATTATAGGCCGTCACCGGATGGTAGCCGAATAATATTTGGTGGTAGAGTTACTGGTGGGGACACGAATTTGAATAAAAGTGGACACTTATTGAGAAAAGAGCTCATTAAAATTTTCCCGCAAATAGTAGATATAAAAATCACTCATTCGTGGATGGGTTATGTTGCTTACACTTTTGATGAGCTGCCTCATATTGGCAATAACGATGGCATATATTACGCTATGGGTTGTTGCGGATCAGGTGTCGGTATGTCAAGTTATCTTGGATCCAAATTAGGCCATACNGTTTTAGGATCGAATGAAGGTAAAACTGGACTGGATAGTATTGAATTTAAAACCCGTCCATTTTATAATGGTAACCCTTGGTTCCTGCCTGCATCTGTTTCATATTATAGATGGCTCGATCGTATCAGTTAGTATGTTGGACAGGGATAATATTGATCAGAATACTTGGGTTAAATAATGCGTTTGAGAATGATTTAGGGGGTGATGTATGGTTTTCACAATCCCTGTAATAGACTTAGAAAAATTTGAAACAGCTGATGCAAACAATGCCGCTCGTGAANTTGACGAAGTTTGTTGCAGCATAGGATTTCTTATTATTAAAAATCATGGGGTTTCGGCCTCTATCCAAGAGTTCCTCTATAACGAGGGACGCAGGTTCTTTGATCGGCCGATGAAAGAAAAAATGAAAGTTCGGCGTCCTCGGGATAATCAGAACCGTGGCTATATACCTTATGGAGAAGAGGCATTGGCTAAAATGCATGGTGGCGATACACCCCCTGATTACAAGGAGGTATTTGCCATAGGTCCGTTNGACCGATCAGATGATGTCTATCACTCCCAAGAAAACTCTTATCCTAATTTTGCTCCTAATTTATGGCCTGCAGGANCCCCAAATCTCAAGTTAGCTATGATGGCTTACTTTTCCGCTATGGATATTCTCTCTAAAAAGATGGCGAGTTATTTTGCTTTAGCGTTGGGTTTACCTAAAAACTGGTTTCAGAACAAACTTGATAAACATGCGAGCCAATTAAGGCTTTTAAATTATCCAGCTCCCGATCAGGATTTATCCCCTGGTCAATTAAGATGCGGCGTACATACAGATTTAGGTATGATGACAATTTTGCGTAATCAGGCGGCTGCGGGAGGCCTTCAGGTTCAACCTCGCGGTAGTGATTGGATCGATGCTCCTGCTCTTGACGATACGTTTATTGTAAACATTGGCGATTTGTTAATGCGTTGGACCAATGACCGTTGGATTTCAACGCCACATCGAGTTTCGGTCCCTAAATTGCAAGATCGNAATAAATCAGCAAGGATGTCAATTGGTTATTTCACGCGGCCAAATTATGATATGCCAATCTCTTGTATAGACACATGCATGGCGGCTGATAATCCAAAAAAATATGNAACAACTACTGTCAAAGAATACAACGATGAGCGTTTCTCTCTTGGTGCGGGAAAGATNTAAAAAGCAAANCCCTTTCTTTGTGTGATGTTATGTATCTCAAATTTCTATTTTAAACATTTTGGCAGAGGTACATCGCTTCTATCAACCAATTGTGTANGGATACACGTAAAGCAACCTAATCCTTGTAAAGTAATGTGTATGGATGAGACCTAGTGCCCCCTCTCAAAGCGCAGTTCTTTGTTCCCTTTTTGGTGAGCTATGCAGAATATTTTGATTTTAAAACTTTTCCCTTTGAAAAGTCTCTGCTTAAAAAGCTTTATCCATCCGCCCCCTTAAAAAGAATATCGTGTTGCCGTTTAAGTGCATTTCTTCGATAGCGTTGTGATTGAAGGTCTAATTCCCCTTCAGGACGCGGTTCCAAATCGAAGTTGTCATAATCGTCAAACCCTTTAGCCAAGGTCGCAGATGTTCTGCCATCGTTTTGTTTTACATTTGTTGATATATATCGGATAGCAAATCCAATTCTGTCAATGGAACTTGTATTGGGGNCTGAACCATGGATGATACTCACATGGTGGAGAGACATCTGCCCTGGTGAAAGCTCAATATCTTTGGCTTGATGTTCGTCAACACTTACCGATATCTCCTGTCCGCGTGTGAGAAGATTGTTTTTTGTAAACGTGTCTTGGTGTTCTAGGGCTCCTACAGTATGGGTGCAGGGGATAACACGCATGCAACCATTTTCCCGAAAACTGGGAGTGAATGCTATCCAGGCGGTTAAGATATTATGTGGCTTTAATCCCCAATAATTGGCGTCTTGATGCCAACTCACAAATCCTGGTTTATTAGCTGATTTTGCAAAAAAGCTACTTCCCCATGCCAGTAGGTTAGGGCCTAGAATAGAGCTAACCGGATCGGTTATGGCAGGATTTTTCACTAGATCGTAGAGCCAGGGAAAAACTAGATGTGGTTTGCTCCGCAGTATAGAGTCTATATCGACATNGCTATTTTGTTTAACTTTATAGTAGTGGGCTTTAAGTGTTTCAGCGNCTTCGAAGCTAATGGCGTCGATTGGGGCCAAAAAGCCCTCTTTATTATACCGTTTGAGATTGCTTTCCGTTAATCTCGACATTGATGCCTCTCAGAATTATTATAAAATATCGTAGATGGCCACAGACATGATCCATTATTTCCCGACATCGATATTATTATAAATAACGATTAGTATCTTACTATTACATTATTGATTGGAGTAACAAAATGGCATTCTTTGAACTACGACAATACAAAATCCGTCCTGGTAAAATGACTCAATGGCTAGAATTCATGGAAAATGAAATAATCCCCTTTCAAGTGTCAAAAGGAGCGGTTATTTGTGCAAGCTTTCGAGGTGAGGAAGATGAGTCAGTTTATTTCTGGATTAGGAGNTTTGAAAGTGAAGCGGAGAGGGAACGGCTTTATGAAGCCGTCTATCAGAGTGAATTTTGGATAAAAGAAGTCGCGCCAAAAGTTGGTGAGCTCATAGATAGAGAGGCAATAAAGGTTCAACGCGTGAATCCAACTCGTNTGTCAACAATGCAATAACTCTCTAGTGGTTAATGGCAATTATTTATTTTGCCATTAACCATTTATAGTATCCAAAAAACCTTAGCCTTGAAAAAAAGTGTATGCACGACGTTACTGTTGTTCCACAGGAGAGAGTTTCTCCCTTTCAATGGCTTATATTAGCCACATTAACTTTGACATCAACATTATATGCGATGAGCATCACGATCGCTAACATTGCTCTTCCGCAATTACAGGGGGCGTTAGCGGTCACTCAAGATCAAATAACATGGACCGTGACNTTCAATATTGTGGGTACCGCAATTGTNACNCCGATGACAGGTTGGCTCACAAAGAGATTTGGGCAAAGACATTTAATGCTGTTTGCCGTATTTGGGTTTGCCGTTTCATCCATTATGTGTGGGCAGGCAGGAACTTTAACCGAGTTAGTCGTTTACAGGGTATTACAAGGCGCGTTCGGTGGGCCGCTGGTGCCTTTATCTCAGGCTATTATTTTGGGTGTTTTTCCTAGGTCGTTACATAGTTTTGCGACTGCTATTTGGGGCATGGGGGTTGTTTGTGGTCCGATAATAGGGCCTACGGTTGGNGGTTACATATCAGAGGCCTACAGTTGGCGATGGGTTTTTTATATCATTGCGCCATTTAGTTTTTTAGCTTTTTTGGGCGCGTGGCTTTATATCCGTGATACGTCGCGTGATCGCCGTATCCGTTTGGATTGGACTGGTTTTATAAGCCTATCAATCGCTTTGACGGCCCTTCAACTTTTATTAGATAGAGGAAATAGGCTGGACTGGTTTGAATCTACGGAAATTTTATTAGAAATTACTATTGCTTTCATATTCTTCTATATTTTCACTGTTCATATATTAACAACGCGGTCACCGTATCTAAATCCCTGGTTGCTAAAAGACAGGAATTATTCCGTTGGTGCTGTGCTAGTATTTCTCTATGGAATGTTAAACTTCACACCGATAGTACTGTATCCGTCTATGTTGCAGGACTTAAGAGGTTATCCAGAATCTATTATAGGANTATTATTAGCGGCACGCGGCTTTGGAGCGTTGGCGGGAAATTTTCTGGTTTTATGGATAAGCAGAAACGATCCACGCATAGGTTTAGCTATAGGGTTTTCTGCGCAGGCAATCTCATGTTGGATGTTAGCGCATTTTGATATTAATATGACGACTGCAGGTGTNGCTTGGGCTAGTGTTTTGCAGGGCTTTGGAGTGGGGTTNTCTTGGGTCCCTCTCACAGTGATGATGTTTTCAAATATCNACCCAAAATATATCCCTGAAGGAACNGCAGTTNTGCATTTATTACGAAATATAGGAAGCAGTATTTATATATCTTTAACAGTCACTATCGTTATTAGATCTACAACTCAAAATTATATGAGCATGAGTAANTTTATTAATCCTTTTAATGAAATGTTTTCGTTTCAAGACTTGATGGGGTTCTGGGATGCCGACACNCCAGTTGGTTTAATAAAACTTTCTGGTGAAATAGAAAGGCAAGCAGCTATGATTGGTTACATTAATGCTTTTTACTTATTGGCCCTGACGGGATTTATTGCTCTGCCGTTGATCTTTTTTGTCGAGAAACAGAAAAATAAACATTAATTTAGTTATATCTTATTCGCGGATCTAATAATGTATATATAATATCAATAATAAAATTTATGAACACAAAAATAAATGCGATTAACATCACTACTCCTTGGATTATTGCGTAATCAGCAGTCTCGACCGCTTGAATTAATAACGCACCAAGCCCATTTAAATTGAATANTTGTTCTGTAACCACTAAGCCGCCCATCAAAAAAGCAAATTCCGCCCCCAGTAAAGTTAGTATCGGCAAAAAAGCATTTCTGAGTGCATGNGTTTTAGCTACAGTAGGCTCAGGAACCCCTTTTGATCTCGCTGTTCGGATATAGTCTTCGGCTAGTATATCTAACATTGCGGAACGGGTCATTCTGAGTGTGATTGATAAATATCGCACTCCGACGGCCAATGATGGCCAAATTAATTGAGATATATTAGCCCAGAGGTTGTCAAACGGCGAGACGTAGATTATTGGGGGCATCCATGGCTCGCCGAACCAAAGTTGAGAGTAGTTTAAAATTGCTAATAGCATTAAAAAGCCAAGCCAAAATGATGGCGTTGCTACTCCAAAAATCGAAATCGAGCGTATAGTATAGTCTATCCATGTATTTTGCTTGATCGCAGAAATTATACCAAGCGGAATAGCAATAACTATTGTAATTATCAAGGACATGGCGGCTAACTGAAATGATAAGGCAAATCTCGGTAGTAATTCGATAGACATTGAATTTCCTGTCCACATCGAATTTCCAAAACTAAGAGTTACTATTTCAGACATAAAATTTATAAATTGTATTAATAGGGGCTCGTTGAGACCCAGTCGCTTTCGGCATAATTCTAATATCGATGTGTCTAGTTTTGTTCCATAATCCACCCAGCGTGTCAGACAAATATCTCCAGGGACAATTCGAATTAGAAAGAAAACAAGCACGCCTGCACCAATAATCGTTGGAATCATTAGTAAGATACGCGCTATGATGTANCGGTACATCCTTTGTTTGTAGGTATAATTTAATCAAAATCAATTAAAAACTGGCAGAATTCATATGATTGACGATAATCAGACAAAAAAAATTCTAGTTCTAGGGGCGGGTATTGTCGGTATTTGTAACGCGCTGGCCTTAAGAGAAAGAGGTTTTGAGGTTACCTTAATTGATAAGAACGAGCCATCTGATGCAACAAGTTATGGGAATGCAGGTGTCATTTCTCAGTGGGCGTGCATTCCGCAGTCTATGCCAGGGCTCTGGAAAAAAGTACCCAAGTGGCTATTTGATCCGAACGGCCCATTATCTATCCGGTGGTCATATTTACCACGCATGACACCGTGGCTAATTGAGTTTTTAAAGGCAGGGCGTCCAGAACGCCTACCTGCTATTTCTGATGCTATGTTCAATTTGAACCGTCCCAATTTAGATTTGTATAGGCAACTTCTGAGAGGAACTGGCGAGGAGGGTCTTATAACGGATTGCTCTTATTTATATGTCTCTCGTAACTTAAATGGCCTAAATCTTAATACTTTTGAGTGGAGACTTAGAGAAGAACGCGGTGTTCCATTTGAGCAGATAAGTGGTGATCAAGCTAGAGATATTGAACCAGACCTATCGTTAGANATTAAATCGGCAGCACTCATTAAAGACCAAGGTAGAACGANCAATCCTGGCCGACTNGGTAAGGTGCTTGCATTGAAAGCTAGCAAGCTCGGAGTGTCTTTTCNCAAAGCAGAAATAACTAAAATCAANCCNTCTTCTNATGGTGGCTATGATGTTTTTACTGATCAAGGAACTCAAACGGCGGCTTCAGTTGTTTTGACAGCAGGTGTTTGGTCTGCTCAGTTATTAAAGCAACTTGGGGTGCGTGTGGCGCTTGAGGCGGAGAGGGGATATCATTTGATATTTAAAGACCCTGGTGTCAATTTAACACATTCGATTTTGGATTCAGATAATAAATTTGTCTCTAGTTCTATGGAAATGGGCATGCGAAGTGCTGGAACGGCTGAGTTTGCTGGCATTGACGCTCCGCCAGATTACCGCCGAGCTCGTGTATTTGAAAAACATGCTAAGTCTCTGTTCCCAAAATTAAATACAGGGTCAATCGAGGAGTGGATGGGTAGACGACCGTCTACACCCGACTCTGTTCCCTATATCGGCGAGGTTCCAGGGTTTCCGCGTTTATTTTACGGATTTGGGCACGGGCATCTGGGATTGACGGGAGCACCTATGACAGCGCGTATGGTAGCAGCTTTAGTTTCGAACGAACCACTAAATATTGATATGAAACCTTATCGTTTAGATCGATTTTACAAATCATAAAATAAGCTGATTTATGGAATTATGACTACTGTTCCAAATTTAGAGCCTGATTCTACTAATTCATGTGCCTTAATAATATCTGTAAGTGGGAAAGTGGCTGCGACGGGTCGCAAAGCATTTGGAACAGCGCTTAGCCATTCATTAATNCCGAGCCTAGCCTCGTCGAGGTTTTTCTGAGGCAATGAATTTAAAATAAATGGTCGGATTTGAGTGTTCTTTCTCATAAATTGAAAAAAATCAATTTGTGGTGTTCGATTAGTATCAGACGCATAAGCAACTACCGTCCCATTTTTGCTAATGACATTCGTAAGCCATTTAAGATTATCCGCAAAATCAACTGATATAATACGGTCCACACCTTTTCCGTTAGTTAGCTTGGCCACCCGAGTTATTATATCCTCTGTTTTATAATTAATAGTTNCTTTTGCTCCTCCAAGGATGGCGTTCTGAGCTTTATTTGAATTACTTACTGTAGCTATGACCTTTGCCCCTCCCCATGACGCTAGTGAGACAGCATAAAACCCTACAGCACCTGAGCCACCTGTTACTAAAATTATTTTTCCAGATACAGGACCATCTGAAAACACTGAATGATAGGCTGTCATAGCTGGGATCCCTAAAGTGGCTCCCTCTTCAAAAGATATATCGTCTGCTAATGGGGTCACAAAATTCTTATCAAGTGCTATAAATTCTGCCGCGCTGCCATGTGCTCTCCCTAATCTTTGACCATTAAAAAACCATACTCTTTTGTTCATTAGAGATTTGGGCACATTAAACCCAACTTGATCAACTATTCCTGCTCCATCACTGTTAGGTATAACTAATGGGAAATTATANCCGTAGTTTGAGGCGCCAGAGCGCAGTTTTACGTCGGCAGGGTTAACACCAGAGGATCGCACTCTTATACGCACTTCGTCCTCCGTGGCTCTTGGGGCCTCCATTTCTCCCACTTTCAGGACTTNTTGTGCCGGACCAGTTTTTTTATACCATGTTGCTTTCATTGAACTTTTCCTGGGGTTGAAAAAATGATGTAAAATGTTCTAATTTGAAACAGAGGGCTCTTTGAATAAAATTATATAATGTATATATATTAATGCCAAAGAGTATCTGATGAAAAGTGAGTGGTCACTTTATTAAACTTTTTTAAACTTAGAACTGAAGCGTTGCCGACCCAGGGGACGTAATTTCCCCATTTTCATTTTTCAAAAAAAGTTCTAACTCCACAATACTAGCCTTATAATCAACATCCACGACCTTACCNCCCGCTTTCAGTGTTTCACCGAGATATGATGCTCGTCTATTAGAGTAGTTAAATTTAATAAGTGTCGCATTATCTCCAATCCAGTTAATAGCGATCTGGCTCAACCAGTCGCCTTGAAGTGGGCCGTCGATAACTATTCGGGGGTGTTTTTCGATTTCTGTTGTATACTTTTCATCATAATGAATCCGGTGAGGGTTCCAGATGGCTGCATTATAACAGAAAAGCGATACATTTGTGGCTGTAAATTCCCGCTCTGGAAGAGTTTGCCCGATTTTAATTTTTTTGATATCCATCGTTTTTCTACCTTAAAATACGAGTTTGGTATTGTTCTAATACAGGATCACCAGTTTCNGTTTTACAGGAAATTAGATAGGTTATAAAAATAAGGGGNCCTGTCTTACCCTGCTTCTGCTTGATGTCTGATAGCTCTCTCNTAAAAACAAGTNTATCTTTAGGTTTAACTGTTCTAAAAAATTTAAAATCTACGCCACCCGCCATAACCCGTTTAAGCGGCAATTCAGGTATAAGGGAAGCCTTTGGAAGGCCGTCTACTTCCAGATTCTCCAGAGGAACTATTTCCCTTGATAACCCAGCGACGAACATAGGAGGCGCCTCATCTCCTTTTAGGTATTTGTCCAGTAGCTGCTCCGTTGAGATAGAGTATTTTATGATATCGCTTCGATTGACCTCGATCTCTACTGGTGGATCAGATCTTCCAATCCAGGACAAAGCCTCGGCTGTAACGAGGTTATTCATAGTTCAAACTCCTAAATTTATATTGTGAATTATCCTGTATTAATACTGAACCTGCCTGCTGGACATGTGAGCGTGGCTACGCTTAGGTATTCATTCCCATTTCGTGTAATTTGATGTACGCCTATACACGGTGTCCCATGTCTAACATTTAATCGATTGGCGATTAATTCTCCGGCACCTATTGCGCCAATAGTTTGATCCAATGATGGCCATGGAGCATTATTCTGTAACCACTTTGATGGCGACTGATTTTTGAAATCTGTATTTCTGGCTTCAGATAACGGGCCTAAATTGATTAATCGTTGCTCATGCTGGATAGGTATGACCCCACTGTAGTGAACACATTCAATAGTCAAGATATCTGAATTAGTCGCAACGTTTATCCAGAGACGATTATCTCTGGTATTTTTGATTTCTTTACACTCTAAAAGCTCAAACGAGTATTTTTCACCCCTCTTAGATACGTATTGTGAAATATCAAGCATTGGAATCCAGGATTGGGTTTGTGCTAATATTACTGTACCACCCCGTTTTCGGGTTTCAACTAAACCATCTCTTGCTAACGATCTAATAGCTTTATTGATAGTGGGCCGAGAGGTTCTGAATTTTACTGTGAGTTGTTCCTCTGTTGGCAGTCTGTCGCCAGGTTTAAGTTCTCCATTAGTGATGGATGTGCGTATAGTACTACGAATGGTGTCATAGAGTGTTCTTTTTTCTA
Source organism: Rhodospirillaceae bacterium (assembly GCA_002708305.1). Classification (GTDB taxonomy): domain Bacteria; phylum Pseudomonadota; class Alphaproteobacteria; order Thalassobaculales; family Thalassobaculaceae; genus UBA7326. Next base: position 40,864 of record PANE01000029.1, read on the forward strand.
TATTGCGGATCTCAACCATTTCTCTGGCGCCATAGTGCTAATATTTACTGTATTAGATTGTCAAAAATAATGTTAATACAAAAAATATAACAGAGTTTCCACTTGGTCAAGAATTCCTTAACTGGTGACAAGACCTCCATCAACATTGTAGCTTTGCCCTGTGATATTTCTGGCTCCTTTAGATGCTAGAAATATAGCCATCGCCGCAATATCCTCAGGGTCATTTGCTCTTTTCAATGGAATATTATCTGTCATTTCTTTCACCATATCGTCTANCGATATACCTTTTGCCTCAGCCCGTGTCTTCACCAAACCTTCGACTATCTCCGTTGTGGTAACACCGGGACAAATTGAATTTACTGTTATATCATGCTTGGCTAATTGTTGAGCTGCTGTTTTTGTTAGACTAATAACAGCGCCTTTACTTGCAGAATATGCTGCGTTGGATGTTCCCGCAAAACCACGGCCTGCGATTGAAGCAATATTAATAATTCTGCCGCCACTATCCTGTTCGATCATTTGTTTAGCTGCGCCTTGTAGGCAGAAAAATACGCCTTTCGCGTTGACGCGATGTATTCTATCCCAATCTCCCTCAGTAAGTTCCATGATATCGGCCGCTCTGGTCACCCCGGCATTATTGACGAGTATATCTAATCTGCCAAATTCCTTTTTTACCTCCTGAACCATTTCTGATATTTGTAAGGTTTCTCCAACATCAACTCGAACNGCGGTAGCTTCCACGCCGAGTTGCCTGATTGTATTCGCTGTTATTTGAGCCGCATCCAAATCTATATCAGCGCAGACCACATTGCGCTGATTTTCTCCCATGGCAATTGCAATAGCTCGGCCTATACCGTTGCCAGCACCCGTGATTAGAGCGATTTGATTAGTTGTGTCCATTTTATATCCTTTAGGTTATGTAATTGAGTGAATTATAGGATGGTGAATATAAATTTAAGTTGGCTTCCCCCCAGGCCATACGGGGTTTTGCGCCAAGTTTGGCCAAGCGATGGGTGCCTCAGTCTTTGACCGATTTTCTTCAATACTTAGTTCTGGGTCCCAGTGTCCGGCTATATAGCGATGTCCTGTCACAATAGCCGCTTCCTCTGAACACAGCCATAAAATAGGATAGGTCATCATCATAGGTTTGACCAATGCGTCCCTGTTCCATTTCGTTTCTTCTGGGACCATAGAAGTATCTGCGGGGCCTCCTGGGACAACAACATTCACAGTAATACCGTCTGATAGAAACTCAGCGGCATGGCCAGCACTCATTGCCTCAAACCCCGATTTAGATGGACCATACGGATGGAATCCACCTCTCAGCATAGTAAAAAAGCTAGTCGTTATATTGATGATTCTAGCATTTTTTGATCGTCGCAAAAAATCAATGCTGCATTTGGTCATATTCCACGGACCAGTAAAATTGACGCCTATCATCTTATCCCATATTTCAGGGGTTATCTCATCGATACCAACTAAGTTTATAAGATGGTCTGCTCGCACATGACCCATGCCAACCGCCGCGTTATTTATTAAAATATCTATGCCAGAAAAATAATTAGCAGTCTCTTCTATAGCGGTTTTGCATTGTTTATAATTTGATATATCGATTGCTTTGGTGACAAAGTTGTCTTTTTGGAAGTGGGCGTTTTCTGATTGGAGCGTTTCAAGAGCATCTGTACTTACATCGATGGCTATGACTTTTGAACCTGCTTCAAGAAAACTGGAGCATATCACTCGCCCAAATCCGCCAGCTGCTCCGGTAACGACAACCACTTTTCCATCAAGAGACATTTTATTTGATCCTCCAATAGGTATCACGACAAAGCTGATATTTGCACTGAAAGTAGCAAGAATAAAGCAATCAAGCATAGAATCATATTAGAGATCTATTGTGAGTTTTAAGTTATGCTCTAGTCACATGTTGCACTGACTTTTATTCATGGAGGTTATTAAATGGCAAAGAAGACTTGCTTAGTCACTGGCGTTGGATGGGGCACCGGTAATGCTATCGTTAGAAAATTTGCCAGTTCAGGCTACAACGTAGCGATGCTTGCTAGACGAGAAGATCGATTGGCGGAAATGGAAAAGAGTATCCACTGTGCATATGCCTATACCTGTGATGTGACGGATGTTGATTTATTGACAGCTACTGTTCGAAAAATAGAANCAGACTTTAGTCCACCTACANTGGTTATTCACAACGCTGTGGGTGGAAGTTGGGGAAACTTCCTTGAAATAGACCCTTCTGATTTAGAACGGAATTTTCAGGTCAATACAATGGCCTTGTTACACCTGGCTCGTCTTACGCTACCATACATGATTAAGAAAGGGGAAGGTAGTTTGATTTGCACGGGCAATACGGCTGCCCATCGTGGGCGCGATAGATATGCGGGATTTGCTCCGTCAAAAGCGGCTCAACGTATCCTGGCTCAATCGATAGCAAGAGATGCAGGGCCAAAAGGGGTTCATGTGGCTTATGTTACAATAGATGCTGTAATAGACTTGCGTTGGACCCGTAAACGTTATTCTGACAAACCAGATCATTTTTTTATTAAGCCAGATGAAATAGCAGATGAGATTTTTCATGTAGCGCATCAACCCAAAGGGGCTTGGAGTTTTGATATAGAGATTAGGCCCCACGGTGAGATATGGTAGGATTTATAATCTATACGTACGGTGTTATATTTTGACAGAGATAGTCAACCTAATTTGGGATAGCTGGAATAATGGCCGGGTTATTCCGAAGATCCCAAACCATGCGCTTCCCCAGACACGTAAGGAGGCCTATGCTATTCAGTCAGACTATTGCTCTAAAAGTAAATACCCNTGTTTCGGTTGGAAAATTGCGGCGACAAGCTTAGCTGGTCAGCAGCATATCGGTGTAACGTCACCTATTGCGGGAAGGCTTTTAAAAGAGCGTGTTTTCAGCCCTAATTCGTCTCTGCTGTTTGGATCAAATAGAATGGCAGTCGCGGAACCAGAATTCGCCTTTAAAATGAAAAAGACACTTTTTGCTCGCAAAGAAGAATACAAGAGGGAGGAAGTAATCTTGGCAGTCGATACCTTACACCTTGCTGTAGAAATTCCAGATTCACGATTTGAAGATTTTTCTACTGTGGGTGCGATCCAATTAATTATCGATAATGCNTGTGCACACGAGTTGGTAATAGGCCCGCCTGTCCAAAGTGACTGGAAGCATAAGGAGTTGTCTAAACACAACGTTACAATTTCAACACATGGTGGGTGTTCTAATCTAGGAAANGGATCGAATGTCTTGGGCGACCCAAGGACTGCTCTCACTTGGTTGGTAAATGAGTTATCGAAAAATAATATAAATCTTATGGCAGGNGAGACAGTTACTACCGGCACCTGCACCATTCCTATAGCTATCCAAAAGAATGATATTATAACGGCCGATTTTGGCACTTTAGGGGCTATTCAGCTATCGCTTTGTTGAATTTGGGCTTCTCTTTAATTCATACTTTTATTGATGGAGTCATCTAATTCATCGCTTTGCCAGTCAGTGATTTTTTCAGTGCGTGTCAGCTCTGAACTTTCGTCTTCGATTGGTTTCTGTTCCGATATACGTATTCTATCTATTGTTTTCTGAAAGGGATTAGAAGAAGAACTTTTATCATCTGCAGCCTCAGACTGCACTATGGAGTTTTTGTCTTCATTTGCCTGATCAAACTTAGTTAATACGTCTAGGATCGGTTTTCGTTTTGCATTTTGTGGAACACTTTTTTCCTTGGAGGAGACGTTATCCTTATTATCAGTGTAAAATGCAATTTCATTGATTGCAGGATCTAGGGTTATTGACCCTGGATCATAGGTTCTTAATGGAATAGCAGGGGATTGTTCATTTAAAATTGTTCCTAAGGTGTCCGTTTCATATTCGCTATTTTTTTCCTGATTAGCTACAATTTTAGCAGCTTTTCTGATTAGAAAACCATTTCGAGGATCATTGTTGCTCTCTATGGCCTTATATTTTATTTCTAAAAATTCCATTAATTTTAATAATTGAGTTTCAAATTTATCACGCTGATTTCTTACTTCCTCCACTAAGTCCTCTTTGTCATGGAGACGTTGTTCTAAAGCATTGACTTGCAATTTTAATCTTTCAATTAAAACTTGTTGCTTGATTTGATCAGAATCAATTTTCATTTTTGACCTTATTCGAATAAAAGTTTTGCTTTCTTAAACTAAATTCGTTTGCCTTTATTTTAGCTTATCTAATTTAGTTAACTAATGCCATTATAGAGTTAACATTGATGAATATTGACGTTAGCTCGCTGGGATAAACGCTGCTTGTGTTCCTCCATCAACTGGTATAGTGGCACCTGTTACATACGATGAATTTTCATCTAGTAAAAATCGGATTACTTTGACTATATCGCTTGGGACGGCAATGCGTCCTAATGGTGATGGTCCTGATGGCCTCCAATTCCCTTGCTTTCCCGGTGAGCTTTGATCCCGGACCATTGGGGTATCTACGGTTCCTGGTGCCAGTGCGTTAACCAATATATTATCTTTGGCGCATTCGACTGCTAGGACTCGAGTGAGCTGGCTTACTGCTGCTTTAGAAGCTGAGTATGCTCCGCTATCAATTTTTGGCCTCAAGGCGGATACGGACGACAATAAAATTACCCTGGCGCTTCCGGAAAGTTTTGCTGCACTTTTAAGCATCGGCATTGATCGTGATACGGACAACCAAAGTCCCCGGACGTTAACATTGAAGACTAGGTCAAAGTCTTCGACAGACATATTTTCTAACGCTCCTAACCTTAAAACACCAGCGCAAGCAATTAAAGCATCTACAGATGAAACTTCTTTTTGAATAAGTGNCATAGTCAGAGTTATTGCATAAGNGTCTGTCAAATCGCAGGTTATCGGTGTAAAAAGAGAACTTTGTTTAAATAATTTAGAGTTTTCAAACTTTTCAGTATTTATATCAACCCCAAAGACCCTCCAACCTTCTTTTATAAGTTCCTGGGTAGTTTCAAAACCTATTCCTGAAGAAGCTCCCGTTATTATCGCTGTTTTTGTCAACCTCACCCCCTCTTTTTGTGGCATCAACGTCTCCCTCTGCCTTTTTTAGGGGACGCTTTATTCCTATCTTTTGAAGAATTCCTGATAGCTGGTTTCAGTCGAATAACGGCTCCTTTTGGTAAAGGCTTTCCATCTACAGTCATCCCAAGGTCGGCGGCTTCCANACGTTTAATCTCATCTCGAAGTCTTGCTGCTTCTTCAAACTCAAGATTTGCTGCGGCATTTTTCATTCGTACTTCTAGCTCAAGAATTACGGATTTAAGATCTTTTCCAACGAGGTTACCCCCGTCCTCGCCAACATCTATATTGACGCGATCGCCACGTTCATAAACACTTTCTAAAATATCACCGATATTCTTTTTAACCGATTCTGGAGTTATTCCATGCTTTAAATTATATTCAGATTGTCGCGTTCTACGACGATTTGTTTCATCGATTGCATATTCTAGGCTGGCGGTCATTTTGTCTGCATATAGTATTACCCGTCCTTCTATGTTACGCGCTGCCCTACCTATCGTTTGAATAAGGGAAGTGCGAGATCGCAGGTACCCTTCTTTGTCTGCGTCTAGTATGGCAACTAGGGCACACTCTGGAATATCTAGACCTTCACGAAGAAGGTTTATCCCTATTAGAACATCAAAGACTCCCATTCTGAGATCGCGTATTATCTCTATACGTTCAAGGGTGTCTACGTCAGAATGAATATAACGTACTTTCAAATTAGCTTCTGACATATATTCTGTTAAGTCTTCTGCCATGCGTTTTGTAAGTGTTGTGATAAGAACTCGCTGTCCCTTAGCGGCACAGTCTTGGCATTCCGCAATGACGTCGTCAACTTGAGTGTTTGTTGGGCGGATAATGCATTCAGGATCAATCAGACCGGTTGGTCTAACAAGTTGTTCTGTGAATACACCCCCGGTTCTTTCTAGTTCCCATGGCCCAGGTGTTGCCGAAACAAAAACTGTTTGTGGGCGCATGGTCTCCCATTCTTCAAATTTCAAAGGTCTATTATCAAGACAAGAGGGCAGACGAAACCCATATTCGGATAAGGTCGATTTCCGTGCAAAGTCTCCTTTGTACATAGCTCCGAGTTGCGGGACTGTGACATGGCTTTCATCGACTATGAGCATTGCATTTTTGGGTAAATATTCGAAAAGAGTTGGCGGCGCTTCCCCTGCTTNACGACCCGACAGATAACGGGAATAGTTTTCGATACCGGCGCAGGAGCCAGTCGCNTCCATCATTTCCATATCAAAGGTTGTCCGCTGTTCAAGGCGCTGGGCCTCTAGAAGTTTACCCNTCTCATTCAAATCAGATAATTGTTGTTTTAACTCAACTTTAATTTCTTTAATCGCCTGAGTCAGTGTAGGTTTGGGTGTGACATAGTGTGAATTTGCAAAAACTCTCACCTGTTCTAAGTGGGATGTTTTCTCCCCAGTTAGAGGATCAAATTCCTGTATAGTTTCCAATTCTTCTCCAAAGAACGAAAGGCGCCAAGCGCGATCCTCCAGATGTGCAGGAAATATTTCTAAAGAGTCACCGCGTACGCGAAAAGAACCTCTTTGAAATGCGGTATCATTTCGGCGATATTGCAATTCTACCAACCGACGCATCAATTTTTGCAGATTAATTTCCATGCCGGATTTGAGAACTATGGTCATGTTTCCATACGTTTCAACAGCCCCAATGCCATAAATGCAGGAAACAGAAGCAACAATAATAACGTCTTCCCGTTCAAGAAGCGCTCGCGTGGCCGAGTGCCGCATCCTATCTATTTGCTCATTTATAGATGCCTCTTTTTCAACATAGGTGTCGGTTCTAGGAACATAGGCCTCGGGCAAATAATAATCATAATATGATACAAAATATTCCACAGCGTTATTCGGAAAAAAAGCTTTCATCTCTCCATATAATTGCGCGGCAAGTGTTTTGTTTGGGGCTAAAATTAATGCTGGCCTTCTTACTTCTTGGATCATGTGAGCTATAGTAAATGTTTTTCCAGAGCCAGTAACTCCCAGCAATACTTGGTCCAATTCGCCTTCCAAAATGCCATTTGAAAGTTGGGGAATGGCAATCGGTTGATCACCTGCTGGTACAAATTCGGAGACAATTTCAAATGGATGTCCAGCATCTTGTTGTGCTACTGATGATTTCAAATCAGGGGCTAGAGACCCAGACAGCAATCCATGATGCTTGTCTTGTCTTCTGGCTTGGTTTTCTGCGGCAGTATCTGGTCGGCTCAATGCTTGTTGTATCATTTAATTAATCTAGTCTTATAGAAGGGGTTAAGGAAGTGAATTTCGATTTCTTGGGTTATGAAGAAGAATGTTCTATCATATGTGTAATCAAAAAGGTTCTTAGGTTGTTGCTGGNTAANTGTTTTTGAANTAATCTTATCAGTTTTTGTTTCAACCATATCCACAAGAAAGTTTTCAATAGGTTTATTAATGTCACAACAATTAGAGCTCGACCCTAATCAGTATTTAAAATTTAAAGACCAGTTTAAAACGGCTACTGGAGAAGCCCGCGCTAAAGTGAGTTTTAGAAACTTTGATACTCTTTGGTTCAATACGGGAACATTGTGTAATTTATCATGCAAAAATTGTTACATAGAATCCACTCCGCTGAATGATAACCTCGTCTATATAACAGTCCAAGAAGTGGTGAATTATCTCGATGAATTACGAGACTTACAAACAGAGGACCCGCAAATAGCATTCACTGGTGGGGAGCCTTTCATGAACCCGGATTTTCTTGAAATTTTAGAGGAATGCTTGTCGCGTCATCTCCGTGTATTAGTTTTAACTAACGCAATGAAGCCTATGCAACATAAAAAATTGGATCTTTTAAGACTTAAGGATCGCCATTCAGATGAGGAGCTAGTGCTTAGAGTTTCTATAGACCATTATGAACCTACTATTCACGAATCAGAGAGGGGCGCAAACTCTTGGTCTCCAATGATCGATGGTATTAATTGGCTGCGCGATAATAATTTTATGATAAAAGTTGCTGGACGAAGATTAGTTCATGAAAGTCTTGAGGAATCCAAAATTGGTTATGGCCGTTTGTTTAATAATCTTGGCTTGATACTAGATCCGAATGATGCAGATGATTTGGTGATTTTTCCTGAAATGAATTTACTATTAGATGTTCCCGAAATAACCGAACAATGTTGGGATATCCTTTCTGTATCACCCAACTCGCAAATGTGTGCAAATTCACGCATGATTGTTAAGCGGAAGGGTGCACCTAATCCAACAGTAGTGTCTTGTACCTTGCTGCCTTATGACTCAAAATTTGAATTGGGTGCGTCATTGAGGGGATCTTTGGGAGAAACTTACCTTAACCATCCACATTGTGCCCAATTCTGCGTTCTTGGGGGTGCATCTTGCAGTAATGGTAGCAAATAATAGCAGTCGCAATTTCACTTGATCTTGTTCGAAGGACGTGGATCTGGCCAAATCATGTCTCCATGTCTTATAGGCAACGACCAGTGATGGCTTTCTGTTCCATTTATGGTCAGATGGATTTGCTTATCTATAGTAATTTTAGTCCAGGCACCGCAGGGCTCCCCATTTGAAAAAAAACTTTCAATTATTGATGGGAGTGTAATGTGGTGAACACCGTGAAGTGTAGCGAGCCGAGGCCAATGTACATGCCCTCCGATTGTCATTTTGACGTTTGGATCTTTTTCAATTATTTTTAAGACGTTTTGAGCATAAGGAAGTGATGCTGCCCAAGGATTATTTCCAAACCAGAAATTTCCGCTTAAATCTCCCACGAATTGTGGCACGTGGCAGAATATTATTGTGGGCTTATCATTCTCTCTTAAATTTTTTTGTAACCACTTCAAAGAGGCTTGGTCGTCAACAAAACCTGATGATGGTGAATATTTTGCGTTAGGGCACCAAAAAACTAAGTGCCATCCATTTAGATCTGAGGAACGGCTTTGTAGAACTGATTCCAGAAGGTTCTCATTCTCTTCGATCGAGAGAAAGTGAATATCGTGGTTTCCAATTAAATGCTCCCGTTGGCACTGAAGCATTTTGAATTGTTCCGCAACAGCTCTCAGCAGCTTCAAGTCTGTTAGATGATCAATGTCATTTATTCTGTCTCCTAAGTCGATCACTAGATCTGGTTTGTAGTTATTTGCAGATGTTATAAAATTATCTAAAAGAAGTTGTGCCTGATCACTTCGCTTAGTTCCAAAAGGAGCGCCGTGATGAATATCTGTCACTAAAAACAGTTCTAGTATTTCTTTTGACATTCGACAGCACCTTATTGACTATACAATAATGATTTACACTCAACCATAACTTACGGTGAAATCAAGCGTTATATTCCATTTCAACACCGACCCCCTTACAATCAGGGTAGACATCTGGTTTTTTTGTTCGAACTATAACTTTCTTAACACCAGGTTGGTTTTTTATTATATCTAATATCGATCGACACAGGGTCTCTTGAAGATTGAATCTTCGTGCGGTAGTTAATTTTGAAATTTCTATCCTCAAAAAGTCATAATCGAGAACGTTGCTAATAGCGTCATCGTTCCCAATATTTTCTTCTAAAATTACTACTTCGATATTAATAAGTATACGTTGAGGGCCTTTTTTTTCGAAGTCGTGAATGCCAATATTAACATTAACCTCGTAGTCCTCCAGGAAAAGCTTGGTATTTATCCGCCCCATTTGTCCACTGCCTTTTCTTTGTGTGCTAATTGATGAAAGCAACATCACGTTCTAACTTTTGGAGATGTTGGCCGCCATCTATAGTAATTATATGTCCATTGATCGCGTCACTTTCAAGAATAAACAAAATAGCCCGTATGATATCGCTAACTGTTGAAACTTGTCCAATAGGGCTCATTTCCTGGCCCTTTTTGAAATTTTCTTCCCCCTGATTACCGCTCTCTAGTGTGATGCCTGGAGCAATACCATTTACCCTTACTTTTGGAGCCAACGCCATTGCAAGCGCCGATGTAGCGCCTTGTAGTGCTATTTTACTTATTGTATACGATAAATAATCAGGATTTATGGCATGTATTTTATTGTCTAAAATATTAATGATGCACCCTTCTCGATCATTGCTTAATGAACAAGAAAAAACTTTGCTTAAAAGGATTGGGCTTCTCACGTTGATTGAAAAGTGTTCATCCAAGCTTTCCTCGGTGACAGTTTTGATCGAGTCATACTCAAATAATGAGGCATTATTGACCATAGCGACTAGAGGCACGGGGCCTTGCACTGCTTGTTTTATTACTTTCTCTGCTGCCCCAACAAGAGACAAATCCTCAACGATAACCATTCCATCACCATAGTTTTTACGAATATCATTAAGCACCAATGCAGCTTCATCGGATGATTTGTGGCAGTGAATATAAACAAACCACCCATCTGCCGCGAGAGCCTTGGCAATAGCTGCTCCTATCCGGCGTCCTCCACCTGTAATTAGTATCCCTAGCTTATCTTGTTTTGTCATCCAAAACGCCCCCATCAGTATACGTTTTATCTAATATTCAGCAAATTTCTCTTAAGATCAAAGGAAGATTATTAACCGTCGCATTCGTATGTAAAGTTTCTATTTGGAGTGGGGTATGTTAGATAAACTCTTACACTGAAATAGTTGTTGTTACGCTAATGATATTTAATTTTTATAAGAAGCAACTTAGATGCCAGAATATCCTGACCTTTTGGGATTTATCATGGAGAAATTGTTCAAACTATGCACAGAAATGCAAACTTTAAAGTTAAATCTACTAACATCCTTCAGTAGAAGTTTGGAAAAAATTAATAAAATATAAGTAACCTTAAATACAATTAAAACAATAGGTTAAAATGTTTGCCTATATTTTGAGCATTTAGTAAATAGTTTAGGAACTCTGCCACTATAACGCGCCTTGGTGACTGTTACACACAACTTTGTCCACAGGGTCAGTGGATTACTGCTAATGTTCGTTAAATTTAACTAATTGACGTGGGCGGAACACTATACAAATGTTAGGTTATCGAGGGTGATAAAATGATCTTTAATGGTAAAAAAAGTGTCCAGTTCAGATAATTCACAAATAAGAAATATTGATAGAGGGATAGGGGTTATTCGTTCTCAGATGAAGAGCCTTTCGTCGAAACCAGGCGTTTATCGCATGATGGCGTCAGATGGGGTTGTTCTTTACGTTGGAAAAGCGAATAACTTGAAAAAACGTGTTATTAGCTACACTACCCCTACTAAAATATCACATAGAATAACACGCATGGTGAGCGAGACACATTCTATGGAAATAGTCACCACACATACTGAAGTGGAAGCATTACTTCTTGAAAGTAATTTGATTAAACGCTTAAAGCCAAAATATAACGTCTTATTAAGGGATGATAAATCTTTTCCCCACATTTTCATTTCTGATGATGAAAAGTGGCCACTGTTAAATAAACACAGAGGAGCACAGTCAAGGGGCGGTAATTATTTTGGTCCTTTTGCATCTGCTGGAGCTGTTAATAGGTCTATCACCGCTCTTCAGCGTGCTTTTTTAATCCGTAATTGTTCGGATAATATTTTTAGGAATAGAAAGCGACCATGCCTGCAGTATCAGATTAAAAGATGTGCTGCTCCGTGTGTGAATTTTATTTCTGAGTTTGAATATGGCGAACTTGTTAATCAAGCAAAAGACTTTTTGTCTGGAAATAGTATTTTAGTTCAAAAGACCCTGGCGGAGCGGATGCAAACTGCTAGCGATGCGTTAGAGTTTGAAACAGCGGCTATTTATCGCAACCGCATTCACGCTCTTAGCCAAATTCAATCCCATCAGGATATAAATATTCAAGGTATAGTAGATGCAGATATATTTGCCCTCTATTTAGAAAAAGGTGTTAGTTGTATCCAAGTTTTTTTTTACAGAAGCGGTAGTAATTATGGTAATCGAGCCTATTTTCCGGCCCACGATAAATTACATCAGCCGGAAGAAATTTTATCTGCTTTTCTTGGTCAATTTTATGACAATAAAATTCCTCCAAAAGAGATACTCTTAAGTCATCACTTAAATGAAGAGCCTTTATTATCTGAGGCCTTATCAATCAGAGCAAAACACAAAGTTAACATCATAAAACCTTCGAGGGGCTCAAAGAAAAAGTTAATTAATCACGCTCTTACCAACGCCCGAGAGGCCTTGGCCAGGAAACAAGCAGAGACGTCTACTAATGAAAAAATGTTGTATGCCGTTGCTGAGCTTTTCGGATTAGACGGAGTTCTTGAGAGGGTGGAGGTTTATGACAATAGTCATATCCAAGGGACACATTCAGTTGGTGCGATGATAGTTGCTGGTAAGGACGGATTTTTAAAAAATTCGTACCGGAAATTTAATATTAAGAATATTCGTTCTAGGGCGTCTGACATCAATATTCTCAGCGAGAAATCTTTGTTGTTGGCGAGTGAAACTACTATGATTAGTCCTGGCGATGATTATGCAATGATGCGCCAAGTCTTGCAGCGGCGTTTTTCAGGGTCATTAATTCAAGAGACTGCCTCTAAGACAATGATTTTACCTGACTTAGTTATTGTTGATGGTGGACCAGGCCAACTTTCCAGTGCATTGGAGATACTAAAGAGTACGGGATTAGATAATGTTCCAGTCGTTGCTATTTCAAAAGGGCCTGATCGAAATGCTGGTCGAGAACGATTTCACCAGCAAGGAAAAGCACCGTTATTCCTTAAAGAGAACGATCCTGTTTTGTATTATTTACAACGATTGCGAGATGAAGCTCATCGCTTTGCTATTGAAACTCATAGAGTACGCCGCTCAAAAACTATTTTGCGTTCGCAATTAGATGATATCCCCTCTGTCGGCGCGCAACGAAAACGATTATTGCTACACCATTTCGGTTCAACGAAAGCTGTGTCCCGAGCGGGGTTGAGGGACCTAGAGCTTATTGAAGGTATTAGTAAAAGCCTTGCTAAGCAAATTTATGATTATTTTCACGAAGACAATTAAATATATTGGTTGTGAAATAACCAAGGTCGTAATAGTTATTTCTATAAACCATGCTTTTACGGCCAGGGGTGGTACAAATGAAAAGTTTGCCAAATATTTTGACAATGTCAAGAATAGCTGTGATCCCAGTTTTGGTAGTACTTATCTGGATTGGAACAGATAAACTAAGATGGTTCGCCCTCGGTGTTTATACTTTTGCGTGTATTACAGATTATTTTGATGGTTACCTAGCAAGGTCACTAAACCATCATTCCGCAATGGGGCGTCTATTTGACCCTATTGCGGATAAATTACTAGTAGGCGCCTGCCTTCTGGTACTTTGCTCGTTCGATTACATAATTGGGCTGAGCGTATTACCCGCTTTAATTATACTGTTACGAGAGATCTTAGTTTCAGGACTTCGTGAATACTTGGCCGAGATAAGAGTAGGCCTCCCTGTTAGCCGTTTGGCGAAATGGAAGACTGGGCTGCAGATGTTTTCTTTAGGATTTCTGATAGTTGGCAATGCTGCTCCTCCTGAAATACCTTCGGTGGTAATAGGAGAGGTTTGTCTTTGGTTAGCAGCATTACTAACTCTATGGACAGGGTATGATTATTTGAGATCCGGCTTATTGCATGCTAGTGCTAACGACCTGGATGGGGCCAACGATTAGGAAGGGGATAAAGGTCCCCGAAAATATATGGATTTTTTGTATGGAAGTTTTTGGTTTAGCTGGATGGAGTGGCAGCGGTAAAACAACTTTGGTGAAACAGTTAATCCCGCTTTTGGTCTCTAAGGGTATCTCTGTCTCTACTTTGAAACATGCGCATCATTCCTTTGATATTGACAAGCCTGGAAAAGACTCCTTTGAGCACAGATTAGCAGGCGCTAACGAGGTATTAATATCATCCGCAAAACGGTGGGCGATAATACATGAGAACAGGGAGCTCGGGGAAGCTAATCTAAAGAGTCTTTTAGCTAAATTTTCGTCAGTAGATTTAGTGTTAGTGGAAGGATTTAAAAATGAAAGTCATAAAAAACTGGAAGTTTACAGGGAGAAAAATGGTAAGCCGCTTTTGCAACAGAACGATCCTAATATTTGCGGAATAGCGAGCGATATTCAACTTAATAATCCTGAGGTTCCAGTATTTGACATAAATGATATCGAATCAATTTCCCATTTTATAATCCGTCAATCTGGATTAATATAAATCTAATGATAAGATAACAATATGGCTCAACTTACCGACGACTGTTTTGCATTTGGTGGAAATTTAACCAAGGTTGATGAGGCTCTGTCGCAACTACAAAGCATTCTGACACCTATTGTAAATTCGGAAAAGGTATCCTTAGAACGAGCTCTAAATAGAATTTTGGCAGAAAATGTCGTGGCGTCAAAAAATGTACCTGCTGATAACAACTCGGCAGTTGATGGGTTTTCGATCTATTTTGATGACGTTGAACTTGGAACTGAAACTAGATTGCCAGTTTCCGGACGGGCAATAGCAGGCATACCCTTAGATCGCCCCCAGAATAGAGGCGAGGCAATTCAAATCTTAACTGGTGCAGTAATGCCAAATGGTCCAGATAATATGAGACCCGACACAGTTGTCATGAAAGAAGATTGTGCGATCGATAATGGAATTGTGTCTTTTCCTGCTGGTATTTTGCGCGGTTCGAATTGTCGTTTAATGGGAGAAGATGTAAAATTAGGCCAACCAATTCTGAAAGAAGGTTGTTGGTTACGACCACAAGAGATTGGGTTGGCCGCGTCAATTGGTCGCAGTCAACTGTTGGTAATGCGTCAATTGAAGGTGGCTATCTTTTCGACAGGAAACGAAGTCCTAGAACCCGGTAGCCAATTGTTTCCAGGAGCGATATATGACTCAAATCGTTTTACGCTGATGCATCAGCTAAAAAGTGCAGGTTGTCGTGTGAAGGATCTTGGTATTCTGTTGGATGATCCAAATATACTTAGCAATGCTCTATCTTCGGCAGCTGATGATTATGACTTAATTATAACTTCGGGTGGGGTTTCTACAGGTGACGAAGACCATGTTCGTAAAGTTGTCGAGAAAGAGGGATCGCTTTATTTTTGGAGGTTAGCAATAAAACCGGGTCGCCCAGTAGCATTAGGCCAGTTAAAAGATACACCCTTTATTGGGCTTCCAGGGAACCCAGTGGCTGCTATGATTACGTTCATGCAAATTGCCCGACCAATCATTCTTAAACTTGCAGGAGCTAATGATCCTGTTCGTAAATCATTTTTGGTGCAATCAGGGTTTGATTATAAGAAAAAGCTAGATCGAAGGGAGTATGTCCGTGTTCAGATAAAAACAGATGAGTCTGGTAAATTAGTAGCCGAAAAATATGAAAGAGATGGGGCAGGGATCCTGTCGTCCATGGTTTTTGCGGACGGTTTGGTGGAACTTTCTGAAGACATTTTATGTATTGAAAAGGGGGATATTGTTAATTATCTCCCATTTAGCGAGCTAGGCCTATGAAACTATTATATTTTGCGTGGATTCGAGTTAAAATGGGAACTTCGAATGAGAGTGTTGACCCACCCTCAACTGTTGAAAATGTTCAAAACCTCATTGATTGGATAGTGCGACGTAATTCTGTTTCAAGTGAAACATTTTCTGATCTGACAACTATTAGAGTCGCTGTTAACCAGGAATACGTAGGCCTTGACCATCCCATTAAACCTGGTGATGAAGTAGCTTTCTTTCCTCCTGTAACGGGTGGATAGACAATGATCAGAGTGCAATTAGAAGATTTTGACCTGGGCCTAGAACTCAGTAAACTATCTAATGGAAATCATCAGATAGGTGGGATGGTAAGCTTTGTGGGCTTGGTTCGAGATATGGCAGCTGGGGATTCTATTTCTGCTATGACCTTAGAGCACTATCCTGGGATGACAGAAAAGCAACTCACAGAAATTGACCAAACGGCCAATGAACGTTGGGAATTGAATGCAAGTCTTATAATACACAGATATGGACGTCTCGAACCAGGAGATAATATAGTCCTTGTCGCTTGTGCTTCCCCTCACAGAGAGAGTGCGTTTGATGCGTGCCACTTTCTAATAGATTGGTTAAAAACTAAAGCCCCTTTTTGGAAGTTAGAGGAGACTAGAGATGGAGGGCATTGGGTTGAAGCACAGACCAAGGACGATGTCGCAATGGCTCGGTGGATGAAGTAAAATATTTGTATATTGTTTATAGTAAAGTCGATCCAATTTGTATTGGATTTCCTCGTATAAAATCTGATACACCCATAGCGCTTTTCCCTGGTTGTTGGATCGCAGTTATTTTTAAAACTCCAATCCCGCACGCTACAGAGAAATCGCCAGTAAGAATTTTTCCTGGATCCTGAGTATGCTGCAGAGTGTTCAACACCGATGCTTCATGAATTTTGATTCTTTCGCCGTTCATTAGACACCAAGCACCTGGCCATGGATTAAGTGCTCTGACTATGCGTTCTAGTTCTTCCGCAGACTTTGACCAAACGAGGTGACCATCTTCTTTTGATAATTTTTTCGCATACACGGCATTGCGGTCGTTTTGATAGGTAGGTTCGATCTTTCCATCTGCAAAGTCGATCAGGGTAGGGCTAATTAACTTGGCTCCGATGGATGCTAATGAGTCATGCAAAGAAGCGCCTGTAGTATCATCGTCTAGGATTATTGTTTCAGATTTTAAGATTGGGCCTGTATCCAGCCCTTTCTCCATTAACATTATACAAACCCCGCTCTCACCATCGCCGGCCATGATTGCACGTTGGATAGGGGCAGCACCTCGCCAACGCGGAAGAATCGAGGCGTGTATATTGAGGCAACCGAGTTTTGGAATTTGTAAAATTTTTTGTGGTAAAATAAGTCCATACGCTGCTACTACTAATGCGTCTAAATCTAGGGCTAATAGCATTTCTTCTGACTCTTGAGTTTTTAGCGATCCAGGAGTTCGCACCAAAATACCGTGCTCTTCTGCAAAATTATGCACAGGCGTCTTCTGTAAATTCTTTCCTCTGCCCCCAGGCCTTGGTGGTTGAGTATAAACGACGCAAATATTATGATTTGCATTGATCAACGATGCTAGGGCGGGCACTGAGAAATCAGGTGATCCCATATAGCCTAATCGAAGTTGGGATGGTTTATTATTCATTCCTTTTAATTTTCTTTTTTCCAAGGCTCAACGTTCTTTCTTCGCCTTTACCATCTTTTTTAAGATCATGTTCCGTTTAAGTGATGAAAGGTGGTCAACAAAAAGAATGCCATTTATATGGTCAATCTCATGCTGGATACAAACTGCTAAAAGACCATCTGTATCAATTATTTGTTGGCAGCCATTTTCATCTATATACTTTACTCTAGCGGTTGCTGGTCGGCTGACATCTGCGTAATGACCGGGAAGTGATAAGCAGCCCTCTTCATTTGTAAGTTCGTCCATCGAAGATTTTATTAGTTCAGGGTTGACCATTTGATAAGGAGCGGCGGGTTCATTGGTCCGGGCACAGTCAACCACTATGATCCTCTTTGTTATACCAACTTGAGGGGCAGCGAGGCCTACACCAGGTGCAGCGTACATCGTGTCGAGCATATCCTTCATAAGCTGTTTTTCCTCCTCGCCAATAAATGTGACATGGGCACATTTGGTCTTTAAAATTGGATCGGGGGCCCAAACAATAGGCAATGTGGTCATCGTTTTTTACCAATCAAAAGCAAGGTATTCTCCGTAAGGGATGATTTTGAATTCGTCAAGGTTCTGGCAACTGTGGCGTACTGGACGATTAACGAAACACAATATATTGTATCTGCTCCTATAACTCTTCGATATGGAGTTGCGATCATGGATCCACTTCTATTCACTGTTTGTGCTTTATTACTTTTATCTGGTGGTTTTATCATTTACCTCACGGTTAGCCAACGTGGGGGACCGAATAAAGTAATAGAAGAGTTGGCAAACAATAGCCGAAATACAAATGAAACTGCGGCAAAATTAGTTGAATCACAGTCAGAGTTAACTGGTCGCCTTGCCCAAATTTCAGAAAGCCAAGTTGCGCACCAATCGAAAATTACAGAATTAATGCAAGCACAAGAAAAAGAAGTTACAAAAAAAGTTGAGGAACGTTTAACCGAAATGATGAAGCATTTTGGAGATGGGATGGAAAAATCTCGCCTCACCCAGCAAACTACCATGGGTGAGCTCAAAGAGCGTTTGGTACTCATTGATGCAGCGCAGAAAAATATCGAGGAATTATCAAGCCAAGTTGTCAGTCTCCAGGATATTTTATCAAACAAACAGGCCCGTGGCGCTTTTGGTGAAATACAGCTGGCTGATCTTGTTAGATCTATTATGCCTCCAAGTGCCTATTCTTTTCAGGCAACTATTGGCGGCAATAAGCGGGTAGATTGTTTGCTGACATTGCCAAATCCACCGGGTGCTATAGCCATAGACGCAAAATTCCCGTTGGAAAGTTATCGTGCTGTGGTAAATGCTAAGGACGAAAATGATCGTATAGTAGCGCGTAAAACTCTAGCTGGTGACGTCTTAAAACATGTCCGCGATATCTCTGAGAAGTATATTGTTCCCGGCGAAACCGCGGAGTCCGCGCTCATGTTCTTGCCATCAGAAGCAGTCTATGCGGAATTGCATGCCAATTTAGCTGATGTTATAGAGAAATCTTGGAGAGCTAAAGTCTGGATAGTTTCTCCCACTACACTAATGGCAACACTTAATACCATACGCGCAGTTTTAAAGGATGCTCAAATGCGAGAGCAAGCCCATGTAATTCAAAGAGAAGTTTCGCTGATGTTAACAGATGTTGAACGTCTTGATTCTCGTGTTGGAAAACTGGAAACGCATTTTAGGCAGGCAGAGGATGATATTAGACAGATCAGAGTATCGGCAGATAAGCTTACGAAACGCGGCGGGAGAATTGAAGAAATAGAAGTTGGAGACAAAAAATTGGAAGAACAAGAGACAGTCGATTCAGTGAGTGAAACAGGTCAACCGGTAATAGATATTCGAACTGCAGTAAAAACTTAGTTATCAGAGCTAATGCAATTTCTCTTTTATCATAAGACAATATATCTTGTTTTGTATGAGAAAACTCAAAGTTTCATCATATCTCTGGAGTTATTAAGTAATTTATCAATTAATGATAATCACAAATATTCCTGATTGGATCTCTGCTAGTTTAAGATGATTGTTCAACAATTTTACTCTCAGTTAAATAACCCACCCGTTCGATGCTCAGCATAAAGTATTCGACCACCTAATATGACGGCCTCAGTTATGAATGCGGCGATTAAAGCTAAAACTCCGACGACAGCTCCATTCGCGTTTGAAAGTGAAAGAGCTATAGCGCCGATTAGGCAGACTGCAAATAATCGCGCGGTTGACGCAACTGCAATGGCTGTAGTTTTTCGGCTAGCAAGTAGCTGTCCCCTTGCATAAGCGGCTGCTGTCATGCTTACTGCTAAGATAGGCGTTAATAAGAGAGCCGGCGCGATATAGTTCATCATAGAAGGCGGTAAACCCATAATGTCGTCCAATGCATAATCGCGTATTATGTCATTTTGCAATGCGCACATTACTAGGCTGAATATGACTGCTAGGTGTATGGCAAATTTTCCAATTATGATTGCATCAGCACTGTTACGGGTTAGTGTTTGAACTGCTTGTGTTAAATTTCTTAATGGTCCAAGAAGAACTCGTATCATTGCGTCTAAAACACCAAAGGCGGCGATGGCAAGTTCGGGGTGCACCAAGCGCCCTAAGAAAAAGCTCGCTGTAAATGCAACACCGCTTTCTGCCGTTTGCATCAGTATTACGGGCCACCCAAAACGCCACAACTCCTTATATTTTGGCACTGGTTCGCTATTGATTGGTAAGCTTAGGTAATATTTGTAAGCTGCAATTACAGCGTATAAGCTTTCAATTGCGATACATGCTGTTAATGCCAACATGCCGACAAGAGCACCACTGGTGTTGCCTTGTAATATTGTCAAAATACCAAATAGACCAATCAGACGAATTACTGTTCCTAATGTGACGAGTGTGGTACGCCGGTTAAGCATTAACAAAGCGTAAGCGAGGGAGCGAAAAAATACACATGGGACTATGAGGGTTGAGACGAGTACACATATTTGCGCCTCCTTAGCCACAGTTTCGCTAGTGCCAAAAGTTGAGACAAAAAAAGTAATCCCAAACGGTGTCAACGCGATTAGAGCCCAAAACCAGCCTACGAGGAGAAATGTTTGTGTGCTAAAAATAAACAAACGGAGTACAGAAGCTCTGTCACGGATGTAAGAAATTGCCACAAACTGACAAGCCCATACCGGACTACCCAAAGTGGCATGCAAATAAAATGCAATACTATAAGCAGCCAGAATAGGCTCTGGATCTGGCATTCGTGCAAGAAAAGCGGAGATAATAGCATGAGATAGCATATGTAATTCAGCCATAAATATTAATGGCGTAAAGAACCGATATGACTCCCCAATTGTAACTGTTGGGTGACTATCGACAGCCTTATTTCTCAATTTTTATACCTTTGGATCTAGTCATAACAAAGACGCCGTATAATGAATAAAAATAGAACTTTATTTAGTCGCGATTGATATTAGCGCTTCAGATCGGCTTGAATTATGTCTGAAGAATTTACAACCAATACTGTAGCAGGATATTGATGAGACTCTAAAAGTAAACCAGTGACTACAGTACCTCCAAGAATCTTGATCATAGTCACGATTAATGATTAGGTCTTTAAATATAGTGTAAATGAAAAACTTCTGTTAATTGACCTTGGCGTATCAACATCTTAAATTATGTATAAGGTTGGTTGACTTTCGTGGGAGGGTGGTTGATGTCTGAAACTAAACAACTTGCAGAATTTGTAGCGAATTTATCCTATGATGATTTGCCCGGTGAGGTAGTGGAAAGAATAAAATTTCTAATTATGGATACTGTTGGTATCTCTATTCGTGCGATGCATGATTCTGAATCGACACCTAGTCTTTTGGCTGCTAGTTACGCTATGGGATATCTTGGTGGCCAAAGTAGAGTGATTGGTACTCCCAATAAATATACACCTGCTGGTGCCGCTATGATTAATGGGACATTGGCACATAGTTTAGACTTTGATGATACGCACGCAGCTGGATCAATCCATGCTAGCGCCCCAATAATACCTGCTGCTTTGGCTGCGGCTGAGATGGTGGGCGCTGATGGAAAAAAAGTAATCACCGCTATAGCCGCAGGATATGAAGTTCAAATACGGCTTAGTTTATCCCTTAACCCCTCAGACCACTATCAACGTGGTTACCATCCATCAGCGACATGTGGGACATTTGGAGCTGCCGCTGCCGCTGGGTTTATTTTTGGTTTAAGCGCCAAGCATATTGCTAGCGCTTTTGGTATTGCTGAATGTCAAACTTCTGGATCGATGAGATTTTTAGCGGATGGGGCATGGACAAAAAGATTCCAGGTTGGCTATTCAGGCCATAATGGTTTGGTCGCTGCGACTCTAGCTAAAGAGGGCTTTGTGGGTCCAATGGGTTCTATTGAGGGTAAAGATGGTTTCCTTCAATCTTATGCTCCAAACCCAGATATAGCGCGGGCAGCAGCAGATCTTGGTCGTGTTTGGGAGACTATGAATATAGCAGTCAAACCCTACCCATCGTGCAGATACAGTCACTCTGCTATGGGAGCCATAGCCTCAATGCGGACTGAACATAGAATCGCATTTGAGGAGGTTGAAAAAGTTGAGGTAGGATTGCCTCATACGGGATGGCGGATAATAGGCGAGCCAGATGAGAGTAAAAGGAGGCCAACTGGGGCTGTTGATGGACAGTTTTCAATGCCGTTTTGTGGTGCAGTAGTTTTGCGTGAAGGTACCATGGGGTGGGACGACTATTCTAAACACCTTAATGACAATGAAACGTTGGCACTCGCGGCAAAATTTAGCACGGTGACTGATGCTTGGGCCGAATCCGAATATCCAAATAATATGGCCGGTATTGTTAGAATAAAGACATCTAGAGGTACTTTTGAAGATCGCGTAACCATCCCAAAAGGAGAGCCTGACAATTTTATGACTGATACTGAGGCACGTGCTAAATTTGACGATTTGGTGGGGCCATATTTAAGCGAAAATCAACGGAACAGGCTAGTAAAAGAGCTTTCGACTATTGATATTGCTGCTTCAGTAGGGCTGATGTTAGATTTGACCTGTTCAGACGACCAAGCATTTCGTATGGCAGGAGAGGATTGAGGATAAAAGATGGTGTATGGAAGTGCTTTTGTTTCTGATAAAACGGGTAAAAGGCGTTACAGAGAAGATATAGGTCGTAATTTTGAGGATTTTGTTAAAGGTGATATCTATGAGCATCGGCCTGGTCGGACTATAAGTGAGGCAGATAACACTTGGTTCACTCTGCTAACCATGAATACACATCCACTTCATTTTGATAAAGAATACGTAAAAGATAGCGAATTTGGGCAGATTTTAGTAAATTCTTGTCTTACGCTGTCGATCGTTGCTGGTATGAGCGTGAGCGATGTTAGTCAGAAGGCTATTGCAAACTTGGGTTGGACAGATATCAAGTTGCCAGCACCTGTATTTATCGGAGATACAATTTATGCTGAGTCAGAGGTGCTCGATAAGAGGGAGTCTAACTCTAGGCCAACGCAAGGTATAGTTTCTATCCGAACGAGGGGAACCAAGGCTGACGGTAAGGTGTTTATGACGTTTGATCGGTCAATTTTAGTCGCAAAACAAGGGCACGGTATAGACAAATAAAGGTTGGCTAATTTAACAAAATTTTTTGATTGAGAGAAATAAAGAAAATGGCATTAGCGGAAGATTTTACTATAGAGGAAAAAGAAGAACAGGAGCGAATGGTTCTTGAAAGTGTAGACAGATTTCTTGAGCGAGATGTAGAACCTTTTGCCCATGAATTAGAGGCTGACGATACATATCCTCAGGAAATTGTTGAGAAAATGATTGATATGGGACTTTTTGGGGCAACTATAGGTACTGAATATGGCGGTCTCGGCTTGTCAGTCTCAACATATGCAAAAATCGTAGAGCGCGTGTCAACAGTGTGGATGTCTGTTTCAGGAATTTTTAATTCTCATCTTATAATGGCTGCCGCAGTTGAACGCTCGGGAACCGAGGAGCAGAAAGCAAAATGGTTGCCAAGATTTGCATCTGGAGAATTGCGAGGCGGGATAGCGTTGACTGAGCCAGATGCAGGCACGGATTTGCAGGGGATTCGGACAAGAGCTGATAAATCAGGTAATGGTTATGCGCTAAACGGAGCTAAGACCTGGATTAGTAACGCGGTAGAGGGCGGAGTCTTAGCTATTCTCGCTAAAACAAATCCTGAAGCAGAACCAAGGCATAAAGGAATGAGCCTTTTTCTTGTTGAGAAAAGTTCGGAGTTTAAGGTAGATAAACGAATGAAAAAGCTTGGTTACAAGGGGATCGATTCGGGCGAGTTCGTTATGGAAGACTTGTTTGTCCCAGGCGAAAATTTGATAGGGGGCACAGAAGGCCGTGGCCTCCAGCAAATATTAGGTGGGTTGGAACTTGGCAGAATAAATGTAGCTGCCCGTGGTGTTGGGATAGCCAAGGCTTGTTTATTAAAATCAGTTGAGTATTCTCAGCTCCGAAAAACCTTTGGAAAACCAATTTCTGAGCACCAATCTATACAAATAAAATTAGCTGATATGGCGACCCAAGTGGAATCTGCTCGACTGCTTACGGAACAGGCTGCACTTGCGTATGATATGGGCGAACGTTGTGATATGGAGGCGGGAATGGCTAAGTTAGTGGCGAGCGAAGCAGCTCTTTCTAATAGTCTTGAAGCTATGCGGATTCACGGCGCCTATGGCTATTCAAAGGAATTTGATATTGAGCGTTATTATCGGGATGCTCCATTATTAGCCATTGGGGAAGGTACTAACGAGTTACAGAAACTTATCATAGCAAAGCAATTACTGGCGCGTTATCCAGTTTAAATTTAGTTTTCATGATGGGCACTGTTATCTATGACAGATCAATACTTGTAAAATTAAGCGGTTTAATCAAAAAATTTGATAAAGAGCCAAGGCTATATGAGGTAGTCGGATATTTGAACCTCTTTTCCTATATTCGCATAATCTCCATCAGCACGTCTCCGCCTAAAATCTCCCCAATGAATATCATTATAAAGGTTTTTACCGTCATTATTGGTTAGAGGAGATACAACTGTTTCATAAGATGGATTAAAGAAGAAAGGTATCGAATAGCGGTCAGCTTGTTCCATGGCCACAACTCTATGTATTGCTGCTTTATATTGTCCGTTTGACCATACTTGAACCATATCTCCTATATTGATAACGAGTGCATCTTTGATGGGTTCGATGGGTAACCAAGAATCATCTTTAAAAACCTGTAAGCCTCCAATATCATCCTGACAAAGAATGGTGACTGCTCCCGAGTCTGTGTGATGATGCACGCCGAGGCCAGCATCTTCTCGTTCCTCGTTTTCGAGATCAGACAGTGGGTCTTCTACAGGATAATAATTTAGGCGAAGAAAACTGGTGTGATTAGGACGGAAGCACCCGTCTAAGTGATTCTTATCTAATCCTAAACTTACACAAATAGCAGCCATTATTTTCAATGATAATATTTCGCATGTTTCAAAATGATCTTGCATCGTTCTTTGAAAAATGGGATGGGATTCTGGCCACGGTGTTACACCCAAAAAAGGATCTAACGGATCTAACACTGAAGGGTCGTTAGCTGGGCCAATATCAAAAATCTCTTTTTTATCTCTCTTAGTTTTAGTTAATTCGTGGTCAAAATAACCCCAAGGATTCTCGCTTGTACGATTTAAGGAGCGCTTTTGACCTTTAGGTAATGAAAAAAAGTTTTGAGTACTACTCCAGAGTTCTTTGATATTTTTCTCACTAATCCCATGATTAACGACTTGAAAAAATCCCCATTCCCTGCAAGCGTTTCCTATTTCTTTAGCCAGAAGTTCTGTCGTTTCCGTTTTTCTGAAATCTATAACAGGAATAGATTTACCAGATTGGATGGGGTCACAAACTTCAGAAAAGTCTGGATTAAGGGGCTTCATTTTTATCACAACAATTACACCATAGTATTTTAAAATGATGGATCTTACGTGTATTGTCATATAGCTAATGATTGAATAAAAGCGAATTTTATATTCATCTTCAAGTTTTTTATTTTTATCTGGATTTTGTAATGACAGTTCATATTGGTGTTGATGTTGGCGGGACGTTTACGGATTTTGCTGTAAGCCTTCCGGAAAAAAATATACAACTTTTGTATAAATTGCCCTCTACACCAGAGCGGCCAGACGAGGCTATCATAGAAGGCCTTGAGTATTTTTTAACAAACCACAAGTTAGATCCAAAAGAAATTGTTCGTTTTGGACACGGCACAACAGTTGGGACTAATGCCTTAATTCAGAGGCGAGTTGGGAAAGTTGCCATGGTGACTAGCCGAGGGTTTAGAGACCTGCTGGAAATTGGACGGCAGACGCGTCCTAAAGTCTACGATATGCATCAAGACTTCCCCAAACCGCTTGTCCCACGATGGTTACGATATGAGGTGTCGGAAAGAATGAGGGCTGATGGTATTGTTCATGTCCCTTTGGATGAGCAAGAGCTGAAGGAGATAGCCTCCACTCTTAAGGCGGCTAATATTGATTGTGTTGCTGTTTGTTTTCTCCATTCACATGCATTTCCGGAGCATGAGGAGAGAGCAGCGGAAATACTCAGGAAAAACATGCCGGATGAGGTTTCTATAATGACCTCATCGATGGTCTATCCAGAATTTAGGGAATACGAGCGCTTTTCGACTACGGTCTTGAATGCGGCTCTTTTAACCGTGATGAATGCATATCTCGACAGACTTACAAAAGGTGTGGCAGAAAAAGGAGTTGCAGCAGAACCGACCATAAGCCAAAGTGGCGGTGGACTGATGTCCGCAACTTATTCTCGTCGATATCCCATTCGATCAGCTTTATCTGGTCCTGCTGCGGGTGTCCTTGGTGCTGCTTATCGTGCCAAGGCAACAAATGAGGCAAATGTAATTACCCTAGATATTGGTGGTACTAGTGCTGATGTTTCTCTTCTAGCTAATGGCGAACCATCGGTCGTTCATAGCCGTCGTTTAGCAGGATTCCCACTACGGTTACCCGCTCTAGATGTTAATGCCGTGGGAGCTGGTGGCGGTTCTATTGCATGGATCGACAGAGACGGTTTATTAAAGGTCGGTCCCGACAGTGCGGGTGCAGTTCCTGGGCCTGCTTGTTACGGTAACGGAGGCTTATTGGCTACTGTAACAGATGCAAATGTAGTGTTGGGGCGTCTACCTGACGATTCATTGTTAGACGGTCGTATGACTATTCGTCGCGACCTTGCTGAAGAAGCGATAGACAATTTGGCAGAAAAATTAAGCATGAGTAGAGAAGCTACAGCATTAGGTGTTGTGCAGGTTGCTTCCGCTGTGATTGTGAAAGCCATTCGGGCTATCTCAGTCGAACGAGGACATGACCCGTCAAAATTTTCTCTTTTTGCTTTCGGCGGTGCGGGGCCGTTACATGCGGTAGACGTAGCAAAAGACCTTGGAATAAGAAAAGTTTTTATACCTCCAAATCCAGGTATACTATGCGCGGAAGGTTTACTTGGTTCTGACTTAGTGGCCGATCTAATCCAACCTTCGCTTGCTCCTTTCGATAATAATATTTATCAAAGTCTCAATTTAGCAAAATCCACTCTGGACAAAAGGGCTAGAGATTGGTTTGAGACCGAGTCCGTAGAGGTAGAGAGCCAGGGCCAAGGCTGGTCTGCCGATTTGAGGTATAAAGGACAGAATTTTGAACTGGCTATCGCCTTTGATAACGATCAATTTGATCAAGCTTCGGCGTCGGACCTTAGAAAGGCTTTCGATCAAGCACATGAGGCTGCATATGGATATAGTCAATCCGATGAGCTGGTTGAGCTCGTAGGGATGAGAGTGAAATTAACCGGTGTTTTGTCTAAACCGCCATTACCCAAAATTAAATCAGGCCCATGCCTAAATTCAATTGGTTCCCGCAAGGTTTTATTTGGAAAAGATATATGGTGTGAAACACCTATTTACCGCAGAGATGCGATACCTAAAGAGCAGGGTTTTGAAGGACCAGCCATAATTGAGCAGATGGATAGTATGCTACTAATTTTCCCTGGCGATAGAGCGAAAATCGATGAATGGGGTAATCTTATCATTGTCCTTAGTCAGATGGAGGATTGATGATGACTAAACTAACCCCAATAGAAGTAGAATTACTAAGGAATGGCCTGACTAGCATTTGTGATGAGATGTTTCTAGCAATAATGAAGAGTGCATACTCGACTAATATAAAAGAGAGACACGACCACAGTGCTGCAATATTTGACCCAGAAGGTCGAGTAGTTGTGCAAGGCGAAAGTTTACCGCTTCATTTGGCGTCTATGTTAGGGTTAGTTGAGGTTGTACTTGATCGTTATGGAATAGAAGAAATAAAACCTGGCGATATGTTTTTGTCCAATGACCCATTTGTTGGGAAAGGATCGCACCTTCCAGATGTTGCCATTTTGGCGCCAGTTTTTAGAGATGGGGAAGTGGTGCTTTTTGTTTCAAATATAGCGCACCATTCTGATATTGGTGGAATGGCGCCCGGTTCTATGGCTGGTGGGATGACTGAAATTTACCAGGAAGGGTTGAGAATTCCACCTATAAGGATCGTCCAAGACGACAAAATACTCCAAGACATATTTGATTTAGTCTTATTAAACGTAAGGGTGCCAAGTGAACGTCGTGGTGATTATATGGCACAAATAGCAGCAAATCGACTTGGAAATAGAAGACTCACAGAATTATTTAAAAAATGGTCCAAAGAGCAGATGAAACTTGGTTGTTCAGCAATTATTGATGCCGTAACTCGCCGTATGCGGAGTAGTATTGCTGAACTTCCAGATGGTAACTATGGGTTTGAAGATATTCTAGATGATGATGGTATGGGAACTGAGAACATTCCCGTCGTTGTGAATATAGTCAAACAAGGCGAAGAAATCTGGTTAGATTTTAGTGGATCTGGTCCTCAAGTAAAAGGGAATATGAACAACAGCTTTGCAGGATTGCAAGCAAGTGTTCTTTTTGCGCTAAAGGTGCTCGTTGATCCCGATGGGCCAACTAACCATGGTATGTTAGAACCGGTACACATAAAAGCGCCTGAGTCCAGTGTGGTTAACGCATCATTTCCAGCGGCCACGGCGGCCCGAGCGCAGACCTGCCAACGTATCATCGATGTTATTCTTGGGGCGTTAGCAGAAGCGGTCCCAGACAGAGTTATTGCCGCTTGCAACGGAGCTAATGGTGTTGCCACCTTTTCTGGAACTGGTCCTGATGGAAAATACTACCTTTACATGGAAACAATCGGTGGTGGCGCTGGCGGCAGGTCTTATAAAGACGGCTCTGACGGGATACAGGTACATGTTACAAATACATCAAATTTACCTGTAGAAGCTTTGGAAAATGAGTATCCGCTGTTGGTCGATCGGTACGAGCTGATTGAAGATTCGGGAGGAGCAGGTAAATGGCGTGGTGGATTAGGTTTAAGGCGAGTTTATCGTGGTATAGACCATACTCTCACCTTTTCTGGACAAGGAGAGAGAGCGGTTACACCTCCTTGGGGACTATTTGGTGGAGAAAGCGGTGGCACCGCAGCGATCTCTCTCCTTTCCGATAATGGTAAGCGAGAAGCGTTAGCGATTAAGCCTGCCTCTCTAGAAGTCGAACCAGGTGTTGCTGTTTGCATTGAGACAGCAGGTGCGGGTGGATATGGGCTCGCAGCAGAACGTGATATTAAAAACTTAGAAGATGACTTCAAGTCTAATAAGTTTTCAAAGGAATTTATGCATAAATTTTATAGTTACGAAATTTAAAAAAGGTAATTAGTTGGTTATAACGTTATCACATGCTTGTCGCTCCACCATCTATAACGAGCTCCCCTCCGGTCATATAGGATGACTCATCTGATGCTAAGAATATAACCCCAGCAACAATTTCATCGACAAGTCCAAGGCGGCCCATGGGAACTCGCGTTAAGCGCTCGGCTAAGGCCTTAGGGTCAGACATCGCAGCATGAACCATTTCGGTGTCGATTGGCCCAGGAAAGACAGCATTGCTGCGAATATTATCTTTTGCATGTTGCGCTGCAGTAACTTTACTAAAAATACGGACCGCACCTTTACTGGCTGCATATGCGGGTTCTTGTGTCGTTGATTGTCCAAAGCCGGCCACTGAGCAGATATTGACTATAGAGCCGCCACCATTATTTCTCATCGCGGGGATAGCATGCTTTGTTCCTAGAAATACCCCTCTGGAATTAACGGCCTGAACTCTATCCCACTCTTCCAACGTGCGCTCTTCTATTGGTACACGATTAATCACAATTCCTGCGTTATTTATTAGAATATCCAGTTTTCCATATTCTGATATGGCCATTTCGACGGCCGCCTTCCAATCTTCTTCAATAGTCACGTCAAGATGTAAGTATTTGGCGTTATTTGAATGGATATTAATCTTTTTAACTAGTGCGTTTCCAAGTTCGTCAAGAATATCTCCAACAACCACTTTTGCACCCTCAGAAACGAAAGCACGGGCCTCTGCTGCACCCTGGCTTTTTGCTCCACCACTAATTAATGCAACTTTTCCATCTAGCCTACCCATGAATACTCTCCCAATAATTAGTGGTTATTACAACTTTGCAGACAGTATTAGATAGAATAAACTGAATACCGTCTATTGCCCAAATTAGTAATCGGACTTTTAGGCAACAGAAAATTATGTGGCTGGAATAACGTTGAGCTCATTGGATTAAAAATCCGGTGCATTTATAAAATAAATTTAGGTATAGGGTTGGTATGAGTTATAATTTTGGGATCATTGGACTTGGGATAATAGCAAGATTTCATGCGGAAGCCATTAAGGCAATTCACGGTGCATGCCTGGTGGCAGTTTTCTCTGAAAATGAGAATAAAGCAGCTGAGTTTGCGGAAGAATTTGGCGGTATCCCATATACGGATTTTTCAAAATTCCTTAAGCATAAAGATTTGGATGTAGTCAGTATTTGTACACCTAGTGGCGCCCATTTAGAACCTTGTTTGGCTTCTGCGGAGGCAGGAAAACATGTGGTTTGTGAGAAACCGTTAGAAGTTTCGACAGATCGGATAGATGAAATGATCCGAAGCTGTGATAAGGCTGGGGTTATGTTGTCGGGAATTTTTCCAAGACGATTTAATCCATCTACCAAAGAATTAAAAAAAGCAATTATGCAAAATCGTTTTGGCACAATAACAATGGCTGACGCTTATATAAAATGGTGGCGTAATCAGGATTATTACGATAGCGCGCTTTGGCGAGGAACTTGGAAATTAGATGGTGGCGGTGCACTAATGAACCAGTCTATACATACTATCGATTTGTTATTGTATTTAATGGGGCCAGTCAAAAGTGTCCGAGCCGAAACTCGTAACCTTGCTCATAAGAATATAGAAGTAGAGGATACAGGAATAGCGATGCTACAGTTTGAATCTGGTGCCTTGGGGATCATTCAAGGCGCTACAAGCAGTTGGTCGCAAGCCGGGCATCCTGCCGAAATTCAGGTCACTGGCACGAAGGGTTCAGTTTTTATGACGGATGACCGTTTCCGAGTTTGGGAATTTAGAGATCAGATCGCGTCTGATGAAGTAATTAGAAAAACTTATGCTGTGAAGGAAAAGTATGGTGGTGCTGGAGCAGCTGACCCTTCAACAATTGACTTTCAATGGCATGCACGGAACTACGAGGATATAATTTTTGCATTGGGTAACAATACTATTCCAAGCATTAATGGGGCAGAGGCGAGGCGTGCTGTGGCTTTAATATCTGCTATATATGAATCCGCAGCGGCGAACGGAAAAAAAATTGAGGTTGTTTAAGCTATGTATTTAACTGGATTTGCTGATGAGGTATCCCAGGATCTTGACAAACAAATAGCAGTCACTAAAGAACTTGGGTGGAATGCGATCGAAGCGAGGAGTGTATGGAGTACCAATATTCATGATATTGGTGAGATGGAGTTTGATCGTATTTGCCAATCATTAGATGAGTCACGGATTCGAATTAATTGTTTTGGCTCGACAATTGCTAACTGGAGTAAGCATATTAACGATCCTTTTAGCGACACATTAGCAGAAGTTGAGAGGGCTATACCGCGAATGCAAGTACTGAATACGAAACTAATTCGTATTATGAGTTACGCTCGATGTCCTGGTGAAGAGCAGCATAAGGAAGAAAGGTTTAAACGTTTACGAGAAATTTGTTCGAGATTTATTGATGCTGGTATTACTCCAGTACATGAAAATTGTATGAATTTTGGGGGCATGAGTTGGCATCATAGCCTTCAATTGATAGATAATGTTCCTGGCCTTAAACTAGTATTTGATACTGGAAATCCGATTATATCCCAAGATTATTCTAAACCGACGGGTGAAGCGCAAGACCCGGTTGAGTTTTTCAAAAATATTAGAGAACATGTTGCGTATGTACATATTAAAGACGCTCGAATGGAAAAAAGTGGCGAAACATTTTTGTATCCAGGAGATGGGGATGCGTGCATACCTCAAATTCTTCAAATGTTATTTGCTAGTAATTATCAAGGGGGGATATCAATTGAGCCCCATATGGCCTCAGTTTTTCATGATCCTAATGCGGATAGCGTCCCAGTAGAAGAGAGTTACAAAATTTACCTGGAGTATGGGAGAAGGCTGATGTCTTTACTGAATGGTATAGGTTATACACCCTCTCTGTATGATGAAGCCTAGAAAAGTATCCAAGCAGATAGATAATTTTGAGAAATGGTTATTGGGTTATTTAGTAACCTTGTGCACATCGATGTAATGATGTGTTTAATTAAATATGCATGTATAGAAAAGTAGATTTTTGGGACTAAACATCTCAATCAGTACAAGGAGTTCTTAGGTGATTGCAGATACTGGTGTTACTTTGGCAGAAAAAAAACTAACAGTAGATTTAGCCTATAAGTGGGCACAAAAATTTAATTTAGCAATACAACAAGAAAATGTTGACGAGCTCGGTCTTCTATTCATGGATGAGTGCCATTGGCGTGATCTTCTTGCTTTGACGTGGAGAATTGAAACTTTTAGCGGTCATCAGTTAGTACAAGAGAACATTTTAACTGCTGCGAAGTCACAGGGGATGAAAAATTTTCAAATCGATGAACGTCGCAGTCGTCCAAAACTAGTTGAAAGAGCGGGGCAGGAGTGTATAGAGGCGTTTGGTCATTTCGAAACTAATGTAGGTAAAGGTGTATCTGTTTTCCGTTTATCCAGAGACGGAAAACTAGCTTGGACATTCATGTCTGCCTTAGAAGAATTATTTGATTCAAAACCAGATGTGTCTGATGACATACCAGACGTAGGAACTGACCTTGCTGCTCCAAATTGGTTAGATTTACGACGAGCAACTCAGGAATTTTCAGATCGGGACCCAGAGGTTTTAATTGTGGGTGGTGGGTATGCTGGTTGTACATCCGCTGCAGAACTGGGTAGGCTTGGAATAGAGGCATTAGTTGTTGATACAGAAAAACGGGTTGGGGATAATTGGCGGCTACGTTATCACAGTCTAAAACTACATAATCGCACCCCAATTAATCATTTTCCACACATGCCATTTCCAGAGACGTTTCCTGGATATATTCCAAAGGATAAATTAGCTAACTGGATTGAGTCTTATGTTGATGCGATGGAAATAAATTTTTGGACCAATACTAGGTTTGAGAGTGCTGAATATGATTTTGACTCACAAACTTGGTTTGCCCAATTAACACTGAAAGGCGGTGTTAAACGAACGTTAAAGCCAAAGCATATTATTATGGCGACGAGCGTAAGTGGCACACCAAATGTGCCAATGCTGCCAACTCTGGACAAATTTTCTGGTACGGTTATTCATTCTAGCCAATTCAAAAATGGTGAGGACTGGAATGGAAAGGAAGTAATAGTTTTTGGAACTGGTACTAGTGCTCATGATATCTGTCAAAACCTATATGCTAACCAAGCCAAAGTTACTATGGTTCAGAGAAGCCCAACTATGGTTGTAAATGTAGACCCAAGTGCGCAACTTTATGATGGATTGTATCTAAAGCCGGATGGAAAAACAAAATCGGCAGGCTCGCTGGTAGAATTAGATCAGATTAATTCTTCGTTTCCTATGGCAGTGACAAAGCGCGCTCATCAGATTATCACTCGTAGAGTGAAGGAAATAGATGCACCGTTATTAAATGGTCTTGAAGCTGCAGGCTTTAAATTAGAGTTTGGTGAAGATGATACTGGGTGGCCACTAAAATACCGGCAACGAGGAGGCGGATATTATTTTAACGCAGGTTGTTCAGATTTAATAGCTGCCGGGAAAATAGATCTTATTCAATTTGACGATATTAAAAATTTTACGAATGATGGACTTGTCAAAATAAATGGTGAGAGCTTAACCGCAAAACTGATAGTATTAGCTACCGGCTATAAAGGACAAGATTACCTTACAAAGGAGCTTTTTGGCGCAAAGGTGGCAGAGAGAACTGGAAAGGTTTGGGGCGTAAACCCAAAAACACAGGAACTTAACAACATGTGGACCGTAACCGGACAACCAGGGCTATGGTATACAGCTGGATCACTTTCTCAATGTCGTATTTACTCAAAATATTTGGCGATGCAAATTAAAGCAGTTCAAATGGGACAGGCACTTAATCGACCATTCAAAAATAATATTGGATAAACAATCTTATTTCTGGATCTCGAATTTGATCCTAAATGCTAATAGATCGTACTTTCCTCAAATTAGATTCAAGTTCTTTAGAGCATTTCGCACGGTTTCCTTTTGCTCTTCGGTTGCAGGAGATGTGGGTTTTCGAGCATGTCCTGTTTCTAATCCTTGAAGTTGCTGGGCATACTTACAAAGTGAGGGCATATTATCCACACCAATGGCGTCCCAAAGAGGCATCAGGCGTTCGTGTAGATCGCGGGCAGTTTCCCAGTCTTTATCTATGACGGCATTCCATAATTTGACTGAAGGCCCTGGAGCGGCAGTGAGTATTGCTGCAATGGCGCCAGGAGCACCAAGTTGATAGGACGAGAGTAATAAGGCATCTACAGCGCTAAAAATAAGATTTTTTGGTTTGGCTCTTCGTATTAAGTCAGCAAATAATTTCATGTCGCCCGCACTCTGTTTTACTCCAAGCACACCAGGCACTTCGTCCATAATTCTCAAAAGTAAATCAGGAGAAAGATAACACCACGGGACAACATTGTAGATGAGTATAGGGACATTACATTCATCATATATTTCTCTAAAATGCTGAATCATTGCGTCGTCGTCAGGCCGAAAAAGATAAGATGGGGGTGTAATTTGAAGAGCTGCTACTCCCAAACTCTTTACACTTTTTCCGCGTGCCGCGACTTCTGAAGTTGAGTTAGCTATGATTCCGGCTACTAAAGGTATTCTTCCATTTAGAGCTTCTGCAGTTGTTTGCATAAGGTTATAATATTCGTCTCTATTTAATACGTGACCTTCCCCGGTACTCCCGCCAGCTGCTAGTCCGTGAACACCATTTTTAATTAACCATTCGACCTGTGGAGCAACTAATTCAAGTTGAAGTTCTCCATCCGCTGAAAAAGGTGTTGTAAATGGTGAAATTATACCCCGCAAAACGCCCATAATGATCTCATTTTTACTATGTGATATCGGAATTCCTAATCATATTGAGTAATTGTATTGATAAATACAAGTTTATAATGAGGGTAGAAATTTTAATGAAAATTGAACCTTTTTCCGCATCAACTAGAGACGTATCCTGTTTTTCCTGATAAACCAACAATTGTTATTGATCTTAAAATTGCGATCAAGAATTGGAAAGTAATATTTAGATAAACATCTAAATAAATGTATCAGAGTAATTTAAACGGGTTCATTTTTATGGCGTCTGCCAAAAGTTCTTTTAATAATTCCGATTTGTTTTCCCGTCTTTCAAAAAATATCGAAGGAGATGTTCTATTTGATCCTTTCAATCGCGGCAGATATTCTACGGATGCCTCAATTTATCAAGTTGACCCGATTGGAGTGGTGTTACCAAAAACTGAGCAAGATCTCGTTCGAGCTGTTGAAATTTCTGCGGATGCCAATACACCAATATTAGCCAGGGGTGGAGGAACAAGTCAGTGTGGGCAGACTGTTAATGAGGCAGTGGTAATCGATTGTTCCCGATACTTAAATAAAATCATCGAGTTTAAGGAAAAAGAAAGATCAATTACGGTGCAGCCGGGTTTAGTTTTAGACCACTTAAACGCATTCTTGAAACCTTATGGCTTGTTTTTTCCAGTTGATATTTCAACCGGATCTCGAGCTACTATTGGTGGTATGACTGCAAATAACTCATGTGGCGCTAGATCTATACATTATGGGATTATGGTTGATAACGTTCGATCTATAGATGCTTTTTTACCCATGGGTGGACACTTCAAGTTTTCAGATACCCCGAACAACATTGATGAATTAGAAGAAAGACGGGGCTATAAGCAAATAGTAAAACAAGTGAGAGAGATTGCAGAACGCGAAAAAAACGAACTGGATAAGAGATTCCCAAAGTTAAAGCGACGCGTTGGAGGTTATAATCTCGACACCGTAGATCCTATTGGTCACAACATGGCGAAAATGTTGGTTGGATCAGAAGGAACACTTGCTACGTTTAAGAGTATTGAATTACAGCTCCATGACATACCAAAGCACAGAGTTATGGGCGTCTGCCATTTTCCAAACTTTTATGCAGCTATGGATGCCACACAGCATATCGTAAAGCTCAATCCCGTCGCTGTTGAGCTAATTGATCGAACAATGATTGATTTAGCCAAGGATATACCAATTTTTCGCCCTGTGGTTGAAAGCTTCGTTAAAGGAGAACCCGGGGCTCTTCTATTAGTTGAGTTTGCAAGTGAGCAATTTGAATGTTTACCCCGGAAATTGAAAGAGTTAGATCAATTAATGGGGGAGCTAGGATACCAAGATGCCATAGTAGAAGCATTGGATCCAAGTTTTCAGGCTCGGATCACGGAGGTTAGACAGCAGGGTCTAAATATAATGATGTCTATGAAGAGTGCTGGAAAACCGGTTTCTTTTATAGAAGACTGTGCCGTTCCGCTGGAGGATTTAGCCGAATATACAGACAGATTAACCCAAGTTTTCGCTAAACACGGAACTAGTGGAACCTGGTATGCGCATGCTTCCGTTGGATGTTTGCATGTTCGGCCGATACTCAATATGAAACAATCTACCGATGTGAAAAAGATGAGAGCAATTGCCGAAGAAGCATTTGAGATGGTTCGGGAATATAAAGGATCGCATTCGGGGGAACACGGGGACGGAATTGTTCGCTCAGAATTTCATAGAGATATGTTTGGCAATCGACTGGTGGATGCTTTTGGTGAAATTAAAAATATTTTTGACCCAAAGGGATTATTGAATCCTGGTCGGATCGTCAAACCGCCAAAAATGGATGACCGATCTTTATTTCGTTATACTCCGGATTATAAACCAATGGACATAGAACCAATTCTTGATTGGTCTGATAGTAATGGTTTTCTAGGTGCTGTGGAAATGTGTAATAATAACGGTGCATGCCGTAAAATCGCTGGCGGTGTTATGTGTCCCAGCTACCGTGTCACAAAAGAAGAGCAGCATTTAACCAGAGGTCGAGCAAATACTCTGCGGTTAGCCTTATCGGGGCAGTTAGGGGAGGACGCATTTTCGAGCAATGAGATGGCGGAAACGATGGATCTTTGCGTGTCGTGTAAGGGGTGTCGAAGAGAGTGTCCAACAGGGGTTGATATGGCACGAATGAAGGTTGAGGTTAAACATGCCCTAGCAAAAAAAAATGGTTTATCATTTAGAGATCGCTTAGTGGGCTTTTTGCCTAGATATGCTGAAGTAGCTTCCCGCTTTCATTTTTTGAGTAACTTGAGAGATAACATCCCTTTTGCGCCGTGGCTTTCAGAAAAAATCTTAGGGTTTTCAGCAAAACGAGCGCTGCCAATCTGGGATGCTAACCCTTTCAGAGGATCTGAAGCGTCAATAGAGCCGATGCAGAAAAATGTTGTTCTTTTAGCGGATACTTTCAATACCTACTTTGAGCCTGACAACTTAAGGGCAGCACTGAGAATACTTGAGGCAGGTAATTACCATGTTCATATCTTAGAACCAGAAAATTACAGTGGGAATCGACTGTGCTGTGGACGTACGTATTTGTCAGCAGGTTTGGTGGAGGAGGCGAAAAAAGCTTCCTCCGCAATGATTGCAGCTTATAAACCATATGTCGATAAGGGAATAAAGATAGTTGGTTTGGAACCGTCCTGTTTGCATACTTTGAGAGACGAATTCCTTGCAATGAATCCAGGTTCAGATGCAGAAAAGTTGGCAGATAGTGCATTGATGCTGGAAGAGTTCTTAGTTCAAGAGCAAGAAAAAGGAAGTTTAGAAATAGATTTTTCGCCGATGAATAGAAAAGCGCTTATTCATGGGCACTGTCACCAAAAAGCCTTTGGGGGGATGGGCGCTGTTCAATCGGCTTTAGGTTTAATACCGGAACTTAAGGTAGAATTAATTGACTCAAGTTGTTGTGGTATGGCGGGCTCCTTTGGTTATGAGGTGAACCATTATGATGTATCGATGGCTATGGCCGAATTAGACTTACTCCCAGCAATTAGGGATACTGATTACCAAACCTTGATTGTTGCAGATGGGACTAGTTGTCGACATCAAATTAAAGATGGCGTTGGCAGGGAAGCGAAGCATGTTGCCAGAATACTGGAGATGGCCCTTGGGTAAAAAAGAAGCAGTGATCGATGGTTCTGTTGTTCCAGAATATATATTAGGCGAGTTGAATCGTACTTCGTTCCAAGAGAGCAGTGGCGACGCCCTTCGTTTAAGACTTGAAAAGGATGGTTATATTTTTTTTCCAGAATTGATGGATATAAAGGAGATCCAAGAAGCGCGGAATGAGATCTTTAAGCGGCTGTTCGAAGTAGATGAACTAGAAGAGCCTTATTATGAGGGTAGGTTTTCTTATCGGTCTCGAAGAGATGAATTGTACAATGATAGGGGAGCATTCTGGGAAACGGTAAGTAATGGAAAATTATTACGAAATGTTTCCAATGGACCTGTTTTAAAGAGAGTGACATCTCAAATTTTTGGAACTCCCACGGTTGGATTTGATTACTTGTTTTTGCGGGCAGTGCCTCAGGGTAGGTTTACGCATCTGCATTGTGATTCTGGTTTTTTTACTCGTGGTACTAATGAAGTATTGACGTGTTGGATTGCTTTCA
The DNA here is from genome assembly GCA_002708305.1 of Rhodospirillaceae bacterium. GTDB lineage: Bacteria > Pseudomonadota > Alphaproteobacteria > Thalassobaculales > Thalassobaculaceae > UBA7326. The sequence goes on from PANE01000029.1 coordinate 79,361, forward strand.
CAGAAATTCCTCTGGATAATGGGCCGTTATTTATTGTTGAAGGTTCGCACAAATTTATTGATATACATAAAAGTTTCAAAGACTTCGACGTTGTTTTAAATAAAGAACAAAAGGCATCAATAGATGAACATCCAGCATCATTTGCAAGTAAAAGGAATGCTAAGTTATTGACGACAACGTTTACTCCAGGAGATGTTTTAATATTTGGCATGGATACGTTGCATGGCGCTTTTGAGAACTACGCTGCAGATAATCGCATTCGATTGACTTGTGATATTAGATATCAACCTCGCAATAAACCCAAGGACCCTCGGTATTTTGGTGTTAACCCGGGTGGAACAACAGGAGCCGGATATGGAGAGCTCAATGGAGCGAGACCTCTCATAGAAGATTGGCATATCCGATAAATCATTAAAGAAGCGCATAGGAGTGATCAATGAGCCATAAAGCCGGACCGCATTTTTTACAAATTCCTGGACCAAGTAATGTCCCGGGTCGAATTCTAAGAGCGATCGAACGTCCAACGATTGATCACAGAGGTCCCACATTTCAGGTTTTGGCGTGCGAAGTCCTTGAGAAGATAAAACCTATATTTAAGACTGTTGAACCTGTGGTTATATTCCCCTCTTCTGGGACTGGGGCATGGGAGGCAGCCCTTGTAAATACGCTTTCCCCCGGTGATAAAGTGTTGATGTATGAAACGGGTCAATTTGCTAATCTTTGGGTGGAGCTAGCAACCCGTATTGGCTTGGAAACAGAAGTAATCAGTGGAGATTGGCGATTTGGTGTTGACAGCAATGTAATAGAGGAACGGTTAAGAAATGATGCAGGCCATAAAATCAAGGCGGTTTGTATTGTTCATAATGAGACATCCACAGGTGTGACATCAAAAATAAAGCCCGTTCGAGATGCGATTGATAAGGCAAAGCATCCGGCACTTTTCATGGTTGATACTATATCGGGATTGTGTTCTGCGGATTATCGACATGATGAATGGGGGGTTGACGTAACAATTTCAGGATCTCAAAAAGGTTTAATGCTGCCGCCAGGCCTTGGTTTTAATGCAGTTAGTAAAAAAGCAGTGGAGGCATCAAAAAGTTCCAAATTAATAAGATCATATTGGGACTGGGGTAGTCAGCTAGCAAACAATCCGTCAGGTAACTTTCCATATACGCCTGCCACTAATCTACTTTATGGCCTCGTGGAAGCCTGTGATATGTTGATGGACGAAGGATTAGATAATGTTTTCTCTCGCCATGAACGTCATGCAGAGGCAGCACGGCGTGCGGTCAAAGCTTGGGGGCTGGAGATACAATGTGCAGAGCCAACTGAATATAGTCCAGTACTCACAGGCGTTATAATGCCAGAGGGGCACGATGCCGATGCATTAAGAGCAATCATTCTCGATAAATTTAATATGTCGTTGGGTTCAGGATTAGGGAAAATTAAAGGAAAAGTTTTTCGAATAGGGCATTTAGGTGATTTTAATGATCTAATGCTGATGGGTACGCTTTCTGGAGTTGAAATGGGCTTAACCGTGGCAGGTGTGCCTCACAAAAGCGGTGGAGTTCAGGCTGCTATGGAATTCTTGACTGGAAATGCATAAAAAGGTTTGGAGAATAACAGCACTTATGCAAATTAAAAGAGACGTAAAACAAAAAAATAGCTATAGAGAAAAACAATCAATTTTTTTTTCATATTGTCTTGGAAAATTGAAAGTTTTCTGGCAAAAATATATATTGGTTTGTTACTAGTTAACTTAAAGACGGTTTGTGTTGTGGAGGCATGATCTTATGGATGAAAAACGGCTGATCGAGGTTGATGACCTCCGAGTTCATTTCCCATTGGAAGATGAAACAGTAAAAGCTGTGGATGGCGTTTCCTGGCACATTGATAAAGGGGAGACCCTAGCAGTTGTCGGCGAGTCTGGATCTGGTAAATCGGTTACCGCAATGTCTCTAATGCGTCTGACCGACTATGCTGGTGGCAAAATTATGTCAGGAACGGTTAATTTCCGCCGGAAGAACGAAAATATTATTGATTTAGCTAGTTCACCACAGGATGTGATGCGGGATATTCGTGGAAACGATATCTCGATGATTTTCCAAGAGCCGATGACGTCATTGAACCCAGTTTTTACAGTTGGAATGCAAATAGCTGAAGCGATTGTACTTCATCAAGGAAAAACAGAGCAAGAGGCTCTCGAAATGTCTTTAGAGATGCTCAAACTTGTTAGGATTCCTGAACCAGAAAAACAATTAACACAATATCCGCATCAACTATCTGGCGGGATGCGGCAACGTGTGATGATTGCAATGGCTCTGAGTTGCAGGCCATCGTTATTAATCGCCGATGAACCAACTACTGCGTTAGATGTAACGATACAGGCTCAAATTCTAGATCTAATCAAAATGCTTCAACGGGACATCGGTATGTCTGTGATGTTTATTACACATGATATGGGAGTTGTAGCTGAGGTGGCAGACCGCGTGGTTGTAATGCTCCGCGGTGAAAAAGTTGAAGAAGGCCCAGCACTCGAGGTTTTCCATAATCCCCAACATCCATATACCAAGGCTTTATTATCAGCAGTTCCAAAGCTTGGGAGTATGACAGGTAGAGTGATGCCTGCAAAATTTGCTAATGTTGATGTGAGCCGAGCTGAGGGTGATGAAGTCAAAGAATCTCAGGGTGGACCAGAACTACTAGATGTTAAAGACACCGTTCGTCGTGATGCGCCACCTATCCTTGAAGTCAAAGGCCTGACAACACGTTTTGATATTCGAAAAGGAATATTTGGCAGTGCAACTGGCCGAATTCATGCGGTAGAAGGGGTTGATTTTTCTCTCCAGCCAGGAGAAACACTCGCGCTTGTTGGAGAATCAGGGTGTGGTAAGTCTACAACTGGTAGAAGTATCATCCGACTTACACAACCTACTCGTGGGAGTGTAATTTTCGAGGGTCAGGAATTAACTGGACTTAGTGGGAAAGACATGAGGCCTTACCGTCGACAAATGCAAATGATCTTTCAAGATCCATTTGCTTCTTTGAATCCCCGCATGACCGTCGGTGATGCAATTGCAGAGCCGATTGAAGTCCACGGGATAGCTAAGGGAAATGACGCGCAAGATCGTGTTGCAGAGCTTCTACGTCGTGTTGGGCTTGAACCAGAGCATGCTGCCAGATATCCTCATGAGTTCTCTGGTGGCCAGCGTCAGCGTTTATGTATTGCTCGTGCTTTAGGTTTAGAGCCAAAACTTATAATAGCAGACGAGGCTGTTTCTGCGCTGGACGTTTCTATTCAAGCTCAAGTAGTGAACTTGATGATGGAGTTGCAGGAAGAGTTTGGGTTATCTTATCTGTTTATCAGTCACGATATGGCTGTTGTTGAGAGAGTAAGCCACCGTGTTGCGGTAATGTATTTAGGGGAAATAGTAGAATTAGGCTTGAGAGGACAGGTTTTTGAAAATCCTCAGCATCCATATACGAAAAAGCTAATGGCGGCGGTACCTGTTGCAGACCCAAAACTTAGAAAAACCGAATTAAATTTAATGACGGATGAAATACCAAGTCCATTAAAGCCTGTTGGTTACGAACCGCCAGAGATAGATTTAATAGCCATTGATGAGGGTCATTTTGTAAAACCATTTGAAGGAATGCCCAAATAATTTTCTTTAAATATGTTAAATATTTTTTAGGACTATTATCGGTTGTGGTTTTTGCGCAACCAGGTTTAGCTGAGCGGCCATGGGCAACCCCAGCTCAGGTGGAAGGTCCATACTATCCTCGCTCTAAACCTGCCGAGAAGGATTGGAATTTAATACAAACTGCGCGCGAGAAAAATGAAATCGCTGGCGGTATTCCTCTGCAGCTGGAAGGTCAAATCTTTGATAGTAACGGCTTACATTTAAATAATGCAGAAATAGAAATCTGGCAGTCAGATTATCAAGGGTTCTATAAACATCCCAAGGCTCCCGGGAACAAGAAATTTGATCCACGATTCCAGGGGTTTGGTAGGGTGGTGACCAACCTAACTGGTAATTACCGATTTTTGACGATTGTGCCGGTTGTTGAGAAAAAGCGGCCTCCCCATATTCATGTGAAAATCTTTTATAGAGGTCAAGAAACTTTAACGACACAGTTGTATTTAAAAGACCACCCCGAAAATAACAGCGATGGTCTGTTATCTTTAATGCTTTATCCAGGACAACAAAAACTATTAATAGATTTAACAGATGCGATATTAGAGAATGGAGTTAATGGGAAAAAAGCTAGGTTTGACTTTGTCGTCACAACAAAATTCTAATTAGACTCGTTTAGCCATTTTTTCTTATCAAAAGCAACGTGATCACCAAAAAAGTCTATGCGGTTCTTAACATCGATTAAATCTTTTGGGTGGTAGGTGGTTGATCCGACCATCAATCTTACAATATTTTTCTGGGTTTCTAGCCATTTTTCTGCCGGCTGGAGCGTACTTTGCCGCACTGTTATGTCAAAAATATAATAGTGATGCGGAATAATTATTGCGGCATTTAGGCGATCTATTATTTCTTTTGCATGCGGAAAGCTGATCACATGTTGTGAATCGTCGATCGGCAGTAGCACAATATCTACCTTCCCAATGGCATCCCAAACTTCCTCAGGAGGGTTATGCCTATTATCGCCCCAAGCAAGAATTCGTAACCCTCCAGTTTCAATTAAAAGGAGGCAGTGATCCCAGGAACGTGGGTTGTTAGGCGGCGTGATATCAATATTATCAAATTCTTTTATTATCCTCTTAAAATCATAAACGGCAGCGGAAGAGTCTGTTGCATGTTTGTCCGCTATCCCCGTTATTTTTATGTCTCCAAAGTTATATGTCCCAATAAGCCGGTCCAATAGGACATGGGCATCTAACAAGTGCAAAGCATCATGGTCAAAATGGGCATGGCTCGATACTCCTATATCGACTTTTGTTATTGGAAAGTCGTTAAAGTACCAATCCCACTTTCTCGTCGGATGGTTCCGCCATGGGTCAATCATCAGAGTAATACCAGCTGGGGATGTTATCTGAAAAGCTGAGCTCCCATAGTAATCAAGGTTAACTGAGCCGGGGCCGCCATTCATGGAGGTCCGCTGCAACTCCATCATTCGATTATGATTAGAGGCCATTCTCCAACCGGATAACCCAGCGTCTATATTCCCCATAAGCACTTTCCTATATGAAGCCTGAGCATTTAATTCAGGCTTCAATAATAGATGTTCTTTTTATTAAACTAACTGAACGAGTTAGCAGATTAAGTTTGAGATCTTAGTTTAGGATCCATAACATCGCGAACAGCATCACCAAATAAATTGAAGCCAAATACAGCTAAAGTAATAGCTACACCCGGCCAGATTGGTACCCATGGCGCGCTCTCAGCATATTCTTCTGCACCACCTTGAAGCATTAGGCCCCACGCTGCAGTTGGTTCTTGCACGCCCATGCCTAGATAAGAAAGAGACGCCTCCGTAAGAATCGCTTGGCCGACAAAAGCGGTTAGCATTATCAAGAATGGAGCCATCACGTTTGGAACCATATGACGGAGAATAATTCGCGAGTGACTATATCCAACTGAGCGTGCAGCATCGATATATGGAAGTTCACGGAGTGCTAGGGCACTCGATCTAACCACACGAGCACACCGCGGTATAAATGGTATCGTGATGGCTATAATGACATTTTCTAATCCAGTACCGAAAATAGAGACTATTGCAAGCGCCATAATCACTAATGGAAATGCCATGAATATATCCATTATCCGCTGGAATATTAAATCTACATAGCCACCAAAATAAGCGCTTCCAACACCCAATACGAGACCAATGAAAGCCCCCACAAAAGAAGCAGTAAAGCCCACTAAAAGTGCTGTTCGGGCGCCATATATCATACGCGATAACTGGTCTCGGCCAAAGGAATCTGTTCCAAAATGGAATGTCTGGCCAGTAGTTGCGTCGACAGTACCGGGAGGTGACAACATGTATTCGAAGTTTTCCATCTCTGGATCATATGGTGCTACCTGGTCGGCAAAGAGTGCTCCAAAAGCCATTATTATGATTACAATAAAACCAGCAGATCCCAGGGGCTGCTTACGCAGCATTCTTAAGATGCCGTCTAAAATAGTTTTCTTTTTTGGAAGAATAAACTCTTCGCTTGGTATTTCTGAAGTTGCCATTAGCTTTGCCCCTTAAGAGTAACGAATGCGAGGGTCAAGCCACGCGTACATTAAATCGACTATAAAATTGACCATTACAAAAATAAACACAACCAACATAACTAGGGACTGCGTTAGGGTGTAGTCAGCTTGGGTAACAGATTCAACAAAAAGTTTTCCAACACCATTTAGGTTGAAGACTTGCTCCGTAACAACCAGGCCACCCATGAGAAAAGCAAACTCGATGCCTATAACAGTGACGACAGGTAGCATTGCATTCTTCAAAGCGTGTTTATTAATAATCACTTTCTCGATTAAGCCTTTAGCCCGAGCGGTTCTAACATAATCTTCTTTTAAGACATCAAGCATAGCTGACCGTGTCATTCGGGTAGCTACAGAAGAGTATCTATAACCGGTTGCTAACGCTGGCCAGATAAGCTGGGATAGGTTATGCATGGGATCTACCCATATTGGTTTGTAAAATATTGGCGGCATCCACGGGACTCCGCTCCATGCTTGTGTTCCTATCAACAAACCAAGAATTATCACTATACCTAGCCAGAATGATGGCATTGCTATACCCGCAATACTAACCGTGCGAACAATATAATCCACCCATGTGTTTTGTTTTGCTGCAGAAATAACGCCTAACGGGACTGCGATAATTACAGAAACAAATGTAGCCATAATTGCAATCTGTAGTGACAATGGAAAACGAATGGCTATTTCGTGGGTCACGTCCTGTTGGGTCCACATGGATTTACCAAGGTCAAATGTTATAAATCCTGAAATATAATCGTAAAACTGTTTGATTTTTGGATCGGAAATACCCAGAAGCTCCTGGCACTGTTTAATCTGCTCAGGATCGGCATATCCACCTTCACCGCCAAATTTAAGCATACAAACATCGCCAGGGATTAATCTGAGCAATAAGAATACTACAACTGCAGCACCAAAAAGGGTTGGGAATAACATAAGCATTCGCTTGACTATATAGGTATACATTTAGCGACCTTGGAATTAGAAATTATACGAAAGATAAGGTCACCTCGAAAAATCCCGAGGTGACCTATTTTTTTGTAAGTCAGAGTTACTCTACACCCTGCCTTTTCTTTTCTGCTGAATCAATCCAGATATTATCAAGCGACTGATTTAGATAGTGACTTGGTGCAATCTTCCAGCCTTTAACATAAGACCGGTGTGGGTTGATTTTATACCACCAGAGAGTAACTACCTGGGAAGACAAGTCGTTTAAAACGCGTTTTTCATAAGCGCGTAATAGCGGTGTTTGCTCTGCAGTAGTACCCGCTTTTAGGAGTTCACTGTATAATGACTCCAGTTTGGCATCCTCAAAATTGGCATAGTTATTACCAGCTGATGGTAGAAACTTTGATACATCAGCAATTGGGTTAACGATGGACTGGCAGTTAAAGTCAACTGACACATCGAAATCGCCTTTTTTACGCAGTGATGCATAAAATGGAGTAGTTGGTTTAACAACTTGGTCAACCTTCATACCCGCTTTTTTCCACTGTCCAAGCAACCACGTACCAACAATTTTGTATGGTTGATCAACGCCTCTATTCAAGAAAGTGAACTTAAGGCCTGATTGTCCGGCCTCCTTCAGTAATTTCTTGGCCTGAGCTCTTGATGCCGCTACATCGTCCGAATAACCGGCTATGTTAGCTTTGAGTTCTGACATTGGTGTTGCTAAAGGATGCTGAGGGAAAACAATTCCACCAGGTGTTTTAACAATAGCGATATTGGATAAGTATTTTGACCCAGACTGGCGGTCAACCGCTAATGTCAACGCTCTTCGAACCTTTGGATCATCGAATGGTTTAACTTCATGGTTAGGTGATGCTAACAATACGCAGTTCCAGTCACTTTCCTGCACTTTAATTTTATCCCCAAGCGCTTTTACAAGATCATCTCTTGCTTTTGGCGGAAAACCACGAAATTCAATATCGGCACGACCACCACGAATGGCTTGCAACCTTACCGACATTTTTGGTGCGGCAAGAGCTGTATATGTATCCAAGTATGGACGGCCTTTATGATGATAGTTTGGGTTCTTTTTCCCATGTACATGGCTTCCTTGAACGTGTTCAACAAAGCTGAAAGCTCCAGTACCATTTATGTTTTTTTGATGCCATGTGTATCCATTTGCATCCAAGTCTTTCTTGGAGTAAATGAAATTAAACGGCATTGCCACTGCTGGAATAAATGTTCCACTTGGATGCTTCAATTTAAATACAAGTGTTTCTGCGTCTGGTGTTGTTATTGACTCAACCATCTTAAAGTAAGCTTTACGATTGGAAGCTATACCTTTTGGTGGGTTAACAACTTTATCAAAACTCGCTTTGATGTCTGCTGATGTTAGTGGTGTTCCATCATGGAATTTAACGCCAGTACGAATTTTGAACGTGAATTTCGTTCCACCTTCGGTACCAGCTGGAACCGAACCAACACATAGATCACAAACAAAGTCTGTTGGTGATGCCGGGTTGTCAGGGTTTTCTCTAATCAAAAGACTGTAAAATGGACGAATTGGATGGATCATTCCGAATGTTGACTCAATATGTCCATCATAAGATGGGATTTTTGAACCAACAACGATATTTAAGTTTCCACCATATTCTGGTGATGCATGCGATGCTGCCTTGGCTGAAATGGCGCCAAACGAAAATGTTGCCCCCAATACAGCGACCGCAAGCTTTGGTGCGATACCCTTCATTTATTCTCTCCTTCCCAGAGATGAGACGGGATTACCTCAATCCCTATAAAACCAAAAGTATGAGATTAACCAGCGCTTTCAAATAGAAAGGGACGACTAATAAGCAAAAAAAACCAAAACGATTTTTGTTTTGATCTAAACTCCCTGTGCGAATTGGTTCCGGACACTTTAATTTTCGGTCCCGTTACAACACACCTCATTATGCGGTAAAGTATTTTTTTCTGAGCCTTTGGTCAAGCAAACACTTTAAAAAAAGAGGTTGCTCTTATCTTTTGACCAATCTGTTTTATAATCAGTTATCTACGAGTATAATTGGTCACATTTATTTAATGAACAATACTAGTGTAAAAGAGAAAAATAATGGATGTTAATAATATAAAAGCCCTTGTATTTGATGTTTTTGGTACAGTTGTTGATTGGCGAACCAGTATAGCTTCAGAGGCTAAACAATGTTTGTCTAAAAAAGGGTATGAATTGGATTGGGTGTTATTTGCTGACAGTTGGCGAGCGAAGTATCAACCAGCTATGGAGAGAGTTCGAACTGGTGGTCGCGGTTTTGTTCGTCTTGATATTCTTCATATGGAAAACCTAATTGAAGTTTTAAAAGATTTTGATATCAAAAGTGTGACAGAAACGGAACTGAACTATCTAAACCGGGCCTGGCACAGACTACTTCCTTGGTCGGATTCTGTGCCTGGTTTATTGCGATTGAAAAAGAAGTTTATAATAGGAACAATGTCGAACGGTAACGTTGCGTTGATGGTGAATATGGCAAAAAATGGAGGCCTCCCATGGGATGTCATATTGGGAGCGGAGCCAGCACAAGCATATAAGCCAGAACCAAAAACCTATTTAACGGGTGTTGATTGGCTTAATTTAAAGCCTTCTGAAGTTCTGATGTGTGCGGCCCATAACGCTGATCTAGTAGCTGCTGGTGCTCAAGGCCTAAAGACAGCCTTTATTGCCCGGCCAACAGAATATGGTCCAAATCAAAAACACGATTTTGAGGCGGAGCACGATTTCGATTATATATCGGAAAACATGCTTGACCTGGCAGATAAACTCGGTTGTTAAGGATAGTCCTATGAGCGTGGTTACTAAATATGCAGAATTTGCAGTTGCCTGCAAGACAAGTGACTTATCTGCCGATGTATTCCATCATGCCAAAAGAGTATTAATTGATTGGTTTGCATGTACTTTACCTGGCGGTTTGGAAGAACCTGCAACCCTAATAATAAAAGCTTTGACGGAAGATATTGGGCGGGGCAACTCTAGTCTATTGCCGGGAGGTGAACAGACAACAACGAGAACAGCGGCACTAATCAACGGTACAGCCGCTCATATAATTGAATTTGATGATATTTATAGAGATGGATTATTTCATCCTGGGGCCCCCATAATCGCCTCTGCATTAGCGACAGCAGAAAAAACGTGGGCGAGCGGTGAGGAATTACTAAGGGCTATAATTGCTGGCTATGAAGTAGCAAATCGCATCGCGGAAGCAGTAAATCCACATCATTATGAATGGTGGCATACAACCGCTACAGTAGGTTTTTTTGGCTCTGCGACCTCAGCCGCTATGCTTTTAGGGTTGGATCTTGAAAAAACAGCTCATGCATTGGCTACGGCGGGAACGATGGCTGCGGGACTTCAGCAGGCCTTTAGAGCGGATGCCATGAGTAAACCAATACACTCTGGACGGGCTGCAGAAGGGGGAGTTCTGGCCGCCTTAATGGCAAAAAACTGTGTGACTGGTGCGCTTGACATACTTGAAGGTGAACGAGGCTTTGGGAAGGCAATGAGTGCGAACGTTAACTGGAGACAATCTATCCAAACGCTTGGTTCTGACTATACTATAACGCGCATGACCCAGAAAAATCATGCGGCGTGTGGGCATGTTCATGCGATTATTGATGCTATCATTCATATTAAAAATGTTAATAGAGTTGATTGTGCTAACGTTAAGAATATCCGGATTGGGTCATACCAAAAGGCTTATGAGATTTGCCATAATACAAACCCTAAAACACCCTATGAGGCTAAATTTAGTGCGGAATATTGTACTGCGATAGCGATCCAGAGAGGGTGTGCTTTACGGGCTAATGATTTTGTACAAGAAAACTTAAAGGACCCTTCCGTTCAACGTGTCATGAAACTTGTGAATCTGGAGATAGACGAGCAGTGCCAGAGTGTTTTTCCTAAAGTAAGGTCGGCAAACGTTGAACTAGAAACAATNGACGGCAGAGTTTTCAACCATTTTTCGCCGACTAGGAAAGGCGATCCCGATAATCCTCTTTTAGATTCAGAGCTCTCCGATAAGTACGCGGACTTAGTTGAACCAGTAGTTGGAAAGCTTGCGGCTGGGGCCCTTTTATCAACGCTTTGGTCTGTCAAAGAATTAATTTCTATTAAAGATTTAAAATTGGACAATATTAGTCGATAACGTGGTCACAAATTTACGAAGTTTAGAGGTAACCCCGGACGTTTCCACTCACAACTCACCAGTATGCCTTTCCATGATAGAGTAAGATAAGCTGTGTTTAAATTTGCTCCCCCAAAACAAATATTAGTTGTGTAAGGGTCTTCTGTTTCAAAGAATTCTTCGGTGCCGCCGTTAGGGTTTGCTACTGTTATTCCACCAGTCATTAGTGTGGCTACACATATATTACCGTTCTGTTCGACGGCTAGGGAATCAAACCGCCTAAAACCTCCGTCACAGGTTATCAACTTTCCCCCATTTATCGATTCGGGGAACCCTAGTTTCTCCACTTGGCCATTACCGGTGATTGGAAAACCGTATAACCTTGCCCCTTCAGTTTCAGCGATATACAAGGTTTTTTCATCTGGTGACAATCCAATACCGTTGGGAGTTGTTATGGGTTGTATAACTTCACGAATCTCTGTGCCGTCAGCTTTTGCCCAATAAACAGCTCCTCTGTCCATGTCTCTGTTACGTGCTTTTCCAAGATCGGTGAACCACATGTTTCCGTTTCGATCAAAAACAATATCATTTGGGCCATTTAATTTTTGTCCATTCCAGTTATCGTAAAGGCGGTCAATCTTACCTGTGTTGAGATCTATTCTCTCTATTCTGCCTGTTACATAGTCATTTGATTGTCCAATTGGTCTAATGCCGCCCGTTTTTTGATCTTTTTCCCACTCAAACCCACCATTATTGCAGACATAGCAGGCTCCGTCAGGGCCAATGGCCGCCCCATTCGGTCCGCCACCAGTTTCTGCTATGACCTCTTTTCGTCCATCTGGAAGCACGCGTGTAAGGGTTCCTCGGGCTATTTCTACCAAAACAATTGACCCGTCGGGCATAGCAATTGGACCTTCGGGAAAAAGAAGGTCTTCGGTAATGGTTACTAATGCCGACATCATATTCCTCTCTTTCAGCTTACTGTGCTGATGTAACGTTGAATGATTAGTTTAGTTGATAATGATATGGNAGAACGAGGTTGCCTAGTTTTTTTCTATTTTCATTTAAAAAATCGAGTTACGGATGTCTTTTTAATGAAACTAAGTTGTACAGTACTGTCATAAGCGTTCTCAAGTTTTACAATATTATTTTTGCTTGTTTGGAGACTTCACAATGATCAGCTTATCTAAAGATGATTTTTCGTTTATAGGAACGGATTTAATAAGACCTGAATGNGTTGTTGCAACCAAAAAAGGGGATCTTTTTGCAAGTCATGCGGGTAAACAAGGTGGCATAGTTAAGCTGGCTAATAGTGGAGGGCAGGAGTTTATTCTCGCTAAACACGGTGATATCCCGGAAGGGTTTGTGCCAAATGGTTTTGCACTCTTGCCAGATGGCTCATTTTTAATTGCTAATGTTGGCGACCAAGGAGGAGTTTATAATCTCAAAAGAGACGGGACCCTAATTCCTTTCCTTCTCGAAATAGAGGGTAAAATTCTTCCCGCTTGTAATTTTGTATATCGTGATGAACAAGAGAGGATTTGGATTTCAGTAAGTACATGGGCAAAAAATCGCGACGAATCTTTCAAAAAAGATGTGGCCGATGGCTTTGTAATTTTGGTTGATGGAAGAGGGTCAAGAATTGTGGCCGACGACATTGGTTTTGCAAATGAAACCAAACTTGATCCATCAGGGAGGTGGTTATACGTAAACGAAACTATGGGCCGATCAATTTGCCGTTATCCAATCAACGATAAAGGTAATTTGGGACTGCGGGAAACCTATGCTGATTATGACGTTGGTATATTCCCAGATGGCTTTGATTTTGATAGGAAAGGNGGTATCTGGTGTACCAGTGTAGTTAGCAACCGGCTTGTCAGAATTGATCCAGATGGGTCGCAAATAAGTGTCTTTGACGGTGGCGACTTGGATGTTGTTAATAGAGCTGAAAAGGCTTATCAAAATGACGTCTATACCCGCGACCACCTTGTAGCCGGTAATAAAAGTATACTGGGAAACTGTGCTAGTATTGGTTTTGGTGGCCCCGATCTTAAAACTGGTTTTATTGGATCATTGGCTTCCAACAAAATAGTTACGTTTAGATCACCAATTGCAGGTGTAGTTCCGCCACATTGGAATTTTTAAAGTTTATTTGTAGGCTCGAAGATATAGTTTGGAGAAGAATAAAATGTTAAGACCGAAAAAAGTTGAAATAACAGAGGTTGGGCCGCGGGATGGTTTGCAGGCCGAGCCTTATTTTGTTCCCACAAAAGAGAAAATCGCCATGATAAATAGTCTTATAGGTGCGGGTGTACCCAGGATAGAGTTTTCATCTTTTGTCTCTCCTCGAGCCGTCCCACAATTAGCGGACGTAACTGATGTCTTGGCCGGCTTGAATAGGACTACACATACGATTTTAGCCGCCCTTGTGCCAAATGCTCGCGGTGCCATCCGAGCTTGTGAGGCAGGTGTTGACGAAATCATAGTATTTATGTCCGCTTCGGAGAGCCATAATCTAAAAAATGTAAACCGGACTGTAGATGAGTCTCTGGCTGGCTTTGATGACGTAGCAAAAATAGCTGGCGATGCAGGTATTCCGGTTCATGGTGTGATAGCTACTGCATTGGGATGTCCATTTGAGGGTGACGTTCCAGTTGAAAAATTAAGCTACATAGCGAAACACTATCGTGAGTTGGGATTTACTGGCCTTGGGCTCGGCGATACAACTGGTATGGCTACGCCACCTGTCGTGCAAAAAGCCGTAAGGCATTTGCAAGATGCGGTGCCTGAATTACCGCTTGGGCTACATTTTCACAATACGCGCGGCATTGGGTTGGTCAATGTGATGGTTGGCTTGGACGAAGGAATAGAAAATTATGATGCCTCTTTTGGAGGTATGGGGGGGTGTCCATTTGCTCCTAAGGCAACAGGTAATATCTGCACCGAAGATTTAGTTTACATGATGAATGAATTAGAAATAGAAACAGGTATAAATTTAGACAAATTAATAGGTGTGGCAAAGGATGTAGAACGAGTTATGGGGCGTGAGTTACCTGGCCAGGTGATGAAAGCGGGCCCCAGGCTTCAACTACATTCTATGGCAGATGTTGCCACTGCATCTGGTTAACCTAAAAGATATTAAAGAGTTCAAAAGATGGCGCTTTCAGGCATAAGAGTTATCGACCTGACAAGAATCTTGGCAGGTCCTTTCTGTACATTGATGCTCGCAGACATGGGAGCAGAAGTAATCAAAGTTGAGCCACCAAAAGGTGATCCTGTCCGGGGGCAAGGGGCAATACGAGAGGGATTAAGTTGGTATTTTTCACAGTTTAATAGAAACAAGAAATCTATAGTCTTGGACCTTTACAGTAAGGAAGGTAAGGCTGACTTAACTCTCCTTTTAAAATCAGCTGACGTCTTAGTCGAGAATTATAGACCAGGGGTATTAGCCAAAATGGGTTTTACTTCCGATTTTCTTGAAGAAATTAATCCAATGTTAATATGTGCAAGCGTAAACGGTTATGGTTCCACTGGTCCCTATGTAGATCGACCATCTTTTGATTTTATAGCTCAGGCTATGAGTGGTTTTATGAGTGTTAATGGTACTGCTGAAGGAGACCCGATGCGTGCTGCGCCTCCTATGAGCGATATGATCGCAGGACTTTATGCAGCATTTGGTGTGGTCACAGCCCTTCAGGCACGACATAGAACTGGCAAAGGACAGAGCGTTGAGTCTAGTTTAACAAATGGCTTAATCAGTATGATGGCCTATCTATCTGCTGAATATTTAGCTACTGGTGAAATTCCGAAACGTACAGGTAATAATCATCCAATTGCGTCACCTTATGGACTTTTTAGAGCCAAAGATGGCCGTGTAGCTGTAGCTCCTTCAAACGATGTTTTTGTCGAACGCTTTCTGAATGTCCTCAACCTCGGGGGGCTTCTGGAACAGGATCGATTTAAAACTAATGCCGACCGTATGGTGAATAGAGACGAACTGTTGAAAATCATCAACAAAGTTACAGAACAAAATACGGTAGAGCATTGGATATCAGTCATAAATGATGCAGGTTGTCCGTGTGGTCGTACGATGGATCTAGCAGAGGTGTTTTCTGATCCTCAGGTTTTGTCTCAGGAAATGTTGCTTGAGGTTGATCACCCTGGTCGTGGTATCGTAAAAATGACTGGTTTTCCTGTGAAATTATCTAAAACACCGGCTAAAATTCATCGACCAACACCAGAACTGGGGGCGCATACGGACGAAATTCTAGGCCCATTGAGAGATAAAAGGTATTAGGTGGTTTTAGTTTGCAAATATTTACCCATCACCCATTTTTAGCGCTTCGATAAAAGCAGATTGTGGTATCTCTACTCTGCCAAATTGGCGCATTTTTTTCTTACCTTTTTTCTGTTTTTCCAGCAACTTTCTTTTCCTGGAAATATCACCGCCGTAACATTTCGCAGTAACATCTTTTCTCATGGCACTAATTGTCTCACGAGCGATGATTTTCCCACCGATAGCCGCTTGCACTGGAATTTTAAATAATTGTCGGGGTATCAGCTCTTTCAGGCGAGAACAAAGCTCTCGCCCTCTGGGTTCTGCTTGAGCCGAGTGTACTACCATAGAGAGGGCGTCAACAGGTTCGGCATTAACAAGCACACTCATACGAACTAAATCACCCTCCAAATACCCATCCATTTGGTAATCAAAACTAGCATAACCACGGGAAATTGACTTTAATCGATCATAAAAATCAAAAACAACTTCGTTCAACGGAAGTCGATAAACTACCATTGCGCGGCTCCCCACATAAGTGAGTTCTATTTGTTCTCCGCGTCTTTCGGTACATAAGGTGAGGATTGGTCCTAAATAGTCGTCAGGGACAAAAATAGTAGCTCTTATCCATGGTTCTTCAATACTGCTGATTTTAACTACATCTGGCATATCGGAAGGATTATGAAGTTCAAGAGTTTCGCCTGAATTCATATTGATTTTGTAAACTACGCTAGGTGCGGTTGTTATTAGGTCTAAATCAAATTCCCTTTCCAGCCGTTCTTGAATAATTTCTAAATGGAGTAAACCAAGGAAACCGCACCTGAAACCAAACCCAAGAGCNGCAGATGATTCAGCTTCAAAAGAAAAGCTAGCGTCGTTTAATCGAAGTCGGTCAAGGCTTTCTCGGAGTTGTTCATAATCTGCTGCATCGACAGGAAAAAGGCCACAAAAGACCACCGGCACACTAGGCTTGAATCCATCTAACGCCTCAGTTGCTGGTTTTCTATCGTCTGTTAATGTGTCTCCTACTTTTGTATCTGCCACAGTTTTTATCGCGGCTGTCACGAAACCTAGCTGTCCAGGTTTTAATTCATCAATNTCAGTTAATTTGGGGGTGAATACGCCAACTCTATCAACAAGATGAACGGCACCCGTCTGCATCATCCGTATTTTTGTACCTTTTTTTACTGTTCCGTCATAAACCCGAATTAGGGCCATAACTCCTAAATACTGATCATACCACGAATCTACCAAAAGCGCCTTCAATGGGGCGTTAATTTCTCCAATTGGTGCGGGAAGGCGTTTAACGAGGGCTTCCAGAACTGCTCTGATATTAAGCCCTGTTTTAGCTGAAATTTCCACTGCATCGGATGCATCCAAGCCAATTACTTCTTCAATCTGTGCTCGCACTCTTTCAGGTTCGGCTGCGGGTAAATCGACTTTATTTAAGACAGGGATAATCTCGTGATCAGCATCTATCGCTTGATAGACATTAGCTAGGGTCTGAGCCTCAACACCTTGGCTTGCATCGACAACAAGAAGAGAGCCCTCACAAGCCGAGAGTGATCGACTGACCTCATAGGCAAAATCAACGTGGCCCGGGGTATCCATGAGATTTAACTGATATATTTCACCATCACTTGCTTTAAAGTTCAAGCGAACAGATTGTGCTTTTATGGTTATTCCTCGCTCTCGCTCGATATCCATTGAGTCTAGCACTTGCTCTTTCATTTCGCGTTCGCTAAGTCCTTCGCACTCCTGTATTAATCGATCAGCAAGTGTTGATTTTCCATGATCGATATGGGCAATTATCGCGAAATTTCTAATATTAGAGAGTTTTGTCATTCATCAAGCCTGGTGTTTCGGATTACTCAAGAACATAGGGGTTACATCGATTTTTCGCAATGAAAGGCGTTATTTAAATATCTAAAATGATATATTAATTTTTGTTTTGTTCTCTAAAAATGTGCGCTGGATACGTGCCTAAGATACGAACTGCCCCCTCTGGACAAAAAAATTGAAGCTCTTCTAGAGCTAATCGCATTGCATTATCTTCAGGGTGGCCGTCTGCATCGACGTAAAACTGTGCCGCTTCAAATGATCCTCCAATCATGTAGGACTCTATTTTTGTTAGATTAATGCCATTTGTGGCAAATCCTCCAAGTGCTTTGTATAAGGCAGCGGCGACACTTCTTACCCTGAAAACTATAGTCGTGACGCATCTTCCACCATCAACTGGCGGCAAAATGGGGCTTCGCGCCATAATAAGCATACGCGTCGTATTGTGCGCAGCATCTTCGACATTTTCTCGTAATATCTCTAACCCGTACAATTCTGCCGCTAATCGAGGACCGATCGCAGCTATTTTTGGGTCTCCTTTTGCTGCTATATCCTTTGCTGCTCCTGCAGTGTCAGGATGTTGAACTGGTTGGGCCGATATCGCTCTTAATAATTTTCGCGACTGTCCTAAAGCGTGGACGTGGCTATGAATCTCAGTTAGCTGATTGATAGAAGCACCTTTTATTCCCAGTAGCATAGCGTTTATCCTCTGGAAGTGCTCACCTGTAATGAAAAGTCCAGACTCCGGCAGAAGATGGTGGATATCTGCTACCCGGCCTGCGACAGAGTTTTCAACAGGTACCATAGCCTCTATCGCCCTTTTCTCTTGAACGGCTGCAAGCATATCTTCAAAGCTGTGGCAGGGAAGTACATCAAAATTGGGGCGTGCCTCTATGCAAGCCATATGAGAGTTGGCTCCTAACTCTCCTTGAAAAGCGATTGTGGTCTTTATATCATTCATATCGGTTTCTAACTTCAAAGTAATTTTTTTGCTCGTTCTAAATCGTCGGGAGTATCGACACCAAATGGGACAGTGTCAACGCGAGCCACGTCAATTCTCATTCCATATTCAAGGGCTCTCAGTTGCTCTAGTTTCTCTCTTTTCTCTAATGGAGATACCGGTAATGTAACAAACTGTTCAAGTGCAGCGCGTCTATAGGCGTACAGTCCAATATGATGAAATAGAGGGCCATCGCCTGAGGGGGCGCTAGTTCTGGTAAAATATAAAGCTCGACCATTTTTTTGTTCCGAGTTCCAGGCGACTATCGCCTTCACCACAGAGGGATTGAAACGCTCTTCCTCAATAATTATTTGTGCCGCCACAGTTCCAATATCTACTGCCTGATCAGCGAGCAACGACCATGCCGCTTCGATCGTTGAGGGTGTTAAAACGGGTAAATCACCTTGAATATTAATGACAGCATCATGTTGGTACTGGGGATCGATCTTTTTCAGCGCCGAAAAAATTCTATCTGACCCTGAAGGTTCATCGGGTTTAGTTAGAACAGCCTCTCCTCCTGCATTTTGTATCACTTGTACGATTTCTTTCTCGCCACAGGCCACTACTACTCTACCCAAATTAGACTCAATAGCTCGACGCCACACGTGGGTTATCATTGCCTCCCCGTTTATTAATGCTAGAGGCTTATTAGGTAACCGCGTAGACTTCATTCTAGCAGGAATAAGGATAATTGGGTTCTTAGGTAAATTCATACTTATTGCCTCGCAATCATAAAGCGAATTTGCGACAATAGGCCACAAGGTTGTTTTCAGGTACTAGTAGTCCATCAGTCCTATAGAAAACATCATACTAACACTATATTATTTCCAAAAAAAAACTATTGCTTATTGGACAGATGCGGCGGAAAGCGGTAAAAGCCGTAGAGAACACTGTTGTTTAGTGTAATGTATCAAGTGCTTAGTGGGGGTCAAGAGATGGCATCGTTAGAGATGAACAAAATAGCGGCAGGAGTTCTTTGCGCGGGNTTAGTAGCTATGGCAGCTGGTAAAATTGCTGATGTTCTTGTTAATCCAAAACCACTCGAAAAAAATGCCTACATTGTTAATGTTGGAGATGACAGTAAACCGGTGACAGTTGCTGCTGCGGCTCCTCAGATTGAACCTGTGTTGTCCCTAATCTCGTCGGCTGACCCCGTCTCCGGACAAAAAGTTTTCAAGAAGTGCGCAGCATGCCACTCCGTTCAAAGTGGTGGAAAGAATAAGGTAGGGCCTAATTTATATCAGGTTTTGAACGCTAAAATGGGGGCTAAGGATGGCTTCAATTATTCCTCGGCATTGAAGGGATTTGAAGGGGCCAGCGCTTGGGATTATTCTGCACTCAATAGTTTTTTGAAAAAGCCAAAGGAATATATGCCTGGCACAAAAATGGGATTTGCTGGTTTGAAGAAGGTTGGTGATAGAGCAGCGGTAATCGCTTATTTGAGGACGTTAAGTGATGATCCAGCTGATTTGCCGACNGCNGATGCAATAGCGAAAGAAGCTGCTGGCGGATAATTGTTAGTGAAACTTATTTCGGCGAATTATTATGACGGACTCAGTTAGGGACTTTGCGAAGTTCGGTGAAAGTCTAGTGGACGCAAGTGGTCAATTAATATTGAATTATTGGCGCAACGATCCTGAAGTATATACAAAGACAGATGCGAGCCCCGTGACGATTGCGGATAGACGAGCTGAAGCTACAATACGGCAAATGATAGAAGACGAATACCCAACCCATGGTATTGCTGGCGAGGAATATGGCCAGAAGAAAATGGATGCTGAATATATTTGGTCTATTGACCCAATTGATGGGACCAAGGCGTTTATAAGCGGATCTCCTTTATTTGGCACATTGATAGCTCTTTTAAAAGATGGGATTCCTATCTTGGGTATCATAGATATCCCAGCTACGGGAGAGCGTTGGATCGGGGGAGACAATCTCCCCGCGACCCTAAATGGAAAATCCTTACAGACTCGTATTGGATTAGATTTGTGTGATGCTACGTCTGGTTCCACCAGCCCAAAAATGTTTGATGGTAGAGATGAGGAACGCTTAAAACGTGTTCACGATAAAATAAAATTGCCAATATATGGAGGGGATTGTTACCTTTATGGAATGTTGGCCTTGGGTTCAATAGACTTGGTTATAGAGGCACAATTGTCTGATTATGATTATCTTGCCCCTGTGGCATTAGTAGCTGCGGCTGGAGGTATAGTTACAGGCTGGGATGGAGAGCCTCTGGGNATAGGCACGACTGATAAAATAATTGCGGCTGGAGATAAAAAGTTGCATGCTGAGGTGATAAGCATTTTAAATGATAGCTGATAAGCTAACACAAGATAGAATAGACTTTTCCCCCCGACACACTACCTTTTTGTTAAATTGAGTCTTAATTGCTGNGTCTTTTATTTTGGAAAATTCGNAAAGGATCTGTTGCCTGATGGTTGGTNCTCACCCAGTAATTATGTTTTTCTTTTTATTGCTCTCGCTATCTCTAATAACCGAGTCAAAAACTTCCGCTGATGAACCAATCGCTCGACACGCGATTGCAATGCATGGGGTGCCAAAATATTTAGAAAATTTCCAACATTTTGACTATGTNGACCCTCAGGCGCCAAAAGGTGGTAGGGTTGTGAACGAGGCAATGGGNACATTTGATAGTTTTAATTCATTTATTTTAAAAGGAATTCCTGCTGCTGGAATTAATTTGATTTATGACTCACTTATGGTGGGCTCCTCGGATGAAGCGTTTACAAATTATGGATTACTGGCGCAAACGGTGGTAGTGCCAGAGGACCGGTCTTGGGTGGCCTTCAACCTACATCCAGNGGCGCGTTGGCATGATGGGAATCCGGTCACACCGGAAGATGTTATATGGACTTTTGAAACCCTTATTAAAAAAGGCCATCCGTTTTACCGTGTTTATTATGGAGATGTAAAAAATGTTATCAAAACAGGAGATCGGCAAGTCACCTTTAATTTTCCTGGATCAAATAACAGAGAATTACCACTGATATTAGGTCAAATTAGCATATTGCCCAAACATTACTGGGAAACGCGCGATTTCAGTAGAACCACATTAGAACCCCCGCTGGGTGGTGGTGCATACAAAGTAAAAAATTTTGAGGCAGGCCGAAATGTAACTTATGTTCGCGTGAAAGATTATTGGGCTAAGGACTTACCAGTTAAAAGAGGCCAGTCTAACTTTGATCAACTAAGATATGAATATTACCGGGATAGAGAGGTCGCTACAGAGGCTTTCAAAAGTGGCTCATTTGATTTGCGGGCTGAAAATTCAGCAAAACGTTGGGCTACTCAATATGAATTTCCCGCAAAAAAAGCGGGAAAAGTGAATAAATTGTTAATCCCTCATGAACGTCCAACCGGGATGCAAGGATTTATATTCAATACCAGAAGACCGTTTTTTAGAGACCCAAGAGTACGGGAAGCCATTGGATANGCATGGGATTTTGAGTGGACGAATAAAACTATTATGTTCGGTGCATATAAACGCACAAATAGTTACTTTTCTAACTCTGAATTATCTTCTTCGAGAGGTCTCCCTAATGGTGAAGAGTTGGCAATATTGAAGAATTTTCAAGGCCAACTGCCAAAAAAGATTTTTACTGAAATTTATAAAGCACCGCGAACAGATGGATCGGGAAACATAAGAAAGAATTTGCGAACAGCCTTAAAATTATTGCGGGGATCAGGGTGGTCCGTCACCGATGGAAAATTAAAAAATGTAAACGGAGATATTTTTTCTTTTGAACTATTACTTCGTCAACCTTCTATGGAAAAATTGGCTTTACCATTGAAGCAGAATTTAAAGCGTTTGGGAATTGATGTTACCATTCGTACGGTAGATGTGGCTCAATATCAGCAGCGAACAGATACGTTTGACTTTGATATGATTGTAGGAGGTATTGGGCAATCATTATCACCTGGGAATGAGCAGCGCGATTTCTGGCATTCCTCAAACGCAGATAGGCCTGGGAGCCGGAATCAAATTGGCATTATGGATCCAACAGTAGATGCTTTGGTGGACCTGGTGATTGAAGCTCCCAACCGTGAAAGTTTAATCGCACGAACTCGAGCTCTAGACCGTGTTTTACTGTGGGGACACTACGTTATTCCGCACTTTCATCTTCAAGCTTCACGTTTAGTGTTCTGGAATAAGTTTGGGAGACCGGTTACTACGGCTAAATATTCAAGTGGTTTCCCACAAACCTGGTGGTTTGACGAAAAGAAAAATAAAGATATAGAGACGTGGCGGAATGCAGGTGGGAATTAAAGGAGAGGCAGCAATATGCTAGCCTATATTTTTAAGAGACTACTTTTAGTGCCCGCCACTTTGTTGGCTATTATACTNGTAAACTTTGCTGTAATACAATTCGCNCCNGGTGGTCCAGTCGAACAAACAATAGCAAAAATACANGGCGTTGGTATAGANGCGACAGCTCGAATTTCTGGCTCTGGTATGGGTGACTCTCTAGCAGGTAATAAGCAGAATGAAATAGAAAAAACGAGAAGTAACACAGCTTCTGTTTATAGAGGGGCAAGAGGACTGGACCCCGAGTTGATAAAGGAAATTGAAAGAACGTTTGGTTTTGATAAACCAGTTTATGAACGTTTCATTTTGATGCTAAAAAACTATTTGGTGTTTGACTTTGGCGAGAGCTATTTCAAGGATCGTAGGGTCGTAGATTTAGTAATAGANAAGATGCCAGTCTCTATTTCCTTGGGGCTTTGGACTACCTTGTTAGTGTATTTGATCTCTATCCCGCTAGGGATTCGCAAAGCCGTTAGAGACGGAACTCGGTTTGATATATGGAGCTCTGGTTTTGTTATTTTAGGTAATGCGATACCAGGTTTTTTGTTTGCTATTTTATTAGTCGTTTTATTCGCTGGAGGGAGCTTTTGGCAAATTTTCCCTATTAGAGGTATTGTGTCCTCTGGTTGGGAACAAATGTCATATTTTCAACTTTTGAAGGATTATTTATGGCACATGGTGCTGCCAGTAACATCTATGGTCATTGGTGGTTTCGCAGGTTTGACTATGTTGACGAAAAACTCTTTTCTAGAAGAAATAAATAAACAATATGTGCTGACTGCAAGGGCGAAGGGCTTAAGCCCAAATCGGGTGTTATATGGCCANGTTTTTCGTAATGCTATGTTAATTGTTATAGCGGGCTTTCCCAGTGCTTTTATAGGCATTCTTTTTACTGGTTCTTTAATTACAGAAATTATTTTTTCATTGGATGGTCTAGGTCTTCTTGGTTTTGAGGCGGCTATTGGTAGAGATTACCCGGTAATGTTTGGGACCCTTTACTTCTTTACCCTNTTAGGACTCGTAATGGGAATTCTTGGCGATATTATGTACGTTGTTATAGACCGCCGTATTGATTTTGATAGTCGCGAGACCTGAAATGATCATATCTAATGAAGAAAACAAAGGATTATTGGGATTAAGTATCTCGCCTTTAAATAGGCGCCGGTTGATGAATTTCAAGAATAATAAAAGAGGCTATTGGTCTTTTTGGTTATTTCTGGGTCTTTTTACCCTTTCACTTTTTGCCGAGTTTATTGCAAATGATACGCCTTATCTTGTCTGCTTTAAGGGTGAATTATATTATCCTACTGTCGTTGAATATCCAGAGACTATTTTTGGGGGAGATTTTCCAACTGAAGCCGATTACAAAGACCCATTTGTTCAGGAGTTAATAGAGGCTAATGGTTGGCTTGCATGGCCTTTAATCACTTTCAGTTATAGCACGATAGATAGAGACCTTGGAAAAACGGCCCCATCTGCACCAGACAGCAGGCACTGGTTAGGGACGGATGACCAGGCTCGAGATGTATTAGCAAGGCTAATTTATGGATTTAGACTTTCCGTATCATTTGGTCTTATTTTAACCCTTTTTAGCAGTATTGTGGGTATTTTTGCGGGCGCTATCCAAGGTTATTATGGCGGATGGCGTGATTTGGTCTTTCAGAGATTTATAGAAATTTGGGCCGGAATGCCTCAACTATATATATTGATAATTATGTCAAGTATTCTCGTGCCTGGGTTCTGGGTCCTATTGGTAATATTGCTTCTTTTTAGTTGGTTGTCGTTAGTTGGAGTGGTAAGAGCTGAATTTCTGAGAGCGAGAAATTTAGATTTCGTGCGAGCCGCGCGTGCTTTAGGTGTCTCTGATTTAATAATAATTCTTAGACATGTTCTCCCTAACGCAATGGTAGCGACAATAACAATGTTACCGTTTATATTGACGGGTGGTGTGACTGCGCTAACTTCTCTCGATTTCCTTGGACTAGGATTGCCGCCAGGTTCGCCGTCGTTAGGAGAATTATTGAATCAAGGAAAAAATAATCTTCAAGCTCCCTGGCTGGGTTTGTCAGGGTTCTTTGTCTTAGCTTTGATGTTAAGCCTCTTAATCTTTATTGGAGAAGCTGTAAGAGACGCATTTGATCCAAGAAAGACATTCTTATGACCCCAAGTCTTTTGGATGTCGATAATCTTGAGGTGATTTTTAAATCGCCTAACTCCATAGTGACAGCAGTAAAAGGGGTTAGTTTCAAAATCGAAAAAGGCGAGACACTGGCAATAGTTGGTGAAAGTGGTTCTGGAAAATCAGTAACAGCATTGTCCATTTTGCAACTATTACCCTATCCGCTTGCCCAGCATCCTAGTGCAAGCAGTATCAAATTTAAGGGCCAAGAAATTGTGGCGGCAGGAGAGCCAAAGTTGAGGGATATTCGGGGCAACCGAATTTCAATGATTTTTCAAGAACCTATGACGTCATTAAATCCACTCCACGACCTAGAAAAACAAATCACTGAGTCAATAATATTACAAAGAAAAATGGGTGCTAGAGAGGCTCGAAAACGGTGTATNAAACTTCTCAATCTTGTTGGAATCAATGATCCAGAAAAACGACTTTCCGCATACCCCCATCAACTTTCGGGTGGACAAAGACAGCGGGTCATGATTGCCATGGCGTTGGCTAATGATCCAGACTTATTGATAGCAGATGAACCCACAACGGCTCTTGATGTTACGGTGCAAGCACAAATTTTGCAGCTTCTGAAAAATTTGCAAAAAGAACTTGGAATGGCAATTTTGTTAATTACCCATGATTTAAGTATTGTAAAAAAAATTGCTGATAAAGTTGCTGTCATGTTNGATGGAAAAATCGTTGAAACAGATACTGTAGATAATTTATTTGCAAAACCAAAACATGATTATACTCTTAAATTAATATCTTCTGAACCAACAGGTGCGCCTGCACCAATCATGAAAAGTGCTAAATCTATTTTGAAAGTGAAAGATCTTAGGGTTTGGTTCCCAATACAAAAAGGTATCTTAAAGAGAACTATTGGACATATCAAAGCAGTTGACGGCGTGACTTTGAATATAAGAGAGGGTGAGACAGTCGGCGTAGTTGGAGAAAGTGGTTCTGGAAAAACAACGCTAGGATTAGCTATACTCAGACTTCAGTCTAGTAGAGGAGATATCCTTTATTCTGGAGACCCAATACATGACCTGCGTGCCCAAGATATGAAGCGTCTTCGAGGGGAGATGCAAGTCGTTTTTCAAGACCCATTTGGGAGCTTATCTCCGCGCATGTCTATGGCTGAAATAATTGGTGAAGGTCTATGGGTTCACAATAAAGCGAACTCCACTTCAATTAAGGCTACTGATATAGAGACCTGTATCGACGAAGCTATCATAGAAGTTGGGCTCGATCTTTCTATGCGCAATAGATATCCGCACGAATTTTCAGGGGGACAGCGTCAAAGAATCTCCATAGCACGAGCGATTGTTCTTAGACCAAAATTGATCATACTCGATGAGCCTACTTCTGCTCTCGATCTCACTGTCCAAGCACAGATTGTTGATCTTCTTCGGACTTTGCAAAAAAAGCATAATCTTGCGTTTTTGTTNGTTAGCCATGACTTAAAAGTAGTCCGAGCAATGTCTCATCGCATAATTGTGATGAACAACGGATTGGTTGTGGAGGATGGCGAAACTAATCAGATAATTAATAATCCTTCTCACCCCTACACAAGGTTACTTATGTCTGCAGCCTTTGATAATCGNATCGAAGATATTACGTCTTCTCACTAAATGAGTTATAATTTATCTTGATAGAATTTTTCTGGAGTTAGGNGNNATGACCGCAGTTTTATTCCATTCACAAAACGATTCTCCTGCGGATTGGGAAGCTGGGTTATCTAAATTTATTCCAGATTTAGATTTTCGAGTTTGGCCTGATATTGGCNATCCTCTAGAAATAGAATTTGCTCTAATATGGGCGCTCCCGCCTGGTAGTCTGAAGCAAATGAGAAATTTACGTTGTATCTGTTCACTTGGGCAAGGGGTCGATCATATTTTTAATGACCCAGATATCCCAACTAATGCTAAAATTATGCGGTTAGTTGACCCTTGGATGGCACAGGCAATGAGTGAATGGGTTTTATTAAATGTACTCCGGTTTCATCGTCAAGGCATCGAATACGAGGCATTTGAGAGAGAACGAAAATGGCATGTCCTCCCCCCTCCAGAAACATCAGAATGTAAAGTTGGTGTTTTGGGACTTGGAGAATTAGGCTCAGATGCGGCAAAAAAAATTTCTAGTCTTGGATTTAATGTTGCAGGTTGGAGCAGAAACCCAAAAGATATTGAGAATGTTAAAAGTTTTTTTGGGGGTGACCAATTAGAACGTTTCTTGAATAGAACTGACATTCTGTGTTGCCTTCTACCATTAACGCCTGAAACGCGTGGGATCTTGAATAACCAGACACTGTACCAACTGATACGAGGGGCCTACATCATCAATGCAGGTCGAGGGGCTCATATTGTGGATGAAGCTTTGTTGGAAGCGATTGGGTCTGGCCAGATTGCCGGTGCAGCCTTAGATGTTTTTCATGAAGAACCTCTGCCTGAGCGCCATCCGTATTGGGATCATCCCAAGGTTCGGGTTTGGCCTCATGTTTCTGCTCAATCCAATGCGGGTAGCGCTGCAAGTCAGGTTGCTGATGCTATTAATAAAGTATTCAATGGGAAGGATCCTAATAACTTAATCAACAGAATAAATCAGTATTAGGGGTTAAATTGTGCCAACCATTATAATAAATTTGGGTCAGGAATCTGCACGAAAGCATATAGAAGAAATGGTTCGTTTAGACCCGCTTTTGGAAATAAGGGAATGGCCCGACATCGGTAATCCCGAGGATATAGATATTGCAATGGTATGGCAAATGCCCCATGGGGAACTTGCCAAATTCCCAAATTTAAAGATGATTGTCTCTATGGCTGCAGGGGTGGATCATGTTTTTCTGGATCCGTTAAGGCCCAAAGGCATACCAATAGTTAGGGTTACCAATCCTCATATGGCTCGATCAATGGGACATTGGTTCTTAATGAATATACTAAGACTGCATAGGGAGACTGTATATTTTGATGCATTGCGGGAGGAAAAAATTTGGCCGCCAGAGATAGCGTTTGATACAGATTCAGTTTCGGTTGGTATTTTGGGTCTAGGCTATCTTGGAACGCATGTAGCTCAAATGTTAAAAGCTGTTGGACTGAAAGTACAAGGCTGGAGCCGAACGGAAAAAAATATAGATGGCATTCAGTCCTTTTCAGGTGAGTTCGGACTGGATCAGATGTTAGTTGATACTAATTTTTTGGCCTGTCTACTGCCAAATACGCAGGCGACAAAGGGTATACTGAATTTTCGTGTTTTTAATAAAATGCCTCAAGGCTCATATGTCCTTAATGCAGGGAGAGGATCACAACTTGTAGAGCTAGATCTTTTGCAGGCATTGGACAATGGACAAATTAGGGGGGCTGCTTTGGACGTTTTTGAAACTGAACCACTACCCACTAATCACCCTTTCTGGACAGATAAAAGAATTTTATTGACGCCTCACCATGCAGCAGAAGTATATCTGCCTGCGGTCGTTAAAACATTTCTCGATAACATTTATCGAAGTAGAAATAACGAGCCC
Source organism: Rhodospirillaceae bacterium (assembly GCA_002708305.1). GTDB lineage: Bacteria > Pseudomonadota > Alphaproteobacteria > Thalassobaculales > Thalassobaculaceae > UBA7326. Next base: position 107,822 of record PANE01000029.1, read on the forward strand.
CTGATAGGATTAGTTGACGAGGAACTGGGCTATTAACCAAAACGATCTTTGAGCATATGGTATATGCCTCTTATCCCTTGGGCCTCGCCACCTTCTGGTCTCCCTGGCCGGGTGTTATTGTTATAGGACATAAGGTCTATATGGGCCCATGGGGTATTAGGCTCAACAAAATGTTCCAAGAAGAGTGCTGCGGTAATTGCTCCCCCATATGGAGTTGAACCTGTACTAGAAAGATCGGCTACTGTTGATTTGAGCATAGATTTATAACCAGCCCAAAGAGGAAGTCTCCACAAAGGATCTTCTGTCTCTGTTCCATATTGGATCAAAGAATCAGCAAGCTGGTCATCATTGCAAAAAAGTGCTGGGACATCTGTTCCCATTGCTACTCTTGCTGCGCCAGTTAAGGTGGCAAAATCAATTATCATTGTAGGCTTATCCTTAGTCGCCTCTGTCAATGCATCTGATAGTATTAGTCTACCTTCAGCGTCAGTATTGCCAACTTCTACAGTTAAACCTTTTCTTGTTTGTAAAACGTCCCGGGGTCTAAAGGCATCGCCCGAAATAGCGTTTTCTACAGCGGGGATTAGAACTCTTAATCTGATAGATAAATTAGCGTCCATTATCATGTGGGCTAATCCAAGTACTTGCGCTGCGCCACCCATATCCTTTTTCATATTGAGCATACCTGAGGCTGGTTTAATATCTAAGCCCCCACTATCGAAGCAAACACCCTTACCTACCAACGTCACTTTAGGTGAATTTGTCGTACCCCATTTGATATCAATTAGACTTGGCTTTGATGCCGAAGCTCTTCCGACTGCATGAATAGAAGGATAATTCTTACGTAATAGATCTGCCCCCGAAGTGATGGCTATTTTCGCCTTATGGCTTTTTGCTAATCGTTTTGATATTTCGACTAAGTCTTCAGGAGCCATGTCATTTGCAGGGGTATTTATTAAATCTCTTGTTAGGTTAATTCCCGATATTATACGGATAACATCTTTTTTATCGGCAGTAGTTGGCCAAACTAGTTCAGCCTTTGGTTTATTTTGTTTTTTATACTTATCGAAAACATATTCTCCTAAACCCCATCCAATACAGGCTCGGGTGGCTGCCGATGGCGATAATTCTTTATTCAAATAATATCGCCCACTAGGCAACGACTTTGGAAGTCCGGCTAGATCCCAGATGCCTCCGCCCGTTTCGTCACTTTCTTCCACGCCTACAAATACCTCGAATGGGAAATTTCCCGTTTCAGGTAAATAACAAATTGTACCTGAAACAGCAGAAAACCCCACTTTTTCAAACCATTTATATTTGACATTCACTTTAATTTTTTTTTGCTTGGCGAGTTCAGGTTTTGTAATTGGTGTAATGGGGATAGACGAAGAGTTAGTTCTTGTAACGAATGCCATTTTTATTTTTCCAATAAGAATAAAGTTTTATTCTAGTATTTGTACTTGTTTGAGGGCCTATGCTCAAGGTAACTAATAACCCTAATAATAATGGTTAATTATTAAAGTTGGTTGCGTTCTCCGTGTTAACGGGCTCAAATAGAGTTCCCGGTCACTTTTAGGAGTACCGATATGAATGATGTTACTTTAGTAATGGGAAATAAAAATTATTCTCCATGGTCTCTCACGGCTTGGTTAACAGCAAAAACAGCGGGTATAAGTTTTGACGAAATCACTATCCCTTTACGTTCAGTGAATACTCGACAAGAAATTCTTCGTTACTGGTATAATGGTAAAGTCCCAATATTGAAACATGGAGACGTAACTGTTTGGGAAAGCCTTTCAATCTGCGAATATATTGCGGAAATGAGCCCAAATAATAGTATTTGGCCATCTAACTCAAGACACCGGGCTATTGCACGGTCGTTATCTTCCGAAGTCCATGCCGGCTTTAACTTGCTCCGAGACCAAATGCCCATGAATATCCGAGGGAAGTTTTCTGCGGAACTAAAAACACCTGGCGTTCAAGAGGAAATAAATAGAATCACAGCAATATGGAGGCGCTGTCGTGAGAGATTTGGGGAAGAACTACAGGGGCCGTTCCTTTTTGGTTCATTCTCGATTCTGGATGCATTTTTTGCTCCTTTAGTAACTCAATTCAATACGTATTCTGTAGATGTAGATGATGTAGAGAATGAGTATATAGATGCCGTTTTGAGCTTGTCATGGATGGAAGTTTGGACGAAGGCAGCTTACGACGAACCGATGATTATCGATGAGCTAGAACGCTAGTATTTCTAAATTAAGCCCTTTTTATTCAGAATAATAGACGGAAAAAAACACTGAGAAGCTATATAAATAAGAATAGCATCAAAATTAAAGTACTTGAAATATTCGAAGCTAAATAGAGCCGAAGGGACCTATTAATATCATTTGCGCTAAGATTTGGATTGCCACTTCCCATCCAAGGGCCATCAACGGGGACCCCCTCGTAAACGCGAGGCCCTGCGAGCCGTATATCTAAAGCTCCAGCCATTGCAGCCTCTGGCCAACCAGCATTGACTGAACGGTGCTGGTTGGCGTCGTTGAAAACTGCCTTTAAAGCTCGAAATCCCTTAGTGGAAGGGATGACGATAGCGGTTAGGCAAATCAATAACGCAGTGAATCTAGCTGGAATGAAGTTGGCAATATCATCTAACCTAGCTGATGCCCAACCAAATGAAGTATATTTATCGTTGAGATGTCCAACCATACTATCAGCTGTATTTAATGTTTTATACATTAGAATTCCTGGGATACCTGCTATTAAGTACCAGAAAATGGGAGCTATAACCCCATCAGAAAAATTTTCGCTTAGTGATTCTATTGAAGCTCTGCAAACGCCTGCTTCATCAAGATTGGAGGGGTCGCGGCCCACAATATGTGAAACTACTATACGGGCTTCTATAATGTTACCTGGCCTAACAGCGTTAGCAACATTTCTGACGTGCCTGTAAAGGCTATTTTGAGCTATAAAAATAGAGACGACTAGCGCTTCAATATAGTGGTTTATCTCAATAGACTTTAACAAAAGTTGTGCAGCCCATCCAATCATACCAGTAATGAAGAGACAAATTATTATAAATAAGACCCCTAGTAACTTTCTAGTCAGACTTTTTAAATCTGGTTTGTTAAAAAGCAGATCAAGTTTATTGATCATATGTCCTATTATTGCGATAGGATGCGGTATCCTGCGGTAAAACCAATTTGGGTCACCTATTACGATGTCGATGGCCAAAGCGAGCAGAAGTACTGAGACGTTGTCAAATAACATCATTCAATTAAACTATTGAGAGCCATCTAATTTTAATCAATTGTTGCAGTCCAGGGGCGCTTAGTAGCATTGTTTTTTTCGTGATCTCGAATAAGCTGACTGTATTTTAGCGTTAGGTCTATATCGTCCAAGCCCTCGATGAGGGTTTGCTTTCTGAAAGCATCTATTTCAAAAGTGTAATTTGTACCATTAGGCAGATGAATGGTTTGGTTTTCAAGATCCACCTCAATTTTGACAGTATTGGCTGTCTTTAGCGTTTGCCATATATCTTCGATTTTGCTTCTGTTTAATTCTATAGGCAGTAAACCATTTTTTACAGAATTATTATAGAAAATATCACCAAAGCTGGGAGCAATTACACATCGGATTCCCGCATCAAAAAGTGCATAAACTGCTGATTCTCTCGAAGAACCACAACCAAAGTTGGTGTCTGCGACTAAAATTTGGGTTCTGCTATTCTCGGGGGTATTTAAAACAAATTTAGGGTCTAATTCCCCATCGGACTGTCGACGTATATCGTGGAATAAAAAATCCCCGTGGTTAGTGCTCCGCGGTGTTTTAAGGAACCGCGCAGGTATGATTTGATCTGTATCTATGTTGGCTATTTGAAGTGAAGCAGCAGTTGCTTCAAGTTTTTTGAAAGCTTCCATTATAAACCTACCGTTGTAAGTTCTCTAACATCGGTTATCCGTCCTGTTACGGCTGCAGCTGCTGCCATTGCTGGGCTCATTAGATGTGTTCTACTTCCAGGCCCTTGCCTACCCTTAAAGTTTCTATTGCTCGTGGAGGCACATCTTTCTCCTGGAGGAGTTATATCACCATTCATTCCCACACACATCGAGCAGCCTGTAGCTCGCCAATCAAATCCAGCTTCAATAAAAATTTGATCAAGACCTTCATTTTCTGCCTGTATTTTTATCATGGCTGAACCTGGTACTATAATTGCCGGAACTTGAGTTTTTCGACCTTGGGCGATCGCTGCCGCGGATCTTAAATCTTCTATGCGCGAATTAGTACATGATCCAATAAATACGCGGTCAACCTTTATGTCTTTCAACTGAGTGCCTGCGGTGAGGCCCATATATTTTAATGTAAGTTCTAGAGCTTCGCGACGAGACTCATCTGGTTCTTTTCTAGGGTCAGGTATTTCGCCTGTCACAGGCAAAGTCTCTTCTGGGCTATTACCCCACGTAAGAGACGGAGCAATATCTGAGGACTTAACATAGATTTCCTTATCAAAGGTTGCCTCCTTGTCTGAGAAAAGTGTCCTCCAGTCTTTAAGAGCAAGGTCCCAATTACCATTTTTTGGCGAATGTTTGCGGCCTTTAATATAATCGAATGTTTTTTTGTCCGGGGCAACCATCCCGGCTCGCCCCCCCGCCTCTATAGACATATTACACATAGTCATTCTGCCTTCTATGGATAGATTTCTTACGGTCGAACCTGCATATTCGATCATATAACCAGTAGCGCCATTAGCTCCAATTACTGAAATCAAATGAAGAATAACATCTTTTGCAACTACGCCAGGGCTAAGTTCACCTTCTATATTAATCCGCATAGTTTTCGGTTTTTCCTGCCAAAGTGTTTGCGTGGCAAGTACATGAGCAACTTCTGATGCTCCTATGCCGAAAGCTAAACATCCAAGGGCACCGTGGGTAGCAGTATGACTATCACCGCAAACCAGCGTAATCCCGGGCAATGTGAGCCCTTGTTCTGGTCCAGCAACATGAACGATACCCTGTTCTGGGGTGCCAATTCCATACAATTGGATACCAGCTTTTTGTGTATTTTTTGTTAATTTTTCTATTGGAATGCGCAATGATTCCTCTTCGTTTCCAAGTTCCGGGGCTTTGGTGGAAACGTAATGGTCCGCAATTCCAAATGTCAGGTCAGGTCTCCTAATTATTCTATTTTCTCTTTCTAATTTATCGAACGCATGGAACGAGCCCTCATGACAAAGATGCCGATCAATTGCTAGGAGACTGGTTCCATCTTCACGCTCAAAAATAACGTGACGTGACCAAATTTTTTCGAAAAGCGTTTGTGGTTTACTCACGGTGATCCCTTTTTCTATTTTTCCCTACGAATTTTCTTTTACCACCATTGGTATCCCCGCGACCATCAGTAATACGTTTTCTGCTTNTATAGCCAATTTTTGATGAAGTTTTCCAGATAGATCGCGAAATTTACGCGCCATGGAGTTTTCAGGGACAATGCCTAAGCCCACTTCACTCGATATTAAAATTACTTCTCCAGGGCAAGCCTCGATTGTTGCAAGTAATTCATCTATCGCTTTATCAATGTCTACCCCTGCTAATAGCAAATTCGTTAACCAAAGCGTCAAACAATCAATTAAAATACAATTATTTTTGACCGCATTATTCTTTATTGCTTCACTAAGTTCCAAAGGAGCCTCGATATCTTTCCAATTTTTACCATCTCTTCGTTTTTTATGAATTTTGACNCTGTCCTCCATTTCATCGTCCCAAGCCTGAGCTGTAAAGATATAGACCGGAGAAGAGAAGCTCCTTAACGCAAGCATTTCTCCATGTGCGCTCTTTCCAGATCGTGCCCCGCCAAGAATAAGAGTAACTTTTTGCATTTCGACTAACTCAAGGAATTGAAGGTGGTTAACAGACCATTCCACGAGCTTTGGCTCGCGGATCGCCTATTGCGGTTACTATATTGTCTATGTCTATATTTATGGCCTGAACTACACCCATACTTGTATCTCTTCCCGGGGATTTGACATATTTTAATCGTAATTTATTTGCAAGTGGTTCGGCTATATATTGAAGGTCCTCATCTGATATTATTGTTTCAGCTTCAGCATGCAGTTTAGGCTCGGTTATTGATTCGTATAATGATTTCCTCTCAACTTTAAGCCTGTAAAGCACTTGCATTAATGAGGTTGGTATTCGAGTAGAACCAGACGCCCCTATTGCNGTTATAACTCGTCCATCTTTTAATAAAAGGGTAGGCATCATACTACTTATGGGACGTTTTCCAGCTAAAATGGCATTTGGATTATCAGGCCATGGGCTGAATAGTGCCATTGAATTATTCATCAGTATCCCTGTTTCTGGAATAACGACCCCAGAATGATTATTGTTCGAATATGTTAAACAGGCAGCATTACCTGCCGAGTCTATAGTGCAGAGGCTAGTCGTTTCCGCCGACTCTGATGCGTTTGCCTTTAATATGAATGCTGGATCTCCAAAATTTTGACGACGATTTGAAAACATCTTGAGCATAGCCTCTGCTAATACTTGATGCGAATCTTCATTTTTATGTTTGGAATTTAACGATGCTAAGCCAGAAAATACTAGTGGCCCTGATGAGGGAGCGGGTGATGTCAAAACATCTAATCCACGAAAATTGAAATGGCATGGATTACGCCAAACAGCTTCGTAATTACGTAAATCATCATTAGTCAAAAATCCGTTATTTTTAACAATATCTTTGATGATAGCTTGACCAATATCTCCATTATAAAATGCATCAGCTCCATATTTTGTAATTTCTTTTAGTGTTGCGGCATAGTCGACATTCTTTATTATTTCACCTTCATATGGCGCCGAGTTATCTGGTTTTAAATATAGAGTTTGACATGCATGGGTAGTTTTTAAAACGTTAGCAGTGCGTGACATTCGAAGGGCGCCTTTGTAAGAGATAGGAAACCCCTTCCCTGCGATTTCAATAGCTGGTGCTATAAGCTCTTGCATCGGCAAAAAACCATATCTTTTATGAGCTTCTTCGAACCCGCGGAGCGTCCCTGGAGTAGCAATAGAACGATATCCAATCTGATTGTGTTGTCCTTCTACGCGGATTGTGAAGTCGCCATTGATATCATTTACAGCATAGAGTTGGTATTTTGCACTCCTGGGTGCAGTCCCAAGGAAATCAATTACCTCAGTTTTATTTCTGGAACTGCAGTGAATGGTCATGAAGCCGCCTGCAGCTAGACCACAATCTAAGGGTTCAACAACGCCCATTACATGACCGGCAGCAATAGCTGCATCTACAGCATTCCCGCCCTCCTTCATAATCATGATAGCAGTTTCTGTACCCTTCACATTTGCTGTGGCAGCTGCGCCAACCTTTAACGGTCCTTGTTCAAAATTTGTCAGTTCTCGTATGCTCACCGCTGTTCTCCTTGACTTGGTTAGAAGCTAACCGTTTATTAGTACAGAGAACAATACACTTTCTTTTTATATTACATCGATTAGGTCATACAGGGCAGATGACCCTTATTTAAGGATAGATAAATGGGAAACAAAAAATCTGTTTTGGTTATGCGTGATACTGGGATGAATAATAATGAAACATTAGAAGAGAAGCTGACGACAGACTGGAATGTAGAAATAATGAGTATAAAAGATGATGCAAATATTTTTGATAAGGTCGTCAAAAATATGGACGCAGTCGTTGGTGGGGCTATCCCTAATGGGATTCCCAAGAAATCAAAACTTGTGCTCTATCAGGTTCCCTTTACAGGTTATGACTGGATCACTCCAGCGGAATTACCCATGGGTGCCGTGCTTTGCAATACACACGAGCATGAAACGACAATAGCCGAACATCTTTTGACTGCTATGTTGGAATGGCAGACTGGTTTGATGAGAGATACACATCCTGTCATGCGCAAAAAATCCTTCTATGGACGAGATATTAACAAAGGCCCCCATCACAGGGAAATGCGAGGAACTACTGTTGGCATTATTGGTTATGGTCATATTGGAAGGGAAGTGGCGCGAAGGTGTAAGGCCTTTGATATGACTGTTATGGCGCTATCAAGAAAGGTGAGGCAAGAACCTGGGATTATTGATTGGTATGGCACAGTTAAAGACTTGGATGAATTACTGACGAAAAGTGATTTTGTGATAAATTGTGCTCCCGGAGGACAAGAAACACGGAATATGATCAATAAGCATTGTTTTTCCATAATGAAGCCCGATTCTATTATAGCTAATGTAGGTCGTGGTGAAGTCATTCAAGAGGAGGCATTGTATGAAGCTCTATCTACCAGGCGCATTCGCGGCGGTATAATAGATGTTTGGTATAACTACCCAAGTAAGGTAAACTCTAACCCTTGGCCATCAAAATTTCCGTTCCATAAACTCGATAATGTAATAATGTCTCCCCATAATTCTGCATGGACACAGGCCATGTCGCACAGGCGATGGGATTTTGTAGCTGCGAATCTTGACCGTCTTGCAAAGGGAGCAGAATTAAAAAATATCTGTTTTAATGGCGAACGGGTGGATTAAAGTAGAGAAAGATACTAAATAGTACATNTTACACAGGAATTTTTTTAGATTTCAAAATCAGCGTTAAGGAATTTAATGATGTCTTTTGGTTTAACTACAGAACAAATCGACTTAAAGGTTCGTGCCCGTGATCTCGCTTCGGGCATCATTGCAGATAATGCTGCTGAGGTTGACAAGTCAGAGCAGTACCCCTGGGAGAACGTAAAAGCTCTTAAGGAGGCAGGGTTCATGGGGATGACAATTCCAAAAGAGCTTGGAGGCCCTGGATGTAACTTTCTTGATGCCAATCTTGTAGTTGAGGAAATGGCNTCCTATTGCGGCCCAACAGGGCGTATTGCCGTGGAGGCCAATATGGGTGCTATTTCTGCGGTTGTTCATTATGGAACAGAAAGCCAGAAAAAATTAGCTGCTGACTTAGTTTTGGATGGAGATAAGCCGGCTATTTGCATCACGGAGCCGGATGCTGGAAGTGCGGCGTCGCAAATGACAACAAGGGCGGATAAACGGGGTGATAAATATATTATTAATGGCAAGAAGCATTGGATCACTGGTGGAGGAGTTTCTCGTCTCCACCTTATATTTGCCCGAGTTTTTGATGAGAAGGGCTCAGAACTAGGGATAGGAGGCTTTTTGGCAGTTCGCGGCNAATCAGTGGGTTTGAGGGTCGGTACTAGAGAGCCAACTATGGGTTTGCGGGGTATCCCCGAAACAGAGCTTGTNTTTGAGGATTTAGAAATATCAGAAGACATGGTTTTAATGCCTCCATCTGGTTTTAAACGGGGATTTGCAGACCTTATGAACGCATACAACTCGCAACGCGTAGGAGCTGGAACGGTTGCGCTTGGATTAGCCGCTGGTGCATATAGGAATGCCCTAGCTTTTTCTAAGGAGCGCGAACAGTTTGGTAGACCCATAGCCGAATTTCAGGGGCTGCAATGGATGCTGGCGGATATGTCAGTGCAGCTGGAGGCTGCCAGAGCACTTCTGCACAAAGCTGCATTGAGTGCGGGTCATAATGGAAGCCCTTTTCCTGATGCTACTCTTGCAGCCCAAGGGAAAATATTTACATCGGAAATGGCGCTAAAAGTAACGACTGATGCGCTGCAAGTCTTCGGAGCTAGAGGCTATTCCAGAAATTACCCGATGGAGAGGCTTGCTCGTGACGCACGGATGTTTACCATTGGTGGTGGCACTGCGCAAATTTTGCGGACGGTNGTTGCATCTCGTATTTTGGGATCTAAACTGCCGCAGACTAGAGACGGTTTTACAAAACTTGCAGAGTCAGCGTCAGCGAGAACCAATCTACAGGCTGCTGAGTAAAATCAAACATGTTGGAAATCATCAGGACAGCCGATATTATAGGACGTCGGTTGTACGATGCCGGCGTGCGGTTTGCATTTGGTATTCCNGGCGGTGAAGTTTTAACGCTTATAGATGGCTTAGAAAAAGCTGGTATACGTTTTATTTTATCAAAACACGAAAACGCTGCNGGGTTCATGGCAGANGGNGTCTACCATATGACTGGTGCTCCTGGTGTCTTGGTTGCGACGGTTGGCCCAGGCGCAGCAAATGCCGTTAATGTAACTGCTAATGCTCTGCAGGACCGCGTGCCTATGATCGTAATCACAGGATGTGTAGATCTAGAAGATACAGTAACTTATAATCATCAAGTTTTTGATCANAGGGCAGTTTTCACACCTATTTGTAAGGCGAGTTTTACTGTTCCGGGTGGTTACGTTCCAGAGTTAATTGACAAAGCAGTAGCTATTGCAACAGAGGGCCGCCCTGGTCCAGTACATTTGGATTTGCCAATTGCTATGTCAGCACAATTGCACGACTTTGAACCCGTCACGTATCGNCGACCTCCAGTCATTGTTGGTCCTGCTGAAGGGCATAATCTCACTAAGGCCAAAGAATGGTTATCAAAAGCAGAGCGGCCTCTCATAATTGTAGGGGTCGATGCTGTTAATCAAGGGGCAAGCAAGACCTTAACAGCATTCGCTAATAAGTTTGGAACACCGGTAATATCCACGTACAAAGCTAAAGGAATTATAGCAGACGATGAAGACCTTAGTCTTGGTGGCGCGGGGTTGTCGCCGCTTGGAGACAAAAAACTGATTCCACTGGTAGAGCAATCTGATTTCATTTTGCTTGTAGGATACGATCCCATTGAAATGCGGAATGGTTGGCGTAATATCTGGGATATATCAGAAAAAAATGTTGTTGAGTTGCTTGCCGCTCCTGAGTACTCATTCATGCATAAATCCTCGATAAGCTTTATTTGCGATATTACCGAAGGGTTGAAAGCTTTATCAAAGAATAATGCAAATGGTCCAACATGGACAGGTAATGAACCTAGCATAATCAAAAAAGAGAATGGATTACTTTATGGTCAAAAAGACCTTTGGGGACCTGCAACTATTGCGGTAACTATTCGTTCGCTAATGCCGAGAAATACAGTAGTTACAATGGACTCAGGAGCACATCGGATATTACTAAGCCAGGTGTGGCAAACTTTTGAACCGCACTCGGTGTTGCAGTCAAGTGCGTTATGCACGATGGGATGCGCACTTCCAATCGCAACAGGGGTAAAGCTTGCNTCTCCAAATCGACCAGTAATCGCTTTTACAGGTGATGGTGGATTGGAAATGGTTCTAGGTGAATTGATTACGCTTCGCGACCTTGCTTTACCAGTAATAATTGTNGTGTTTGTGGATGCCTCCTTAGCTTTAATTGAGAAGAAGCAAAGNGAGATGAATTACAAAAATGCAGGAGTAGATATGCGCGAAACAAATTTTTCAGATGTCGCAAATGCCTTAGGAGGGGACGGTGTAATTGTAGAGGACCGAGCGTCATTGGAAGTGGCTATACAGAAAGCTTTACTATCGGATAATTATAGTATCATTTGCTGCAAAATCCCTCGTGGAAGTTACGATGGACGAATATAAATTATTCAAAATTAAGTAAAGAATTTCCTTTAAGGATGGAAGCTACTTCGGGAGTGTAAGAACCGTCGTTCATATGGATAATAGTGCCCGATGTTAATACAGTGGGAGCTTTACTCCCTTTCTTCGCTTTAATTAGAACTCGTTTTGCCTGCTTACCTGACTTTGGCCAAAGTGGATGTATCGTTATCCCCCCAAAAAAAGGCCTTAAGGCGCCTAGTAAATGATCTAACCGATCTGCTCGGTGAATGAATGAGAATAATCCTTTATGTTTTAGAGCTACGGAAGCCGTTTTAACCCAGATTTCGATGTTTACTTGTGTTTCCACGCGAGCCAATTGTTTTTTAGCATATGGGGAGAGATTTGTAGTCTTTGCCATAGCATAGGGGGGATTGGATACTACTAGATCAAAAGAGCCCATCTTTATGGTAGATGGGATATTGGAAACAGAGCCAAGTACAGGGACAAAATTATCTATTAAGTTATTCTCAGCCGCATTTAGTTTTGCTAGTTCAAAAGTTTCTTTGAGTATCTCTAAACCTGTAATAAAGACTTGCGGATTTTTCATTAAAAGACATAAAGAAACNGCTCCTACTCCACAGCCTAAGTCAAGAATTCTCTCAGANCTCTTTGGCGTNTTAAAAGCGGCNAATAGTATTGGGTCAATCCCAGCTCTNTAGCCTTCAGCATCTTGCCATAGTATTATTTTCTCACCCAGGAATAGATCACGAGTAAGCTCAGGTTTATTTGTTGTGGCGCTATTCACCCAATTCCTCTAAGAGATTCTTTGCAGTTATAAAATCTGCATCATTCACCATTAAACGACGAGGAATAGCCATACCGCTACCCTCAATTACGCTCATATTGGTATCTAAAAGGTGCACAACAATACCTTCAGACTTTAACAGACTGGTGAGGTAAGAAATTTGCACTATGTTATTACTTTTCAATAGCTCTTTCAATTCTTTATCCTTTTTCGGNGAGGCTGTATGTATTCTTCTTACGCGCAAAGGTTTCATTGTTGGGCTTGATCGTATAGAAAGCAGTCCTATCCTCCCAGGAAGTAATTAGTCAAGTCGACCGGAGTTTTAAAAGTGGCGAGTGTTGTTGATTTTAAAAAGTTGGATGGTTCTATAAGCAAGCCGTCATTAGACCCTTTAATGCGGCTTGTTAGAAGCGATTTAGATCGTGTTAATTCCACTATCTTGAAACATATGCAGAGCCCGGTTCANTTGATACCTCAACTAGCAGGTCACTTAATAGCAGCTGGAGGAAAAAGATTAAGNCCAATGTTAACTCTCGGTGCAGCGGCGCTGTGTGGGTATGCGGGTGATAGACACATTAAATTGGCGGCATGCGTTGAGTTTATTCATACAGCGACGTTNCTACATGATGATGTGGTCGACGAAAGTGGGCTCCGTAGGGGACAAGAAACCGCAAATACAGTTTGGGGAAATCAGGCAAGTGTCCTAGTAGGAGACTTCTTGTTTAGTCGCTCATTTCAACTAATGGTAACCGATGGCTCNTTGCACGTTCTTAAAATACTGTCTGACGCTTCAGCGATNATNGCCGAAGGNGAGGTGCAACAGTTAATAACAACCAACGATACAACTACAAGCGAAANAGCTTATTTAGAAGTTATACAATCGAAAACAGCNGAATTATTTGCGGCGGCCGCACGTATTGGNGCTGTGGTTGCNGATCGCCCTAAAAANGAAGAGGAGGCGCTGACTTCTTACGGTGCAAATTTGGGAATTGCTTTTCAACTTGTCGATGACGCTCTTGATTATTCCGCTCGACAAGCGCAACTAGGTAAAACTGTTGGCGATGATTTTAGTGAAGGAAAAATNACACTCCCGGTTATTTTAGCTTTTAGACGAGGTTCGGAGGCAGATCGAAAATTCTGGAACCGAACGTTGGGGGAGTTAGAGCAAGTTGATGGAGATTTGGAACAAGCTCAAGAGCTCATTTTAAAGTATGGGACTCTAGACGATACAATATCTAGAGCTCAACATTATGCGGCTATTGCTCGTGATGCCCTGGGTCTCTTTTCTGATGGCGAACCCAAACGTGCGCTGACTGAGGTGGTTGACTTTTGTGTTGAGCGNGAATTCTAGATAACTTTAAAATATTAAATGAACTTTCATTGCTTTCTCTCTATCTGAGGCAGTGAGAAATGCTTCATTCGCGTCTTCCATTGGAAATGTNTGGGTGAGTAGTGGCATAACNTCAATCCGGCCTTTTGCAAGATAATCGACTGCCCAAGAGAATTCTTTGTCGAANCTAAATGAACTCTTCATTGTAAGTTCTTTGACCATAAGTTGATCAGAGGGAATTGAAATATTGGGNTTAGCAAAAGTTCCAATCTGGATTAGNGACCCGCCAGGGCGTAAACTTTTAATAGCGGTTAATACTGCAGCTTCACTCCCAGAAGCATCAAAAGCGATATCGAAACTACCTCGCGGNTTAGCNTTTTCGATTAATTCGGAAGCCCCAGAACTAACATTTAAGATTTTACTTGCCCCAAGTTCGTTAACAATCGTTAAGGGCCCATCACGAATATCCGTCATTGTGACGGATGCTGCTCCTGCTAGTTTTGCTGATAGTAGAACTAACGCTCCTATAGGTCCCGAGCCGCTAATAAGAATATTTGCACCCAAAAGAGAGCCAGCTTGATTAATCGCATGTAGTGCCACGGCCAAAGGTTCTGCAAATGCTGCAATATTTAATGATAAGCCTGGAGGCATTTTAAAACACTGTCTTTGATCAGTGACGAATATTTCGGAAAACATCCCTTGTATATGAGGGAATTTTCGGGAACTACCTAAAAACNTCATTTCATTACAGAGAAGTTGGTTTCCCTTAAGGCAATATTCACAACTTTGACATGGATGGCTAGGGTTTATAACCACCGTGTCCCCCACTGCAATATTATTTACTCTAGGCCCAATTTCCTCGACTATCCCCGCGGCTTCATGCCCAAGTATAAACGCTTCGCGAACGGGAAAATCTCCCATTTTGTAGTGATGGAAATAATGTAGATCCGATCCGCAAATTCCTCCTGCGCCAATTCGAACCTTAACCCCAGTCTCAGAAAGAGTTATTGTTGGTTGATGATCAATTGTTTGTATAGATTGCTTTGCCGTTAATACTGCTGCGCGCATTAATGATCCTTACTTCCTAAACCAACTTGAAACCTTAAACTCTTAACTAAAGAAATTCTTTGGCTCTATCTCTTAGGCTGTCTGGGATTCGTGTGGGTCGTCTACTATCAAGATCAAGATGAACACCAAATTGACTGAGGCTTGATATAGCTTCTCCAGTTTCAGCGTCTGTCATCTTATGAAACAGACGGATCGATGAACCTCCTAAATGTGCAATACAACTTTCAATATCTAGCAAGGTCCCAGGCGTTACCGCTTTTTCAAATGTAAGCTGAAATTCAAACGTCGATAAACCAATACGGGATTTAGTGAGATATTCAGAAGTAACTCCAAAGGCGGCAAGAATAAAACTATTCGCTGTAGAATATCGATGTATAAATCCAGGCATAGATAAATTACCAGACCAATCAGTCTCTTCTGGCCGTGTCACGTCATTCGATGTGGGCAACCATTTAACCATGTTATTAGGTATGGCCCTATCTTCTCGTAAATCCCCATCCCAGTTTTCTTCTGGTATATCCAATGAAATACCAGTTATATCTTGTTGCATTGTGGTACATAATTCACCACTTTCAGCATTGAATAATTTATGTGCGATCCGAGGACGATCACCGTTCTGAATACAGGCTGTCTCAATTTTATAGATATCTCGATTTCTGAGTTCCGCCTTGTAATGAGTAAGTGCTTCCGTCGTTTTACAAATACGAGGGTCTACGCCTGCTTGTCGCAAAAATCTCCAGGTAGCAGCCTCGAATTTTTCATAATAATATGCAACAGTAAAATGTTCGGTAGAGTCAACCTCCCAAGGCGAGACGTTGCCGCGGTATGTCTCAATATAATTTGTCAATGTATTACCTTCTCTTGGGAGGCTAAAATAATCTCATTGTCTTAATAGTTAGTCTCTTGCATGCTTCTTATCAAAATTCCAAACCTCTTTGAATCCCATTTCTTCTGAGAAAGTCATAAAGTCTCTCAATGGGACCTCCACATCAACAGAAGATCCTGTTTTTTTTATCGTTCCGTATACGGAATGTAGAGCCTGGGCTGTAGCCATGAATCCGGTGCCCGGATATATTGCTATTTGATATCCAAGGTCTATATATTCCTGTTTAGACAGAACTGGAGTGCTTCCACCATCTACCACATTTACTAATAATGGAGTGTCGAAACTTGAGCAAATTTTTTCCATTTCTTCTAACGATTCTGGAGACTCAATGAATAAAATATCAGCGCCAGCTTTTGCAAAGCCTTCGCCGCGTCGGAGGGCTTCATCAAGTCCGTAACCCGTTCTAGCATCTGTGCGTGCCACAATTAGAAAATCCTCTGATACTCTTGCCTGAACGGCAACTTCAATTTTCTGGATCATGTCCTCCAGTGGGATTACCTTTCTACCTGGTGTATGGCCACATTTTTTTGGGAATTCTTGATCTTCAATTTGAATGCCGGCAGCCCCAGCTGCCTCATACCCTTTCACAGTGTGGTGCATATTCAGAAGGCCCCCATAACCAGTGTCGCCATCAGCTATAAAAGGCGTTTTGACGACACTAGCTATCATTTGCACTCGACCAACCATATCCGCGTAACTAGCTATTCCTGCGTCAGGAACACCAAGATGTGACGCCACTGTTCCATATCCAGTCATGTAAAGTAAATCGAATCCAAATTGGTCAGCCATTCGGGCAGAAATGCCATCAAAGATACCCGGAGCCGATATCAAATTCCCTGGTTTGAAAAGATTCTTTATCACTGTCATTGATAAACCCTCACTCAATTTAATTTTGTTCCTAATAGGTATTAAATTTCTATATGTATTATCATGCGAAACTATCTTATGAAATTTCTGCTTATATACAATAAATAATTTCCACTTCAACGCTACAAATGCTTTGTTGTATGCAAGCAAAAAAATGAGGAATCGAATATGATGTCTGACATAAAACGAACAGCAATTGTTACAGGAGGTGCTAGTGGAATTGGTAAAGCCATAGCAAAACGTTTAGCAAGTGATGGTATTACAGTAGCAATTGCTGATAAGGAGGAGAAACGAGCGGCCCAAGTAGCTGACAGTATTCAAAGTGGATCAAAAATTATCAGTGTTGGCGTCGACGTTTCTGATCGCGAGTCTGTTGAAACAATGATTGCAAATGTTTACGAACGTCTTGGTTCTATTGATGTTCTGATTTGTAATGCAGGAATAATGGATCGCGCTCCGTTTACCGAGATGACCGAAGATTTTTGGGAAAATGTACTGAATGTCAATCTTGGGGGTGTGTTTCGTTGTGGGCAAGCCGCAGCAAAATATATGATCGCAGGCTCTCGAGGAGGTAGGATCGTAAATGTCGCTTCCAATTCGGGTATTTTTGGGGGGAGAGGGAGAGCGGCGTACGGCGCTAGCAAAGCTGGAATCATAAATTTGACTCAAACTATGGCTATTGAATTGGCTGAACATAACATACTTGTGAATGCCGTTGCACCAGGCCCGACAAAAACACGTGAAGATCAACCCGATGCACCATGGCCAAGTGTTGCAATGCGAATGCCTTTAAATCGATTTGGTCGGCCAGAAGAGATTGCAGAAGTAGCCGCTTTTTTGGCTTCTCCTGCTTGTAGTTTTACAACAGGACACGTCATAAG
>PANE01000030.1 GCA_002708305.1 Rhodospirillaceae bacterium
GGTGCAATCTGCGACTGTTGTCCCAAGCGCAACAATCGCATTGGCTAATCGGGCACCATCTATATGGAGCGGTAGATTATTTTGCTTACAAACCTCTGAAATTGCCAAGATTTCATCGATAGTGTAGACAGTTCCCAATTCAGTTGCTTGAGTGATACTAACTACTGCAGGCTGGGCTCTGTGAACTAATGGAGCTGGTGATTGATTATTTAATTTCCCTTGAAGATTTGACGCAGAAATTTTTGCTTTTTCTCCTTCCAACAAAGAGAGTTTTCCACCACCCATATAAAATTCTGGGGCGGCACATTCGTCTTCCTCTATGTGAGATTGAGAGTGACAAAAAACTATACCATAAGGGGGAGAAACGCTTGCTAATGCAAGAGCATTTGCAGCAGAACCCGTCGCCACTGGATAAATAAATACTTCTCGTTCAAAGACCTCATTTGCTAATATTTGCAATTTTAAGGTGTACGGATCGTCGCCATAGGGCATACTAGATATATTGGCAGCATCAATTACCGAATCTAAAATTTTTGATGCCACGCCAGCAGTATTATCACTAGAAAAGTTTATACTTTTTTCCATGCCAACTAACCGTTCTATTATTTTTTTGGTTCAAGTTGTAGTTTGCCAAGCTGTTTACCTGTCTCAGCGTCAAAAACAAGGATATTAGTACTTCCACCTTTTATTTTAGTCGTAATGAATAGTCTACCACCATCAGCTGCAGTGCTACCGACTATAGATCCTTCATCAAGATATAATTTGGAAGACCATTGACTGGTTGTAGTTGTTGAAGAGGCTCCCATAATGCGACTCGTTATTGTTACGACGATTACGATCAGCCCGGCGACAATTAAAAGCCCCATAATAATAACTGCTGCCATTAAAATTCTTAAGGATTTTGGCTTTGGGTTCTTCATATTACTTGAACTTTGGCTTAGGTTTGTTTCCATGATAGGTTTCACAACTAACAATTTAAATATTATCGTAGATGAAAATAACCTCAAATCCAATAGAGCGACGAGGTTAGATCGCTGGCTTACCGATTCCGTTGCAAATACCCCAGATTTTCCAAAGCTCTCAAGGACGCGCCTAAAACACTTGATACAGAATATGTGTGTAAGTTGCGACGAAAAAATAGTATCAGACCCATCTCAAACCGTTAAACTGGGTCAGATATACAGAATTAAAATACCAGAACCCAAACCAGCCGAACCCACAGCACAAGCAATTGAGTTGGATATAATCTATGAGGATGCTCATTTAATTGTGATCAATAAATCAGCCGGGATGGTGGTACACCCTGCACCTGGTTCCCAGGATGGAACACTTGTTAACGCGCTGCTTTCACATTGTGGGAACACTCTCTCAGGGATAGGGGGCGTGCGAAGACCAGGCATAGTTCATCGTTTAGATAAGGACACCACCGGGTTGATGGTTGTAGCGAAATCAGACGAAGCGCACCAGCATCTTGTCCATCAATTTGCTGCTCGTACAATTAAAAGAACATATCAAGCCTTGATTTGGGGCATATTAGAAAAATCCAAAGGTACAATAGACATGCCAATCGGACGAAGTCCCACGAATAGAAAAAAAATGGCTGTTGTAAAGCGTGGTGGAAAACAAGCAGTCACAAATTATAGGGTGAAAGAGCAATTTGGTCAAACTGTAAGCTTACTGAAATGCCAATTAGAATCAGGACGCACCCACCAAATTCGCGTTCATCTCAGTCATATTGGGCACTCTTTGATTGGCGATCCATTATACGGGAGCCGAAAGGGAAGTAATTCTGAAAAAGGTCCTATATTAGGATTAATTAAGAATTTCGGACGTCAAGCTCTGCACGCTAAATCGCTAGATTTTATCCATCCTTACACCCGTAATCTCGTGCATTTTTCCAGTTCCCTCCCCAATGACATGAGGCAGATTATAGATGCTCTGAGAGATAATAAGTCGTTTTAATGGTTTATGTTTAAAAACTTTTACCGTTCCGAGATATACTTGAACTTAATATCGCGACTATAATCTACAATAGATTAAAAAACGTGTATTTTTTTTATTATGTTATTTCTCTTCATTTTTATTAAAAAGTTGAAAAAGCCCTTTAAAATTGTATTATCAGTTCCCACATATGGTGTGTTGTACTTAAATTTAGTTTTTGTGTGGTCGCAGGAGTAGATTAATGCCTTCGAATATTGCCGTAATGCCTAGGATTAGTGTTGAAGGGAATCTTTCTAGATATCTAGAAGAAATACATAAGTTTCCTATGCTTCAACCCTCTCAGGAATATATGCTAGCTCGTAGTTTACGAGATCACGATGATACCGATGCGGCTCACCAGTTAGTCACCAGCCACCTTAGGTTAGTAGCAAAAATTGCTATGGGTTATCGCGGTTATGGATTACCAGTGGCTGAATTAATCTCTGAGGGTAATATTGGCATGATGCAGGCGGTTAAACGCTTCGATCCAGAGCGAGGTTTTCGATTGGCAACTTACGCGATGTGGTGGATACGAGCATCGATACAAGAGTTTATTTTGCACTCTTGGTCATTAGTAAAAATGGGGACTACTGCTGCTCAAAAAAAGCTATTTTTTAATCTCCGAAAACTCAAAGGCCAAATGCAACAAATAGATGATGGCGACCTTTCGCCCGAAACAGTAACCGCCATAGCAACAAAACTAGAAGTCCAAGAAAAAGACGTAGTTAGCATGAATGGCCGTCTTGCAGGTCCGGACCACTCATTAAATGCTCCAAAAGCAATTGATGGTGATGGCGAATGGCAGGACTGGCTAGTTGATGAAAGAGAAAATCAAGAACAACAGTTTGCTAATAACGAAGAATTAGAAAAGAGAACCCAATTACTTAAGGTCGCAATGGACAGTCTTGCTGCACGTGAACGCCATATTTTACTGCAACGGAAGTTAGTTGATACACCGTTAACGTTAGAGGAATTGAGTAAGGAATATGGGATCAGTAGAGAGCGAGTTAGGCAAATCGAAGCCCGTGCTTTCGAAAAGCTACAAAAACATATAAAAGAGCTTGCTGTTAACGAAAAACTATGGCCTGAACAGATTGGGCTAGGAAAATAGAAAACGGATCTATCTATCCGTTATCTTCATTTCCAGAAACTCCATTACCCCACTCTTCTATCAACTTTGTTTGCCTCTTTTTTAAACGTTCAACTGACATCTCTATTCTCGCAGAGAGAAACATAGCAACTACACTCGGCGCTATCAGGAAGATGGTCCAACCCGCCGCCGCCGCGCCTAGAACCATTAGCCAACTAAATGGATCTGCAAATAACGAAAACGCCATATCAAATGAATGATCTTTAGTCCACAACATAGTCAATACAGGTAGTATACCTAAGAAATTTAAGCAACCAACGCTCAGTGTTTTATATTTTTCTTTTCGGCGATCTGTAGCATATGCAATGAAGCTAGGGATCATTCCTACCAATAAAACTAAAACTGTTGGTAATGTAAAAACTAATAGACCAACAACTGTCAGAATTATCAAAGCTTTGGTTGAGGAAGCGCTAGCGGAGCTAGTTGCCATGAGATCACTTTATCCCTTATCTAAATTAGTTTCAAAATACTCAATCAAAGAGTACCTATGTCAAGTAAAAAACTACAAAAATGGTTGCGCCTATGCTGCCAACTACACCAGAGATAACGGCAGCAACCTGCTCTCCTAATTCACCCGCTAAATTTTCCTTTTGTTCCAATCCAATATCCATCCTATGAATTTGAGCAGAGCACTGTTTATACTCTTGCTTCGCTTTTCTATAATTTTCACGATCAAGGTCAATAACTTTACCGTCGTCGAGTATACGCATTAAGGCAACAATAAAGCCGGTTTCTGACGCTTGAACTACTTGCCGTTCTATTTGTTGTCTAAGCCTAATATTATTAAATGCGTTAACTGCCGGCTGAGTAAGCTCCTTAAGCCATAAACAAAGATTGGGTGCTGCTCCATTGCTATAAACCGACTGGACCCGGGCTAAAATCCTCATCACTTTCAAGGCTTCATCAGCCGGCCTATCATCCTTATGAGTAAGAGGGCGCAGAATTCGTTCATCAATATGTTCAGAATGCGCCGCCAAAAAAGCAGCTATATGCCTATCTATTGGCATCGGGGGTAACACCTCATCGTGCGCCACAGCCTCTAATGCCGGTATTAATTCAGATGTCTGTGTTATGTATAAATGTTCTATCATAGGGCTTTTACAATGCCCGTACGGGTTAAGCTCATAAAGGCAACGCTCAACACCAAATCCAGGTCCAGGTAGTGCGAGCATTGGTTGGATTTTTTCAAGTATTCCATAAACATTCATCAATTCAGTTTTTACACGTCCTTGTAAGGCTAACCATTGCTTGAGAATTCCTGATGTTATTAAATCTTCAATCTGCTTTCGGAGAGCATCATCTTGGAAACCTGCTGCAAGTGTTAAGCCAATACCATCTAAATGGCTTGAGAAACCTCTGTATCTAATTGGTCCAGATGGGTCTAGAGCCATTATGACTTTTGCAACTAACCTAGCCTCATCAGCTTTAGGGGTTGATTGGATAGCTTGTGCAGTGCCGGCTGCCTTATTTAAGTTATTTAAAACAACTTCGTCATTCAGACTTCGTCGCACCCAGGCATCAAAATCCTGTCCCTTAATGATATCCCCAGCCATTGGCCAGTTGCGACTTAATCCATGGGCAGCCGACCTAACATTATCATGATCAAATCCACCAATTGGTATTGGTCTAGCTGCTTTTGTAGGCAGTTTGACTTGCTTAGGCGTTAATCGTCGACCACTTACCCACAACTGCACATCCGCTATCGGCCACCTTTCTGAAAGATCATCTGTTAATAACCCCCTTAAAAGCTCCATCATATTCATTTGAATACGGTGATTGCTCACTATACTTGCGTAAGATCCATTATTGATCCTATCTAACATAAAACTATATGGATCATCCACTGTCGCAACGGGGTTTCGACCAATCAAAAGGCTTAGTAATGTGACGCCCAAGGCAAAAAGGTCATCAGCCGGGGTGCCCATACCACGTGCTGTTTCGATCGCCATACCACATTCTAAACTTTCAAATATTAATGGTTGATTATAACCAGGCGGCGCCGAGACACATTCTCCTAACATGATTAATCGCGCACTATCATCACTATAAAAAAGATTAGAGGGCCTAATATTACGATGGGTTAATCCTCTTGTCGCGAATTCTCTCAGTGTTGCAACACTGGGGGTTAAAAAACCATTGATTAATTGATCGTCCGTCAGCGGAGTTATGATGGAATCCATTGCCTCGAAAACGCGACTACCTCCAGGCTTTTCAAAAATTAGAACTGGTTGCCGTCGACCAGAAAGAGCCCAGTTCACTACGCCTGAATCTATACACTTCACTATACTTGTACCAGGAAATCCTGTTAAGGCAGTGATCTGCTCCATACGTATAGGAACATTAGGGTCACACACCACCGCTATTAAATCACCCTTATTCTCGCCGAGTCCCGCACATGTGAATGCTTTTCCCGATGGAGTGTCGTAACCAGGTAACGGCATTGCATCGTCAACTTCAAATAATTCTTTAAGAACGACCGTTGCCAACTCATAGTCTCCAAGAAAAATTTATCAAACAGCAGTTGGATCTATAAAACGATTATCTCACGTGTTCCTTAGTCGGTAAATGGGTCTTTAACTAAAATAGTATCGTCACGCTCTGGACTAGTTGATAATAACGCAACAGGGGCCTCTATGAGTTCCTCTATCTGCCGTATATACTTTACTGCATTCCCCGGTAGTTCAGACCAAGAACGGGCTCCACGTGTACTCTCCGACCATCCTTCTAAGGTTCTATAAATCGGTTTAACCGCCGCCTGCTGACGCATTCCGCTCGGAAAATGATCAATTACCTTTCCATCCAGTTCGTATGAATAACAAACTTTTAATTCATCAAATCCATCCAATACATCTAATTTGGTTAGTGCTATTCCACTGATACCAGCGGTTTTTATTGCCTGTTTAACCATAACCGCATCAAACCAACCACACCTCCGTTTTCTTCCAGTAACAACCCCAAATTCATGACCGCGTTCGCCAAGTTTTTGTCCAACGGAATCAACTAGCTCACTTGGAAACGGGCCACTACCGACCCGTGTTGTATACGCTTTCGTGATCCCTAAGACGTAACCAATAGTGGTTGGGCCTGTTCCCGAACCTGTTGCCGCCTGTCCAGCAACCGTATTTGACGATGTAACATAGGGATACGTTCCGTGATCCACATCAAGCATTACTCCTTGTGCTCCTTCAAATAAAATTCGCTTATCAGCATGCCGGAATTCATCTAACCGTCTCCATACTGGTTGGGCAAATTTTAATATACTTGGCGCTAAACTCATAAGGTCTTCATAAGTCTTCCGAGCAGACGCAAGTTCCTCACCCGCTTCTTTCAGGAAAATATTATGATACGAAAATTGCTCCTCAAGTTTCGTTAATAATTCCTCTGGGTCGTTTAGATCAGAAACTCTAACTGCACGACGCGCCACCTTGTCTTCATAAGCAGGACCTATGCCTCGTCCTGTGGTGCCTATTTTCTTCGTACCTCGGATTACTTCACGCGCTTTATCGATACGACGGTGAATGTCTAAAATCAGCGCCGCATTGTCTGCAAGAATAAGTTTTTCTGGCGATATAATAACACCTTGATCAGAAACCACGTTTATTTCATTTAAAAGTGCTTGTGGATCAACTACAACACCTGAACCAATTACTGATAGCTTCTCGCGCACAATCCCCGAAGGTAGTAAACTTAATTTATATGTCTTTTCTCCTACTACTAGTGTGTGCCCTGCGTTATGGCCACCCTGAAAACGCACCACAACATCGGCTCTTTCGGACAACCAGTCCACGATTTTTCCTTTGCCTTCATCGCCCCACTGGGCCCCTATCACAACAACATTACGCATTGAATCATCCTAGGTGAGTTGCTTCTATTACATATTTTTAAATAGTTTTTATAGTCCTATTTTCCAAAAAGTGGGAACAGCCTAAACGTCTTGCTTCAGCGTGTTCATCAACAACAATTTCTAGACCGCTGACTGTTGTCCAGCCACTCTTTTGTAACTCTGTTAGTAATTCTCCGTTAACGGAAACAGGAACAAATAGCTTATCTTTTTTTTTCGGACCTTCTAACGCTCTCAATAGAGTTTCCATATAAAGCGTAAACCCGCAAGAACTTTCAGCAGCTTCACCCTCCAAAGAGTATCGTCCACCTCTTCCTAACTCTCCTCGGATCCCTCTAGAGAAAAAACTGAAGCCTAAGCCATTGTAATATTCAAAACCACGGTTCTCAACAGGATCAATGGTAACTTCTAGCATTTGAGTTTTAGACGAGATAAGCGATGCTGCATTTTCTAAACGTTCTATAATCTTAATCGCTTCAACAGGAAGTGTTAATTTACGAAGTTTCTTCATGCCAGCTTCCCAGCTACCAGCCGCCTCCATTAGATTTACAAGCAGTTCAGAAGCCACGCCGGCTAATTTTTCAACCTCTGTAATATCTTTTCTATCTAAAGCGCTTCTTAGGTTTGGTGAATTGATCATATCGATATTCATAGATTGGAGAACTATAGGAACCAGTGTGGGTGTTGAAATATCAATAGACATATTTTTTGCGCCAACTTGCTGGAGCGCATCAAATGCCAGTAAAATTATCTCTAAATCAGCCGCAACATTATCGGGACCTACCAACTCTGCACCTACTTGAACCAACTCACGTTCTGGGGTGAGGCTCGCGGGTTGTACTCTCAAAACCTCACCAGAGTAGCATAGTCGCAGAGGACGCTCCATATGCCGGAGGCGCGTTGATGCCACACGAGCTACTTGAACCGTCATATCTGCCCTAATCCCCATCATACGCCCTGACAATGGATCCATCAGCCTGAATGTGCTATCCATCATAGATTCTCCAGGACCATACAAAAGTGAGTCTTCGAACTCTATTAAGGGAGGCTTCACTCGTTCATAGCCAGAAGACTCACAACGCGCTATGATCCTACGAACTATCGAACTTTCATGAGCAGCACTCAACGGAAGCTGATCCTTAAAGCCCGCGGGCAAAAGAGCTGGGCGTTTAGTCCCATCAGATTTATCAACTTTTGGCAAAAAGATAGTCTCCTCGAACCAGTTTCCTTTTTTATATAAAAGTCCTACAGATTTTTTTATGACCGAGCAACAGAGAGAACAATTAATTCATGAATCATCTTAAAATTTGGTTGATTCTGGCTTTTCTAATTGTTCTGTGAGACTGTTGATCTGTTTTCAAGGAGAGTTTTCCAATGTCAAAATGCGTGCACGATCATAGTCGATGGGGAAATGGAGATCAGATTGGAGCGGCGGGGCACTTATTAACTCCTAAAACGACTCTTGCAGCTATATCCCTGGTCAAGGTAGGTAAAATAATAGATCTTAGTCATATTATTGAAATGGGCGCTCCTTTTATGGCTCCAAACCAGACCCCCTATATTATTTCATCATCTGCAACAGCCCAAAATAGTATGAAAATTCGAGAGCAAATGGGAGCCACAAATAATGTAGGAGCCAACCTTGAACGCATAGAAATGACAACCCACGTCGGAACTCACATAGATTCTTTGGGTCATTTTTCGATTGGAGAACATTTATATGGTGGTCATACAATAAAAGAAAGCGTAGGTGATTGGGGGCTACTTGACCTAGGTATAGAGAATGTTCCATCAATTATAACAAGGGGGATTTGTTTAGATTTATCAGGGCTAGATGGTGGCGATCATCTTGAAGCTGGGCGCGCTATAACAACAGATGATCTAAAGAGAACATATGATAATTTTGGCTTAACCGCTAAAAAAGGTGACATGGTTTGCTTAAATACTGGATGGGGTCAGTATTTTATGTCTAACAATGAAAAATATTTATCTGGCGAACCCGGACTTGATATAGAAGCGGCCCGTTGGCTAACGAAAAATGATACTATTGCTATAGGGGCTGACAATATGGCCGTCGAGGTGCTTCCAGGAACAAACCACCCAGAAATAATGATGCCAGTTCACCAACATTGTTTAGCAGAAGCTGGTGTGCATTTAGTAGAAAATTTAAATCTAGCAACTCTAGTTGAGGAAGAAATATACGAATTCTGCCTCATTATGTTGCCAGTAAAATTAAAGGGTGCAACTGGTTGTCCGGTGCGCCCAATCGCTATCATCTGATAATAAACACTGATTCAATTAGAAAATCGAACGCAATTCACTCTCAAAACCTGAGGCAATCGACGAACTGCAGATAAAGCATCATTACTGATATCACTCTCTATCTCCACAAGGGCCAATGCCTCACCACCATTGTCGCGACGCCCTAAGTGAAAGGTCGCAATATTTATACCCTCATTACCCAATAGCGTCCCAAGGGAACCAATAAAACCCGGTTGATCATAATTCCTGATGTAGAGCATTCTCTGTGCAAACTCTGCTTCGACTTTAATACCCTGAATATCGATTAGACGCGGCTCCGTACCCGCAAATAAAGTGCCTGCTAATACTCTAGTTCTGGTTTGTCCTTCTACCGTCAATCTAAGTAAAGTTTGATAATCACATGGCCTTTCATGACGAATAGTGGTAACCGCAATTCCCCTATTTTGGGCAATTATAGGAGCACTAACCATATTTACAGAATCTACATTCGGTTTCAAAAGGCCAGTTAACGCTGCTGAAACAACAGGAGCTGGATTAATGGCCGATGCTTGTCCCTCAAACTCTATTTTCACTGATTTTATCGCGTCATCACCAACTTGTCCGGCAAAACTTCCTAGATAGTCTGCCAATTTCATATATGGTTTTAAGACAGGGGCTTCTGCTGCTGAAACAGCAGGCATATTCAAAGCGTTTGAGATCGCCCCTGTCAAAAGATAGTCTGACATTTGCTCTGCAATCTGGAGTGCGACTTTTTCTTGAGCTTCCATAGTGGCCGCCCCCAAATGCGGCGTCGCAATTAGTCCAGGAACGCCAAATAGAATATTTTCTCTAGCCGGCTCTGACGAGAAAACGTCGAGCGCCGCGCCCGAAACATGTCCACTTTCTAAGGCGTCCTTCAAATCTGCCTCCACTATCAGACCACCTCGAGCACAATTCACAATTCGAACACCTCTTTTCATCTTGGATATCGACTCTGAATTTATCATATCTCTCGTCGTATCGGTTAACGGCGTATGGAGTGTAATGAAATCAGATTCCCGAAAAAGGGTCTCCGCATCAACTTTACGGACCCCCAATTCCTGGGCTCGCTCTTCCGTTAAATAAGGATCAAACGCTAGGATCCGCATTTTGAGACCCTGTCCTCTATCAGCTACAATTGAACCTATATTCCCACAGCCAATTATACCAAGATTTTTTCCCGTCAACTCTGTTCCCATGAAACGGGATTTTTCCCATTTTCCAGATTGGGTTGATGTATCTGCCGTTGTGATTTCTCGGGCAAGACTGCAAATCATCGATATGGCATGTTCCGCAGTGGTTATAGCATTACCAAACGGAGTGTTCATTACTACAATGCCTGCTGCTGTCGCTACGTCAAGATCAACATTATCAACGCCAATCCCTGCTCGGCCAATGACCTTTAGGTTCCGTGCCCCAAGTATAATTTTCTTAGTCACTTTCGTCGCCGAACGAATAGCGAGCCCATCGTAGTCACCAATTCGAAGCGCCAATTGCTCGGGGGTCAATCCTGGTAATCTATCAACCTCCACTCCTCTCCGCTCAAACACCTTGGTAGCATTGGGACTTAACTCATCACTTATTAGTATCCGTGGCACAATAAAACCCTTTCAGTCTTTTCGATGTGAATATTTAATTTCGGAATAGGCCCAATCAAGCCACGGTAATAAAGTTATAATATCTTCAGTCTCAACTGTGGCACCACCCCAAATCCGAAGGCCAGGAGGCGCGTCCCGATAGCCATTTATATCAAATGCTGCATCATTTTCTGCCAAAAGTGCGTCAATATTTTTTGGAATCGCCGCCTGGTCCTCAGACGTTAAAGATAAAAACCACGGATCCACTATCTTTAAACAGATGGAAGTATTTGATCTAGTCTCTGGCGACATTGCCAAGAAATCAGCCCAATAGCTGGTATCAACCCACTTTTCAATAACCGATAAATTGTTATTGCTCCGCTTTATCGTTTCTTGAAGACCTCCTATCTCTGCAACCCATTGCAAAGCATCCAAAGTATCTTCAACACAAATCATTGAGGGTGTGTTGATTGTTTCTCCCCTAAAGATTCCCTCATTTATAGTGCCTCGAGATGCTAACCGAAAAATTTTTGGCATCGGCCACTCGGGTGTATAGGATTTAAGGCGTTCGATGGCTCGAGGACTAAGTATTATCATACCGTGCCCCCCCTCACCACCCAAGACTTTCTGCCAAGAAAATGTTGCGACATCAATTTTTTGCCAAGGGATATGCTGTGAAAAAACCGCACTCGTGGCGTCACATAAAGTTAATCCTCCTCTATCAGCAGGGATCCAATTTCCATCAGGGACCTTAACACCAGAGGTGGTCCCATTCCAGGTAAACACCACATCATGCGAAAAATCTATCCTATCCAGATCAGGTAAACCGCCATAATCTGCCAAGAAAGTTCTAGTATCGCTGAGCTTGAGTTGTGTTTGAACATCCCTTACCCACTCTCTACCAAAACTTTCCCAAGCCAGCAGGTCTACGGGCCTTTGGCCAAGCAGTGACCACATGGCCATTTCAAACGCACCAGTATCTGAAGCAGGCACAATACCAACTAGCCACTCTTTTGGTAAACCCAAAATTTCATGGGTTCGCTTTATGATATTATTGAGTTTAGTTTTCGCGGTGCGAGATCTGTGTGATCGACCAACACTAGCATTCTCTAACACAGCGGGATTCCAACCAGGCCGTTTAGCACACGGGCCGGAAGAGAACAGCGGAATCCCGGGCAAAGCCGTCGGCTGCATTATTGTATCCTTCAAATTTACACCGTTTGGTGGGAAACGGTTACCCGTGGTTTTATCTATCTCCATCACCCCAGAAGTCAAATATTTTCTTCAATATTGATTCATATTTCAAGGTTATTGAATCCAACACCTTTATTGAGCTTTCTTGGCATCAAAATTGCTTTAGTAATCGTACTACTTATCATATGGAGATACAAAAATGTCTGAGTTTAGTATTACCAAAAATAATAATGCTAAGATTGAAGCAGAAGTTAAGGGAATAGATGGATCTCATACTTTGGATATTTTCACTCGTAGTGAAGGTTCTCGTGAACCAACTCGAAGGTTGAATAATTTAAATGGAATAGCTGAAGATCAGAAACTAAAACATGCTCTACCCGCAGAAATACAGTTGGCTATCTCCGAATGGGCTAATCAATTGAGAGATATGCCTTGGAAATTAAAAAGACGCGCCATCAAACGCTTTTCGGGTTCTTTTGCGGATAATTTCCTAGCCATAATGCCTCACCTTAATGATGAAGAATATGAAAGCCTTGTTGTCCTTGGACTAACCTGCCTTTTGGAAGAATTGGATACCGAAGGGCCAATAAGCAATATTGATCAAGCAAAATGCTACATAGAAAGTGAACACGAATATCATCAATCTATTGGGCAATCCTTCCTTATCGCCAATTCTAAAGAGAAGAATTCTTTACATTAGAAATAAATTCTTATTAATCCAAAGAAAGATAAATGCGAAATAATAAAATCACTTGGTTCAATAGGGTTTTACTATTTGATCAATGACGCCAAAAACGGACTGGCCTTTGCTGTCCTGAACATCCAATTCTATCCGATCTTCAAATTTCATAAATGGTGTTGTGGCTTCCCCGGTCTCTATCATCTCTATCATCCGCATCTCTGCAATACAGGAATAACCATGTTGTTGATCGGCATTGGAAACAGTACCAGAACCTATTATTGTACCCGCTCCCAATGGCCTTGTTTTAGCAGCATGAGATACAAGGCGAGAAAAATCAAAAGTCATATCGATTTCCGCATTTACCCATCCTACCTTCTTTTTATTAAAATGAACAAACAATGGTAAATTCAGTTTCCCATCACGCCAGTTTTCTCCTAAAGAGTTCACAGTCACTGCGACTGGGGAAAAGGACGTTGGCGGTTTTCCATGAACAAAGCCAAAACCTTTTTCTAATTCGCTTGGAATTAAATTACGAAGACTAATATCGTTTAAAAGCATAAGAAATTTGATATGCTCGGCTGCCTCTTCATCACTCACTCCCAACGGAACATCATCAACAATAACTGCTAATTCCGCCTCAAAGTCTAATCCCCAACCTTCATCTTTAAGAAAAATTGGATCCATTGGACCCAAAAAATTATCAGACCCACCCTGATACATTAGTGGGTCCTCCCAAAAACTATTAGGTATTTTAGCACCGCGGGCTCGTCGCACTAAGTCAACGTGATTTACGTAGGCCGAGCCATCCAACCATTGATAAGCGCGGGGCAAAGGGGCCGCCATTAGTTTTGGATCATAAGGCCTACATTCAGCTATGTCACCGTCATCCAATTTAACAGAAATGTCCATGAGTTGAGGTTCCACTATTGCCCAATTTTCTATAGCCTTCTGAAAAGTGGGGGCTATCGTTTCAATCGGAATAATACGTTTTAGATCATTACTAACTAGCACTAAAGTGCCGTCCCGACCTCCTTCTTTTAAAGATCCTAACTTCATGGCATCGCCTCTGAATGGCCTTTCCATGAATTCACATAGTTTATATTTTCGACACCTTGCGGAAGAGATGAAATTTCCAAAGCATCTCTAGAGTCTACCATAATAGCGTACTCGTCTGTGGCCGGCTTTGGGGCTTTTAACATATTTTTAAGGGCCTTTGGATGAGGACCATGCGTAAAGCCACTTGGGTGAAACGTCATCATTCCAGATTCGATATTGTCACGGCTGAAAAAATCTCCTGCATGGTAAAACAACACCTCGTCATAATCATCATTATTATGAAAAAAAGGTACCTTTAAGGCACCTGGATCCTGCTCAAATGGCCTGGGGCAGAAAGTGCAAACAACAAACCGCTCCGCTACAAATGTCGTGTGTGCCGAGGGAGGCAGGTGATACCTATGGCTCATTATAGGACGGAAATGTCGAATATTTATTTTAACTGGCATCAGATCGCCGTGCCACCCGATAGCATCGAGAGGATTATAGGGGTAGGTGACAGTTGAAATAACATTCTTTCGCTTAATTAGTACCTTCCATTTGTCCACCTCGCCATTTTTCGTTTGTTGATTGAGAAAACGCTTATCAATCTTTGGCGTATCCAACATTGCGGGATCAAAAAAGGCATGGTTTCCAACTAAACCTTTTTCTGGGAGTCCAAAACTGGAGTTAGTGGCCTCTATCATCAATACTTCTGCTGCTCCAGTAAACTCAGTTCGCCACATAGTTCCTCGGGGCACCAAAATGTAATCCCCTTGCTCAATATCTAGCGTCCCATAATCACTGTAAAGTAGGCCTGATCCATTATGTATAAACAGAAGTTCATCTCCATCCCCATTTCTAACAAGATGATCCATCCGACCTGTAGAAGTGCCCCAAGATATTCGGCAACGATCATTGTGTAGAATTTTATTAATAGTCCAAGAACAAGATTGGCTTTTTGGAATTTTGTTAAGGTCGAATGCTCTAGGTTTTAGTGGACCATCCCATTCGACCCATCCGGTAGGTGGGTTCTTATGATGAATAAGGGCCGAAGGACCAAAAAAACCTTCCTTCCCCAATTCCCTTTCAAAAGTTCCATCGGGCATATCAGCATGCGCCTGACGGGAAGCTATGCCTTCAACTTTTGAGAGATTGATAAATCTTTTCATTCTTATGATCCAGTTAGAGGCATTTAAATTTACTGCAGAAAAATGGTAATTCACTTCTATCATTTTGGTTTAAAAAAGCGACCGCTCGCCATTACCATTTGATATTTCTGCAGATATTAAGGAGCCGTCAACAAAAATCGTTTAAAAATGCGACCAAGGAGTATATTTTCTTAGTTCAAATTCGGCCGTGGCAATGCTTATATTTCTTCCCACTACCGCACGGACAAGGCGCATTTCTTGGCACTTTTCCCCAAGTAGCGGGATCATTTGGGTCAATGGCTCTAGCGACTTTTGGGCCCGACATAGGCACCAACGAATCATTCCGTTCAGTCTCCAGAAGAGAATCTATCCTTCTGTCCTCATCGCCTAAACTGGCATCTGAACTCAAGTCAGATTCTTGTTCTATTTGGATTTCAAGATTAGACAGAGCGCCTGTAACTGCTTGCCGAACATTGATAAGCATTGCATCAAATAAATTAAAAGCTTCCCTCTTATATTCGTTCAACGGGTCCCTTTGAGCATAGGCCCTTAGGTTTATACCCTGCCTAAGATGATCAAGAGAAAGTAAATGCTCTTTCCATTGCTGGTCCAATATTTGAAGCAGAATACTTTTTTCTGCCATACGAAACAGCTCAATGCCATAGTTAGCGGATTTTTCTGCCATCTTTCTGTTCGAAAAATCTATCAGTCGATCTAAAATTTCCTGATCTGCAATTCCTTCTTCTTTAACCCACTCGGATATTGGAACATCCAGTGACAATATATTCTCACTTTCAGTTTTCAGAGTATCTATGTCCCACTGTTCCAGATAAGAACCCGCAGGAATAGTTTTGCTAATTAATTGCTCTATAAATTCATGACGCATATCGTGTACAGTGTCATTGACCTCGTTTGCTCGCATAATATCTCGCCTTTGCTCATATATTACCTTGCGTTGGTCATTCATAACGTCATCGTATTTGAGAAGCTGTTTACGTATTTCGAAGTTTCGAGCCTCTACTTTTTGCTGCGCTTTTTCTAATGCCTTATTAATCCAAGGGTGAACGATAGCTTCGCCGTCCTCTAGTCCAAGCTTCTTGAGCATTCCATCCATGCGCTCAGACCCAAAGATCCGCATTAGATCGTCGTCGAGCGATAAAAAGAATTTTGAAGTTCCAGGGTCCCCTTGACGACCTGATCTACCGCGTAACTGATTATCAATTCGACGACTTTCATGCCTCTCAGTACCTATCACGTAAAGACCGTTTGCGGCTATCACATCATTCTTTTTTTCCTCAACATCAGCACGTATTTTCTTTTCTTTTGGTTTATCAACACCTTTAATTTCTCCAGCTATCCGCATCTCCACATGCCCACCCAGTTGAATGTCGGTTCCTCGCCCTGCCATATTTGTTGCTATAGTTACGGTACCTGGAACCCCTGCCTGAGAGATGATCTGCGCCTCCTGTTCATGAAAGCGAGCGTTTAGCACTTGATGGTTTATCTTTTTCTTTTTCAATAATTCAGAGAGTAACTCTGATTTTTCGATTGAAACAGTCCCTACAAGCGCTGGTTGCCCACGCACCTGGCAATCTATAATTAAATCAATAATCGCTGACCATTTTTCGCTCTCAGTTCTATATATTTCGTCATCCTCATCTACTCTGGTTATAGATGTGTTAGTAGGCATCTCCACCACATCGAGAGAATAAATCTCCGCAAATTCAGACGCCTCAGTCATGGCGGTACCAGTCATACCAGCTAATTTTGGAAACAATCGAAAATAGTTCTGAAATGTAATAGAGGCCAAGGTCTGGTTTTCATTCTGAATTGTAACTTCTTCACGCGCTTCAAGCGCTTGATGCAATCCCTCTGAAAAGCGTCTACCCTCCATCGCTCGCCCGGTGAATTCATCAATAATGACGACCATATCGTTACGAACGATGTAATCAACATCCCTCGTGAAAAGTTTATGGGCCCTCAAAGCCTGATTAACATGGTGAA
This sequence comes from Rhodospirillaceae bacterium, assembly GCA_002708305.1. Classification (GTDB taxonomy): domain Bacteria; phylum Pseudomonadota; class Alphaproteobacteria; order Thalassobaculales; family Thalassobaculaceae; genus UBA7326. Next base: position 16,892 of record PANE01000030.1, read on the forward strand.
CCGCAGAAATATTCTGAATATCGTACATCGCTCCATCCGCGACAACACCGCGATCTATTAGGAGTTTTTCAACTTTTTCTGTTCCAATTTCTGTCAACATTACAGTTCTTTGCTTCTCATCTTTGTCAAAGTCAATGTCCACAAGTTCTGGAATTATACCATTTATATCACGATACATATCCGAACTATCTTCTGCTGGACCAGAAATTATCAAGGGCGTCCTAGCTTCATCAATAAGAATAGAATCCACCTCGTCAACAATAGCAAAATGGAATTCCCTCTGGCACATGTCATCCAAACGGAATTTCATGTTATCTCTCAGATAATCAAACCCAAATTCATTATTTGTTCCATAAGTGACATCAGCAGCATAGGCAGCCTGCCTTTCTTCATCCGAAAGATCCTGAACTATTACACCTACCGTTAAACCCAAAAAACTATAGATTTCACCCATCCACGATGAGTCACGCCGAGCGAGATAATCATTCACGGTGACTACGTGAACCCCTTTGCCCGTTATCGCGTTCAAATAAACAGGCAGTGTAGCCACCAAAGTCTTTCCTTCGCCGGTTTTCATTTCGGCTATCTTACCTTCATGAAGGACGATGCCACCCAGCAGTTGAACGTCAAAATGTCTCTGGTTAAGCGTTCGTTTAGCTGCTTCGCGAACGGTGGCAAAGGCTTCGACCAATAAGTCGTCCAGTGATTCCCCTTTAATCAACCGGTCTTTAAACCAATTGGTTCGCTCCTTTAAATCGGCATCTGTCAACGCCTCTAAACTCGGCTCGAGCGCGTTTATAGCTTCTACGCGTGTCTGCATTTTTTTCAGAACACGGTCATTTTCAGATCCAAAAAATGCCTTTGCGATTGCGCCTAACATAGCGGTTCCTAGTCTTCCAGGGCTAACGCGTCACATAATATATGACGCACTGGGTGTCAGAAATAAGAGTTAGAGCGCGCTCTGTCAATGCAAGTGCTCATGCGAAAAAATATACCATAAGCGCAACTTAAATATCTTATCTTTTTGGTCATCATTGAAAATTAATTTAATCATGCGGTAATTTGTTTATGTTGCTGTTACTTTACCGATCTGCTACCGCTCCTATTCAATCGTTATGACCATAGCAAAATGACTATTTAATCCACGAAAAGGTAACTCCTATGCTAGTTAGTATAAAAATCTTGTTTTTGAAATTGCTTTTTATTGCTGGGCTATTTTGTTACGGGCCTGCCCCACTTAGTGCAGCCACAGAAAAAGTAACAACAACTGCAGAAACCAAAGTTGTAGCCACAGTGGATGGGAAACCAATTTTCTTGTCCGAAATATTACAAATGGCTCAAAGATTACCAGATCAATATAAGCAAATGTCTTTAGAAGCGGTCTATCCATCTTTGTTGAGCCGCGCTATAGATTCTAAATTAGTCAGCTTAGAGGGCAGACGCTCCGGTTTTTCGGANAACCCAGAGGTTAAAAAACGATTGAACCAAATTGAAGACCAGATAATATCAGAAATATTTTTAACAAAAACAATTGGCTCAAAAGTCACCAAAGAAGCGCTTCAGAACATCTATTTAAAGACAAAGTCAGAAATGACGAGTGGTGACCAGGTAAAAGCGCGTCACATTTTGCTCGACAGTGAACAAAAAGCTCTCCAGATAATCAAAAAACTCCAAGACGGCGAGGAGTTTTCTAAATTAGCCTCGGAGCATTCTACCGGCCCCTCAGCCGCATCCGGCGGTGACCTGGGTTGGTTTGGTGAAGGCCAGATGGTGCCAGAATTCTCTAAAGCGGCATTTGCTCTAAACCCAGGTGATATTGTAACCCAACCGGTAAAAACTCAATTCGGTTGGCATGTAATCATGGTAGAGGACAGAAAAATTGCTGCCCCACCCTCATTTGAGGAAGCAAAAGAACAACTAGCTTCAGATATGAGCCAAAAACTACTAAAACAAATGATAGAGGNGCTGCGATCAAGGGCTAAAATTATCCGCTTTCAGGTCGATGGAAAGCCCGTTACGATAAAAAAATAGAGTAAACTGATGGATCTAAANAAATCCCCACTTGCACCAGAATTCTTCCCAACGATGCCTATAGTCGATGGTGTACAGATGGCAACTGCAGAGACAGGACTAAAATACAAAAATAGGCCCGACTTACTTCTCTTTGAGTTTAAGCCAGGAACTTCTGTTGCTGGTGTGTTAACCAAATCAACCGCGCCGGGCAATCCTATTGTTTGGTGCAGAAATAGTCTTAGCCAGGGCAAAGCCCGTGGGTTAATAGTTAACGCTGGAAATGCCAATGTCTTTACGGGAAAGAGTGGCATGCAGGCAGTAGAAACAATAGCCAAATCAGTTAGTGAAGTATTTCACTCTAAAAAAAATGAGGTTTTTGTTGCATCCACAGGAGTAATTGGAGAGAGCTTTGACCCCTCAAAAATCACTCAAAAAATCCCAAACCTAGCAAAAAACTTCTTACCTCAAGATTGGAAAACAGCAGCAACGGCCATCACAACCACGGATACTTTTCCAAAAGGTGCGCATCGGACGGTCAAAATTGGTCAACAATCTGTAAACCTGGTTGGAATAGCTAAAGGGTCAGGGATGATCGCACCCGACATGGCCACAATGTTAGGTTTTATATTTACTGACGCACAGATCCCAGCATCTATGCTACAAGCACTTTTAAATAGGAATGTTCAATCCACATTCAACTCCATCACTGTCGACGGCGATACGTCTACAAGCGATACGCTTTTACTATTCGCCACTGGCTCCTTAAATAACCATCCTGCACCAAAAAATTACCGCGATCCTATTTTAAAAGATTTTGAGTATGCCCTCAATGAGGTAATGCTCGATTTAGCGAAGCAAATCGTTCGTGATGGTGAGGGCGCACAAAAACTCATTAGCGTAAAGGTCACGGGAGCAGTTTCGCCAAAATCTGCTCGTCGCATCGGTCTTTCAATAGCTAATTCACCACTAGTAAAAACAGCAATCGCGGGAGAAGATGCCAATTGGGGACGCGTTGTAATGGCTGTTGGCAAATCCGGTGAGAAGGCAGACCGAGATCANATGAGCGTAACATTTGGAGGTATAAAAATTGCCAAAGATGGGCAAGTTGTAGATAACTACGATGAAAAACCAGTGACCGAACACATGCAAGGTCGTGAAGTAAACTTGAAAGTAGATGTCGGTGTTGGTCGCAGTTCAGCTACCGTATGGACTTGTGATTTGACCCATGGATACATAATTATTAACGCAGACTACAGAAGCTAAGCACGTGCCGACTAAAGATAAAACCCTGCCACTGCTCTTGGTTGCCGCTTGCGCATTAATAGATCCGGACGGTAGAGTACTTATTGCACAAAGGCCAGCAGGAAAAAGCATGGCAGGGCTTTGGGAGTTTCCTGGCGGCAAACTAGACCCCGGGGAAACTGCCGAAGAAGCTTTGATACGCGAATTACGGGAGGAACTCTCGATAGAAACCTCGCAGAACTGTCTAGCACCTCTGACCTTTAACAGTCATTGCTATGATGACTTTAACTTAATTTTGATGTTATTTGTATGCCGAAAATGGTCGGGTATTGTTACCTCCTTGGAGTCGCAAGCATTTAAATGGGTTAAACCCCAGTCCCTTAATAAATTCCATATGCCTCCCGCCGATATCCCCTTAATAGCGACCCTAAGGGATTTACTGTAGGATTTTGTTTTAATAAAAAATCAATTGGACTTTTTACGTATCAAGGGAGAATACCATGACTTCAAATGCAGTACAATTAGACATCGATAACGGAATAGCAACAGTAAAACTCAACCAACCAGNAGTGCGAAATGCGCTGACTCACGAATTACGGACCGCATTTCGAGATATCATTGGTTCGTTAGAATTTAATAAAGAGGTACGATGTGTCGTGATAACAGGCGCAGGAGATCACTTTATGGCTGGTGGCGACATAAGNGCGATGGTCAAAAGATTAGAGTTGGATGAGGTTGAACGCAGGAAATTAATCCTTGAAGGTATTCATCTGTTNCACCTACCCTTGTTTGCTATCAGAAGAATGGGNAAACCTGTAATTGCAAGTATCCAAGGTGCAGCAGCTGGATTTGGAGTTGGCCTGGTAGCAGCTTGTGATTTAGCGATAGCGGCGGATGATGCATTTTTCACCCTTGCCTATTGTCATATTGGGGCAAGTCCAGATGGAGGATCTTCTTATTTTTTAGGACGTACTTTGGGCATGAAACATCAAATGGAATTGGCATTCCTTGGAGATCGATTTGGAGCAGAACGTGCAAAGGAATTAGGCATCGTCAATTGGACTGTACCAAGAAATGAACTAGAAAACGAAACCAGACAACTCGCTAAACGATTAGCTAATGGACCTACTAGGGCATATGCTAATTCAAAACACTTATTCAATCAGACAAACCATCTTTCAATGGAGTCTCAACTCCAGATGGAAGCAGAGAAAATGGCAGATAGTATGTTAACAGATGACCATGCGGAAGGTATTAATGCTTTCATGAAAAAACGCAAGCCAACATTCAAAGGCCACTAATCTTGACCATTACTTATTTTGATCAGCACCAACATAACACTCGATTACGTGTTAAGCTTGTGCCAGATTGACTATCCCGGCAGATTTCCAATATCACAGACGCCCTATCTATCTCCTACTTTCTTTGCTACAATTTTTTGCATAATAGCCTTTCTTCCCTNATTGGAGTAACCCTCGTAGAAGGAGNTTACGCGCATTTTGGGGCGTACTAGCTCNATTAATTCCTCCGAATTAAGCAGAAAATCAGGATTACTAGGCTTTCCAAAAACCTCGTTACCTTTTGCAAAGGTTTCATAGATCAACAAGCCGTCACAAGAAATCANAGATATTAACTTGTTAAAAATTGGCCGATGGAGGTAGTTTGTTACTACCACAGCATCAAACATTTCAGGGGCAAAAGGCCAGCTGGAACCGTCTTCCAAATTATGCTGAATGATCTGAATTGCCGCTTTATTGNTTATTCCAGTTAAACGAGAAATATCTAGATCTAAGAAGACTACTTTGAAACCATTTTCCATTAGGAACTTTCCATGCCGCCCATTNCCGCACGCCAAATCCAGGACCAAACCTCCCTCTTTGATATATTTATAATGTTCTCTTACCCATGGAGAAATACCCATCAAACACCAACCCAATATAAACAGCCTACAGCAAGAAATTGTTGCCAGAATATCGCTAAATAACAAACAATAAATATTCAAAAAGAAATAAATCGTAACTAGCTACGTTTTAGAATAAAATATAGATATTTACATTATTATCGCAGGGACTGGTATACAGGAACCTTGAAAAATACCTGTAATAATTGTATGGAAGAATTATGTTCAAATACCACCTGTCATTTATTAATGCCTAAAAATGAAAGAATTTAAATGATTTTGTATCAACTTCAGTGTGAGCTAGACCATCAGTTCGAAGCTTGGTTTAAGGACAGTCAAGCGTTTGACAAACAGGCAAAACGCAATTTACTTTCCTGCCCATCTTGCGGTTCAGAAAAGATTTCAAAGGCACTCATGGCACCGCGCATTGGTAAATCAGTTAGCACTCGACCAGTACCTTCATCAAAAAACACAACATCAACGCTGGACATCAAAACAACACAAGAAGCCACAGAGCTAAAGAAAAAGCTACAAGAACTACAGAAACATATCACAGAAAAATGTGATTATGTTGGGAATAATTTCGCTGAGGAAGCCAGAAAAATTCATTATGGAGAGGTTACTCCTCATGGAATTTATGGAGAAGCAACCTCAGAAGACACTAAAGAGTTAGTTGAAGAGGGGATAGAGTTCAACTCGATCCCGTGGGTACGTAAGGAAAATGCCTAGCACTCTTTCCTATCTTTTACGATTGCAGTGGCAGCAACAGCATAGTTCATAGAAACATCATCATTTAAAACGAACCGGTCGTCTTTTATCTTAAATGATATACCCCTCGTAATATCTACCTTGAAGCCAGTCATATCTAATAGGTTCTGAAGTTCCTTAGGTTTAATGAATTTCTTCCATTGGTGAGTGCCAAGGGGTATCATTTTAGTGATATATTCTGCAGAAATCTTCGCTATTAGTAGTGATTTCACCGATCTACTTATCGTGGTAATGATGATTTTACCATTCGGTTTCAAAAGTTTCTTTAAACCTTTCAAAAATTCAACTGGATTGGAGACATGCTCAATAACTTCCGAAGCGACTACTACATCGTATAATTTATTTTTAGAGATGAGGCTTGTTATATCACCTGTTATATAATGAATTTTCAAATCAGATAAATCTGAGTGGCGCTTGGCAGCTTTAATAGCTGCATCTGAGGCATCTATCCCCGTAACAGATACCCCCAATCTTGTTAATGGCTCCGACAATAAACCACCGCCACAACCTACATCTAATANATTGATATTACTTAACGATTTTTGCCCTTGGGTGCTCTGAAACTGCCGTTGAGTTAACGCTTCTAAAATAAACTCCATTCTAATAGGCGTCATCCGATGTAGTGGCGAAAACGCACCATTTTTGTCCCACCATTGGTCAGATAAATCTGAAAATCGCTTTATTTCTGACTCATCACTAGTTACAACCCAGTCATCTATCATCTGTCTTCGGCACTTTCTTTGTTGTTCATAGATTGTTGTACATTAACCGCCTGGCGCGTATTTATACACGGACCAGTATTAAATGCGAATTGCTTTCGAACTTAAGCTTAGCATAAATATAAGTAATATGATCGAAAACTGAGGGTAAAAATGTCTATTATTGTCCAAAAATTTGGAGGAACATCAGTAGCTGATGTAGCACGTATAAGAGAGGTCGCTCGCCACGTAGAGAAAGAGGTAAAAATAGGAAATCAAGTTGTTGTTGTAGTATCCGCTATGGCTGGCACAACAAATCAATTGGTTGATTGGGTGAGTGAAGTGAACACCTGCCATGATTTTGAAGAGTATGATGTAATCTTATCAACTGGAGAACAAGTAACCAGCGGTCTTTTAGCGTTAAGTCTTCAAAATATTGGAATTAAAGCCAGGTCATGGATGAGTTGGCAAATACCACTTGAAACAGATAGCACTCATGGAAAAGCACGTATTATAGATATCGATACAGAAGTGATAAAAAAATCTCTACAATCAGGCTCCGTCGCTGTAATACCTGGATTCCAGGGTATCAGCTCAAAAAACAAAATCACCACCCTCGGAAGAGGCGGGTCAGATACAACAGCAGTCGCTTTAGCCGCAGCTTTGAAAGCAATGAGATGTGACATTTACACAGACGTTGATGGTGTCTACACGACTGATCCACGGATCGTACCGGATGCTCAAAAGATTGCAAACATCACCTACGAAGAGATGCTAGAAATGGCATCTCAAGGAGCCAAAGTTCTGCAAACCAGGTCAGTGGCTTTAGCCATGCGATATAATGTAAGTTTACAAGTTAGATCAAGCTTTGGAAACATACCCGGAACAATGGTATTGAATGAGGATGAAATTTTGGAACAGGAAACGATTACTGGAATTGCATATAGCCCGGATGAGGCAAAGATAACGCTCCGAGGGGTAAAAGATCGCCCAGGAGTTGCCGGAAGCATATTTGGGTCTCTTGCAGATACCGCGATAAATGTAGATATGATAGTGCAAAATGTCTCTGAAAATGGACAAACAACAGATTTGACATTTACTGTCGGAAAAACAGACATAGAACCTGCGGTAAACNTTTTGAATAGACTAAAAGGCGAGATTGAGTTTGCCGAAATAGTAGCCGATCCAAAAGTCTCAAAGATCTCAGTGATAGGGGTCGGCATGAGAAGTCAACCGGGCGTTGCTAAGACGATGTTTAGCACCCTGGCAGATAAGGGAATAAATATCCAAGTTATATCAACATCAGAAATAAAAGTGAGTGTGCTAATAAGTGTTGAGTATACAGAACTCGCTGTCAGAGCACTTCATTCTGCCTTTGGTTTGGATAAATCGTCATAGAAGTTGGGATAGATTAATATTAACTCTTGTAATTATTATCGAATAAACAATTCAGAAAGATTGTTTTTAAACTTAAAATCTATTATTGATTATAAAGTCCGCGCTAATTAGAAGCTCAAATCGCACCGGATTTGTCGATATATCATGAAACTAAAAAAAAAGTTTTTGAAATTATTTGGTAAAACGACAGTAACACCTATAAAACTAAGAGAAAATTCCACTAAAAGTTTTAGTAGCACCGAATATTTGGACAAATTTGCGCTAGGCAATGAGCTAAGGCAGACGAGAGAAAGATCTGGACACGATCTACGCGACATAGCTAGTCTATTACGAATTCGATATGAGTATTTAAAGGCAATTGAAGAAGGAGATTTTGAGTCACTGCCCGGAAANACCTACATGATTGGCTTCGTTAAAACCTACGCTAAATATCTAGAACTTGATCCTAAAAAATCCGCTAGGTTTTTCAAAACCTCAACACACAACAAAGAACCAACTAACATTACTGTATTCCCTTCTCCGGCCCCAGAGGGGAAGGTACCTGGTAAAGTAGTTATTTTTACCAGTATTTTGGTTGGAGCTGGAATTTTTCTAGTTTGGGATAAATCTCAAGAAACAATAGAAGTTAAACCAAATCATTTAAATATAAAACTAAGAAATGCTCAGAGCATAAACCCTGGAACGGCCCAACAAAAATCTGCATTAGAAGCAAAAATGTCAAGCAATAACTCCGGCGAACAAGAGAGACAGCACGTTGCAAAAAGAAAACTATTGATTATCGAGTCAAAAGAAGTCAGAACGCCTCAAGTATTCGAAAAAAAAAGNAAGANCAAACCGCTTCTTCCCAAAAACAAGATAAATTTGGTTATAAAGAAACAAAATTCTTTACCCGCACTACCTTATGAAAACAAACAACAACCTGAAGTTGCCAAAATAGTCGAAAAAGCAACCGTCAGACTACCTGCTTCAGATAGACAAAAAGCATTTAACACTGAATCTGTTGGGGGCTTATCCAGAATTTCTATAGAAGCAACCTCAAATAGCTGGGTTCAAATTCAAGCATCAAATTCTGATATTCTTTACAGCCAAATTTTGAAAACTGGAGATACTTATGATGTTCCAAACAGACATGATTTNTTTCTGACTACAGGCAATATTCAGGTATTGATCATAAAAATCAATGGGAAACAAATATCGAGAATAGAAAGTCCAACGCGCATAGTTAAAAATATTGCGTTAACCAGTGAAAATTTGTTTAAACTCTCAAGTAACAATTAAGATATTTGGATGAAAAATGAGTATACGGCCGTACAGGGACATTCTCGCCAAAAAGACACGACAAATAATGGTAGGTCCGGTGCCAGTAGGCGGCGGCGCTCCAATTTCTGTTCAAACAATGACAAACACATTGACTACAGATGAAAAAGCAACAATCCAACAGATTGAGGAATGTGCGGACGCAGGTGCCGATATCATAAGAGTGTCTTGCCCTGATGTGGGGTCTACTCGGAGTTTAAAAAATATTATAAAAAATTCTTCAATTCCAATAATTGCAGATATCCACTTTCACTATCAAAGAGCAATTGAAGCTGCAGAAGCTGGCGCCGCCTGCTTACGGATTAACCCAGGAAATATTGGCAACCAGCAACGAGTACATGACGTCATCAAGGCTGCTCGTGATAATGGTTGCTCCATGAGAATTGGCGTAAATGCTGGTAGTTTGGAAAAACCAATTCTAGAAAAATATGGTGAACCTTGTCCTGAAGCTATGGTAGAAAGCGCTCTTGCACACTCTAAATTACTAGAAGATAAAGACTTCTTAGATTTCAAAATAAGCGTCAAAGCCTCTGACGTTTTTCTTGCTGTTGCAGCTTACCAGCAGTTATCGGAATTGACGGACTGCCCGTTGCATGTAGGAATAACCGAGGCGGGGGGGTTTAGAGCAGGAACGGTCAAGTCTTCTATAGGAATGGGGATACTCCTCTGGGGTGGTATTGGCGATACGATTAGAGTTTCTCTATCCGATGACCCTGTAAAAGAAGTGAAAGTTGGGTTTGATATTCTGAAGTCTTTAGGCCTCCGACACCGGGGGGTTAATGTCATTTCATGTCCTTCCTGCGCCAGGCAACAGTTTAATGTTATCAAAACGGTTACGCTATTGGAAGAACGGCTTGCGCACATAGAGACGCCGATGACTCTCTCAATAATTGGTTGTGTGGTAAATGGCCCAGGAGAGGCGCGTGAAACGGATATCGGTTTGACTGGCGGGGGGAAAGGAACACACCAGGTGTATTTGGCAGGCCTTCCAAGTCATAGACTAAAAGATGAAAGCATAGTTCAACATATTGTCAATTTGGTGGAACAGAAAGCCAAAGAAATACAGGCTGAGAAGGATTTAGAAAATAATAAAGAAGTAAAGACTTTGTCTCCCCTAACATGATTAAAGAAGAAGCGATCACTAGTTTAGATTCTTTCCACGTTATAGGACTCAAATATGGAGCGTGCACCAACTCGATNAGGGACGCCATTTTTCTCGATGATACCGAAACACCCAAATTTATCAATACATTATTTAAATCAGTCTCATGTGAAGTTCTAACCGTCTCTACTTGTGACCGACTAGAGTTCTATTTTTTTGAAAATAATTTCGAAAATATAGCTGATACGATTTTTAAAAAACTCTCTCTAAGTAGTGGTGTATTTGTTAAAGAAATTACAACCTTATCCTATCGATATTCGAAGGACGCAGCACTAAGGCACTTATTTAGAGTTACTGCTGCTCTTGATAGCCATATAATAGGTGAGCCACAGATTTTAGGCCAAATAAAAACTAGCCACCGTATAGCTAAGGAGATAGGGACGATAAGTTCTAACCTGAACGCTATTCTCCAGCATGCATATCATACTGCTAAGCGGGTCCGTACGGAGACTCAAGTAGGAGAAGGGCCTGTAACGTTAGCGGCTGCGGCGATCCGTATTGCAAGAGATATAGGCGGAGATTTATCTCAATGCGAGGCGGCCGTCTTTGGCATTGACGAGGCTACACTTTTCCTAGCTGAACAATTTAAAATCGCTGGGTTAAGACGATTGACACTAATTGACCAAGGTCTAAACCGAGTAATACCATTGCCATTGAGGTTTGGTGATCTCGTTGGGAATTATGACGAAAGAGTTAAAATATTAATCGATGTCGACATAGCTATCATGAGCGCTAACACTCTTGGTTATTCGCTTACCCACGAAATGATGGAATTGATTATAAAAAAGAGGCAATATAAGCCAGTATTTATCGTTGATGTCGGTGTCCCAAGTGCGGTTGACCCTGCCATTGAACAAATCGACGAAATCTTTTTATACAGTTTAGAAGACCTTGAGTGTCTCGCCATGGAAGGCAAAAAGAAACGCAATACAGCCATCACCGCCTCGGAACAAATAATAGACGAAGAACTGAAGTGTTTCACCACGAATCTTAAAAAAACAAACGTCGAACCCCTTCTACGTGAATTAATAAATTCCATGAATCAGGAGAGATTGAAAATTCTACGAGAAAAACCAGAACTTGATCCTTCACAAATAACTCAACTACTCATTAACCGACTACTCCACAACCCTATAAGCAATATCCGAGAACTATCAGCGAAAAATGAATTTGATCAAACTACCGAACTTTTAATTCGCAAACTTCTTATATCAAGAAATAAAGCAGAGGGAGATACAAGTGAGCTTTGAGGCAAATTTAGAACGAGTAGAATCAAGGCAAAGAGAACTTGAAGCGATTCTTTCTTCTTCAAAAGGGCTAACAGCCGAAGAAATTACCAAAATTTCAAAAGAATTATTTGAACTCACTCCTATCGCAGAAAAAGTTTTAGAATTGAGATCATTAGAAAACGAACTTTCTGAAGCCAAAGAACTATTCGATAGTGACACTGATGAAGAGTTTACAGCACTTGTAAAGTCTGAAATTGACAACTTAACGTCGAAATTACCTTCATTAACCTCTGAACTACAACGATTGTTATTACCAAAGGATGAAACCGATGAGAAAAATGCTATTTTAGAAGTACGAGCAGGGACCGGGGGAGATGAAGCGGCTTTATTTGCAGGCAGCCTATTTTCCATGTATCAAAAATATGCAGTTATTAATGGTTGGCGTTTCGAAATTTTGGAGGTTTCAGAAACGGCAATAGGCGGATATAAGGAAGCGACAGCATCCATAACAGGACGATCCGTTTTTGCAAAATTAAAATATGAGTCTGGGGTTCACAGAGTACAAAGAATACCGACAACCGAATCTGGTGGCCGTATTCATACTTCGGCAGCGACTGTCGCTGTTCTTCCTGAAGCAGAAGACGTTGACGTCACTATTGATGACAAGGATTTACGGGTCGATATATTTAGGGCAAGTGGCCCAGGTGGCCAATCCGTAAACACAACAGATAGTGCAGTTAGAATAACCCACCTACCCACCGGAATAGTAGTTTCCCAACAAGACGAGAAGTCGCAGCATAAAAACAAGGCAAAAGGTATGAGAATTTTACGGGCAAGNATTTTTGATTTAGAGCGGAGCCGCATCCACGAGGAAAGAGCAGCCGATCGTCGAGGTCAAATCGGAACAGGCGATCGTTCNGAGAGAATTAGAACGTATAATTTTCCACAGGGNAGAGTTACCGACCACCGGATTAATATGACTCTGTATAAAATAGACAAAATCATCCTTGGTGAGGGGCTCGATGAAATAATAAATGGGTTAACCGCCGAGGATGAAGCAGCCCGCTTAGCCATAATGTCTTGAAGAGAAAATACATGGTTAAAGATGTATTAGAATGTCAAAACTCAATAAAGGCGGTATTAAATTGGGCAAAAAGTCAACTCTCTATTTCTGGGATAGGGACACCAATTACGGATGCCCGTCTACTCCTTGGCTTTGCCCTGGGTAGCCCTCAAGAGCGTTTTTATGGATTAGAAGATGAAATCCTCAATGCATCCGAAATAAATACTTATCAAAANATAGTTAAAAGACGTTGTTCCAGAGAACCAGTGTCTAGAATNATCGGGAAACGCGATTTCTGGAGCCTCACTCTTCAATTAAATTCATCTTCTCTTGACCCAAGGGCAGATAGTGAAACATTAATAGAGGGATTGAAACGATATTTGCCTAATAAGGGTGCCCATTTAAAGATGATTGATCTCGGAACAGGAACAGGATGCCTGCTCCTAGCCGCTCTAAAAGAGTTCCCAAATTCCTATGGGGTTGGTGTCGACATCTCGGAAGAATGTATAAAATTAGCGCAAAAGAATGCCACGCAAAACAAGCTAAGAAATAGAACTCTATTTGTACAAAGTGATTGGGGGGAGAAGGTTCATGAAAAATTTGATGTCATATTATCCAATCCACCTTACATAGAGGAGGATGAAATTCAAACACTAGAACCAGAGGTGCAGAACTTTGATCCTCAAATTGCTTTAAATGGAGGTAAAGATGGTTTAGCATGCTATCGGAAACTGGGGGTTGAATTTAGGTCTCTACTGAAGAAAACAGGCCTCGTTTTTTTAGAAATTGGTCATAAACAAAGCGATCAAGTCAGCAATATCATGGCATTGAATGGCTTGAAGTGCCTGAGCGTAGAGCAAGACCTTGGGCAACGAGACCGGTGTTTGGTTTTAACAAATAACCATTCTTGAAGTAATTAGAAATTTACACTTGGATTGGATGAAGAACCCTATTAGTATACATTAAGTTTGTCAGAAGGTGAGTATTTTTTAATACTGCAGATAGACTTTAATTCAGGTATAAAAGAGAAGTGGTAGCAGTTAAGGCCTACTTTTTATTTTATTTATATATAAAGGCATAGCTCTAAGCTTAGCCGATCACCGCCGCAGGAAATGGTAAATAATGAGACAAGGTCCACATTCGAAACGTGGTAGAGGTAGAGGTGGCAATCGCCGCTCAGGTCCTCCTACTCGTAATCATACTTTTGATAGTAATGGCCCCGATATAAGAATAAGAGGCAATGCCCATCAGGTTCATGAAAAATATATGAACCTGGCGCGTGAAGCGTCTACAAATGGTGAGGTTGTTCTAGCTGAAGGTTATTTTCAACATGCAGAGCATTATTATAGAATTCTCAGTACTTTCACTGACGATAACAATGCAGATTCAAACAGGAATAGAAATCAGAACAATTCTAACAACCAACAGAATAGTGCACTCCCCACCCAATCAACTGAACAGTCTGCTGCGGCAGCAACAGAACAAATAAGCAGATCGGGTACGCCGCAAGATACAGATAAAACCCCAACAAAAGGCGATCTCGAAGAGGTAGGTATTGAAAAAAATGAGGGTAATATAAGCTCTAACGACAAGCCTACACTTGCGTTGCGAAGCCGCCAAAGAGTTGAATCTAGCCACGAAACGAACATGCCAGATGAACAGGACACCAACAAAACTAGTGCCCCCAGTGCAGCACNCCCACAGAATTCTAAGGCAACACGGGTACGTAAAAGATCGAAAATAATAATCGACAAGGAAAGCCAAGCCTCTCCGGTGACAGACAATGAAGTTAACCCTACTCCCAGTATAGAATAGTAAAATAAATTCTTAAGAAATCAGTGATTAGATTGATCATCCTTTTTTTATCATCCAAAGAATGACTTTAGAAAAATCTATTACTGTATCTGTTCTTTCGCCTTGCAGAGGCTGCAACCGATATCTTCTCATTTAAAACTTGTAAAATAACTTTCTGTCACCACATGCAATAGTGTCAGATGAATTATTTTGATAAGCATGCAAACTATAGAAGTTTTAGCTAATCCATAGCCGTTATCTAGAAAAATTAACACCATAAAGTATTTAAAACTGATTCTGAAGCGCATGAAAGCATGCCAAAAAACAGACAATAGGACCCTGTAAGAGATGTACTAGTCAAATGAAGTATATAAATTATTATTCAAAAGGCGGAATGACTAACCAAATTTTTTGGTCAAAATTGCAAGAATAATTAAGGACATATTTTATGACCATCAATAAAATTAATAGTTTAAGTAAAACAAAGCGGTCCGATGATGCTCTCCAAAGGTACACGCGCGATCTTACAGATATGGCAAGAAATGGAAAACTAGATCCTGTTATAGGTCGAGACGAAGAAATACGAAGAACGATGCAGGTGATTGCGCGTCGAACAAAGAATAATCCTATTCTAATTGGCGAACCTGGCGTTGGAAAAACAGCGATAGCAGAGGGCCTGGCATTACGAATTGTTAATGGTGATGTTCCAGAAACTCTTAAACACAAAAAGTTACTGAGTTTAGATCTTAGTGCTGTTATTGCGGGAGCAAAATTTAGAGGTGAATTTGAGGAGAGATTAAAAGCATTACTGAACGAAATAAATGAAGCAGCAGGAGAGATATTGCTCTTTATCGATGAATTGCACACTTTGGTTGGCACTGGAGCAGCAGAGGGCTCGTTGGACGCATCCAATATGATGAAACCTGCTCTTGCGAGAGGAACTTTGCATTGTGCTGGCGCAACAACGCTTGACGAATATCGAAAGCATATTGAAACAGACGCAGCTTTAGCCCGCAGATTTCAACCCATATTTGTAAAAGAACCTGGGATATCTGATACGATCAATATCCTTCGTGGTTTGAAAGAAAAGTATGAACTTCATCATGGCGTTCAGATAATGGATAAAGCTATCATCGCAGCTGTAAAATTATCAGCTCGCTACATAGGCGAGCGTTTCTTGCCAGATAAAGCTATCGATCTTATTGATGAGGCGGCGTCTAGCCGACGGATGGAGATAGATTCAAAACCGGAGGAGATTGATTCTCTAGATAGGAAAATCATAGAATTGAAGATCGAGCAGGAAGCGCTGAAAAAAGAACCTGAAAGCATCAGCGATAGTCGCTTATTTCAATTAGAAGATGACTTGTTGATCTTTGAGAAAAAATCGGCTTTGTTAACCAAAAATTGGAATAATGAAAAAGCTACCGTAAGTAGTATACAGAAGTTACAAGAGACCCTTGACTCTACTCGCCATAGACTTCATGTCGCACAGAGGACTAGTGAATACGAAGAAGCGGGAAAATTGCTTTATGGCATCATCCCAGAACTAGAAAATAAAATCCAAAGCTTAAAAGATAAATCATCCAAAACAAATAGAAGAGAACAAGTGAACTCAAATGATATAGCATCAATTGTATCACGCTGGACAGGTGTTCCATTGACTAGAATGTTGGCAGAAGAGCAAGAAAAATTATTATCTATGGAAAAACTAATTAATGAGAGGGTCATTGGACAGGCGTACGCTATTCAAGAAGTAGCAAATGCCGTACGAAGGGCTAGAGCTGGNCTGCAAGATCCATCTAAACCAGTCGGTTCTTTTCTATTTCTGGGGNCGACCGGAGTTGGCAAAACTGAATTGGGTAAAGCTCTCGCAGAATTCTTATTCGATGATGAAAACTTCATGACTAGGGTCGATATGTCAGAGTTTATGGAAAAGCACGCTGTTGCGCGGATGATAGGAGCACCTCCAGGGTATATTGGTTATGAAGAAGGCGGTTTGCTAACCGAGTCTGTTCGCAGACGNCCATATCAGGTTCTACTTTTTGATGAAATAGAAAAGGCCCACTCGGAGATCTTAAACGTATTGTTACAAGTTTTAGATGATGGGCGGTTAACAGACGGCCATGGGAGGACTGTTGATTTTCGTAATACCATAATAATTATGACCTCTAATATTGGCGCCAGCCACCTGTCCAACTCGTCCGAGGATGAGTTATCCAACCCAATTCGTGAACGCGTTATGAATGACGTTCGCGCAAGACTACGACCAGAATTTCTTAACCGATTAGATGATATCGTTTTATTTTCAAAATTAACGATGCTNGATATGGAAAAAATTGTAGCTGTTCAAATAAAGTATCTAGAGCAACTTCTTAATGATAAAGGTATTAATATTGAAATNGGGTTGCCTGTGAAGAAATGGCTTGCGACTGCAGGTTATGATCCANGATATGGGGCAAGGCCCTTAAAAAGAGTTATTCAGAAACATATTCAGAATTCTTTAGCTTCAAGCGTTTTAGATGGCACTATAAGAGAAGGAAGTAGAGTTGAGGTGACCTTAGACGGGAATACATTGTCTATAGTTCCATCTGATTAATCTATGACAATGATTTATATATTAATCACTCTTGGACATTCGAGTACGATAATCCCAAGTCATTAATCGCTCAGGCTTTATGGAAATAATCACCTCATTATTACCATTTTCTAGAAGCCAACGCCTAAACGGAGTATTTTCTCCTCCTAAAAAGCGATCATGTAATCGTTCTAGGACGTTGATATTGCCATCTTCTCGCAAAAAGGCAATACCCTGCCCCCTAACGCCTGAATATGGTGGAGTTTCTCCAGAGATCTCAAAAGCACATCGTGAATTATTTTCTAGACATTTAACTATTTTCGATTGTCGTTTACTAGCACATAGAATTTCAGTTTGTTCAAAAATAAACCATAGCGAAACTATAACTGGCCATCCCTTAGGCGAGATCACCGAAAGTCGAAGAGGGATCGGTGTCTCATCCAAATACTCCTTAATCTGAAGCGCTGACCAGGGTCCACTCAATTTAGGCTGCGACATATTTTAAAATCCATTAAATTTGAGGACCGATATATTCATTTTAAGTAACAAAAAAAAAGCTTATGTTAAAAGACATCTAAATATTAACTCTAGATAAGAAGCTTCATAATGCAACAATCTAATATCAGAACAATATCGGATGCCAAACAGTTTATTCGTGAAAAAGCATTACCTCACTCCAAAGTTGCAGTAACCGACATCGATGGAATCCTGCGCGGAAAATATATCTCTCAGGAGAAGTTAGTTGGGTCCTTTGAAACAGGCTTTGGTTTTTGCGATGTAATTCTCGGTTGGGATATGAATGATAGCCTTTACGATAACGCTAACTATACAGGCTGGCATACAGGATTTCCGGATGCCAAAGTAAAACCTATCCCCGATACGTGTCGCCAAATACCATGGGAAAATGGGATACTATTTTTCCTTGCAGAATTTGCAGGTTCTGCCCAGGGTATTTGCCCTAGAAATGTACTAAAAAGGGTAATTTCTAAAGCAGATTCAATGGGTTTTCTCGTTAAAGCAGCAGCGGAATATGAATTCTTTTTATTNAATGAGACNCCTGAAACAGCAAGGGGNAAAAATTTTCAAAACTTAACTCCNTACACACCTGGAAATTTTGGATATTCCTTGATTAGAAACTCTGTTAATTCAGACTTTCATAATGATTTATTAACGATGTGTGAGGANATGCATTTCCCTGTTGAGGGATACCACACTGAAACTGGCCCGGGCGTAATGGAAGCAGCTATAAGGGTGGATAATATATTAGCCGCGGCAGATAAGGCAATTTTATTCAAAACATTTACCAAAATCTTGGCTCAAAAACATGATTTAATGGCAACATTTATGGCTAAGTGGTCAATGGAACACCCGGGACAATCTGGGCACCTCCATCTATCGCTAACTGACAAGCGAGGAAAGCCAGCTTTCAATGACTCAAATAAGAAAGATTCAATGAGTGATACAATGCGATGGTTTATTGGTGGCCAACAAAATCTTTTATCAGANTTCACCGCGTTAGTTGCACCAACAATAAATTCATATACTCGACTTGTTCCAGGACTTTGGGCGCCTACAAATAACAGTTGGGGAATAGATAATAGAACCTGTGCGATTAGAGCTATTCTAGGGTCACCTGAGAGNCAACGCGTAGAATATAGACTTGGGTCTGCTGACTCTAATCCTTATCTAAGTATGGCCGCTGCGTTGGCAGCTGGCCTGTGGGGAATCCAAAACAAAATCACCCCTAGCCCTCCGGTAAAAGGGAACAGTTACAATAGGCAAACTAAGAATACTATTAATTTGCCCAAAACCTTGCAAAAGGCAACTAAACTACTAGAGAAATCGGCTCCAGCACGATTCTACTTTGGTGACCAATTCGTCGATCATTACGTAGCCACACGGGAATGGGAGACCCAAGAATATCAACGACAAGTTACAGATTGGCAACTGAAACGGTATTTTGAAATAATTTAAATACCCTNATGACACTGGATGTAANCCCGTCAAGATACCGCGGACAATACTACTAGCTTTTGATAAATCTATTTGCCCAGGATACCTCTCCTTAAGAAGTCCCATAATTTTGCCCATATCTTTAAGATCCTGCATGTCGATCTCTTTTATAATTTCTCTAACAACCGATTCGACCTCTAAAACTTCTAACTGTCGAGGTGTAAACCGTCGGATTATTTGAATTTCTTCTTTTTCTTGCTCAGCCAAATCATAACGCCCGCCATCTTCATACAATCTTGCCGACTCATTTCTTTGCTTTACCATCGTTTGCAGTAATACAAGTACCTGTGCGTCAGATATACCGTCCAAATTTCCATCACCACGAGCGGCGATATCTTGATCTTTTATTGAGGCAAGAACTAAACGAATAGTCCCTACAGAAGATTTATCCTGCGATTTCATTGCCAGCTTGAGCGCATTATTCAATTCTTCACGCAACACAATTATTCCCCCTAGATCAAAAATCTAATACCATTCAAGAAAATGAGGCGATACTAATCGAGTAATCATACTTAAAACGCAAGCTTTTTGTTAACTATGATTGGAATACCNTATTAACCAAAACATAAAGGTTGACCAAAATGCTAACATCGCGTATCCAACATCGCGAATTTTATCCAAGGAAATATTGCTAATGGCGATCGCTACCGCGACCCAAGCTCACTTAAGAAGATCAAAAGAGCAACCAACTTCCGCAACTTGCGCTTTGGTGCTTGCTGACGAATCAATATTTTGGGGAACAGGTCTCGGAATAGAAGGAATTACAGCTGGTGAGTTTTGCTTCAATACCTCAATGACTGGGTATCAAGAAATAATAACTGATCCCTCTTATGCAGACCAAATTATCACTTTCACTTTCCCTCATATTGGCAACATTGGAACAAATGACAACGATCTTGAGCATAACCAGACCTTTGCAAANGGTATTGTTCTCAGAGCGGATNTAACAGACCCATCAAATTATAGAGCAACTGAGACTTTTAATAACTGGCTTACTTCGATTGGTTTAATTGGCATTTGCGGCATTGACACGAGAGAAATTGCAAAAAAAATTCGTACTTTTGGAGCAGTAAATGGAGTAATTTGCCACGCAAAAAATGGTCATTTCAATATTGATCAGCTCACTTTGATGGCCCAAAATTATAAAGGTTTAGAGGGAAGAGATCTAGCAAAATCTGTTACTTGCGATCGAATTTACACATGGAACGAGAGCACATGGAAATTTGGGGGTTCCAGTCATTCAGAGTCGTATAGCACATCGGAATCTGAAGACTATCACGTAGTGGCTATAGACTATGGCGCAAAAAAAAATATCCTGAGAAATCTTTCAAGGGTTGGATGTAAAGTCACCGTGGTACCGGCAATAACCTCTGNTGACACAATTTTAGAGCTTAAACCAGACGGAGTTTTTTTATCAAATGGCCCTGGCGACCCCGNTGCAACCGCAAGCCATGCTGTGCCAACGATAAGGGCGCTATTAAAAAGTAAAAAACCAATCTTTGGCATTTGCCTAGGACATCAACTTCTTGCGCTGGCTTTAGGGGCGCGAACAAAAAAAATGAAGGTAGGGCATCGAGGAGCAAATCATCCTGTAAAGAATTTACTCACAGGGAAGATAGAGATAACGAGNCAAAATCATGGTTTCATAGTGTCNGAAGATAATTTTCCAACTAATTTACAGATCACNCATCGTTCTTTATTTGACGGTTCCATAGAAGGGTTTAGATTGNCGAACGANGCTGTTTTTTCTGTACAATATCACCCTGAAGCCTCCCCNGGACCTTCTGATAGCGAATATTTGTTCGAAAACTTTATCCAACTTATTCGGGAGGTTAACGCATTCAACCATGCCTAAACGTACCGATATATCTAGTATTTTAATTATAGGGGCTGGACCAATTGTGATTGGTCAAGCTTGCGAATTTGATTATTCGGGAACNCAAGCATGTAAAGCC
Organism: Rhodospirillaceae bacterium; assembly: GCA_002708305.1. GTDB lineage: Bacteria > Pseudomonadota > Alphaproteobacteria > Thalassobaculales > Thalassobaculaceae > UBA7326. The sequence goes on from PANE01000030.1 coordinate 38,019, forward strand.
CTAAAGGAGGAAGGTTATCGCATAGTATTGGTTAACTCAAACCCAGCAACAATTATGACCGATCCTAATCTTGCAGATGCTACCTATATAGAACCTATAACACCAAATACNGTCGCACGTATTATTGAGAAAGAAAAACCTAATGCATTGCTACCTACTATGGGAGGACAAACAGCCCTTAATACGGCACTAGCACTTGCGAAAGATGGGACACTCGAGCGATTAAATGTCGAACTAATAGGTGCGAACCTTGATGCTATTGAGAAGGCAGAGGATAGACTATTATTTAGAAAAGCTATGGATAAAATAGGTTTAGAATCGCCTCGTTCATGTTTAGTAGAAAAAGAGGAAAACGGACGAAAAGCAGTGGAACAAGTTGGTCTACCGGCAATCCTACGCCCCTCCTTCACATTAGCTGGTACTGGAGGAGGAATTGCTTATAACCTGGAAGAATTTGACGATATTCTGCGAACAGGTCTNAGGCTCTCGCCGGTTGGCACGGTCTTGGTAGAAGAATCTGTCTTAGGCTGGAAAGAATTTGAAATGGAGGTTGTTCGGGATCAAGCAGACAACTGTATAATTATTTGCTCTATAGAAAACATTGACCCAATGGGAATACACACTGGCGATTCCGTCACTGTGGCACCAGCCCTGACGCTATCCGATAAAGAATTCCAAAGAATGCGTGACGCTTCAATCGCAGTTCTCAGGGAAATTGGAGTTGATACAGGCGGTTCAAATGTCCAATTTGCTGTTGACCCAGAAAACGGTCGGTTAGTTGTTATTGAGATGAATCCAAGAGTTTCCAGATCATCTGCGCTAGCATCGAAAGCAACAGGCTTCCCAATAGCCAAAATAGCAGCCAAATTGGCTATAGGTTTTACTTTAGACGAACTAACCAACGATATTACGGGAGCTACTCCAGCTAGTTTTGAACCGACCATAGATTACGTAGTCACTAAAATCCCCCGATTTACTTTTGAAAAATTTTCTGGATCAGAGGCAACCCTGGGCACCTCTATGAAATCTGTTGGGGAGTCTATGGCAATTGGCAGGAACTTTTCAGAGTCCCTGCAAAAAGCTATCTGTTCAATGGAAACTGGCCTAACGGGGCTTGACGAGATTGAACTACCAGGGGCGTCAACACAAAACCTAGATAAAAGTGCTATTGTTGCAGCACTATCAGAGCCTGTCCCTGATAGATTGTTGCGGGTAGCACAAGCGTATAGAGCGGGTTTGTCTACAGATGAAATTTATAACGCCTGCTGTATAGATGTCTGGTTTCTTCACCAGATAAAAGTAATAGTGGAAAAAGAAAACACTTTAAAACGTTNTGGACTCCCAACGGAACGGGCGACCTTATTTAAATTGAAACAAGATGGGTTTTCCGATGNTCGAATTGCAAAATTAACAAAAGTAACGGAACATGATGTGGCATATCGGAGAGAACAATTAAAAGTCTCGCCCATTTTTAAGCGTATTGACACCTGTGCCGCCGAATTTGAGGCAAAAACACCTTACATGTATTNCACTTATGAAGGAGATGGCCTNAACATCGCAGAATGTGAATCCGCGCCCACAGGNCGAGAAAAGATAATAATTCTTGGCGGAGGACCTAATAGAATTGGGCAAGGAATTGAGTTTGACTATTGCTGTGTCCATGCGGCATACGCACTTTCAGATGCGGGCTTTGAAACCATCATGGTTAACTGCAATCCAGAGACAGTTTCAACAGATTATGATACTTCAGATAGATTATACTTCGAACCCCTGACAGCTGAAAATGTTATNGAACTAATCCGAGCAGAACAGAGNAATGGCTCCGTCAAGGGAGTTATTGTTCAGCTTGGAGGTCAAACCCCTCTCAAGCTATGTCCCGCACTAGAGGCAGCCAATATAAATATTTTAGGCACCCCGGCAGACTCCATCGATTTAGCCGAAGATAGNGAGCGTTTTAAGAAGCTTTTAGAGCAATTAGCATTAAGGCAACCTGCCAATGGGATCGTGTTTTCAACAGAAGAAGCAGAGGCTATAGCAACAAAGATAGGCTTCCCTGTAGTGATAAGACCATCCTACGTTCTAGGAGGAAGGGCGATGGAGATAGTCCATGACACAACCTCTTTGAAGCGATACATGCAGCAAGCGATAATCGCATCGGATATAAACCCGATATTGATCGACAGATTTTTATCCAGTGCCATCGAAGTAGACGTCGACTGCTTGTCGGATAATCAATCTACATATATAGCTGGTNTAATGGAGCATATCGAAGAAGCTGGCATCCATTCCGGTGATAGCGCCTGTTCATTACCACCGCAATCTTTACCGTCATCAATCATTAGCGAGATAAAAAGGCAAACGCGCCAATTAGCATTGGGACTTAACGTCCGAGGTTTAATGAATATACAGTTTGCAGTAAAAGATAATGAAGTTTTTATACTTGAGGTTAATCCTAGAGCTAGCCGCACAGTTCCATTTGTAGCCAAATCTACAGGTGTGCCTATTGCAAAGATTGCAGCTCTAATAATGTCTGGGATCAAACTAGCGTCTTTTGGTTTACAGGAAACAGTCCCAAAACATGTGGCAGTGAAAGAAGCGGTATTTCCTTTTGCTCGCTTCCCGGGAGTTGATAGTATTCTNGGGCCTGAGATGAAATCTACCGGAGAAGTCATGGGTATAGATGTTAATTTTGCATCTGCGTTTGCGAAGAGCCAAATAGCTGCAGGGACTTTTTTGCCTGAATCTGGCGCTGTTTTCATATCAGTGCGTGATGACCATAAAGAGTCTATACTAGAACTTGCAAATACGTTACGCCAACATGGGTTTAGCTTATTAGCCACCTCCGGCACGGCGGAAGTATTGAGAAAATTCGGTTTACCGGTTAAGACAATCAAAAAGGTATTGGAAGGACGGCCTCATGTCGTTGACAATATGATTTCCGGGCATATAGATTTAGTTATAAACACTACAGGTGGGACCCAAGCGATACAGGATAGTTTTAGCTTAAGGCGAACCGCATTAACACACGGGATCCCATACTATACCACGGTTGAGGGTGCTAGAGCAGCTGTGCAGGCTATAACAGCTATCAAAAACGGCCCCCTTGAAGTTGCGACGTTACAGTCCTATTTGTAATGGGTGCGGTGTGAGTATTTGAATTATGGGGAAGTTTGGATAGTAAAAAATGCAGAAGATTCCAATCAAACGTGACGGGCTGGAGCGTTTGCAAGAAGAGTTAAAACAACTTAAGTCGATTGAGCGTCCGGATGTGATACGCGCTATAGCTGAAGCTAGGGAGCACGGTGACCTATCTGAGAATGCAGAATATCATGCGGCAAGAGACCGCCAAAGCTTTATAGAGGGTCGTGTGGGCGAACTGGAGGATGTAATCAGTCGAGCTGAGGTTATTGACCCATCTATGATCGATGGTAACACCGTCACTTTTGGGACCACTATTGTAGTCGCTGATGAAGATACTGATGAAGAGAGCACATACACAGTAGTTGGCCCTTATGAAGCCGATATTTCGAANGGCTTAATTTCAACATCTTCGCCTATAGCAAAAGCTTTGATAGGAAAAAAAGTTGGAGATACTGCAGAAGTGAATACACCCCGAGGTTCTAAGAGCTACGAAATCCTAAATATCACAATATCGTGACCATTCATTATTAAAGAATTTTTCAGTAATGAATGGTTAGTAATTAANAAAGAAAAAGAGTTAATCATCGTTGGCGNCATCTATTACAGCGTCGTCGATCGGCACACCCGGCTTTTGTTTTTTAGTTCTGAAGGCTAGGGCTGTTTTTACGTTAGACACATTAGGTGCGGGAGTTAATTTNCCAGTCAGAAATTTCTGAAATGCATCCCAGTCACGAGTAACGATCTTTAACAGAAAATCGGTTTCTCCTGATAGCATGTGGCACTCTCTAACTTCATCCCAATCCTCTATCATATTTTCAAATGCCAATAAATCAGTTTCTGATTGACTAGAAAGGCCAACAAAGGCAAAAATTATCACTGAGAATCCTAATTTTTCAGGGCTTACATCAGCGTGATAGCCAAGAATAAANCCAGAACGCTCTAATGCCCTAACTCTCCTTAAACAAGGAGGCGCAGAAATTCCAGCGCGTTCAGCAAGTTCCACATTTGTCATTCTNCCATCTTCTTGAAGATCTTGCAGAATTCTCTTATCTATTCGATCGAGCTTTACACGTTGCATGGGCTCTTGTCTCCTTTTAAAGACCACTCGTAACAATACTTTGGGATTCTGCTTCTAGTTACTATAATATGACTATAAAAATGTTTGGACGCAACATTCTTGCGCACGGTTTTCTGCACCCAAGTCTAATAATATGCATTAGGAGTTTACTTAATTGTGGAAAACTTTATCNAAACAAAAAGAATACCTACTTGCTGGATACTTTCTGATGGAACTATTGGCATGGAGCTGCAGTCAATCGCTCTAGCTGAAGCTTTAGATTTAAATTACGAAAAAAAAATTATCAAACCTTATTGGCTCAACAGAATCCTGCCTACTTTAGCCAATTTTCCAGGGATACCACTGGCCGCTGAAGCTGGAGAAATATTATCTTTACCCACACCAAATATATTAATTACCTGTGGCAGACGACACGCAGGAGCATCAATTGCTCTGAAAAGACGATCCAAAAACCTAACCTATACAATTCATATTCAAGACCCAAGAATTAATTCAAAGCATTTTGACTTATTAATAATACCTGAACACGATCCATCTAGAGGCTCTAATATTATTACGTCAAAAGGCTCTCTTAACCGGATAACACCGTCCTTACTCGAAAATGAGGCCCGCCTTTTTATAAAGGAGACACAAACACTTAAAGGAAAAAAGGTCGCGGTAAATATAGGAGGAAATACAAAGAATCATACTATTGACCACATTATGATAAAAAAATTAGTAGTAAGTTTAAATCAGTTTTCTATAGATAATAATTGCAGCTTGATGATAACTACATCAAAACGATCGAACAGATTACTACAACAAGAGTTATGCTCTCTAACAAGAAACCCTAATATTATTGTATGGACATCTGGTGAACCAAACCCATATCTGGGTTTTCTCGGGATAGCGGATTCGGTAATAGTTACCTCTGACTCTATTAATATGATTTCTGANGCATGTTCCACAGGTAAGCCTGTATACATATTTCCATTTGGAAAAGANTCCAAGAGACGGAATNAATTTATCCAGTCAATGGAGACAGCCGGAATAGCCAGGTATTTCAATGGAAAGAGTGAAAATTGGGATTATGAGCCCTTAAATGAAACTACAAGAATAGCAATCATAATAAAAAACCGATTAAAAGCAGAAAATATTATATAGAGTGTTTGCGATATATCACCATATCCGTATCCTTGACGTGGACCATTTCAATAGTCCTGGACAATTCATTAAGATAATGAAAAACATCCGGTGCATCTAACTTATAATCATGCCAAACTATNACGCCTTGTGGGCTCAACATCCTAAGAGCCTTATTAGTGTCGCTTTCTACATATGATTTGGTGTGGGCACCATCTATGAAAATCAAATCCACCTGTCCTATTAAATCTGTTTCATCATAATCTTTGCTATCCGAAAAAATTTGGTTAATTTTTTTCTCTGTTGAGTGCCCCTCATAATAAAAATTATCGAATTTTGCTTCTAACTCAGCCATATCTTTGTGATGGTCATCATCAGTATCTGGGAAGGTTAATTCATTCAACTTTTCAGGATGAATTGTTAAAGTGTATAATCGAGCATCATCATCAGTATTTAACGCCATAACATGGGTTGTCTTTCCACTACATGTCCCAAATTCAAATATGATCTTAGCTGACTTCGCTAACCCGGCTAGTACCCAAGTCTCTCTATCAGAAAGCGAGGCAAATACTCCTTCACCGCCGATAAAAAAAACCATCGAATCTGCACCAACTCCATACTCGTTAAGGGCAAAACAGGGCGCTATGGAACTTAGCTGCATTTGCGGAATTGGATAAGGCTTGAAATTGAACGAACGTTTTTTTTGTCGCCTTAATTTAAGCATTCGAGCCGATACTGCGTAAAGAATAATCATCATAATAATATTGATTACGATGAGAACGATTAAAAACTGTTCTAACATTTACTTTCCAGTACTGCTTCCTGTAATCGAGAACGTTTCACGACCACAATCAATTATTTTTAATAATAATAGTAACGTACTACCAACATAAACCTATCTAAAAAACTTATCTGCAATGTAGATATTTATATTTTTATGATTTTTTATTTATGATTATTAGTATAGACACCTAATTTATAAACCAGAATATTATACGTCATCATGATCAACAATACAGGATAGGAAACTTGTAAAAATGCTAGCAAGTAAGGAGAAAGTAATAATTATAGGCTCGGGGGCTGCGGGGCTGACGGCAGCTATCTATACCGCACGCGCAAATATGAATCCATTACTTATAGCGGGCATTCAACCAGGGGGACAAATGACAATCACTACTGATGTTGAGAACTACCCTGGTTTCGCTGATGTTATTCAAGGGCCATGGCTGATGGAACAAATGGAGGCGCAAGCAAAGCACGTTGGCACNCGCATTATTCAGGATATAATTACTTCTATTGATACCAACACTAGGCCATTTGTAATGACTGGAGATACGGGAGAAATATATACTGCCGACTCTGTCATTATAGCAACTGGAGCGCAAGCACGCTGGCTTGGCTTGGAGAGCGAANTTGCCTTTAATGGCAGGGGTGTTTCAGCCTGTGCCACGTGTGATGGGTTTTTCTTCAAAAACCAAGAAGTTATAGTCGTGGGTGGCGGAAATACTGCTGTAGAAGAAGCTCTTTACCTTGCAAATCTAGCATCTAAAGTAACTCTGGTTCATCGACGAGATACCTTACGTGCCGAACAGATTCTTCAAGATCGACTTTTTAAAAGCAAAAATATTCATACCNTTTGGGACAGTGAAGTTATTGAAATTTGTGGAGACTCTGTACCTAACTGTGGTGTAGAAACCGTACGAATTCGTAATATAAAAACCAATTTAATTTCAACAATCCAAACTCAAGGTTGCTTTATCGCTATAGGGCATACGCCAGCCACAGAAATCTTTACCGATAAAGTTAATATGGACGAAGAAGGCTACATTATAGTAACTCCCGGCACCACAAAAACAAACAAACCTGGAATTTTTGCCGCAGGCGATTGTGTTGATAAGACGTTCAGACAAGCAGTGACAGCTGCTGGTCTTGGATGTATGTCAGCGCTAGAAACAGAAAANTATTTAGCCAGTATCGAGGATTAAGATCTACTTTAAACATTAAAAGAAAACCAGTGCGCACACGTTCTTTAATCTATACTATCAAGTTTTAAAACCAAGTAAGAAGATAGAAAATGGATTGGGATAAGCTCCGCGTATTTCATGCCGCCGCTGAAGCTGGAAGTTTCACCCATGCTGGTGAACGGCTAAACCTGAGCCAATCTGCTGTAAGTAGGCAAATAAGTAATCTGGAGCGAAGCCTAAATATTGCACTTTTCCATAGACACGCTCGAGGCCTTATACTTACAGAACAAGGTGAAGTATTATTTGCGACAGTGCGCGATATTTTTTCTAAACTTGCTACTACCGAAGCGCTGATTAGTGAAGGAAGGGAACGACCAAAAGGGAATCTGCGTATTACAAGTACAGTAGCATTTGGATCAACCTGGCTTGCTTCGCGTATCGGTCGATTTATCGAAGTTTATCCAGAAGTTAATGTGACACTTTTTATAAATGACTTTGAATTAGACCTCTCTATGCGTCAAGCAGACGTAGCTGTGCGCCTAACCCCTCCGAAACAACCTGATTTAATCCAACGCCATCTCAAGACTATACGGTTCCATCTGTATGCGTCGCCAAGATATGTAGAAACAAATGGAATTCCAAAATCTATACAAGACTTATCAGATCATAGAATAGTGATTTACGGAGAAAGTATTAGTTTACCATATATTGAAGCTAATTGGTTACTGAGTTTGCTATCGGGCTCAGATAAAATGAAGCAACAGAAAATTGTACGTGTTAATAATGTTTATGGGATATTCCGAGCAGTGCAAGGAGGTGTTGGAATAGCGGCTTTACCTGATTACCTGGCCGCGGAAGACCCAAACCTTTTGAGGATTTTACCAGAAATAGATGGTCCAGCAGTACCAGCATTTTTTGTCTACCCAGAGGAATTGAAAANATCCAAACGTATAGCAGTACTAAGAGATTTTCTCATACAGGAAGTTGCAAAAACTTCCTTCTAGCCATGCAGATTTTGCATGGCCGATCTGACAAATTATCACTGGATCTGATCCGCTACCGTATAATATAAAATACTCGTACCGTGTTATTCGCGGGTTACATATCTACGGGCTCTCGGGTCCCTCGTCTCCCAGACGAAAACCTCCCTGTATAAACTTGCCCAGGCTATTACTAGTCTGGGCTTTTTTTTAAGCCTAATCTAGAATTACGTGTGGTAAAAATCGAGATGTATCCCTAGTGATTGCGGTATCATCCTCTCTTATTCCGATACCACATGCATTACTCGCAACAAGCCAAGAACCAATTACGGTATGATTGCCATCAAAAACTGGTAGCGGGTGTAAAGCCTGTATAATTGAACCTTGGTCACCGTATGGACCATCCGCTTTAATAATACTTCCATCCACTTCAGTTATTTCAACATTTCCTCCTTCCCTGGAGAATAATGGCTTTTTGACAACCCCTCCTTCTATTTCACTTACCCGAGGGTCATTGGGGAAAAAAGCAGGTAGCAAATTTGGATGTCCTGAAAACATCTCCCAAAGCAGAGGAAGCATTCCTTTATTAGATAGTATTATCCGCCAAGCTGGTTCAATTATCTTCAATTCACTTTTTGGCAATGAAAGACCAAATTCATCTTTCATGATCCATTCCCACGGATAAAGTTTGAACAACGTCTCTATTCTTTTGTCATCAAGGTCAGTAAAATATCCATTTTCATCAATGCCTATATCCTCCAAAAAAATAAAATTTGTTTCAAGCCCAGCCTGAACCGCACACTCTTCGATATAACGCACAGTCCCCTCGTCTTCCTCACTTCCTCTACACGCGGTTAAGTGCAATTGATCTTTAATACCGAATTGCTCAAGAGCTTTCACCATACTTTCATGGATCGAATTGAACTGATCACAACCCGAGGGAATAATCGACATTTCCATAGCCTGCTCCAACCACACCCATTGAAAGGCTGAACTTTCATAGAGTGAAGTAGGCGTGTCCGCATTATACTCTAGCAGTTTTGCTGGCGAAGATCCGTCATAAGAGAGATCTAAACGCCCATATAAATTTTTTTCTTGTTTCAACCAACTAGAGCGAACGTAATCCCAAAATTCTTCCGGTATAGCTAACTTATGCAGCACCTCTTCATCTTGGACTGCTCGAGCAACTAGCTCAAAGCACATTTGCTCTATTTCGTTTGTTGGATCCTCTATATCATTTTCTATTTGGTTAATCGAGAATCGATAACAGGCCGACTCATCCCAGTAGGCAGCGCCATACATAGTGTGGAAGTTAAACCCTAAGGACTCCGCTTGGGCCTTCCAGTCTGCACGTTCTTCAACCTTAATACGTTGCATCTGGACAGGCGACTAACCGCCAAAACCTCGGAAACTACGGAAGCGCCCAGTAGACGCTCTCGCAGAAGAACCAAAACCGCCTCGACGGATTGTTCTTGTTTTAGTGGATGCAGCCCGTGCAGTTTGCCCTGCTACTTTTGTTACCCCTGTCTTTCCTGATACTTTTTGATTATCTCCCGTTCTAAAATTACGAGAATCGTCCCGCGATCGATATAGCGGTTGAGCAGAAAAGCGCGAATTACCACCTAACATATTGCCCATCATATAACCCATCATCATAGGCATAAAAACTGATCCTCCCGATGTAGTTCGCTGCGGTGCTGTTTCACATTTTTCCGATCCAAAATCTATCTCACAATCCGAAATGGAAGTATATTTAGGCGCTACCCTAACATGCTCAGATTGTGCCTTTTTCTGATTTGCTTCACAAATGTCACGCGAAAACCCCGCTTGGTCAATGCATTGGTCGACCGTCTCAAAGACCCCAACCTCTTGACTATTATCGCAAGCCACCAAGGTCAGTGCGCTAGCTCCCATTAGTGATAGTTTCAGTGCTCTAGATCTTTTCATTCTCATTTCCTACAAACTTAAGTCTTACTTTATTGAGACATTAAGCTTTATTTATCAGAATTAATATCGTTTTATAGTAAAAAGCCTTGCCTATAATCCCCATTGGTTAATTCAAAAGGTCTACATAGGACTTTTGTTATTATGAACTGCCTCTAACTTAAAACCGGCGATTTTTTTATACTGATCGGATAAAGCTTCAAGTTCATCAACGGAAATCACGTCATTTAACTCTTTAAATGGTTTATCCCCAGTCCTCTCGTACACCTCTCGTAATATTGCGTCTGGAGGATTAGACCGATTTGCATGGACGACAGCACTAGTTTTAGGTCGTCTATCAGACTCATACTTCCTAAAAGCAGTTACCTCATCGCATTCGGAAGTCAAATTATCTGCCAGGCATCTAGCATCAATGATCGACTGCCCTGCTCCATTAGATCCTCTAGGATACATTGGGTGAGCTGCGTCACCAAGTAATGTAACGCGACCAAAGCTCCATTTTTTCAGAGGTTCCTTATCGACCATAGGGTATTCAAGAATAACCTCCGCCGCCTTTATCATTTCTGGAATATTAAGCCAGGAGAATGTCATCTCCTTACACGACCAAATAAAATCCTCTATACGCCCCTTTTGCCCCCAATCACCTTTTGGGTTTCTAGGAGGACAATAGAATTCACAAAGCCAATTTATAATATGCATTCCATCATCAGTTTTGCTTATCGGATATGCAATTACCTTTCCAGTCTCTAACCAACCAGCATAGACCATTGACGACCCTGACAAAAAAGGGGGCCATTTTGTTATGCCGCGCCACATGGTAATTCCAGAATAAATCAAAGGGTCGTTCTTCTCATAAAAAGAAGAACGCACAACTGATTTTATACCATCACAGCCCACTATGGCGCATCCCCTATATGTCCTCACACCTGGGCAGGAGCCCTCTGTATTAAAGTGGGCAACCACACCCTCGTTAGATTGCTCTAGCTCTTTAAAACGATGCCCTTTCTTAATTGCATCAGAACCCAAACGATCGTAAACCGCCTTCATGAGAACATCATGTAAACTAGCTCGATGAATTGAATATTGTGGCCATTCATAGCCAGCAAATCGGCCTCTAGTCTCAGTGAATATATGTTGACCAAATCGATTATAAAAAGACACATCCCGTGTTTCAATAGCATCTTTTGCGATATTAGATTCTAGCCCAAGAAAAGATAATTCACGCATGGCATGAGGCAAAATATTTAACCCAACGCCCAGAGGTTTAATTTCCTTAGCAGACTCAAAAACCTGGCACCGGATACCCGCTCTATGTAGATTGAGGGCTAAAGTTAAACCACCTATCCCTCCCCCAATAATTAAAATCAATACTTCTACCTCCCAACACTTTACCCTACTGTTGTAAGTATATTTTAAAGCTAAGCATTCAATCGGCTATGATCGTTCTTAAGTAATAATCTATACCATGATTTACATTCCATTGACGCCTATATCCCAAAGACACTTCCTCAAATCTACAATCGTCGATAAAATCTGTCCGCCTAGTATGTAAATGGCCACTTATAACTACATTAGCTCGAAATTTATTATGCCAATCGTTTGTCAATTCGGTACCACACCAAGGCGTAAAACGGGGGACCCTAGGTAAATTTATAAGATCTAGTCGGAGTGGCCAATGGTTTATTAGGATTGTTTTGTATGAATCAGGAATATTAGATAACTTTTTGATGCTCGTATCGCATCGTTCCCAACACCATTCTTCGCGGCTTTTATATGGCTTTGGGTCAAGGAGAATTTCGTCACTACACTCAGCGTGAACCTCACGCACCCAGTTTTTAACATTTTTTCTATCAACACTTTTGGGACGAAAAGAATAATCATATAATAAAAATAGTGGTGCTATAAAAAGCGATTCTGTGTCATTATTACTCTTTTCTGGCCATTCTAGAAATGGATCTTCTGGTGTTATTACACCAAAAGATCTAGCTATCTCTACCAACAGGTTGTATTTTTCAACACCACGTTTTGCATATTTGCTCTTGCTAACAAAAGTCCATAAATCATGATTCCCAGGAACCCAGATTAGTCTGGCGAACCTTTTGCTTAGCTCTTTAAATGCAAACTCATGTAGTTCGGGTTTTTCACTCGTGTCTCCTCCAATAATAAGCCAATCGTCTCTATGATCTGCCATCTTTATTAAGGCATCTTTATTGGAAGTTTGGGAAAGGTGAAGATCGCTGATCGCTAATAATTGCATTAGTTAAACCTAAATATAAAATATGTTACCTATTTATCATTGTCGAGCTTTCAAAGATATTCAATATATAACAGGACTTGCATCAAAGAGTTTACAGGCGTATTTTCGAATAGTATGAACGTAACAATTGCCAGAGACTTATTATGAATATCCTTGCAAAAAAGCTTGATAGAATAAAGCCCTCCCCAACTATAGCAATGAGCGCAAAGGCAAGAGAGTTAAAGGCTGAGGGAAAAGATATAATCGAGCTAGCTGCTGGTGAACCTGACTTTCCTACGCCCGACCATATCATCAAATCTGCTGAAGATGCTATGGCAAGAGGAGATACAAAATATACCGACCCAGATGGCACCCCGGCACTAAAACAGGCTGTATGTGATAAATTCAAACGTGATAATAATCTTGCCTACAATCCGACCCAGGTCACCATTGGTAATGGGGGGAAACAGGTTCTCTATAATGCCTTGATGGCCACGCTTAATCCTGGAGACGAAGTTATAATTCCTGCTCCATACTGGGTATCATACCCTGACATGGTTTTGTTAGCCGATGGTTCGCCAAAAATTGTACCTTGCAGCTTGGACAATAACTTCATATTACAAGCCGAAGACTTGGAAAAAGCGATAACCCAAAAAACTAAATGGATTATACTTAATAGCCCTTCGAATCCAACCGGTGCGGGTTACAGTTGGAGTGACATGAAGAAAATAACGGATATTCTTCTTCGCCACCCTCATGTCTGGGTCATGACCGATGATATGTACGAACACCTGGTTTATGACGATTTTAAATTCTGCACCCCTGCAGAAGTAGAACCGAAGCTCTACGACAGAACATTGACGGTGAACGGCATGTCGAAAGCATTCTGCATGACGGGCTGGAGAATTGGCTATGCCGCAGGCCCTAAAGACCTCATTGGAGCGATCAGAAAAATTCAGTCCCAATCCACCTCAAATCCAAGCTCTATAAGCCAAGCTGCATCGGTGGCAGCCCTTAATGGTTCTATGACTTTTCTTAAGAAAAATAATGAGATATTTAAACAACGACGAGAGCTCGTATGTTCCATGCTCAACCAAGCTAATGGGATAAGTTGCCCAACCCCTGACGGGGCTTTTTATGTTTATCCATCTTGTGCTGGCATGATTGGAAAAACAACACCATCAGGCGCAATTTTAAAGACTGATGAAGATGTTGTTGGGTATTTATTAGAGACGGAGGGGATCGCTGCTGTGCATGGCGCTGCTTTTGGATTGAGCCCTCACTTTAGGATTTCCTATGCCACTTCCACAGAAATTCTAGAAGACGCTTGCCAGCGAATTCAGAGAGCTTGCGCTGCCCTTTCTTGAGAATAAACCGCTGAATTGCTGAGGTACAGTAATTTAGACTAAACAGATTTAATGCAATTTTGGACCCTTTAACATATCTGAGCGAGCTACCGACAAGATGCTTACATCTATTATCTCTCCATCACGCTCTAGAACCAAAGGTACCTCGATGCCTGCTGGTCCTAAAGACCAGATATTTCTGAATAATTCCGCTAAAGAGTCGATCTCATTTTCTGCAACAGCCCGAACAATGTCGCCGACTTGCACATCTGCATCATGAGCGGGGCCGCCCTCAGTCAAAGCAGCGACTACAATCGCACCATCTGCCTCTGCACCGAATAAACCTAACCACGGGCGAGCCTTCTTATTTGGCCTACCCATCGTAAGAAGATCATCTATAATTGGTTCTAGAAGGTCAATCGGAACAACCATATTACCATCAACTACTTCATCACCGATAGTCTCGTGCTGTATAAATAAAGAACCAACACCAAGTAACTCACCATTACGACCTATAAGCCCGGTCCCTCCCCAATTTGGGTGAGCCGGTGATGTGAAAATCGCATCACTTAACAAGTATTCCCAATACCCAGCAAATTCTCTAATCGCTACTACTTCTGCGCTGACACAATTTCTTTGCCCACCAAAACCAGCCACCAAAACCTTATCAGCTTCTTTCAAAGAAGATGATTGTCCAATTGGCACAACTTCCGCATTTAATGTCCCAAGTGCTTGTATTAGCCCTAAGCCACTCTCTTGGTCGTACCCCAAAACGTCACCTTGAACAGCCACGCCTGTATGATCGGTAAGCCAAATCGTTTCCGCTTCCGTTAGCAGGTAACCAATCGTTAAAACAATACCGCCCTCTTTTATAACAATTCCGTTACCACCCCGTTCAGTTCCTAAAACAGGTGCCGTGAAGGCATCCTTTGGGATGTTCGATTGTACAGAAACCATACACGCGAACACTTTATCGAGGTCGAAAGAATAGTCTTTTTGATTTGGTTTGTTATTTGATTTAATAGCCATTTTATCTTTTTTCAGTCTCACTGACAGTTATATATATAGTATCTTTATTCAAAGTTAAAAGAGCCCAGCCCGTTAAATTAATGGTATCACTAACCACGATGAGAACGGTAAAATTTAAATTTTGTCTTTAAAAAAACGATCTATAATATCGATCCTCGAACTCGCGCAGTTTTACTCGAATAGTGGTCTCAACCTAATTTGGAAGCGTCATGCCCCCTAAACTGGTACGCTTGAGCATTACTCTGGTAAATTCATTCCTCGAGATAAAGCTGGACGCCGCATCATAGTATCATACCAGCGGTTCACATTGCTAAAATCCGTCAGATCGACCTCTTGCCAATCATGACGAAAAACCCAAGGTAAAGTGCAAAAATCTGCAATCGATACTTCATCATTAGCTATATATTCTCTCTTGGCTAATCTAGCATCCAAAACTCCATATAGTCGCCGACATTCGGTATAATACCTGTTTATTGCGTATGGGACTGTTTCTTTCGCAGCTCGTTTAAAATGATGTACTTGGCCAAAAATTGGCCCAACCCCGCCCATTTGAAACATAACCCATTGGATTACTTCATATTTTTTTTCCATCTCTTTCGGCAAAAACAAACCCGTTTTTTCAGCCAGGTACATCAAAATTGCGCCAGATTCAATAACGGTAAACGAACTCCCGTTTGGTCCATCATGATCTACAATCGCTGGTATTTTGGAATTTGGGTTTATTTTCAGGAAATCTTCTGCAAACTGAATATCCGTCGAAATATCGATGGGGTGTATTCTATAATCTAAACCACATTCTTCCATCATAATAGTGGCCTTCTTTCCATTTGAAGTCTTCCACGTATACAAATCAATCGGCGTCATATCTTTATTCTCCAGAGTGCGTAGAGGATTACTCTAATTCCATTGTATTAAGGTTGCTTACGATCATTTTCGATGTGACCGTTAACGTTATTTAAATAGTATCTGTCAATCGACGAAGCCCCTCTCCTAAATTTTTCAAGCCAGCTTGTAGGATAAATCTATCCCAACCGATACAAAAATGCCTAACTCCTAAATCGATATAGCGTTTTGCCTTTTCAACCTCGCCAATTTCAATACGTGGCGCCACATCATACTCCACACACTTTTGTATAACCATTTCCTCAATCGGAATTATATCTTCTTGAAACATCATATTCGGTCGACCTCGAGTAATACTGTAATCAGCCGGCCCCCACTGGACCATGTCAACGCCTTTTTCTTTAGCTCGTGAGAGTATTTCATCGATATTTTCCACAGCTATTTGTTTCTCCAACATTAAACAAAAAACTATAGAGTTAAGGTCCTCTAGATAAGTCTCAGGTGCATAGGTTGATAACGCTGGTCGTCTGAGTTTCAAACCCATCCGTCCGCCAACATTTGGGGTATCAGGCCGTATTATGTCATGACAAGTATCAATATCACTTGCAGAACGGATATCGGTGAACAAGATAGATTTAAACCCCGCACCCAGAGCAGCCTGCCCCCAAAAACCCTGTCCTTCCTGATCCAACTTAATCATCAATGTTAGATTAGAGCATTGGGCTGCCCTGGCTAAGTGATAAAGTAGTCGCATATCCAAAATCGAATATTCAGCAGAGAATTCCGCGTAATCAAAGAGCCCTGTATCGCCTATTAATTCTGCTACATCTGGATCAGAAAATAGAAAATGCGTACCAATCGTCGATTTTCCTGCCTCTAGTGCTTTTCTGAAAGTATTAGACATAATCATACCAACTACCTTGAACCCAGCAAAAAATTGAAATGATGAAATTTTGAGCTACGATAACATTCTACTTACATTTTTGGCTGGCAGAAACCAGCCAAACCTAGAGGTCCAGTTGATTGGATCTCTATATAAAAATGATATAATTATTTAATAAGCCTTAACTATTTTTACCGTAACTCTAGCGGATTTGAAGTCGCTACTAAACTAGGATCATTATGCCAAACAGACGGGTCTGACTCCACAAAAATTTCAATCTGATTACCATCCGGATCATGAAAATAAACCGACTGAGTTGCTATATGGTCTCTTGTCCTATGGGGTTCTACACCATTACTGCTTAACCAATCTTTAGCGTGTTGAAGTTCATCTAGGCTATCTCCAACTTTAAACGCAACATGGTGAAGCCCAGGCGAGTTTTCCTCGGCTGAGACTGCGTCTTTTCCAGTTTCTAATAAGGCTAAATCATGATGATTATCTACAAACGAAAAAAACACCATTTTCTCGCCATCCTGCCCCACCTTTTTCAAACCGAGCACATCCCTATAGAATGGAACTGACCGATCCAAATCTCTAACCTTAAGAACGACATGTCCAAGACCATGTAGGCGCATTTATTTTCCTCCATTAGACCATCCAAAAACTGATAATCTCAGATCATACACTATTTTCTCTATTCAACTAACATTTTTGAATATTCTTGATCCGGCAATAGATGATAAGCTTAACTTAATTAGGATATCTCTAATCCTCAAACAGTAAAGAGTTCAACCTCTTTCTAAAAGGAGCAGAAAATGGTTTCATCCGTTGTTCACATAGGTTGTGGCGCTGGTTTTTCCGGGGACAGGGTCGATGCTGCGATACCAGTTGTAGCGACCCTGGCTAAAAAGGAAGGCCCTAAATACCTAATCTTTGAAACGCTAGCTGAAAGAACTTTAGCTTTGGCACAAAAACACCGAAGAAAGGATCCATCCCACGGTTATTCGCCATTTTTAGAGAGTTATATACGGCCAATTTTGAAAAAATGTCATGAATGTGGGATTAAAATAGTATCTAATTTTGGCGCAGCCAACCCCAAAGGGGGTGCTATCAAAATAGCCGAAATAGCAAAAGAAACTGGGTGTAACGATATCAAAATCGCAATCGTAGAAGGAGATGACCTACTGCAAATAATGTCGGGGGCTGATATTCAAAACCATCCGACTATTGAAGGGTTAGATATTGGGGATAATGAAGTCCTAGCCGCAAATGCCTATCTTGGCGCCCGGCCAATAGCTGAAGCCCTTCAAAAAGGAGCCGATGTAGTAGTAGTTGGGAGATGCACTGATCCCGCCCTAGTGCTCGGTCCATTGATAAAAGAGTTCAGTTGGGCCGAAAACGATTGGTCCAAATTGGCTGCCGGCACAATGGCTGGTCACCTTTTAGAGTGCGGAGGCCAGGTTACTGGCGCATACTTTGCTGATCCTGGATATAAAGATGTTCCTAATTTAGCGAATGTAGGCTTTCCACTAGCAGAAGTTAAAAGTGATGGAACTTTAATTATAACAAAGGCCGAAAATACCGGTGGCCTGGTGTCAGCGCAAACGGTCAAAGAACAACTCTTATATGAAATTCATGATCCAGAGAACTATTATACCGCTGACGTTATACTGGATATCAGCAAGGTAGAAGTCACCGAAGTTGGTTTAGATCGAGTAGAGGTCTCTGGGGCTAATGGTAAACCAAGGCCTGATACTCTAAAAGCGACAGTTAGTATTGACGGAGGATGGATGGGCGAGGCTGAAATGAGTTATGCCGGTCCCAATGCTCTAAAAAGAGCACGACTAGCTATAGATGTCTTAAAAAGCAGATACCGCGATATTGGAACTAATTATCCTATTCGCTTTGATATTCTAGGTACAATGAGCGTGCATTCAGGTGATAATGAAGATATCACAAGCTCGCATAGCTACCCTGAAGACGGGGATTATAGAATTCGTGTGGCTACTTGTGGCCATGAAAAAGAAGTCATTGAGCGAATTAATCAAGAAGTGCTAAGTTTGTATTGTAGCGGTCCTGCTGCTGGGGGTGGATTTCGTCAGCATCTAACCGACCAAGTTCAAACAGCATCAATATTAGTCGATAGAGAGAAAATTAGACCAAAAGTAAACTTTTTAACCGGTAATGTTTAATGAGCAAACAAGTGGAAAACGTAAGACTACATGAAATTGCTCATGCTAGAGCCGGAGACAAAGGAAATCGGTCCAATATAAGCCTAATACCCTATAACCCGGCTATCTATGATTGCTTGTTAGATCAAATCACAGAGGCGCGAGTTTTAGACCTTTTTAAGAAAAAAGGAGCCAGTAAAGTGACACGGTATGAACTGCCTAACCTACCAGCTCTCAATTTCGTAATAGACGACGTTTTAGAAGGAGGTGTCAATAGTGCTCTAAACCTTGACCAGCATGGTAAAACACTATCTTTTTTTCTACTAACACTGCTCGTGAAGGTTCCCGCAGACTTATACAAAAGTAAAAAGAATTAAAACCGACTATTGCTCGGATCAATTCTAATTGCATTAGAGTGATGGGCTTAAAAGTTAGCCGTTTACGCTTTTTAGTTGAACTCTCAACCAATCTCCAAACATCTTGGAGAACAACCAAAACACAGGAGAATTCCAATGGCTAGCAAAAAAACAGAGAAGCTAAGTGGCGGCGAAGCCTTGATACGTTCTCTTATAACCGAGGGCATAGATACTGTTTTTGGATTGCCAGGGATACAGCTCGATCCAATGTTCAATGCCCTTCATGATGCAAGCAATTCTATCTCTGTAATAAACTCTCGGCATGAGCAAGGCGTGGCTTATATGGCATTTGGATACGCCCAATCCACCGGAAAAGTTGGAGCTTATGCAGTTGTACCTGGACCAGGAATGCTTAACACGACTGCCGCTTTGTCTACAGCATATGCATGCAATAGTCGGGTGCTAGCCATAACCGGACAAATACCCTCTACCACGATAAACAGAGGGTTTGGCATGTTGCATGAAATCCCTGAACAATTAGAAATAATGAATGCATTAACAAAATATTCAACCCGAATAAATCATCCTTCAGAAACACCAACAAAAATTAGTGAAGCCTTTTGGCACTTGCGGAGTGGACGTCCTCGGCCCGTAGGGATTGAGATGCCAATGGACATGATGTGGCATAAATCAGAAGTAGCGTTGGGTATTAAGACAACTGGAGGTCCAGCACCCATCGCAGATCCAGACCTAGTCGAAAAAGCAGCAAAAATGCTTGGGCACGCAAATCAACCCATGATTTTTGTTGGAGGTGGCGCCTATGACGCATGTGAAGAAGTTAAAATATTGGCTGAAACGCTCCAAGCTCCAGTAGTTTCATATCAAAATGGTCGGGGTGTCTTAGATGAACGTCACTATTTGGCTCATACAAACACAGCAGGCGCTATACTCTGGAATAAGTGTGATGTCGCAATCAGTATTGGGTGTCGCTTGCAAGCGGAACGTATGACGTGGGGTATGGATAATGCCATTAAAATTATACATATAGACATAGACCCGACCGAGCTAACTCGGGTTATGAAACCAGATGTGGGTATCGTCGCAGACGCAAGTTCTGCGACCAAACAGATCATCAACTCCCTTACAAAATATAATAATAAGCGGGTCAGTCGAGAAGAAGAGATGCTTAACCTTAAAGGTCAGGCAGATACAATAATGGAGAAAAAGGCTGGACCACAAATGGCGTGGTTGAGGGCCATCCGAGATGCCCTACCCGAAAATGGTCTATTCGTGGATGAATTCACTCAAGTAGGCTACGTATCCCGTGTGGGTTTCCCAGTCTACCATCCCCGGTCAATGATTACCCCGGGGTACCAAGGGACACTCGGATATGGTTACGCCACTGCTCTCGGTGTTAAAGTTGCTCATCCTGATAAACCGGTCGTATCTGTTAATGGAGATGGAGGTTTCATGTACACCATGCCGGAGATTGCAACCGCTGTTCATCACGGTATTAATTTAGTTGCCATTGTTTTTGCTGATGGAGCATTTGGTAACGTTCTTCGGATGCAACGTGAATTACATGATGGAAAAGTTATTGCTTCGCAATTTACTAATCCTGATTTTGTGCGATTAACGGACAGTTTTGGAGCATTGGGACTTCGCGCAAAAACTCCAGATGAACTTAGAGCCGCTTTAGATCAGGGCTTTTCTGCAAACCGACCCACTGTTATCGAGGTTCCCGTTGATACTTTCCCAGAACCATTTGAATTACTTCGCCCACCTGCTTCCCGATAAAAGAAAGGATATAGAATGAAACAAACAGCCCTTATTGTAGGAGCGGGACCAGGACTTAGCTCATCATTAACTTATCTTTTAGTGAGAAATAGTTTTAAGGTTTCAATAGCTGCACGCAATACCGAAAAACTCTCTAAATTAGCAGAAAAAACCGACGCAGAAGTATACCGGTGTGATGCTGGTAGCATTGAGGAGGTTCAGTCATTATTTCAGAAGCTAGACAAAAATTTGGGCACCCCAAATCTCGTAGTATACAATCCCTCAGCTCGAGTTCGAGGAGGAATTATAGAGGTCGACCCTCTAGAGACACAAAAGGCATTAAACATAACATGTTTTGGCGCTTTTCTGGTAGCTCAGGAAGCTGCGAAGAGAATGATTGAAAGAGGAAATGGAAGCATATTTTTTACAGGTGCCTCAGCCAGTGTTAAGGGATATGCACACTCTTCTGTATTTGCCATGGGGAAATTTGGTTTGAGAGGGCTAGCTCAATCTTTAGCTCGAGAACTGCATCCAAAAAATATACATATCGGCCATTTCATTATAGATGGGGGAATAAAGGCGGCCCATCGGCCAGAGAGAAATGACCCAGGGGACGATAGTATGTTAGATCCAGAATCAATAGCAGAAACCTATCTCCAATTCCATCGACAACATCGAAGCTCATGGGGTTGGGAAATTGAACTAAGGCCATGGGTTGAAACGTTCTAAGTAAATATCTCAGAAATAAAACGATTAATTAGGCTTAAACTAGAAAATGCTTTAAATGCTTCCTATGTCTATTTCTAATATACCACTAAACCTATTTTTTTCTGATCGCCGATTGTATGACACCTTCTAAATCTTCTGTAATTATTGCAGTAATACTTGCGGTTCTGGTCGCAGGATGGCTATTTTCAGGTCAGATTTTCGACGTAGCTAGCACCACTAAGCTACTGCCAGAATTTCAGCAACCAACTTCCCCTAAAACAGTTGCCAAGGTACAGACCAGAAAACTTAAAGCCCAAACATACATTCCAAGTATCTTTGTAACGGGTCAAACTGAAAGCTCGCGTGCAGTAACAATCCGCACTCAAATCACTGGGAAAATATCAAAAACGACAGTAAATGCAGGAGATAGTGTGAGTAAAGGAGATGTCATTGCTCAGCTTTATCCAGAAGATTTACCAATTCGCTTAAAAGAAGCTGAAGCACGGGTCAAACAAAGAAAAATAGAATTTTCCGCTGCCAAAAAATTATCCATAAAAGGGTTCAAGACAGAGACAAAATTGGCTGCGGCTTTTGCAGATTTACAATCAGCAAAAGCTCATGCAAAGCGAGTAAAGATTGATTATGAAAATACTGTTATTCGTGCTCCATTCAGTGGTATTTTAAGTGAGCGGTTAGTTGAAAATGGTGATGTTTTAAAAAAATTCGAGCCTATCGCAGAATTGATCGATTTAGACCCACTTATAATTGCAGCCTATGTTTCAGAAAGAGACTATTTGAAAATCGTTAAAGGGCAATCAGCAAAAGCTAAGCTGAGAAGTGGGAGAGAAATAGATGGACAAATACGATTCATAAGTCCCGTGGCTCAAAAGAATACGCGAACTTTTAAGATAGAATTTGAGACAAAAAACTTCAAAATAAGAATAGCCGAAGGAATTACAACAAAATTAATAATCCCTATGCCTCCCATTTTAGCACATCAATTATCTGCCTCACTATTTTCATTAAATAAGGATGGCCATTTAGGGGTTAAAATAGTCAATGCAGAGAATAAGGTAAAATTTATCCCTATTAATATTGTTGGCGACTCTGCTGAAACAGTATTCGTAACAGGGTTACCTGACATCTGCGAGATCATCGTTGTCGGCCAGGGGTTTGTTATGGACAACGAAATCGTCGACTCGGTCTCGGAAGCCCAATTATCGGATAGACAGCGATGAAGAAGGTCATTGACTCAGCGCTTTCAAGATCTCGAGCGACACTGTTGGCCTTACTAATGATACTTATCGCAGGTGGGGCCGCTTATATCGATATTCCAAAGGAAGCAGATCCTGATATTGATATTCCGTTGATATACATTCTTCTTAAACACGATGGGATTTCTCCAGAGGACAGTGAACGATTATTACTACAACCATTAGAAACCTCATTGCGCAGTATTGAAGGTGTAAAAGAGGTTCGGAGTTCCGCATATGAGAGTGGTGCAAGTCTTGTCCTTGAATTTGATGCAGGGTTTGACGCAGAAAAAGCAATAACTGATGTCCGTGAAAAAGTTGACTTGGCAAAAACCAGTCTTCCAACTGAGACAAAAGAGCCAAAAATAAAAGAGATAAACTTTAGTTTGTTCCCTGTTTTAGTTGTAACTCTTTCCGGCAATATTCCTGAACGTACTTTACTTGCATTGGCTCGAAGTCTTCGCGATGAAATTGGAAGCATAAATAGCGTTCTAGACGTAAAGCTCACAGGAAATCGAAAAGAACTAATTGAAGTCACAATAGATCCGACACTTTTGGAAAGCTACAACTTAGACTCAATAACGATACTTCAGATAATCGCCCGTTCAAATCTACTGGTGACGGCAGGAACACTGGATGCAGGGAATGGCAGCTTTCCTATTAAAGTCCCAGGTCTTTATGAAAATATCTCAGATATTCTAGCTCAACCTATAAAGGTACATGATGGAGCTTTAGTAACTATTGGAGATGTAGCAAAGGTAAAAAGGACTTTTAAGGATAGAGATTCAATAGCTCGGTTATCTGGCGAGCCCTCCATAGGACTGGAAATCTCAAAACGAAGTGGTGAGAATATAATCGATACAATTCAAAGCGTGCGAGCAAAGGTTTTCCAACAAAGCCAACAGTGGCCTAATGAGATAAAAGTAACTTTTTCCCAAGATCGGTCCTTGCATATTAATCGCATGTTAAAAGATCTTCAGAATAATGTTATAAGTGCAATATTGTTAGTTATGATCATAATTGTGGGTGCACTTGGTTGGCGATCAGGGCTCCTTGTGGGTATAGCCATCCCTGGCTCCTTCTTACTTGGAATTTTAGTGTTAGCAACGTTAGGATTTTCGATAAATGTAGTAGTACTTTTCAGTTTAATTTTATCTGTTGGTATGTTGGTGGATGGGGCGATTGTAGTCACAGAATTTGCTGACCGCCAAATGACCAATGGCCTTCCTAGAAAAGACGCTTATCAAGTGGCAGCTAATCGAATGGCTGGACCTATTATAGCTTCAACGGCTACTACACTGGCCGCATTCATGCCGTTGATATTTTGGCCTGGTATGGTTGGAGAATTCATGAAATTTCTTCCAATAACTTTAATAGCAATATTAACCGCTTCACTTCTAATGGCCTTGGTTTTTATACCTACTCTCGGTTCTAAAATTGGAAAACCCAATACCTTAGACGCCGTGCAAGGCGCCGCGGCAAAAAGTAGTTTTCCGGTAAGTATTGGGAAGCCAAACTGGTTTACGGGATTCTATCTGCAAACACTAGAACTGGCATTAAAAAACCCTGCAAAAATCATATTAGTCGCTTTATTTACGTTAGTTGCAGTTCAGTACACATACATTACAAGAGGTAATGGAGTTCAGTTCTTTCCCGATATAGAACCCGATACCGCTAAGATATACATACATGCACGTGGAAACCTATCTACAGAGGAAAAAGCAGCATTAGTTTATCATATTGAAAGAGAAGTATTAAAAATCGACGAATTTAAATCCATCTATACGTTCGTTGGCAAGCTTCAGGGCGGAGGTCAGAATATACCAAAAGACGTTGTAGGGACGATACAACTAGAGTTTAAAGACTGGGCTCAACGAAGGCCAGCGGAGGTTATTCTAGCGGAGATTAAAAGTCAGGCTAGTAAATATGCTGGAATATTGGTTACGTTTGTAGAATTGCAAAAAGGCCCCCCAACAGGAAAACCAATAAAATTATTAATTAAATCTAATAATATTTCAGATTTAAATAACGCTACAGAAACGATAAGGAACCATCTAGATAAGATTGAAGGCCTTGTGAACATTGACGATGATAGAGATTTGCCAGGAATTGAGTGGCAGCTAAAGGTAGATCGGGCAGAAGCAGCAAAATTTGAAGTCGATGTAGCACTAATTGGTAATTATGTGCAACTTATTACCAAAGGCCTAAAAGTAACTGATTACAGGACGACCGATAGTGATGAAGAAATTGATGTTGTTATCCGATATCCACGGAGCCATCGAAAACTCAATCAATATGAGCGAATACAAATAAAAACTAATAAAGGTCTAATCCCTATTGATAATTTTATAACGTGGACTCCGAAGTCTAAGGTTGGTGTAATTAAACGAGTACAATCGATAAAAACAAAGACTATTACGGCAGATGTTGCACCAGGGATTCTAGCAGACTCAAAAACCCAAGAGCTTAAGGCATGGCTTAAAGCTTCAGATCTTCCTGACTCAGTTAAGATTCGATTCAAAGGAGAAGATGCCGAACAAAAACAAGCTAAAGGTTTTCTTATAAAAGCGTTTACAGCAGCCATATTTATTATGGGTATAATATTAGTCACACAGTTCAATAGTTTTTATAGTGCCTTTTTAATATTATCAGCTGTCATATTGTCGACTGCCGGTGTCTTCCTGGGTTTACTTTTTACTGGAGAACCATTCGGTATCGTCATGTCAGGGGTTGGCGTTATCGCTCTGGCCGGTATAGTTGTTAACAATAACATTGTTTTAATAGATACCTTTGATTATTTAAAGCTTACGTCTAAAAATGTTCAAGAAGCAATTCTTCTGGCTGGAGCTCAACGTTTACGACCAGTATTGTTAACAACTGTCACGACGGTATTGGGACTTCTACCAATGGTTTTTCAAACTAATATTGATTTTGTAACTAGAGAAATTACTATAGGCGCCCCATCAACCCAATGGTGGGTTTCACTATCGACAACCATTGTATTTGGTCTCAGTTTTGCGACAGTTTTGACTTTATTAGTTACGCCCTGTGCATTGATGTTGCGATCAAATCTAAAAGACTGGTATGAAGTTTAATTTCCCAAAATAAAAAAGCAAACCAAGTAGAAGTACTTTCTCACTTTAGATACTAATAGAAAAAATTTTGGATTATTCTTCTAGTGTTCCAATTTGTAAGCGTAAATTTAATTTTATATATGATAAAAAACTAAGCGGTATTGAGAAAAAATAGACTATTATCAACATGGCCAACGCGATCCAGGTTGCAGTTAATACACACGCAATAAATAATCCTGCGATAACGAAAAGAGGGATGACTAGTTTCCTTGGAAGTTTGCTTCCCTTGAAAGAAAAAGTTGGAATACTACTTACCATCATCAATCCAATAAAAACTAACCAACCTGAAATAAGGTACGGCTGTTTTATAGCATCCAAATCTAATTCAAAACTTACTATCACAGGCAAGCAAGCAAGCCCCGCCGCGGCAGGGGCAGGAACACCTGAAAAAAATCTGGCCGAAAACGACGGTGGGTTAGGGTCTTCAAGTTGCGTGTTAAACCTGGCCAGGCGCAAAGCCATACACGTTGAAAAGAAAAGAACACTTGCCCAACCAATCCCATGAATACTCTGTGTAGTCCAAAAAAATAATATCAGAGCTGGCGCTACCCCAAAACTTATAAAGTCCGATAGCGAATCTAGTTCTGCACCAAACTTACTTTGCCCTTTTAACAATCTAGCCATTCGCCCGTCAAGGGTATCTAAAATAGCCGCTAAAGCAATAGCTCCGATAGCAAATTCCCATCTCTCCTGAAGGGCAAACCTTATACCTGTAAGCCCAGAGCATAGAGCCATCACCGTAATTAAATTAGGAATTATGATGCTAATTGGCATCATTTTAATACGACTTCGTCGAGGCACTTTATCCATCAAATTACGCATCCTAGTTAGCCGTTAACGAACTTCGCCAGATCTAGCCGGTTCATCTGATTTCAAGTCGGCAATTACCGTCTCGCCCGAAATACACTTCTGACCAATAATCACTTGTGATACTGTGTTCGGAGGAAGGTAGACATCGACACGACTTCCAAACCTGATCAATCCAAATCGCTCACCAGCAAGAACTGTTTGGTCATCTTCCAGATAACAAATAATTCGTCGGGCTACTAATCCAGCGATCTGGACAGCACCTACAAACGCTCCAGTCTCCAGATCAATTCGGATCATTTGTCTTTCATTTTCCTCACTTGCTTTATCAAACGAGGCATTGAGAAATTGGCCTGGAACGTAGACTAGTCGCCCAACCCGACCATCGCATGGGATCCTATTAACGTGACAATCAAATACATTCATAAATACACTAACTCGAACTACTGGCTCTGTTCCCATATCTAATTCTCTGGGGGGAGCAACCTCAGCTATCATTTGGACGATGCCATCGGCAGGCGAGATTAGCAAACCTTCACGTTCTGGCGTTACTCGGTCTGGGTTTCGAAAAAAATAAATACACCAAAGGGTCAGAACCAATCCCACCCAACCCAATGGGGCATAAACAACGTATAGAACCAACGATACAAGACTAAAAATTGCGATAAACGGCCATCCCTCACGCGCAATTGGGACAACTACGTTGTTAAGTAGAGAATCTTTTGTCATTTAATTTATTACTCAGCTTTCAATTGTGTAGGAAGTTTAAAAATTTGTCCGGGATAAATTAGGTTAGGATCACCAATTTGACTTGCATTTGCCTCATAGATTTCGGTGTATCGAAATCCGCTACCGTAAACCCTTGCAGCTATTCGCCAGAGACTATTTCCAGGTTGAATAACTACGCTATTTTTTTCTTTCTTAGCATCAATAACGGGCACCCTTACAAAAGGCAACTGTATCCTATCCAGGACTGTTCCCGACGAACTTACTTGGTCTACTCGTATTATATATTTTCCAGGTTTTAAGTTATCTTTAAGTTTAAGATCCCAAGTACCATTACTGTCTGCCGTTACTACTCCTACCAATAAATTATCAATATATACCTGCAAAATTGAATTTTCCTCAGAAAATCCGCTAAAGATAACCATTCCGCTATCATTGTAGTCGACCATCTTTAATATAAGAGCTGGCTTCTCAATTTTGTTTTCCTTATGTTTACTTATTTTTGCTATTTTACTATCACTTACAACTTCTGGCTTGTTAGCAACAGGCATCTGAATCAAACGTGATGCAACATTTTTTGCCTCATTTCTTGGAACAACCATAGCCAAAGGTGTATCATCAGCCTTTCCCTCCAACCCTGCTATATTTTTTCCTATATTCGGAATAACAAGAACAACGGCATTTTCTGATTCTATAACCATCGTTGGATTTGTTATATCTCTCAATATTAAAATTCGACTTCCAGGCGCCAACCGCGTTTTTGGTATAAATACCCATTCACCTCTACCGTCCGCCTCTACTATACCTATAGACACATCTCCATCTAATATCTCTATGGTTGCACCATTTGCTCCCTTTCCCGCAATTACCATATTACCTTCAGGATCTACTCGAACTAAATCAAACGAAGGCTTATCAATATCTTGTTCGACAATCACTGTTCCATTGAGAGGTGTCTGTCGGTTCTCCGGCTTCTGGTTTATGGTTTTATTTATTTGTTTGGATGGTGGCGTCAGTTGTTTCTCTTGTTTCAACACTAATGCTTTAGACGTTTGCTGTTCTATCGGATCTTTATCGTTACTGTAATTAAGAACAAACGCTATAATCACAACAATGGTGCCAATGACACCAATAGCTATGGGGCGAGAAATCATACAAAAATGCTCCTTAAGCTTTTATCGATTTTAAGCTTGAAGTGATAACTAAGCAATGGCACTAAATATCACAGAAAATGAATTAACCAAAAGCTAATAAAAAATGAATGAGAAATAAATGAAAAACAAGCTCTCAGTCTGTGTCTTTTGTGGATCATCTAGTGGTTTAAACTCTGATTATGCTCAGGCGGCTAAGGAATTGGGGTCTCGCCTAGCACGCGAACAGATAAATGTTATATACGGAGGTGGAAGTACGGGATTAATGGGACAGCTCGCTGACGCCACATTAGACGCAGGGGGCACTGTGATTGGTATCATACCTGAATTTTTGCAAGTTGCTGAGGTCGGTCATTCTAGGCTAACAGAACTAATCGTCACAAAAGATATGCATGAGCGAAAAAGATTGATGTATGATAAGGCTGATTTGTTTATTTCGTTACCTGGCGGGACAGGAACATTTGATGAAACAATCGAAACAATGACCTGGTCCCAACTAAGTGTTTTTAAGAAACAAATCATTTTAGTAAATATCGCAGATTATTGGCGCCCATTTTTAACATTAATATCTCATGGTGTAAGGGAAGGGTTTATTCATAAAAAAAATGAAGGTTTACTTACTATTGTTGAAACACCAGCCCAAGTTTTAGATTTAATTAAACAACATTAATCGTTGAATTAGCTGGAAAGTCCCTTGATCGCCAAAATCAAACAGATTTTGCAAGAAAACGAGAATTATTTTATTTTTTTAACAACATAAGAATGATTCTAGAGAATATTTAAATAAATAATGCTTTAACTAGCTTTACAGAAAATATATGACACAGCATAAGAACGGATAACGGTTACTGTTTTAAATATCTGTATCTGTTGATTAAGTTATGATTACTTGGAACCACATTTAAACAAAGAGGCGTGAATGATCGATCTAATGTCAATTGCACAAACCGAGGCTAAAGGGGGCGATCTATTTGGTGCGCTTCAATCACTTTATCAACCAACGGATGTCAGACCCAAAGGGCATCCAGACGCTATTGTTTGGCAAGGTGGTAACTTTGATGGAAGTATTAAGCCAGTAGCACACTCGTTAACCGACGCCTATGCTCTCATAGGCACAATAGCGGCAGCGGACGTTTTAGGCTTGCCGTTTTACGCAGTGCCAATGTGGTCACAATATCGTCATGACACTCAACTCGACTGCTTAAGCTGGTTTGGAAACATGCCATGCACTTCGATTAAATGGTCAACAGCAGGTGATGCTTACGTAAATGATGGCAAAGGCGGCCGGGTAGTGGTGATGGGTAAGTCGGGGAATGCACCATTACGCACACAAGCTGGCGTGTATTGCAATGTGAGACCATACGGTCCTATCACCGCTGTCCGCTGCATGCCATGCTTGCCATATTCTCAGAACAAGGCAAAATTTAATGTAGATCCTGAAACCGGACTTATTCACTCTGAAATGAACTCTCCGGGAATACAGATGGCCTATGCCAATCGACTATTTCTCAAAATGGTTAACGACACCGGGAAGATAGGACGTGTTGCTATGAAACCAACTCAGGCTATGGAAGATGGGATCAATGCAGGCCTTCATGCCTGGTTACTGGAAGGAACAAAATTCAAGGTAGGCCGAAAATATGCTGTAAACCCATTTGAAGAACACAGAGAGAATATTGAAAAAATTATTGCGCTATTACCATCGGACTTCAAAGACGGAATGGAAAACTGGGGAGGACAAATTGAGCAACATATAGCAGATACTAATTATGGACTGCTATTGTGGGATCTCATTGAACAACGTGACTGTATCGTACTGGCCACAGACCTCGATGGTGATAGGTTAACAGACTTAATGGCAGATGTATCTGATCCACTGCGTGACTTTGGGAAAAAGATAGCGAAACACCTTGGACATGACATAGATATGTCCAAAGTATGGTCAGATATGGGATACACGACCGGAAATGGCCGCGATATGACGTCCGTTATGCACCGCACGAGCGGTCCAGCTATTCACGAACAAACCCTCGGCTCGGCAGATGCAATGTTGCTTCGTTTGTTAGATGGGGATGAATCTATGGGAGGCACAAAACAACCCTACGACCCTAGAATTCATTTTGTCTTAATCCGAGATGCTTATCTTGATGCTAATCAAGGTAATGAGGAAATACGAGCCTGGTTAGATGATGTACTTAACAAATTTGATTCTATATATGGGCAATCCAGGCCAGGCTTTATTGAGGGTTACAAAGCTTTGAAGCAAGCAATAACTCCATGGGGCTCATAATAGAAAATATTTCAAACGAGATTGATATATTCCAAACAGTCAATTGAAATTGATTGTTTGGAATAGCCGGTTTAATATTTTTCCAATACTTTCTATGCCCATGCACAAATTTTGTGTTTTTTGAATCAGAACTTCTCTTAGCCCTTATAGGAAATTTGGAATGACTGATCCCAAAATAGCTTTCTTAGCGTCGTCTACAAAACAAGCAATAGCTGCAAAAAAAGCGCTAGAAAAATTGTATGACAGTATAAATATAGAGAATGCTGATATAGTCATCGTACTCGGTGGCGATGGAATGATGTTAGATGCGTTGCGCAGTCATATTGATAAGCCAGTAAAAGTATTTGGGATGAACAGAGGCACAATAGGCTTTTTGATGAATGAGTTCTCGAAAGAAAATTTAATTGAGCGGATAAATTCAGCGACGTTAGTTACTTTGCACCCACTACGAATGAAGGTTGAAAAAAGTGATGGCTCCATCGAAGAAGCAATAGCAATTAATGAGGTCTCCTTAATAAGACAAACCTCACAAACAGCAAAAATAAAGATAACCATCGATGACACTATCCGTATGAAAGAATTGTTATGCGACGGAATATTAGTTTCCACTCCAGCAGGCAGTACTGCTTATAACCTGTCGGCACATGGACCCATTGTACCGTTAGGTGCCGGGATCTTAGCAATGACGCCCATAAGCGCATTTAGGCCAAGGCGGTGGAGAGGAGCACTACTGGAACATAATGCGACGATAAAAATCGAAGCGCTAGAGATAAGAAAACGCCCTGTAAGTGCATCAGCTGATTCTACGGAGGTGCGTGATATAAAATCGGTGATCATCACAGAAGATCGAAATATAAAACTAAATATTTTATATGACCCCGACCATAACCTCGACGAACGTGTGTTAAAAGAGCAATTTTCTCCATAATAATTGTCTATATTCATCTCTCAATATGCTATCTATAGTTCACTTTAAACTCACTTAAGACCGGATTAAATGGATGAGTGATAAACCAGACGACAGTAAAAAATCTTCACTAGAAAACTTTATACCTCCATCACACGAAAATGATGTTAGCATTGATGATAATGCTTTATTTATGAAAGAGCGATATAAGAAACATCAGAAGTACCTGAGGGCGGCTTTAAACACTCAAAAGAAAATAGATAAAATAAGCCAGAATGAAGCATTAATAGAAGCGGCTAAACTCATAAAGAATGATAACTCTGAGGAATAATTAAACCCTCGTTGATTTAATTTCATTGCAATAAATTAGTAAGCTTATCTCTGCGATTATAGGAAAACTATTTCATGATTTAGTTTTACCATTTATCTAACTATTTAAATGGCAAGCGGAAAAGCGTTTTTGTGCAATCTCACGCAAAACAGGAATTTCTTCACGGCACCTAGCGGATGCCTGTGGGCACCGTGGATGAAAATGACATCCAGAAGGGGGATCAATCGGGGATGGAATTTCTCCTTTCACCGGAGCAAACTTCCTTTGGCGGGTTTCTAATCTTGGCACTTCGGCTAACAAAGCTTGTGTGTATGGATGATTTGGATCAGCAAAAAGTTCTGAAGTCGGTGCGATCTCAACCACGCGACCAAGATACATTATAACAACTCTATCGCTTAAATGCTCAACAACTCCTAAATCGTGACTGATAAATAGATATGTAAGGTTGAGCTCCTCACGTAATCGCATAAAAAGATTGAGAACTTGCGCTTGAATAGAAACATCAAGGGCAGCTACGGACTCATCACAAACAAGAAAGTCCGGTTGTACAGCTAACGCTCGTGCAATACCTATCCTTTGACGCTGACCCCCAGAAAATTGATGTGGATAACGTCGCGCATAACTTGGATCCAATCCAACTCTAAGCATTATCTCTTCTACGTAATTTGTAATATCTTTACTGTCCACCACTCCGTGAACAACTGGAGCTTCTCCAATAATATCCTGAACACGCATTCTAGGGTTTAGAGAACTCATTGGATCTTGAAATATCATCTGTATTTTAAGTGCTGCGGCTTGAGCATCCTGCCCTGTCAAACTATCTATTTCTTGACCTCGAAACAGAACCTTTCCATCACTAGGCTCATGGACACCAGCCACTACTCTACCAAGGGTAGATTTCCCACAACCAGATTCTCCAACTAAACCGACAACCTCTCCATCCTGGATCTCCAGAGAAACTTTATCAACCGCATATACAATTTCTTCACGGATATCTGCACCAAAGCGTTGCGCAATTCTACCTGCGAGGTCTAGAGATTTGACAAAACGCTTCGATATTTGGTTGATAGTTACAATTGACTGTTTTTGAGCATTAGGATCCATAGATTAATCCTTCAGTTTGGGACTTACGAGTGCGTCTAACGGATTGTGACAACGCAGTTGCCTTCCTTTATCCAGCATCGAGATATTTGGTATGATTCCACAATCGGCAGTCACCTGGGGACAACGAGGACCAAAGGAGCAACCTTTAGGTAATTTTAGTAATGACGGTGCCATGCCTGGAATTTGAGCTAGCGGAACTCCCCGTCTATTTCTGCTTGGAACAGAACTAATTAAACCATGGGTATAAGGATGCCTTGGATTATCTAGAACTGAATTTACACTTCCCTGTTCTACAATCCTACCTGCATACATCACACAAATATCGTCAGCTAATCCTGCTACAACCGATAAATCATGTGTTATCCAGATTAATGCGGTGCCTGTCTGTGAGCATAATTTTTGAACTTCATATAGAATCTGTCCTTGTATTGTAACATCTAATGCGGTGGTGGGTTCGTCTGCTACTATCAGATCCGGCTTATTCAATAATGCAATCGCAATAGCTACTCGCTGTCTCATTCCGCCAGAAAATTGGTGTGGGTACGCTCGCAAACGTTCGTCTGGAGATGCGATACCTACTTGTCCCAATACATCTCTTGCCCGTTGTCGGGCGTCATCTTTTGAAATCTTTTCGTGAGCTTGTATGGCTTCTATCATTTGGGTATCAATACGTAATACAGGATTTAAGGTCATCATTGGATCTTGGAATATCATCGAAATATTCAGCCCCCGTAATTCACGCATTCTACCCATTGATGCCGAAACAAGGTTTTCGCCTCTATAAAGTATCTCACCACTCACTATCCTTCCAGGTTCATCTACTAAGCCCAGTATAGAAAAGCCAGTCACCGTCTTACCAGAACCAGATTCGCCAACCAGCCCTAGAACTTTACCTCTCCCAACCGAAAAGCTTACGCCATCGACAGCTCTAGCAATACCACCCTTTGTGAAAAAATAGGTCTTAAGATCTTTGACCTCTAGTGTGGGGGAGTCAGAAAAAGACATGGAAATTACCTATTTTTGCAGCCTTGGGTTCAGTACATCGCGTAAACGGTCACCAACAAGATTAATACTTACAATCGTTATCAGCAGAGCAATTCCTGGATAAACACTAATCCAATATTTACCGCTCAAAATATATTCAAACCCATTAGATATGAGACGGCCAAGGGACGGTTCAGTTTGAGGCATACCAAGACCGAGAAATGATAAGGTCGCCTCTAATGATATAGCATGTGCGATCTGCATAGTTCCAACGACGATCATAGGGGCTAAGCAATTTGGAAGTAAATGGCGAAACATTATGCGATTTTTAGATAACCCCAAGCAAACAGCTGATTCTATATATTCTCGTCTTCGTTCTACTAAGGCTGTTCCCCTAATAGTCCTCGCGTAGTAGGCCCATTGAACAACAACTAGTGCTATTATTGTTTTATCAACGCCCTTTCCAAGCGTCACAAGTAAAACAAGAGCGACAAGAATAGCTGGAAAACTTAATTGAATATCGACGATACGCATAAATACACTATCAATTTTTCCGCCTGCATAAGCTGAAAGCAAGCCAAAACTGATACCAATCAACATAGCAATAATACCACTACCAATTCCAACGCCTAAACTGATACGTAATCCATAGATCATGGCGCTAACCATGTCCCGTCCAGCTCCATCAGTACCCAGATACGCAATAGTACCGGACATCATCGCCTCTCCTGGCTCTAATCTACTATCAAGTATACTGACTGTCGCAAGATTATAAGGGTCGGTTGGGGCAATAAAAGGAGCCATAATAGCTACTAACGCTATCACTAAAATGATAAAAAACCCAAAAACTGCTAATCGCGCCTCACAAAAGTCTGAAAGGAACCTTCTTAGAGGAGTTTGAGCGCCTTCATAATTTTCTTCATCATTTCTATCCTCTGCCATAAGCTCTGGATTATTCTCGATAATAGTCATGATTTGATATCCTCCAATCGCACACGTGGATCCAGGATTGAATAGCAAATATCAACTACCAAATTAATAAAAACGAACAAAAATACAATAATCATAAGATAAGCTACTATAATAGGTCTATCCAATAGCCCTATAGAGTCAATTAAAAGCTTTCCCATTCCAGGCCATGCGAACACAGTCTCCGTGACTACTGAAAAGGCCACTAAACCTCCAAATTCCAACCCTAGAACAGTCACTACGGGAATGAGGATATTTTTTAGCACATGAACTAAGATTATCCTTGATTCTTTGAGACCTTTAGCTCGCGCAAACTTTATATAATCTTGGTGCATCACTTCCCGAGTTCCCGCACGGGCAAGCCTGATTACCATCGACAGTTTAAATAAAGCCAGGTTCACTGCAGGCATTAATACATGGCTAAACCCATCCCAGCTAAAAACACTTATAGGCATTCCCAAGATAATCTGAACATCACCACGGCCCGTAGATGGTAGCCAACCTAATAATACTGCAAATAATAAAATCATCATTATCCCAACCCAGAAGGTCGGCAAGCTAAAACCTAAAATCGACCCAGTCATAATACTTTTAGATGCTAAAGATTCTGGCTTAAGTCCTGCCCAAACTCCCAGAGGTATTCCAAAAATGATGGCTATTAAAAGGGCGACAACAGCTAATTCCATTGTTGCAGGCATTCTGTCCAAAATTAATAATAAAGCTGGTTCTTGGA
The DNA here is from genome assembly GCA_002708305.1 of Rhodospirillaceae bacterium. Lineage (GTDB taxonomy): Bacteria > Pseudomonadota > Alphaproteobacteria > Thalassobaculales > Thalassobaculaceae > UBA7326. Next base: position 73,985 of record PANE01000030.1, read on the forward strand.
ATACGAAAGAATCACCTAAGTCGCCCCTAACAGCTTTAGAGATAAAAATGCCATATTGAACCAAAAATGGTTTATCAAGCCCCATAGACTTAATCATCATTTCCCGTTCCTCTTGGTCCGCATCGTCGCTTACTAAAATTTCGACCGGGTCGCCAACCAAAAATACACCTGAGAAGACAATGAACGACATTATTACCACAACTAATGCTGACTGCATTAATCTTCTTATAATGAATACTGACATTATTTCCCCGACAGAGTCACTCAACTACTATTCAAAAAAACATTTATTTTAAGGGTTTAGTTCTTCAGGTTAGGGTTGTCTTTTCAGACAACCCTTTTTAACAAACAACCTGATTTATTTAACCAGCGTATAATCATAACCAGTGGTACGTTCGTCAGCTCTTGGGTCAAACTTTAACCCTTTACGAGTTGCCCAGGTGTTTACTTGGTAGTGTAATGGGATGATACCAGTGTTTTCGCCAATTGCTATTTCTGTTGCCTTAGCTAGTAGAGCACCTCGTTTAGCATCGTCAACTGTTGCCAGTGCCTGGTTCAACACCTCATTCACTCTCGGGTCAGAGTGTCGGCCACGGTTTGAAGCTCCCATTCCTTTGGATTTATCATGTGTAGCCAACAGCGATTTAATTGGCGAAGATGATTCCCCAGTGCCAGACCCCCATCCAACTAGGACAAAACTAAATTCAGGTAAACCACCTTTAGCTCCCTTGGAAGCGCGCTTAAAGAATACATTTTTAGGCATCGTAACAACTTTTGTCGGAATACCTTGCGCCGAAAACATCTGCCCTATTGCTTCACATATCTTCGCATCGTTGATATAGCGATCATTTGGGCCATGTATAGTCAGACCAAACCCATCACCCCAGCCCGCTTCTTGTAACAGCTTTTTTGCTCCCTTGGGATCAAATTTTTCAACCTGAAGTTTATTAGATCTGCCAAAAAAGCCTTCCGGCAGAAGTTGACCAGCAGGAATTGCAATTCCCTCCATAACCCGCTCAACGATTGCCTTTCTGTTTATCATCATAGACAGGGCTTTTCTGACTTTTGGATTTCTTAGTGGGTTTTTATTCATTGGCTGGCCATCCTTCGTGGTTACGAATGGAGAGCTGTCTCTAAATTGGTCCATATGGAGGTATATAACCCGGTTAGAAACACCAGAGCTTAGAGAGAGTTTTGGGTTCTGCTTCAATCGTTCAACATCGGAGGTTGGAACATTGTCGATAGCGTCCACATCTCCAGCCATTAAAGCAGCCACGCGAGCTGGTTCTGACTTAATAAACTTAAATGTTATCTTATCCCAAGGTTGCGCAATAGGTCCCGTGTAGCCATCAAATTTTTCTAATACAATACGATCGCCTTTTTTCCATTCAATAAATTTGTATGGTCCTGAGCCAATTGCTGCTGTTCCATTATTGAAATCCTTAGCAGATATACCTTTATTCTTACCACCAGTTCCTTTTGCCTCACTCGACATAATCATGACAGTAGTCGTATCGTTTGGCATTAACGGATACGGTTTTTCAGTCATAATGTGAACCGTATAGTCATCAATTTTTTTAAGCGTTTTACCCTTTGTGTAAGTTCTAAAACTCGAATTACCCCCAGTGTAATTCCCTGCTCTTTCATATGAAAAAATCACATCATCCGCTGTCAGATCCGAGCCGTCGTGAAACTTAATCCCTTTTTTTATTTTAAATTCCCATGTCGTATCATTAATTGGCTTCCAGGAAGAAGCAGCTCGACCAAACATTTTATCCATTCCAGGCGTCCAGTCGTTTAACCGATCAAATATTTGACCCAGCATACCATTATTTGGACCAAGGTTGTGGAAATATGGATCTATAGAAGAAGGTTCCGAACGAACACCAATTACAATATCTGCAGCGTGAAGTGGACCAGAAAGTGCGGCAACTCCAAGCGCGGCAAGTCCTATTTGACGTAAAGCTCTCATTTATGTCTCCTGTGAATTTTATTTTTCAGTTTTTTCCCAATAACTAACAGTTAACGTTATACACGCAACTGCTTTTTTTATACCATGACCGAAATAGCAAGCTCTAGCAATCCCCATAAAATTTATGCTTTGATGTTTATTAACGACCCCCTAGACTTCGATCATTATAGAAAGTATCAAACTGATCTCGTTTGAAAAAGGCTCAGTTTAACTATTTTTAATTGATCATTTCTCTAACTTATGACGGTAACGCCTCCATTTTATATCTTAGACACATATTTTGATGAAAAATAATAAAATAATAACTGTTTTCATAGCAATTCTGATTGGTACCGTTGGTGGCTTCATTTTTGCAATCATAAAAATACCCTTGCCTTGGATGTTAGGAGCAATGGTCTTTGTAACTATTGCTGCTGTTTCAGGTGTCCCAGTTCTCTTACCGTTCATGCTCAGACAAAGCATGGTAGTTTTCATAGGCGTTTTACTTGGAAGCCAATTTACTCCCGAACTTTTTGACCAAATAAGCAGTTGGTTAATTTCTGTCATAGCGATGCTATTTTATGGCATAATCGTGATGTTTCTAGTCCTAAGTTATCTGAAGAAATTTGGTAATTATGAACCTATAACAGCCTATTTTTCAGCAGCACCGGGCGGCTTGAATGATATGACTATCATTGGTGGAGAAATGGGAGGTGATGATCGAATAATTGCACTCACGCAGGCCTCGCGAGTCCTTTTGGTCGTAATGACCATCCCTTTTCTATTTAGGATATTTGGTGGATATGAAGCACCATCTGGTTTACTTCCAAAGGGACAAGGATTTGATCTGCCATTTCGGGAATGGTGCATTATTGGAATATGCGTGACACTAGGACCTTTCATAGCCAGAAAACTTAAATTGCCGGCAGCGTTTTTGTTGGGCTCTTTAATACTGACAGCAATTGCTCACATAGCTGGCTGGAGTAACTCATCACCACCTACCGGCCTCGTAGCAGCAGCCCAAGTTATTCTTGGTACAGCAATAGGGTGCAGGTTTACCGGAACGGATTATGGCGAAATAACCCGCGTTATAAAAATTTCAGTTGGATCGGCCTTTATACTAATGTCAACCGCAGTTGGTGCAGGGTTACTTCTAAGTGAAATAACAGGATTACCGTGGTATTTAGTAACGCTGGCGTACGCACCTGGTGGATTAGCCGAGATGAGCCTTATAGCTTTTGGAATAGGCCAAGACGTACCCTTTGTCGCAACACATCATCTTTGCCGGATTGGCATGGTAATTTTATTAGCGCCAATAGCATTCAAACTTATAAAAAAATATTTTTTCATAAAAACCATTGATTAAGAATCATGATCCTCTAGTAGCAACGCAGAGCCTGCAGTCCAATGCATGAGCACCGATTCCCCTATACACAAATCGATATTCTCTGATCTGTCAGAATGGCTCATTGAAACATTCATTACGATATTCTCATCACCAGAAACTTTAACGTGGTACATAGAACTTCGCCCCAAATAGGTAATATTATTTATAATACCAGCCAATTTGTTATCGTATTGGTCTATATCGGTAAGCTTTGTTAATTGTATTTTCTCAGGTCTAACCCCCATAAGATAAGATTGACCAACAGAGATTTCATTTTTACCTTTAATACTAAATAAATCTTTCGTCAGCCCAGTAGTGACTGCACAGAGCTCTCCTTCTATTTGTCTAACCTCACATTTAATAAGATTAATTGATCCTATAAAACCTGCTACAAATTTATTGGACGGAGATTCATATAAATTAGTTGGCGATGCCACCTGCTTAATGCGACCATTATTCATAACAGCAATCCGGTCTGCCGTAGACAATGCTTCCTGCTGATCATGTGTAACCAGTATAAAAGTAATACCCATACTTTTCTGTAGTCGCACTAATTCCTGTCTCATTTCATTTCTGAGTTTTGCATCAAGTGCCGATAAAGGCTCATCGAGCAATAAAACCTTCGGCCGTTTTACTAATGCGCGCGCCAATGCAACTCGTTGTAGCTGCCCCCCTGAAAGCTGATGCGGAAACCTATGGTCAAGACCTGATAATTTTACAAGTTTGAGTAACATTTTTACTCTTTGGTAACACTCTTTTATTGGGACCCCAGTTACTTTCAGCCCAAAAGCAATATTATCCAATACGGTCATATGCGGAAAAAGTGCATAGGATTGAAAAACGATATTAAGAGGCCGTCGGTTTGGTGGAATACTTCTCATATTCTCACCGTCGATAAACAATAAACCTGAATCAGGCACTTCAAATCCAGCCAGAACCCTCAAAAGAGTAGTTTTTCCGCATCCAGATGGACCAACTATCGCAAAGAATTCTCCTTCATAAATACTGAGATCTATTTCCTCTAAGGCATTTTTGATGCCAAACTTTTTCGTTATACCCTCTATCTTAATGATAGGATTTTTCACAATTTTCCAATTCTACTAATTTTCGCTCTGTGGACCCAGAGAGCAATACCCGCGGCGCAGAGTGTTATTAATAATAGTATCGTCGAGGCAGCGTTTACCTCAGGAGTGACCGAGAACCTTACCATAGAATAGATCTTAATTGGTACTGTGATAGTGTCGGGCCCTGAAGTAAAAAATGTAATCACAAAGTCATCTAAAGAAAGCGTAAAAGCAATAAGGCCACTCACAATAAGTGCTGGCCGAATATGTGGCAGAAAAACATTTGTAAAAACTTGGCCTGGACTAGCACCGAGGTCAAACGCAGCCTCTTCTTGTTCTAAATTAAAAGTAGCCAGTCGAGCTCTTATAATTATCGCTACAAATGGGAAACTAAATAATATATGCGCAAAGGTTATCTTAGAAAGGCTCAGCGGCCAGGGTAAATTATTCGCCCAGCCTATTTGATTAAAGAAAACTAAAAGTGCCACGCCAATACATATTTCGGGCATAACGACTGGCAAAAGAATTATTCCCTCGTATACTGCCTTAAATGGGAACCTAAACCTCCATAATAATAACGCCGTTAATATTCCTAAGATTAAACTACCTAAAGTATTAAAAATTCCTATAGTTAATGAATTAATAAAGGCATCAATTAAACCATCATTTAGGGCGGCTTTTTCATAATATTTAAACGTAAAACCACGCCAAGTAATATTCCTGCGACTATCATTAAAGGAAAAGATAATTAACACTAATATTGGGGCGTAAAGAAATATAAATGTTACGCACAAAATCACTTTAAACCACCATTGGTAAAAATAATCTAGCGACACCTTTGGGGCTTTATCGTTATTTTTTATTTTCATAATCGACGCTTATTTTTGTCGAGATATAGATTATTAAAGCATAGGTATCGTAAAGCTAAAATCCCAAAAGTCAGATAAACTAAAACCATCGAGAGTGCTGAGCCAAATGGCCAATCGTTAGCATTCATAAATTGCCTTTCTATTACATTGGCTATCATTTGACTGTTCGGCCCCCCTAGCAGTTCTGGAGTGAGGTAGGAGCCTAAGGCAGGGATAAAAACTAAAATGCAGCCCGAAATTATAGAAGGAGTGATAATTGGAATAATAATACTAGTTAATAATTCTAATTTGGATGCCCCAAGGTCCAATGCAGCTTCCAGTAACGTTTTATTAAACCCTTCAAACCCTGCATATAATGGCAAAATCATAAAAGGAAGGTGAACATACACAAGCCCCAGAATAACAGCCGTGTCGTTGTACAGTAAAGATAATGGCTCAAACGGCACATTAATTAGATCGGCGAACCATTCTAAACCAAAATTGAAGAATCCTCTGGTTCTAAATACAGCTATTAATGCATAGGTTCTAATTAGAAGATTGACGCAAAACGGTAATATAATAGCAATTAAGAGGATTGATTTCCAGCGTGGAGGAGCACTAGCTATACCTAGAGCTAGCGGAAACCCAAATAAAAAACAAATGACAGTTGTTATCCCAGCAACTCCAATACTCTTGATAAGAGTAGATAAATAAATAAGATCCGCGGCCCGGATATAATTATTTAGAATCCAGCTGAGTTCTATATCAATCAGGCCTCGCTTCTCAGAGAAACTAAAGGAACCTATTATAGAAAGGGGAATTAACAAAAAAATTAATAGCCATAGGGTCGGAGGAATAAAAGTGAGCCAAAATATTAATCTATGACTTCCTACTTGCTTCATCATTGATCAATCTGATAAATTTTTAAAAACTGCTTTTTAAGCTGATAGCACACGGCTCCAAGCCTCGTCATAGAGACGCACTACGTCAGCCCCCAAATAAAAGGACGACTCACAGGACGATAGAGTTTCGTTAGAAGGATAAATAGCTGGGTTTTTGGAATAACTTTCAGGCATTAACTGTTTTGCAGCCTTGTTTGGAGTTGCATATTGTATAAAATCAGCAATCTTTGCACCTACGCTAGGTTCTAGGATAAAATTGATAAAACGGTGGGCATTTTCTGGGTGAGGCGCGCCCTTTGGAATAGCTAAAGCATCTTCCCACACAGCTGACCCCTCTTTTGGAACGATATAGGAAATATCTGGGTCTTCCTCCATCACTTGCAGTATATCTCCATTCCATTCCATAGTTATGTCTACCTCACCTGAAAGCAAAAGGTCTTGTCCATTATCAGGGGCAAAGACCTTGATATTTGGTTTCTGTTTAATGAGTAGTTTTTCAGCTTCTTTGATAATTTTTGGGTCTTTGGTATTTAGTGAGTATCCCATATACTTAAATGCGGCGCCCAGGACATCGCTCGCCTCACTAAGTAGTGCACATCTGCCTTTGTAGCGATCAGAGTCGAATAGCCACTTCCAGCTATCCGGCGTACTATTCATCTTTGATTTCCGATAACCTATTCCCATTGTACCCCACATGTACGGAAGAGAATACTTTCGGCCTGGATCAAATGATGCATCAAAAAATGATTCCTGAATATTAAATCTATTCGGGATCATATCGTCATTTAGTGGCATAAGCATGTCAGCTAATATCATTCGTTCCACATAATCACTTGATGGAACGATGAGATCGTAACCGGGGTTACCAACTTTTAATTTTGCAAAGAGTTCATCATTATCAGCAAATAAATCCATTTTTACATTTATGCCGCTTGCCACTTTGAAATCTTTCAGCGTCGTCTCGCCTATATATGTATCCCAGTTATAAAAATTCAGTTTTGGCGTTTCATCACACCAAGCTTGTCTTGAAATAAGCGAAAGCCCCGCAGCAACAGCACCTGTTCCCGCCAAAAACTTCCGCCTCGATAGATGGCCGCCAGGAAATAACTTCATTAAACACCCCTTAAAATTGATCACTACTCGAGTATTCTATTTTCAAATCGGTATATTTTTTTAATAGTATAATAGTTGTATAAATAGCTAGCTTAATTTTTAACATTTTTCTTTTGATTATTTGTCTAATATCAGAAGAAAATTTCACCCAAATGGTTGGAAAAAGTGATTAATAAAACAGTCAACACCGTCAACTTCAGAGAAGCGAATGCTAACGATAGAAGTGCGCTGGAAGAAATGATTGTGGCTTATTATCTTTTTGATCACCAAACTATAGATAAATCAAATATAAAATCTTCGTTGGATATCGCCCTTAAAAAAAATCCACATATTGTAATCTGGATAATAGAAGTGAAACAAGAAATAGCAGGGTATCTTGCTGTGGCTATTGGGTTCACAATTGAAGCTGGAGGGAAAGATGGTTTCTTAGATGAACTTTTCTTAAAAGAGAAATATAGAAATCAGGGCATAGGACGAAAAGCTGTTCAATTTGCTATTGGAATTTGCCCAACTCTGGGAATACGCAGACTAAGCTTAGAAGTAGAGTCTCATAATCTGCGAGCAAAGCGCCTATACCAAGACATAGGTTTTTTTACACATGACCGCATATTAATGTCACATTGGACAGACCAAAATTGAAAGTTACCTGCAACACATAGCGAAACAGACCAATCATGAATTCACGAAATACAGCTTTATCCGAGTTCATCACAGCCCATAAAGCTGTTGTAGACACATTAACTCAATCATCGATTAAGACATTTTTGGGTCGCTGTCACGCGAGCTTGTCAAAGTTGGGAGAACCCAGCTGCAAAGACATCTCCAACCTAGAGCCGGTCTGTAAATATATTCCTGAAAGCCTAAAACTTGCCAGCAATCAAAGTCCAGAATTAAAACAGTTGGCGCTTAAATTTGGAAATTTATACACACATCTACCATGGCACCCGAGTGATAGATCATCGGATAAAAAAGGAGCATTTTATAATGGCCACGCCAATGCAGTTATTACGGGAACAGGAGGTCTTGAAGAACATAAAAGCGTAAGATTTGGCGCTAGCCTTATCGCACCCCATCTCGAATACCCTTACCATCGTCATCGACCGGAAGAGGGTTATTTAGTAATTAGCGAAGGTGATTGGCGACAGGGCAGCGGAGAATGGTTTCGCCGTAACCCTGGTGAGACGGTGCATAACGTGCCAAATATTTGGCACGCTATGAGATCAGGTGAGACACCATTACTGGCAGTTTGGATGTTATGGACCGAATGAGTATTCATTCATTGAATTGGGAAGTAATCCTCGCAGGTTCCCTCTCGATAAACGTCTGCCGTGCAACAATGTAACCCACCTCCAAAGGCATATGCATCTCGAAGGTCCACTTCTACAACTTCCATGCCTAGTTTATCTAATTGTTCTGCCTGATAGACCTCTGATTTCTCCACACAAACTGTTTTTGTATCAAGAACGAGAACGTTCATTGACAACCATACGGAAGAATAACAAAGAGGCGGTGGAGAGTTATGGGCGGGTTGCGCTGAGTCAATAATTTCCCATCCATTTTTATTGAACATCTCCCTCTGTTCCTCGGGAAGCCGCCGTTGTGGATTATTCATTATGAGGCCAGGTTTAATTGGCGTGAAGGTAGCATCGATATGAATTGGATACGGATCACCAGGAAAATTGACTGTATGAACTCGATGACCCGGGAAGTGTCGAGCCAACCAATCGATACCTTTCAAGTTTGTCGTAAATCCGTGCTGAACAACAAGATCTTTGCCAAATCGTAAAACATCTGCCGCATCGAATAAAACTTCCTCCTCTGTCGTAACAAAAAATTTATTGGCGGTCCATTCTAACCTTTTTTGAACTCCTATTTTATCCGACAAGTAGTCTTGTCTATAGTCGTGATCTGTTAGCCTTGGTTTTGGAGCTGCCTCATGGCGCATTTCTGAATCTTCATCATAATATTTTTGGAGTAACGGCCTATAGCAAAGGTACTCGAACCATCTGCATCTATAAGACATGGTTGCTTCTAATATTTCTTTTCCGACGGTAAGAAGAACATCTCGTGGAGGCATGCATCCAAACATAGTTTCTGCCTGCCAATCTGGAGTGCTTGTCTTTTGATTAAATTCCATCGGGGTAGGCCTATCCACGCGAATACCACGACCTTCGAGTTGGCTTGCAAACTGATCTAGTAACTCATTAGCTTTATCCACCATTTCTTTAGGACGTGGACCAAATTGCCCTCTCATATCACTATCCTCAGGCACCTTGGCATCTAATGCTGGTTCGGGAGCCGGTATGCATGCGCCATCTGCCGTCCCAACGATAACGTGCTTCAATGGGTCCCATTCATTCCAACTTGAAACGATGGTTTTTTGTCTTAACTGGTCCATAACTTTTTTCCTTGGTCCAACAAAAAAACTGCTTATATGAGAACAATTTTTGTTTTATTCAATACATAAAGAATTAAATCTTAATGTATAGCTGACACTATAATTTAAATAGTCTTAGGTGTTTTGTGCTAAAAAGGTTCAAGCATTACTTTTATCTGATTGGAAGGCTTCTTTAATTCTTCAAAAGCTCGAGGAAAGTTTTCTAGATTGACACTTTCGCTTACCAAGCCGATTGCGTCGATCCTATTTTGCGCCAGCATATCAAGTGTCATTGCAAAATCACTTCGGTCATAACAAAAACAAAATGAGATATCGACTTCTTTAATTACTGCAGTTGTCGGTTGAAAGGAATCTGAAACCATACAGAGCCCAACGACAACAACTCGAGTATAATTTGGCGCATAGTTAATCGCTAACTGCATTGAACCGGCAATACCAACGGCATCAAACACAACAGACGGATGGCTACCTGATAGCCTTAAAAACCTCTCAGGAACATTTTCTTTGGAAGCATCGATGGCGGCAGTAGCTCCAAATCTAGCTGCTTCATCTGCTCTCGCTTTTACTAAATCGCTGACGATTATATGTCGCGCTCCAAAAAACTTACACCACAAGGCAATTGATAGTCCCACTGGCCCTGCACCGATTATAAGAATATTATCTCCAACTTTTAAACATGCCCGTTTAACTGCGTGTAACCCAACGGCCAAAGGCTCTACCAGCGCGCCCTCTTGAAAACTTATATTATCGGGAAGCTTAAAGGTTTCGTTCGCGCCTACCCGAGTATATTCCGCGTAAGCCCCTGGATGGCCAGGGCTTGCCCGGTTTAAAACCTTGTAACACCGATGTGGCCTGCCAGCGAGGCAATCGGAACAGTGGCCACAACCAATTTGAGGCATTGCACAAACACGATCACCTACTTTCCAATCGCTACCAACTTCAGTTCCTAGCTCAACGATCTCACCAGCAAACTCGTGTCCCATAACGGCCCCGGGGTTTATATCACGCCAGCCAGATTCTGCATTATTGACCTCCGACCAATGCAAATCAGTTCCGCAAATACCACAGGCACAAACTTTTAATATCATGTCAGTAGGAGATGGCTCAGGATCAGCTATACTCTCTATAGACAGCGGCAAACCTGAGCGATGAAAAACAGCAGCTCTCATACAAAAACTCCTTTATTAGTTTTTAACGCTACAAAGTTGAGTGCAAAAAGTGATTGTGCAATTATTATAAACTAAAGTTTATCGTGATTCATAAAATTCGTTACTTTGCTCAATATAAATTCACATCTGAGTTATCGTTCGCTAATGACTTGGCATTCCCTTCATCGCGAGTTAAGTCATATCAAACATGTTTGGAAATAATACAATGAGCCACCCTGATTTTATCAACCATACTGTAGACGCTTTAAATATCTCCGCTAGTTCTGAGAATAAAATTCACGATGACAGTATTGCTAAACGTTTTGGTTTTCAGGGAGGCTTAGTTCCTGGTGTAGAGGTGTATGCTTATATGACAAATCCAATCGTTCAATTTTTTGGTTATCAATGGTTGGAGATTGGAAGTATGGAATGTAAATTTATTAAGCCGGTCTATGATGGAGACCAAACTGATATAAAAGCAAGTAAAAATCGAAATACTGAAATTTTGATAGAGGTCACAACACCAACCAACTTTTGTGCTCGTGGGATAGCAAACCTAGATAAAGCAGAAAAAAAAATTCAGCTTACCCCAGATGAAAAGATAATCCCGAGTCCCAATTTTAACTCTCGGCCCAAAGCATCTCCAGCATCGCTTAACAAAGGTAAGTTACTTGGAACGTTTCAGCAATTAATGATAGATAAAGATCAACACCAATACCTGCAAGATATAAGGGAATCATTAAGTCTTTATAGAGATGAGAAGATAATTCACCCAGGGTGGGTGCTTCGAATGGCAAATAAAGCATTATCCACAAATGTAAAATTAGGACCATGGATACACGTTGGCAGTAAAATTCAAAATTATAATGTCGCCCACTGCGGGGATACCTTATCTGCCCAAACATCAATTTCCGATTCTTATGAGCACAAAGGGCATTTATTTGTTGAGATGGACGTAAAAATCGTAAACAGTATTAAATGTTTTACCCACATCATACATACTGCAATTTATCGACCAAGGCCGGTAAATTCTAACGATTAAAAAACACTACGAGATTAAAAACACCATGAATTGAGAGGATATTTTCATGCCAGAATTTTTTAACGCTGATCGGGACGGTCATATTTTAACCATCACACTCAATCGTCCTGAAAGAATGAATGCTTTACATTCACCTGCACATTTTGAATTACATGAAATTTTTGACGAGTTTGAAAATGACCCAGACTTATGGGTTGGTATCTTAACTGGAGCAGGTGAACGCGCCTTTAGTGCAGGAAACGACCTAAGATGGCAAGCTGAAGGAGGTTCACGAGAGAAGCCTTCTAGTGGTTTCGGTGGGATAACAGAACGGTTTGAACGAAGCAAACCAATGATAGCAGCTGTTAATGGCGTAGCAATGGGAGGTGGGTTTGAGCTTGCTTTAGCTTGCGATATCATAATAGCCGCAGAAAATGCGTTATTTGCGCTACCCGAGCCTAAAGTTGGTTTGGCCGCACTAGCAGGTGGGCTCCATCGACTTCCACGAATGATCCCTCTAAAACGAGCTATGGGTATGATTCTTACGGCAAGACATGTACCGGCAAAAGAAGGATATGAATTAGGGTTTGTTACGCAGCTTGTTCCAGAAGGAGAGGCTCTATCGGCAGCTAAAGAGTTCGCTAATCAGATCATGGAGTGTTCTCCTGTATCAATTAGGACAAGCTTGGATGTTGTTCGGCGAGGCTTGGAACACAGCGATGTAAAAGCTGCGATGTCTGCTGAATACGACAGCGTCAAAACACTATGGAATAGTGAGGACCTGATAGAAGGTCCCTTAGCTTTTTCGGAAAAAAGAAAACCAAATTGGAAAGGCAAATAGTTCTTGTCCTTAGGCCGGCCAACAACTGTTAGACTGCAGAGAATAGCGCGTGCATACCGTGAATCTGGCGCGTTGTTGGCAGCCGTTGAGTTAGATTTATTTTCAAAAATTAATCAGGGTGCAAATACCGAAGAGAAGTTATCAGCTGCGTTAGGCATCTCATCATTAAATGCCGAGAGAATTACGGTGGCGTGTCTTGGGTTAGGATTAATAATAAGAGATGAAGATAAGTTGAAAAACGCAATAGACGTCGAACGGTTTTTAACAAAAGAGAAAAGCACCTATGCTGGTGATTGGATGTTCTTTACACAGCCCGATTGGGAAAAGTGGGGCCGCCTCTCCGATTTTCTCAAAAATAACGAACCGGCAAAACTTGATAATGAAACCGTTAAAGGCATAACAATAGATGAAGCCAGACGATATCATAGGGCAACCTTTAGTATAGGAAGAGGAGCTGGGCGCCTTTTTGTTCGAAGTGTAGATTTATCGTTTCACCATAGGATGTTGGATATAGGGGGAGGCTCAGGGGCTTATTGCATAGAGGCATGCAACGCGAACCCTCATTTAAAAGCGACAGTCCTAGACCTTCCAGAAGTAACATTAGTGGCTCAAGAGTTTATTGCAGAAAATAATCTATCCGATAGAATTATCACTCACGATGCCGATTTTAATAAAGATCCTTTTCCTAAGGATGCTGATATTGCAATTATGGCCAGTAACCTCCCAATGTATGGAAGGCAGGCTATTCAAGCAGTAATTCAAAAAGTATATGATGCTTTGCTGCCCAACGGGGAATTTCATCTGATTGGCGAAGCATTAAATGAAGATAGAAGTGGTCCAACTGATCCAGCGATATGGGGACTAGCGCAGACACTTCATAATAGTACTGGGATGGCCCATTCGATCACAGAATGTACTGATTATATAAAAAATGCAGGTTTTCAATCTATTGATATTAATGAATTCGTCCCTGGTGTCTTGACTAGAATAAGTGGCGTTAAGTCTTCAAACTAATCGCCTCAGCCCCCTAGGCGTTTAAACTAGGGCAACCTTCATCCACCTACCCCGCCTTCTCTCAAGGCGAGATTTTTTTGATTCATCATCGTAGTGAGCAGCCTCCGATAACTTGACCTCAACTTGATCTAGATCAAGCGCGTTTACAATACAATTACCAATCAACTGTTTATTTTCTTCATCAAGCATAACAGCGCTAACGTAAACGCCACATTCTTTACAAACTAAAAAGTCTGTGACGCCAAGGCCCATGTTATATTTAGATAACTTAGTTTTATCAATTACCGATATTTCAAGTTCACCATCAGGATCAGCCGTTGCACGGACATTATGCTTTCGGCAAAAACTGCATTGGCATGCCCTAATAGGTAATTCATTGAATGGTTTCGAGAGAGAAAATTTCAACTTTAAATTACCACAGTGACATCCACCTTTAATTATGTGAACCATTAAACACCTCTTATCCTATCATCAAATTGGAATACTTTTTTACGTTAAGATAATTATTTCCTCACTATTCGCTATTCCGTCTATCGATCTTCAATAAATCATAGACTTTATTTAGAACTTTTCAAAATTTAGGCTTTTTGTTCTCTATAAAAAACATATAAGCCTGCTGCTACGATAACACTCGATCCTAACCACATATTCAGGCTTGGAATATCATTAAAAATAAAAAAACCAAGTAATGAAACCCACAGTAATTTTGTGTAGTTATAAGGAGCTAAAAGTGAAGCCTCTGAACGGCTAAAAGCACTAATCATACATAAGTGAGCTATAGCGCCCAATAGACCAGTTGAAAGAAAAATAAACCAATGAATTTCTGATGGGGAAACCCAGACAAATGGCACCAGAATACTCGTCCAAAAAATCCCTCCTAATCCTGTATAGAAGAGCGTTGTGCTAGTCTTCTCTGTTGCAGATAATAATCGTGTTATAATTTGAAAAACCGCAAAGAAAATGGCCCCCAAAAAAGGCATTAGCGAGGCCCAATGCCATAAACCTCCCCCAGGCCTGACAACAATCAATACTCCTAATAATCCAACAATTACAGCTATCCAACGATTAATTCCTACCCTTTCTTTAAGGATTGGTATGGATAATATGGTTATGAATAACGGGGCGGTAAAACCTATAGCTGTAGCTTCAGCTATAGGTAAATATGTCAGACCCAAAAATAGAAATGTTATCGAAGCCGCCAAAAATGCAGGCCGCAGTAACTGAACAATGGGCCTGTCAGTTTTAATTAATTTAGGGAGCGTCTCTCGCCGAACTAAAAAGAAAGTCCAAAGAGTCAAGTTAATCCCAAGGAAATAACCCCAAACAAGCTGAAGTGAGTGCAATTCTGAAGTAAAAATTTTGCAAATGGTATCAACAATCGAGATCAAAAGTATGGCCAGCACAAAAAATAATATTCCTGTGATTTTTTGTCCGGGCACTACTTCTGGCATTAAGGCTCCGTGCTAGACAACAGGGTCAACGCCCAATTGTCACAGAATATCTATAAGCAAAAAATTGGATGGCAATATTTTATTGTTTTACAGAAAAGCTCTCACCACAACCACATCTGCTTATTTCGTTAGGATTATTAAAAACAAAACCCGAAGACATTTTGTCTTCTTTGTAGTCCATTTCGGAACCAATGATAAACATTATTGCAGTTGGGTCTATAAACAATGTGACCCCATTTTCTTCAACCTTATCCTCGAACTTCTTCTGCTCTTTTGCATACTCAACGAAGTAACTCAAACCCGAACAACCCGTAGTTTTAACACCTACTCGAAGTCCTAGTATCTTGTCATCACCACTTTTTTCCATCAATAACTTAGCTCTAGTGACAGCGGCTTCAGTCAATGTAATTGGTGCTTTACCTGGTTCAAATTGAAACATTACACTCATCCCAAAATTGTCTTTTTTTTAGTCAACGTAACCATACCAATACTATAGAACAATAAAAGTTTTCGATCTAAAAAATATTCAGTATTAATTTAGCGTCCTCAGTCATCCGATCCTGGGTCCAAGCCGGCTCCCAAGTCAATTCCACCTCTACTTCCCCTACACCATCAACCGCCGATACTGCAGCAGCTACATCATAGGGCATCTCTCCAGCTACAGGACAAGCGGGGGCAGTAAGCGTCATTAAAACCTTTACATCGCCCCCCTCTAGGCGCTCTGTATCGTAAATCAGACCAAGGTCATAAATATTAACTGGGATCTCGGGATCATGCACTGTTCGCAAGGCCTCAATAATGGCCTCGTCTGACGCCACTGCAACACCACCTTCGAGTTTAGCTCCCGCTCGTGCTTTCGTGCCTTCAGGCACAGCCGGTCCCATCATAAAGGACCCATATGGATTAACGCCTGGATCATAATCGGTCATTTAAAAATCTCTTTAACTTTCTCAAGACTAGTGGCAAGGATATCAACATCTTCCCGTGTATTATACAATCCAAAACTTGCCCTTGTGGCTGACGGTATGTCAAAACGCTCCATAAGTGGTTGTGCACAATGATGGCCGGCACGAACAGCCACGCCATTTTGATCTATAATTGTAGCAATATCGTGAGGATGAGCACAGTCCATTGTAAATGATAATACGCTCACCTTCCCAGGGGCGGTTCCAATGAAGTTCAAACCCTCTATTCCTGATAATCGTTGGGTAGCATATTCCAACAGATCGACCTCATATTCCGCTATTTTGTTCAAACCGATGTTGTTCATATAATCAATAGCGGCTCCCAAACCGATTGCTTGTGCAATAGGTGGGGTACCTGCCTCAAATTTATCGGGGAGATCCGCCCAAGTCGTCTTATCAAAAGTCACGGTATTTATCATACCTCCTCCACCTTGATAGGGAGGCATCACATTCAATAAATCTCTTTTCCCGTAAAGAACGCCTATCCCTGATGGGCCATAAACCTTGTGCCCACCAAATGCATAGAAATCCACACCCAAATCTTGAACGTCAACAGGCATATGCACAACACCCTGCGCTCCATCAATCACAACTACCGCACCATGGGCATGAGCAATTTTGGTCACCTCTTTAACAGGGAGAACAGTTCCTAAAACATTTGAGACATGGCAAAAGGCTACAATTTTTGTTTTCTTAGAAATTAATCTTTCAAACTCTTCTAACCGAATGACACCATCATCATCAACTGGAACAACATTAATTTTACAACCAACCTGATCTCTTAATAATTGCCATGGAATTATATTGGAGTGATGCTCAGCCCAGGTTAATACAATTTCATCCTCGGGACCCAAGTTCTTAATCCCAAAACTATTAGCCACTAAATTAATTGATTCAGTCGTTCCTTTAGTGAAAATGATTTCTTGTTCAAACTCTGCATTTATAAACCGCGCTACCTTTAGCCGAGCCTCCTCATAACGAGCAGATGTTTGTTCGGACATGTAGTGGAGCCCTCTATGGACATTAGAATATTCAGCTTCATAAACATGCTTGACTGCGTCAATTACCTGTTTTGGCTTTTGTGCTGAACCGGCAGAGTCTAAATATACTAACCTTTTACCCCGAACCTCTTCTTTTAGGATTGGAAAGTCATTTCGAATCGAAGCAGCATCAAATGGGATTGTTTTGCCTATCATTATTTCTTCTCATACAAATTATGTTTTAACCAGTTTTCGGCAACGCCCTGTATAGAAGAGCGGATACCAGTATTTCTAATTTCATCGATTGCATCGCTGATATAGGCGCCGATTAGCATTCTGCGTGCACGTTCCCTATCAATTCCCCGCGCGCGCAAGTAAAAAATATGCTCTTCCTCTAACTCTCCAACTGTTGCTCCATGGCTACAACGAACGTCATCTGCATAAATTTCTAATTCAGGCTTCGAATTTATCTCAGCCTGGTCAGAGAGCAACATAGCCCTGTTCATCTGATAACCATCAGTTTTTTGCGCATCTGGGTGAACTAATATTTTTCCCTGAAAGACGCCACGTGCCCTATCACCTAATACGCCTTTAAAAACTTCCCTACTACAACTACCTTCAGCTATATGTTCGATAAGCGTTGTATTATCAATATGTTGGCTACCCGCACCTAAATAGGTTCCGTTGACGCAACATTCGGCACCGCTACCTGTTATATGTGCCTGAATTTCGTTTCTCGATAATATTCCACCTAGACTAATTGTAAAATTATCATAAAATGCACGCTCTTTAATCAAAACCTTTGTAAGGCTAATGTGAAAAGACTCGTTACTTTCATTTTGCAATTTATAATGACCAACCTTTGCCCCATCTTGGAGGTTAAACTGAACAACTGAATTTGAAAAATACATACCAGAAGAAGCTCCAACATGACTTTCAATAACATCCAGTTTTGCTCCCTTACCTACATTTACGACTATTCTCGGCGCAAAAGTTATCTGGCTACCTGAACCAATCGAGATAATATGTATAGGAGAAGACAACTCTGTTCCTTCAGCTAGTTCTAAAACTAACGCATCAGAGAACATCGCTGTATTTAAAGATGCCAACGGCAGCGCATATTTAATCTCTTTGCCCAACCTTAAATCATCAAAAAATGTTTTTTGATAATCACTCAAATTTGCCAGCGGAGTTAGAGCTATACCTTCAGGTAACAGCTTTTGGTCCGAGAGTTCACTATTAAACACACCGTTAACGAGGACTAATCTAGGACAATCCAAAGGTATTATCATATCTTCAGGAATAGCTGTCGAATAATCTTTTGCTATAGAGAATGAATGGGAGCCCAATTTATTCAGATTTGTATATTTCCACGATTCATTTTTTGCACCCGGCCAACCGACATCCACATAATTTTGCAATCCGCGTTTGCATAACTCATGATGCCAATCACCAGTCACCCCCTCAAAGGATTCAGCAATAAGTTCCTCAAACGGCAATTTGCTTGATTGTTGTATATTCATCAAGCAGCCTCTCCTGAAAATTCGGCATAGCCGTTTGCCTCCAACTCCAATGCTAACTCTTTTCCTCCAGATCGTTGGATTTTACCATGAGCCAAAACATGAACGTGATCAGGTTGTATATAATTCAGTAGCCTTTGGTAATGGGTTATTATAAGCATACTCCTATTTTCTGAGCGAAGCTTATTGACACCCTCTGATACCAGCTTGAGCGCGTCGATATCAAGCCCTGAGTCTGTTTCATCTAAAATTGCTAGTTCTGGTTCTAAAACTGCCATTTGCAGTATTTCGTTTCGTTTTTTTTCCCCTCCTGAGAAACCAACATTCACAGCTCTTTTGAGCATCTCGTCACTCATATTCAAGGTTTTTGCCCTGGACCTAACAAATTTAAGGAATTCCATCGCGTCAGCCTCTTTATGCCCCGAATATCTGAGCTTTGCATTGTAAGCCTCTCTTAAAAAGGTCATACCAACCACACCCGGTACCTCGACAGGGTATTGAAAAGCGAGAAAAATCCCTTCATTAGCCCGTTCATCCGCTTCCAGATCAAGTAGGTTCTTATCTTTGAATACTATCTCTCCCTTTGCCACGTCATATCCCTCACGCCCAGCAAGCACATATGACAATGTACTTTTTCCTGATCCATTAGGCCCCATTACGGCATGTATTTCACCAGGACCAAGTTCAAGATTAATCCCTTTCAATATCTCTTTACCACCAACAGTAGCATGAAGATTTTTGATTGATAAAAGCGCCATTATTGTTTTCCCCTACTTTAATTTATTTCAGTATTTAATCAGCCCACGCTACCTTCGAGACTAATTCCAATTAGTTTCTGAGCTTCAACGGCAAATTCCATAGGTAATTCCTTCATCACTTCCTTGCAAAATCCATTTACAATAAGAGAAACAGCCGCTTCTGGAGACAACCCACGTTGCTGACAATAAAACATCTGATCTTCACTTATTTTTGACGTTGTAGCCTCGTGTTCAACACGAGCCGTTGGGTTACGGCTCTCTATATAAGGAACTGTATGCGCACCACAACTATTGCCAATTAACAAACTATCGCACTGCGTAAAGTTCCTAGCACCTTCGGCTTTTGGCATTATCTTCACTAAGCCTCGATAGGTGTTATCGGCCTTCCCCGCGCTTATTCCTTTTGATATTATTGTTGACCTAGTATTTTTACCCAAATGGATCATTTTCGTACCTGTATCCGCTTGCTGAGCATTATTTGTGATGGCAACTGAATAAAACTCTCCAACCGAGTTGTCTCCCTGAAGTATGCAACTGGGGTATTTCCAAGTGACTGCTGAGCCTGTTTCTACTTGCGTCCACGATATTTTTGAATTATCCCCTCGGCAGGCCCCACGTTTGGTCACGAAATTGTATATACCACCAGCACCATTTTCGTCTCCTGGGTACCAATTTTGAACGGTAGAATATTTTATCTCTGCATCCTTCAAAGCTACTAATTCTACTACAGCCGCATGTAATTGGTTTTCATCTCTTTGAGGGGCGGTACAACCCTCTAAATAACTGACATAAGAACCTTCGTCAGCAATAATCATCGTACGCTCAAACTGACCCGTGTTTTCTGCATTAATTCTAAAATAAGTGGATAATTCCATGGGACAACGAAGGCCTTTGGGAACGTACACAAATGATCCATCCGTAAAAACTGCACAATTCAGGGCAGAAAAGTAGTTATCAGACTGTGGCACAACTGACCCAAGATATTTTTTTACGAGATCCGGGTATTCGCGTACAGCCTCTGATATAGAACAAAATATAACACCCATCTCTGTTAATTTAGCTTTATAAGTAGTTGCAACAGACACGGAATCAAAAACAGCGTCTACAGCAACAACACCAGAGAGTAATTCTTGCTCTTTGAGTGGTATTCCCAATTTCTCATATGTTTTAAGAAGCTCTGGGTCAACTTCATCTAGACTTTTGGGACGATCCATCGATTTGGGCGCGGCATAATAATAAAGATCTTGATAGTCAATTTTCTTATACCCTACCTTTGCCCAATTTGGCTCCTTCATGGTCAACCAATGCCTGTAAGCCTTAAGTCGCCATTCCAACATCCAATCCGGTTCTTCTTTTTTTTCAGATATGAAGCGAATTATATCCTCATTCAACCCTTTTGGGGCTGTCTCCATTTCGATATCAGTCACAAAGCCGTATTTATATTTATCGGCTTCAAGACCCTTTACTTGATCAACTGTCTCTGAAGATATTGACATCACTCATCCGTTCTAAATTAATTACAACTCAATAATAAAATTAACGCGTTTGAAAACTACTAGAGTCTATGGGTTTTAGACCGCCATCCGATTTCAACGGAAATATCTCTCCTGGGTCCAATAAATCAGCCAACGTGACACGATCTAATGCACTTTTTATAGCCTCATTAACTGTGTTCCAATTTCCACGCATAGGACATGAAGCTTCCACATCGCATTGGTCAGTCGTCCCATCTACACAAGCGGTTAGAGCGATTGGACCATCTAGCGCTTCGATAATTTCAGACACCCGCACTGCATGTGCACTTCTGTTAAGACAATAACCCCCATTTGCACCACGGTGCGACTCTATCAATGATGACCCAGCCATTAGTTTCAATATCTTAGATACAGTAGGTGTTGGCAGCCCCGTACTATCAGAAATCTCTCCCGCAGTCTGGACGTTTCCCACATCATTTGATAATCGGCTCAGAACGACTACCGCGTAATCTGTCAATCTATTAAGTTTAAGCATAACTTTCCTAACGAGTACGACGTAACAGTAAGCTAGGGTTCTATATTAAAAAAACCAGTTAAAATAGTACTAAATTAGTACTATTTTAACTTTGTACGAATAATTAACAAATATAAATGAACGACTGCACCTTTCAATAGGAGGCGTAATCGACTAATATTTGCCGTTTTTTCTTGGTGAGTTATATATTTTTCATTATTAAGTCCTGCAAACCACGAATTATAACGAGTGAACGTTAAATGCAACTACATTTCTAATCCATTTAATAGATCGAACTTCATCCATGGAAAATAAAAATCAACAAAGGCCATTTCTAGCCAGCCTTTGGATGATTGGGGCCTTAATATCAATATCTGGTATGGCCGTTGCGGGACGCGAGCTTTCCAGCGAGCTTAACGCATTTCAAATTTCATTCACCCGGAGCTTTCTTTGTTTTGTGTCTCTGTTATTACTATTAATATTTATCGGTTTTAAACACATAAAAACAAACAAAATTAAATTACATGTTTTTCGTAATATCATTCATTTTGGAGGACAAACTGGTTGGTTATATGGGGTCGCCCTACTACCTTTAGCAGAGGTTTTTGCCATCGAATTTACGGCACCTATTTGGACTGCAATTTTAGCAATAATCATTTTAAAGGAACGACTCACCAGTGGCCGATCTATAAGTATTATTCTAGGTTTTATTGGAGTTCTAATTATCTTAAGACCTGGACTACAAATCATTCAGCCGGCAGCACTAGTGGTTTTGTTTGCGACATTTTGCTTTGCATCAACCTATGTATTTACAAGATACATGTCTTCTACAGAAACACCCTTAACCATAATTTTTTACATGAACCTAATACAATTACCAATTGGCCTGATGGCATCGATTCCCAATTGGCACATACCATCAATTGAGCTTTGGCCATGGGCGTTACTGCTAGGACTAACTGGGCTTGCTTCGCATTTTTGCTTTGCACACGCTTTCAAACATGCAGATGCAGCAGTCGTGTCTCCTTTAGATTTTATGCGCTTACCTTTAATCGCATTTATCGGCTTTGTTTTATATGACGAAGGATGGGATTTTATGATCTTATTCGGTGGAACTATTATATTCGTTGGAAACTTATTAAATATTTATTCAGAACAACGTTCTGTTAGAAAACAGAGTGTTAATTGAAGTTGACAGGTGATTGAGAACCCTAACAAAAAATTAAGATAACACAGCTATATGTTTTTCTCATTAATATGCTTTCCAGACGGCGTATTTGATATTAACGTTTTTTAAGTTTTTCAATCTAGTGACTTGGAAAAGATTCATGCCTTTTGAAATTTTAACCTTGAACGATACAACTTGGCAAATCGGAGCAACAGTAACAAAGAAAGCTGAAGCAGAAGAAGTTGCCACTCAAATGTTAAGTGAGTCCGGTGTCACTGGTGTCAGAATCGTGCTTGATCACACGCTGATCTCAAAGTCCATAGACCAACTTGAGGATGAAGATATTATCTTTGAAAAGCTCAAGGAGGTTGGTCAAGAAAAAGTATTTATCAATGACATTGATAAGGCGCCGGATTGTTCTGTAGCGGGGGACCTTTTATTGACTGACAGTAGAAAGGCAATAAATAAACTTTTCCGCCGATATCTCGACAAAAACAACATAACCGCTATGGAAGCGCTGCACAACAGTAAGGAACTCAAACGAGTTCAAGATGCAGATGCGTTGGTGCCATCAGCAATTGCAAAAGTGGCAAAATTACAAGCGGACCCGGAAGTATCTAATGCAAATAAAAGACGAGATACTTTATTTGAATTTGTTGCAACTATCACCGAAAAAGCTAGAAAAGCCGAAGAAACGAATCTCCCAAAGATAGTTGGAACGGATCTAGATCTGGCAATAGTAGCTATCGATGAACTATCAGAAACTGATAACTTTGATTATCTTCTAAATATCACCATAACAAAGGCGCTGATTGATGTCAGAGATTGGTGGGGTAAGCTTGTCCAGAGCATTGACTATGCAGAATCTACTACTGACCAAAGAGGAATAAATGCGCTTGACCGTTTCATAGCTGATATTTTGAGCAACAACTCCGTAATTCAAGATTTATTGGGAGACCAGGCCGATTTAGGAAGCGCCATAATAACGATGCTGGATTTAAGTGCAGGATCTCTAAAGGTTGGTAATGTTGAGGAAATGCAGAATGGTAGCATTGAACAAACTAAAGCAAAGTTGAATCTATTATTAAGTCAAGGAGCCTTGCAAGAAAGTCAACGGGTACTCACCGATCGAGTGAGCCAGCAGATAGCAGGGTCAGCTGCACTGTCAAAAACTGGAGAGGAAGGGGAACGTGAACGTTTTACGACTATTATTGAACGCCTCATAGTCAAAGATGAAATTAAAGGAGGTGCAGAGATTGCTCAAGCAATAATAGAACGTCAAACACGAATTATTAATAAAGGCGGTTTAAACGGTCTAAAAGAAGCAGTCATAACCTTGATAAACCAATTAAATTCGCCCGCGAGAAAAACCGCTTTTTTACTATCCCTAAGTAAATCTCAAAAAGGTGTTGAGCAGCTGAGTGAGTATATACAAGAACAGATTGACCTTTTGTTTTTAAGATCTGAATCTTTGAATTCTTGTGTCGCCAAAGATCTCCCACCCAATCAAAAAATGCAACAAGTTACGGCTAGTTTTTATCAAATAGAACAATCTGATATTGAGCTGGATAAAAAACAGCAGATACTTGAAAAGATGGACGAGTTGCTTTTGAGCTACATTGAAGCATCAAAAATAATGGAAAAAATTAATAGTACCCAGCGACCAATGCATCTCCGAGCTCTCATGTTGGTCGGAATGTGTCAGGCTGAAATGTTACCTAAGGGTAAAGCATCCGAAATTCCACGCAATATTTTGAAAGAACGAATGCAGGATCCAGATTTTAATAACCAACTAGTGTCTCAAATCGATGACCCTGCCGAAAAGGACCGGGTCATAAATAGATTTCAAGCTCAATTGAAAAGGGCAAAAATGGCGAGTTGAGCTAATAGTTATAATCTACATTTAAAAAAACAACGAAGTGGCTTTAAATGAAAGCAAAACGACGCGCCTTAAAAAGTCCCTAAGAAACGGCGCATCAATTACGATTATAACGACAAGAAGTTCTCTATAACCGAGTTAAATTCCTTAGAATCTTCAAGATAACCCGCGTGGCCAACTCCAGTTATCTGCTTACTTTCAACGCCAGAGATTAAAGTAGCTATTTCTTCGCTTCTCGAAGGAATAACAACGCGGTCTTTTTCCCCGGTCAGAACTAAAACAGGTAGTTTGAGATTCTCAACAATTCCTCGTGTATCAGCATGATGAAGCATTTTACATCCTGCAAGTAATCCGCTGTACGTCACCTCAGCCGCTATTGAAGCCACTTCATTTTTAATCTCAATTGATACTGATGAGGTGAGCATGCTAGCCGCTCGCGCCATGCCAAAATCCTCTGGCGACATATTTTCAATATCATTCAGTCGAGAAAGGTAACCTTCACCTAATGGAGAACCGACAGATGCCCCATGCCCCATAAATGTGCTAGATAATATCAACTTATTGACGCGATCGGGGTTTGCCCCGGCGACACCCTGAGCGACAACCCCCCCCATTGAATGTCCTAACAAATTAACACTCGATATTTTTAGCGCGGTCATAAACTCTAAGACAGCATTCGTATATTCTCTTACATTCGCTTCTCTACCCGCACTTTTGCCGTAAGCTGGCGCGTCCCATGCTATAACATGAAACTGTTTCTCTAATGCTGAAAACTGATTTCGCCATGACCGGGAGTTTCCCCCGATACCGTGTAACAACAAGAGTACAGGTCCAGAACCATTTTCCCGGTAGGAAATCTGTCCTCCTCGCGTTTTAACTATTTTTCGCTCAGGTAATATCATAACTATTCATCCAAATTCCTAAGTTTTTATGCCCCATTAACCCCAACTCAAATTTTGATTGCCTCAGCTTAATTATCATTCAAAGTTACTATCTCTTCTAATGATAATGGTTTTATTGGAGGACGAACCCTAAATGCCCCCACATCTGCTGGTTTTTTTTCAAGGGCCTTGCTCATCACTTCCGTGACCGAAGTCCCACACATTCGCCCCTGACAAATACCCATACCGCATCGTAGGAAGGCTTTTGCTTGATTCGGACCAGAACAACCTTTCTTAACAACCTCTCTTATTTCAGCGGCAGTGATCTCTTCGCAACGGCATATAATCGTTTTGTCAGGCACCTCTCCTATTCTTTCTGGCGCGGGAAACAAAGTATCCAAGAAAGGCCTAATACCTTCATCTAATAAACGACGGAATTTCCTATCCTCAATAATTAAATCCCTTTGACTCTCTTTTATGTATTCAAGCCTTTCCAAAATAATTATTCCTGCAATAGCTCCGCTATATTCAGCAGTTCTTGCACCTGAAACGCCTGCTCCATCACCAACGACAAAAACACCAGAGAGCGATGTTTCACCCCAAGAGTTAACCACGGGGGAAAATGATCGTTGTCGGGGAGACCAAACATGTTCAAGATCAAGCAATCTAGTCAATTGAACATTTGGAAGGATGCCCTCATGCAATGCGAGCGTGTCCGCTTTCAGGCAATGTTTTGTTTCATTTACCTTAAAAGATAGATTTTGTAGTCTACCATCACCTGAAGCATTCAACTCAGTCACGTTGCGATAAACCTTTATATTAGATTGCATAATTTTATTTGTTAAATTCCATCCCTTATAGAGATAATCACCTGCAAATAACGCCCTTGGAAAATGTCTCAAAGCTTTTAAAAAACTCCCCTTAGGCGAAGTATCTAAAATTGCTAAAATACTAATACCCGCACCTATAAGTTGACTTGCCAACTGAAGTACCAGAGGGCCAGCACCCGCCAAGACTAATTTTCCGGATGGGTACATACCTGAATTTTTCAGAACAGATTGAACGGCTCCTACCGTCATAACGCCAGGCAAGGTCCAGCCTGGAATAGGAACAGGACGCTCCATCGCACCGGTAGCTATGACTATATATTTTGTTTCAATTTTTTTTGAAACCCCGGCTTGACTATAAAAAATATTATAGAGGCCGTCTAAGTTGCGGCACTCAATATGCCAAACCATACTACCTGGTTGGTAATCTTTAGCTTGTGATCTAAATTTTTTTGTAAGCCTAGCTCCATCATGGTACGCGGAACCTAGCCAACTAAGTTCGTTCGGGCGATCACGCATCACCCTATCAATTGCTTTATAAATTTGTCCTCCAGGTTCACTTTGCTCGTCAAGAATTACCGCACGACCACCATACTCATGGATCATATTTGAGGCACTCATTCCAGCAGGACCAGCACCAATAATTACAACATCAACACACAAGGTCATCAGAAATAAGCCTCTTTGCTTTCTCACGTTTGATGCTCATACCACTTCTCACAGGCACAAGGCACGCTTGTTGGTGGCCAACTCCATCTATCTCAACTAAACATTCAAAACAGACGCCCATCATACAATATGGGCCCCTGGGTGTATTAGAAACTGGAGCATCACGAAAATTCATAATACCGGCTGCCATGAGCACGCTTGCAACCATTTCACCCTCCAGAGCATCAAGCACCGTTCCATCAAACTCAATTTTAATTAAGCAATTTTTATTTTCATTAAACCTATCGAACATCGAACCTCTTAGGAGAGAAAGCGTTAAATTTACCATTAAAATCGTTACCCAGTAGCTCGGGAGCTAACTTTAATGCATGAGCGGCAGCTAACGTGACGCCACTATGACAAGTGATCACAAATGCCCCAGGAAAGTTACTTGATTCTTCGTAGATAGGAAATCCATCCGGAGACATGATTCGCAGTGCACTCCAACTTCTTATCATCCTAAGTTTTTTTAACGCAGGAATCTTCCTAACAGCCTTATCAATTATTTTAGCAGCCATTTCAAAATTGAAACCCGAGTCAAAGCCTACGTTTTCTTTAGTTGCACCCAACATTACAGTACCTTCGTCAGTCTGGCGGATTGCCCCCAAAACATAATTAAAGAGCGGTGAAGTTCTCTCTGTAACGACAATGTGCCCTCTTTCGGGTCCAGTTGGAATATCCAGCCCAACAAATTCCCCTAGAGCTTTATTTCCATTTCCTGCAGCTAAGATAACTTTATCACTCAAAAAGTAACCTTCGTTAGTTATAATTTTGAAACCTCGTATTTGTGGGATGATTTTCTTTACTTCGTGGTCAGGTCTATAAATGAGCCCAGATTCAATACATTTCTGATGCAAGGCCCTAAGAGTGTAAAGAGGATTCACTATCCCATCATATGGACAATAGGATGCACCGACCACCTCAGGCCCCACACTTGGCTCCATTCTTCGCACTTCATCACCACTTATCATTCGCCTACCATTTTCGGCAACATTAGGTTGATTATGCATACGATTAATGGAATTCTCAAAGTCCATGTACTCTGCCTCGTCTAGACATAGTTCTAGACCGCCTGGCCGATGATGGCCCACATTGATACCCGTCTCTTCAACCAAAAGCTCTGCAAAATTTGGCCAAAGGTCAGATGACTCGCGGCTCCATGTTGCATATTCATGCATGCCATCACCTTTTGACTGCACCCAAACTAAACCAAAATTACCCCGGGAAGCTCGAAAGGCTGTGTCCCCTTCGTCTAAAATAGTAACAGTTGCGCCTAATTTTAAAAGCCCATAAGAGACCGCAGCACCAACTAATCCCCCTCCTATAACAATGAAATCTGAAGTCATATTTATTCCAAATAGAGTNAACCGGNGATACATTTCTTATTCAAGTTTACATTTTCAGCAATTGGATCTGTTTCATGATCGAAGAATTAAAGCCTATCAGGAACTGTTCATTAATTTCAATGATAGGTCTTTTCATAAGAGTAGGGGCACCTAGCAAGACATCTACACAATTCGAACCATTTAAAGCCTCACGGTGCTCTTCAGAAAGGTTACGCCATGTGGTACCGCGACGGTTGATTAATACATCTAAACCGATTGTATCAACCCATTTTTCAACTTGATCCCTAGTCAATTGATTTTTTCGGAAGTCAAAAAAGTTAATCTTAATTTTGTTTTCACCGAACCATTTCTTGGCCTTTCTGCATGTGTCACAGTTCGATATCCCGTAAAGAATTGTCATATTGATTGTTTCCCTCGATAATTCAGCTTTTGATCTCATCAATAACCGCGAGCATTGACTCAACACCAGATCTCCCCAGAGCCATACTCCTTTCAGGAGACCAACCAAAATGCTCATCTGGAGCGTTTTCCGCATCTTTAAATGGCATTTCTAAGGTCATAGAGACAGCCCCGTGATATGCCGCTAAATATCCAGTTGAGGTTGTTTTCATTCCCTTTCCTCTTGCTACCTTGGGATATCCATTCTCCAATTGAAAATCAGGATTTACTTGTGCTAACGTGTTGCGGAACTTATTCATGATTGCCAACTGTTTATCACTAGCTTCAGCAATACCCTCAAAGCCTGCTATAAAATTAAATGGCAACCCTTCATCACCATGCACATCGAGGCAAAACCTTATTTTGCTTTCAATCATCATTTTACGTACATGAAAAACTTCTGGACTATTATCAATACTTGGATTTTCCCATTCTCGGTTCAAATTTACACCGAGTGAATTAACTCTCAAATTTCCAAGCATACTGCCGTCGGGATTCATATTAGGAACGGTATATAATGTAGCTCTTTGAAGTAACGATCGTACTGCGCCATCTTGCTGATTAAGCAAACGATCCAGCAACCCTTCCATGAACCATTCTGCCATTGTCTCGCCCGGNTGTTGCCGTGCAATNATCCATAATGCCGGTTTATTATCAGCCANANTTCCAAAAGTTAAAACTTCAATAGGTCTATTTTGCTTAGTCAACCCTGGAACTGAAAGCCCTACACCCTCGGAAGCCTGGCATCTAGCGATTAACTCAGAATGTCTATCCGATGGATAGGGAACAAAATATGCATAACAAACAGCGTCAGAACTCGGGGTGCTCTGTATCTCTAATATACCGTTTTCGTATTCGGTTGGCACCCTTGTCCAATATTGCTGGTCTACCGAGGCAACTGCCTTATAATTCTCCCATCCTCGGGTAAAGCTGGCCTCACCAGCATTTAATATTTTAATAGTGCATGGGGTATTCTTAACTCCAATAACTTTGAAGTAGAACCACTGAAAAAATTCTGCATTTGTATCCTGTCTGATGTTTAACTGGATATCACAAGGATCATCCGCCTTAACGACTTCTATATTTCCTCCATCGAACGAGGATATTATTCTTAACATTTAAACCCCTAAAAAAAGTATTAGACAAATAACCGACCCCGATCGGTCACTTTTTATATTTTTTAATCCGCAAAATCGGGCTCTTTTTCTTCTATAAATCGCTTCATGCCCTCAAAATGTTCTATATTGCGACCTTTCCGAGCTAAACGCCCCATCTCTGCCGCAACATCCTCAGGAATAAGTTGCATGTCGCCACCTCCAGAAACAGCTAACAACTGATACATGCAAGCCCGCTCTAACTGATAAGCATCTAGATAGGCTTTTGCAACGGTTTCTCCAACAATCATTGCCCCGTGATTACGCATCATTAGTATTCTTTTATCGCCAAGGACCTCAGCCATGTGAGCTCCCTCAGACTCATCTTCCAAAACACCATCATAGACCTCATAGTAAACTACATCATCATGAAAACCGGCAGATTGCTGGGAACTTCGAGTTTCCAATTTCATATCTTTTCTAATTGACATAGCCGTCGTGTAGGGGGCGTGCACGTGAATGACACATTTTGCATCAGGACGTGCCGTATGGACAGGGTGATGAATAATCCATCCTGCTCGGATCGGTGGACGTTCTCCCGAGATCATTTTTCCTTCAGGCGACATCAAAGCTAAGTTACTCGCTTTGACTTGTCCCCAATGTGTATGACCGGGGCTTATTAAAATATTCTCCGGATGATCCGGACTACACAGACTTATGTGATTCCACACTCCCTCATTGAGTCCATGCATTACTGCCAAACGATGTGCCGCAGCTACATCACGCCGAGCCTCGTATTCATCAGAGTTCTTCATTATCTGCATCCCCAAAAGATTCTTTGATCTTACCAATAGAAGTTTATCGTTTTATTATTCGAGGTCTAGTGATGTAATAACTTATGTTGTCTATTATGGATGGATTTTATCAAATTTGCGCCATAAAATGTTGTCACAATACTAGGATTGTGAAGCAAAAGTACTAATTTATTGCTTTAAGAATAAAACTAATCGGTTTAGATTATTCGTTAACGCGAAAAGGAAGTCTTTATGAAAAAACCTGCCAGCAATCAAGGCATGCAAGGCTTGCGTAGCGAAAAAGAAAAATATTCTATATTTAGTCTTGCCCGAAACTCCCTAACATATCATGAAAATTGGTCCCAAGCTTGGAGATCACCAGAACCTAAATCCGAATACGATACTATCATTATAGGCGCAGGAGGTCACGGCTTAGCGACCGCATACTATTTAGCCTCGCAACATGGAATGCGAAATATCGCCGTCGTAGACAAAGGATGGCTTGGTGGTGGTAATACAGGACGCAATACAACGATCATAAGATCCAATTATATGTGGGATGAGAGCGCGGGTATTTATGAGCACTCCCTGAAACTTTGGGAAAAACTTAGCCAAGAATTAAACTTTAATACAATGTTTAGTCAACGCGGTGTTTTAACGTTGGCCCATACCGAACATGAATTAAAAGAAATGAACCGGCGTGTTGAAGCCATAAGATTAAACGGTATAGACTCCGAAGTATTAAATCCAAATCAAATTAAAAAACTTGTTCCTATTATTGATATCAATCCCAGACTTCGCTATCCAGTTATGGGCGGGTTCATCCAACGCAGAGGCGGAACCGCACGTCATGATGCTGTTGCTTGGGGCTACGCAAGAGCAGCAGATAGTTTAGGTGTTGACATCATACAGAACTGTGAAGCAACCGGCTTTATTATTGAGAAAGGTACAGTTAAAGGTATCCAAACGGCAAAAGGTCCAATCAGAGCTAAAAAAGTAGGGTGTGTTGTTTCCGGTCATGCGGGGGTCCTGGCAAATTTAGCCGGTTTTCGCCTTCCTATAGATAGTCGACCACTCCAAGCTCTGGTCTCCGAGCCAATAAAGCCAATTCTTGATACTGTGATAATGTCAAATAGCGTGCACATGTACGTTAGCCAGTCGGATAAAGGCGAGATGGTTTTTGGTGCTGGAGTCGATTCATATAATTCATATGCTCAAAGAGGTAGCCTTAACATAATAGAGGGAATGTTAGCAGCCGCTGTAGAACTATTCCCAGTTTTTTCCCGACTTCGAATGCTTCGGTCGTGGGGAGGCGTTGTCGATACTTGTCCTGATGCATCTCCAATTATATCAAAAACACCAATTGACAATCTATATTTCAATTGTGGATGGGGTACTGGAGGCTTCAAGGCAACACCAGGGTCTGGACATGTTTTTGCAGATCTTATTGCAAAAGACGAGCCAAACTTAATATCAGCACCATTTTCGCTCAATCGATTTATTAGCGGGTATTTAATCGACGAACACGGCGCCGCTGGCGTCGCGCATTAGGGGATTGAGAAATGCTATATATTGAATGCCCCTGGTGTGGTTTTAGAGATGATGAAGAATTTCATTATGGTGGAGAGGCCCATATACAACGGCCAACCGACCCTAATGAACTCAATGATGAGGAATTCTCTGAATATTTATATTTAAAGAGCAATCCAAAAGGAGTCATATTGGAAAGATGGTTACATAGTCGAGGTTGTCGCCGTTGGTTCAACGTATTACGCAATACAGTAACAAATGAAATAACTGAAATTTATCCAATAGATACGCTACCTAACTCTAAAGAAGGAACAGAGTACTACGGCCAAAATTGGCGCCGTAAGTCTTCTGTAGAAAAGACAATAAAGCCCCGAGAATACAAATGAATAAGCAATTATTTCGTGTTAAAGACCTAGGGCAAGTAGATCGATCAAAACCATTACGGTTTAAATTCGATGGAAAATTTTTTGTGGGCTATAGAGGAGATACGTTGGCATCGGCACTTCTGGCCAACGGGATCCACTTGGTGGGGCGCAGTTTTAAATACCATCGGCCCCGAGGTATACTTTCAGCTGGAGCGGAAGAACCAAATGCGCTGGTACAGGTAGGAGAAGGTAACGGCACCGACCCAAACACAAGAGCAACCCAGATAAAACTTGAAGACGGCCTTATTGTAAAAAGTCAAAATCGGTGGCCAAGCCTACTATTAGATTTAGGCTATATCAATAATCTACTGCATAGATTGTTACCTGCTGGTTTTTATTATAAGACCTTTATGTGGCCTAGTAGTTGGTGGATGCGTTATGAGTATTGGATCCGACGGATAGCTGGCTTGGGAGAAGCACCAAAAGGCGCCGATCCCGACAGGTATGAGAAAACCCATGCTCATTGTGATGTTTTGATAGTTGGTGGTGGTCCAGCCGGTTTAAGTGCCGCACTCGCCGCAGGAAAAACAGGAGCACGGGTCGTCTTAGTTGATGAACAAGATAGTTTTGGAGGAAGCTTAAACAGCAATACGGATTGTACTGTCGATGAGCATACTACTCTAGACTGGAGAAAAAGAACATTAGCTATCCTAGAGGGTATGCCCGAAGTGATTTTGTTAAATAGAACAGTAGCCACCGGATATTATGATCATAATTTTCTGACTTTATTAGAAACAGTAAGTCCTGGACAACAGAACCAATCAGAGTACAAGACACGACAACGACTGTGGAAAATACGAGCTAAACGTGTTGTGCTAGCAACTGGAGCACTCGAACGTCCTTTAGTGTTCAAAGATAACGATCGGCCAGGCATTATGTTGTCCGCATCGATGCGCGCATATCTCAATCAATATGGCGTATCGCCAGGAAATAGAGTGCTATTATTCACTAACAATGACGATGCTTATAGAACAGCCATTTCACTAAAAGAAAATAACATCCCCATTGCAGGTATTGTCGATCTTCGAGAAGACCCCACCGGTGAATTAGTTGATCGTATTAGACATGAAGGAATAGCTCTGTACCCTGGCTATGCCATAGTGTCCACCACTGGCCATTTACGAATTAAATCCGTTAGAATAATGAAACTCAATGACGATGGCACAAAAGTAATTGGGAATGCAAAGGATATTACTTGCGATTGTATAGGTATGTCAGGCGGATGGAATCCAACGGTCCATCTGTTTTCACAGAGTGGAGGTAAACTAGAATGGGACGATAAATTCGAACGATTTCTTCCCAAGATAGCTAACCAACCCCTCATTTCTATTGGTGCATGCAATGGAACTCAGTCATTAAGTGATTGCCTGAAGGATGGATTAAAAGCAGGAGCTGAGTCTGCGAGAGCCACAAATAATAAAGGCCGCGCCCCTGGTACACCGCGGGTTGTAGAATCAAAATGTAATGATGAAAGAGCCATTTGGATTATTCCAAGGGAAAATTCCTATAAAAAAAATGGTAAGTATTTTGTTGATTTTCAAAATGATGTAACCGCGTCAGACATTAGCCTAGCTGCCAGGGAAGGCTATAGATCAGTGGAGCACCTAAAACGCTACACAACAATGGGAATGGGGACCGACCAAGGCAAAACCTCTAATGTAACTGCACTAGCAATTTTAGGTGAAACGCTTGGAACCACAGCTCCAAATATTGGGCATACAACGTTTAGACCTCCCTATACACCGGCAACCATTGGGGCATATGCAGGACGAAATGTAGGGGCATTATTTGATCCAATAAGAACTACGGCAATGCACGAACATCATGAGGAATTTGGTGCAAAGTTCGAGCATGTAAGCCAATGGATGCGCGCTTGGTATTATCCAAAACCAAATGAAACAATGCAACAAACTATTAATAGAGAGGTAAAGGCAGCCCGTGATAGCATAGGCCTATTGGACGCTTCAACATTGGGTAAAATTGACATTAAGGGATTGGATGCAGCTGAGTTTTTGAACCGCATCTATACCAATTCCTGGTTAAAATTAGCTCCAGGAAAAGCTCGATATGGCTTGATGCTCAAAGAAGACGGCATGGTTATGGATGATGGGGTAACAACTCATTTAAATTCTAACCACTATCACATGACAACCACAACAGGCGGTGCCGCTAGTGTTTTAGACTGGCTAGAAGAATGGCACCAGACTGAATGGCCTGATTTAGATGTTTATTTTACTTCAGTTACGGAACATTGGGCAGTAGCGTCAATATGTGGACCAAACTGTCGTAGTTTACTTGCAGAACTAGCCCCAGAACTAGACCTGTCTGATGAAGCATTCCCCTTTATGACGGTTAAAGAAGGAGATGTTGCCGGCATCGCTGCTCGTATATTTCGAATATCATTTACTGGAGAACTGAGTTTTGAAATTAACGTTCCGAGAAGGTATGGGTTAGCGCTCTGGCAAGCGTTGATAGAGAAAGGCGAAAAATATGATATTTGTCCTTACGGTACTGAAGCAATGCACGTACTGCGTGCTGAAAAGGGTTTCATCATTGTAGGGCAAGAAACTGATGGGACAGTCACCCCTCACGATCTTGGAATGGACTGGATTGTATCTAAAACAAAACATGATTTTATAGGCAAGAGAGCGCTGTCTAGAAGCGATATGCTGAAAAGCGACCGTAAACAATTAGTAGGGCTTTTAAACGAAAATGAAAATGAGGTTATTCCCGAAGGATCCCAAATTGTTGAAATGCTACAACCCTCGCCCCCAATGGCAATGATCGGACATATTACATCCAGCTACTACAGCCCAAATTGCAACCGGTCTATTGCCATGGCATTGATCAAAGGTGGAAAAGCAAGAATAGGCAAAACCCTTCATATTCCCCTTAAAAATAAAACTATCAAAGTCAAAGTTACAGATACGCTGTTCTTGGATAAGAATAAAGAGCTTACAGATGGTTGATGTTTCCCCAAATAAAAAAGAAAATGAAGGCATTAGTCCTCTTGATAGCTTGATCAAGCTATCTGGAGGACCTCAAGATGGCGGAATTTGTTTAAAAGAACACCGTCATACTGGTAAACTGGTTTTGAGAGGTAACCCTAACGACAGTCGTTTCACCAAACTGGTCTATAGAGTGCTCGGCAATAAGTTGCCGTTAACTCCAAATACGTTTGTTCAAAACAAACAACAAACAACGATTTGGCTTGGGCCTGACGAGTGGCTAATAAATTGTTTTCCTGGCGACGAAAGCACCATAGAAAACAATCTGAATAACAGTTTGAGTAAGATCTCAAACTCTGTGACAAATGTTTCAGATAATAGCACTATAATTCAGATATCAGGCTCAAAGGCACGGACAGTGATAATGAAGGGGTGTTCTATCGATATACATCCACGAACCTTTCAGCCAGGGCAAGCAGTTCAATCAAATTTAGCATTGGCATTAATTGTTTTGTGGCAGATTGACCAAAAGCCAACCTATAATATTTTAGTGCGATCCAGCTTTTCTTCTTATTTGTGGCAGTGGCTATTAGATGCTGGAGCCGAATTTGGGATTCATATCGAAAAATAAGACTAGTTCAATTAGATAGCAATCGACATAAAGAGAAGAGATGAGCTGTAAACCGCAAACAATTCGTCATGCCTATCTCGAAGAGTATGAGGTAGTCGCAGCATTAGCTGTAAAATGCTATCAGCAATTTGAAGATCAGATTGCCCCAGGCTTGTGGCCAGTCATGAAAGACTGGATCGTTGATACTACAAAATTAAAAAATGGGGGGGAATTATTAATTGCATCTACACATGAATCTATTGTTGGTTCTATTGTATATTATCCACCAAACTTGGAGAGCCACCAACTGTGTCCAACAAACTCGAGCTATGCCGCAGCACTCGCTGTTCTCCCGGATCAAAGAAGGAAAGGGATCGCAAGCTCACTTTTGGAGGCTTGCCACGAATTAGCTAAGTCAGATAAATCAGAACAATTTTGCGTCTCTGCTAGTAGCCTTATGACAGAAGCAACAATGCTATTATTAAAACTCAACTTTCAAAAAATACCTAGGTTCGAGCGTGTCTATGGTTTTGAACATAATTTATTTTTAATTGAAACTTAGTAGCACCGGACTAAACCCTCTACTAATTTGTTTACATTTAGACGTTAGAATCCGGAAAGCTCGCCTTTTTTCTATCTATATAGTCTCGTATCGACTCGTCTATACCTGGATCAATCTCAGGAGTTTCATATTCTAACAGCATTTTTTTAACTCTATCCGCAGTCCGAACCTCAGCGCTTCTACTACCCTCTGCTTCCCATTGCTCAAAAGTAGAATTATCAGCTACTGAAGACCTAAAAAAAGCATCCTCAAAGTTTGCTTGTGTGTGATCACATCCCAAAAAATGAGCTCCAGGCCCTACATCGCGGATAGCATTCATAGCTTGCCCGTTCTCTGATAGATCTATTCCATTCATTAAAGTTTGCATCATTGCTAGTTGATCCGTATCCATCAGGAATTTTTCATACGACGAAACTAAGCCCCCCTCTAACCAACCCGCCGCATGGAGCACAAAATTCACTCCAGCCATTATAGTTGGGAAAAGCGTATTCCCCGACTCCGAGGCTGCTTGCGCATCGGGAACCTTAGACCCACATAACGATCCACCTGATCTAAAGGGAACATTGAGACGACGCGCTAACTGTGCACATCCATATAAAACTAGTGCAGGTTCTGGTGTTCCAAAAGTGGGAGCACCCGATTGCATCGACATGGAACTAGCAAAACTTCCAAATATCACAGGCGCTCCCTTCCGACATAGTTGAGAAAATGCAATCCCTGCAAGTGCTTCAGCTAGGGTCTGTGTCAATGTGCCTGCAACAGTTACAGGAGACATAGCACCAGCCAATATGAAAGGCGAAGTCATAACCGCCTGATTTGCCCGTGAGTATGCTTTCAAAGCACCTAACATCGTTCCATCCCAGGTCAAAGGAGAATTCGCGTTGATAAGACTAGTCAGCACTGTGTTTGTCTCTAGAAACTCTTTTCCAAAAAGCAAACGCGCTATTTCTATCGTATCGTTAGCTCTCTCTGGAGCAGTAACCGAACCCATAAATGGTTTATCGCTATATTTAATATGAGCATAAATCATCTCAAAATGTCTTTTATTAACAGGGAGATCTACAGGTTCGCAAACGGTGCCACCTGAATGATGCATGGCGGGAGAAAGATACGCCAACTTAACAAAATTCTCGAAATCCTTCATTGTGGCATAACGACGACCACCATCTAAATCACGGACGAACGGTGGTCCATAAACTGGTGCAAAAACAGTATTTTTACCGCCAATTTGCACAGAACGTTCAGAGTTTCGTGCTACTTGTGTGAATGTCGGTGGAGCAGTTTTTGCCAGCTCTCTGGCCAATCCACGCGGCATTCTTACTCGTACACCCGTAACATCAGCTCCAGCACCCTTCCATAACTCAAGTGCTTCCGCATCATCTCGAAATTCTATGCCTATCTCTTCGAGTATCGTATCAGCGTTATACTCAATAATCTCTAAACCTTCTTCGCTTAAAACATCATAGATTGGTACTTTTCTGGCAATATACGGAAACTGAACGACTTTTTGCTTACCTCGCAGAGCCCTGCGAGCTCCACTACCACCTCGCGAGCGACGGTTTGCTATATTTTTAATTTCAAGTTCAGACATTCATCCCCCCTTGATCAAACAGTTTCTATAGATATAAATCATTCATATGCTTCAATCGGTGGACAGGAACAAACCAAGTTTCGATCTCCATACACATTATCTATACGCCCAATTGGTGGCCAATATTTATTTTGGTCGGGGTTACCTTTTGGGAAAATAGCTTCCTGTCGAGTGTATTTATAATTCCAGTTTTCCAAAGCTAATACTTCTGCTGTATGAGGCGCATTGGCCAGGGGACTTTCATCGCGAGTTAGTTCGCCTCTTTCAATAGTATTTATTTCTTCCCTAATAGACACCATAGCGTCAATGAACCTATCCAGTTCACATTTTGATTCACTTTCCGTTGGTTCTATCATTAAGGTCCCAGCAACAGGAAAAGACATAGTCGGCGCGTGAAAACCATAATCTATCAACCGTTTCGCTATGTCCTCGACATCGACACCGGTTTCATCCTTAATTTTCCTAAGATCAATGATACATTCGTGCGCTACGAAACCATTATCTCCAGTGTATAGCACCGGGTAATATTGGCTGAGAGCGTTTGCTATATAATTAGCATTTAAGATGGCTATTTCACTAGCCCTCCGCATACCAGATGCTCCCATTAATTTGATATACGTCCAAGAGATGGGTAAAATCCCAGCACTCCCCCAAGGAGCAGCACTTACTGCACCGATCGACTCATCTTGCGTAACACCGAATCTATGTCCCGGTAAAAAAGGTGCCAGATGGGCCGCTACCCCTATAGGCCCTACTCCTGGGCCACCGCCACCGTGGGGTATGCAGAATGTTTTATGCAAGTTAAGATGACTAACATCGGCTCCAAA
The DNA here is from genome assembly GCA_002708305.1 of Rhodospirillaceae bacterium. Taxonomy (GTDB): domain Bacteria; phylum Pseudomonadota; class Alphaproteobacteria; order Thalassobaculales; family Thalassobaculaceae; genus UBA7326. Next base: position 112,963 of record PANE01000030.1, read on the forward strand.
CTCTCCTGGCGCACATAATCCTACTAGCGCGTTTAGATTTGCCCCATCAACATAAACTTGTCCTCCATATTGATGCACGATAGCGCAAATATCCAATATTCCCTCTTCAAAAACTCCGTGAGTTGAAGGGTAAGTAACCATTAACGCCGCTAATGTATCAGAGTATTGTTCTGCTTTCCGTCGTAAATCCTCAACATCAACATTGCCATTTTCATCACAATTTATTACTACCACTTGCATCCCACACATAGATGCTGAAGCTGGATTAGTGCCATGAGCAGAACTAGGGATCAAACAAACATCACGATACCCCTCCGATCTACTTCGATGATAAGCGCGAATTGCTAGTAAGCCCGCATACTCTCCCTGAGAACCAGCATTTGGTTGCAAAGAAACAGCCGCATAGCCAGTGCAACTGCATAACATTTGCTCTAGTTCGTTGATCATATCCATATACCCCTCCACCTGTTCCTTTGGGGCAAATGGATGTATTTGACTGAATTCAGGCCAAGTTATTGGCAGCATCTCGGTAGTCGCATTCAATTTCATTGTACAAGAGCCAAGAGGTATCATTGAACGATCTAGTGCAATATCCCTGTCAGACAGCCTCCTAATATACCTAAGCATCTCTGTCTCTGAATGATATTTGTTAAATACTGAGTGCTCCATAAAACTCGATACTCGGTTCAACGCCTCTGGAATTGCATCCACTATTCTCTTCTCTATCTCGTTGAATGATATTTGTTTCATAGAATCAAATGCCATCAGTGACCAAAGTCGCTCTATTAGATTTTGAGTAGACGTCTCATCTAGGGAAATACCAACTCTATTATCGAAGATCCTTAGGTTTATTTCTTCCACCCGGGCAGCTTCGATTACCGAGCCAGTCCAATCATCAGTTTTCACAATAATCGTATCAAAAAATTGGTCGGTTTCTATTGTATAACCAAGGTCACGAAGGCCTTCAGCCAAAATAGCAGTCAAACGATGTGTTCGCCTGGCAATTCTTCGCAGCCCTTTGGGACCGTGGTAAACAGCATACATGGAAGCAATAATTGCTAGCAAAACCTGTGCCGTACATATATTACTAGTAGCCTTTTCACGTCTAATGTGTTGCTCCCTGGTCTGAAGCGCTAATCTATACGCTTTATTCCCGGCCTTATCGATTGAAACACCTACAATCCTACCCGGAATATTCCTTTTATATTTATCCCGAGTTGCAAAAAAAGCAGCATGGGGACCTCCGTACCCTAACGGCACTCCAAAACGTTGGCTTGAGCCTATTACGACATCGGCTCCCCATTCTCCAGGCGCTTTTATCAGGGTCAAAGCGAGTAAATCGGCAGCAACGATAACCATAGTATCCTGTGAGTGAGCCATCTCCGTTATACCAGAATAGTCAGGAATATCACCACTGGTATTGGGGTACTGGAGTAAAACAGCAAACGCTTGATCAACCACTCCCTCTGTCTCATCTCCTATAACAACCCTAATACCAATTGGCTCAGCACGCGTTTGTACAACATCAATAGTTTGAGGATGGCAATTACTCGAAACAAAAAACACATCCCCTTTTGCTTTTGATATTTTCTGACAGAAAACCATCGCTTCTGCAGCGGCAGTAGCCTCATCTAGTAAAGAGGCATTTGCGACCTCCATTCCGGTTAAATCGCAAACCATTGTTTGAAAGTTCAATAACGCTTCCAACCTACCCTGCGAAATCTCTGGTTGATAGGGCGTATAAGCGGTGTACCAAGCCGGATTCTCTAAAATATTACGCAAAATAACCGACGGAGTATGCGTGGAACTATACCCCATACCAATCAGCGATTTTGATACCTTGATACGATCCGTATAACTTCGAAGCATAGAGAGAACACCGACTTCACTGATTGGACCCGGAAGATCTAGCGGTTTATCAGTAAAGATAGCTTTGGGAACTGTTTGTTTAATCAATGAATCGAGACTAGCTACACCGATAGCATCGAGCATCTCTTTCTGATCTTTTTCTGTGGGGCCTATGTGACGCGCACTGAATCCATTATCACTATCGAGCTCAGAATTTTTTACAGTCATCCAGACTTCCTCAGGTTAATATCTATCTAAACTACAAGGTACTAATTATTATTTAATGCTGTCTAAAAACTGTTTGTAGCTAGCCAAGTTCATTAGATTATCTAATTCTTCAAGGTTATGCAGTGTCATTTTAAAAATCCAGCCGCTTTCTAATGGGTCATTATTGATCATTTCCGGGGCGTCCTCCAGTAATGCATTTGCCCCAATAATGAGGCCAGATACAGGAGAAAAAATATCGCTGGCCGCTTTAACAGATTCCACAACCGCAACTTCTTCATCTTTCGCTACATCTTCATTCTCTTTGATCACTTCCACAAACACTATATCACCTAATTGTTCCTGCGCGAAACCTGTTATCCCCACTGTCCCAGTTTCACCATCAACGGTGATCCATTCATGTTCTTTAGAGTAATATGTCTCAGCCATCACTTTCTCCTTCAAAATCTAAGCTCGTTTATAATTTGGGGTAATAAAAGGTAAATCAACAATTGTGGCAGGTAGCAAGTTACCTCTTACTAGAACTGACACTTGTGCACCTATAGCAATACTATGGTTTTGTACGTACCCCATCGCGATTGGCGCCCCTACTGTTGGGCCAAATCCGCCACTTGAAATACTGCCTATTTTTTTTTCTTCTAAATCAAAAATTTCAGTACCTTCTCTAGCGGGGGCACGCCCATTAGGACGAATTCCGACCCGCCGAGTTGGCGCCCCATCTCTCAATTGTCGCGTTATATTTTCGAGTCCCGGGAAACCACCATCTTGCCGCCTTCGCTTTCCTATAACCCAACCTAAGTCTGCCTCAATTGGAGTGATGGTTTCATTCAAATCCTGTCCATACAGACATAATCCTGCTTCAAGTCGCAACGAGTCCCGCGCGCCTAATCCAATTAATTCTGCGCTCTCGTGACTTAAGATCGTTTCAGCAATCTCCATAGCCATATTTGCAGGCATAGAAATTTCAAAACCATCTTCCCCCGTGTAACCTGACCGAGTTATAAAGCAATATTCTCCACAAACAGAAAACTCTCCTGAAGACATAAACTTCAAATCTGCAACACCGGGGGCGATAGTCTCTAGAATCATCTCAGACATGGGACCCTGCAGGGCTAGTAGGGCTTTATTCTCCAATTCCTCTACATCGCACTGTAAATTATCTTTCATAAATTGGAGGTCTTTTTGGCGACACGCTGCATTTACAACAATAAGAATATGATCCCCTGCATCGGTAACGATCAGGTCGTCTATAATACCCCCATTAGCATTTAAAAAAACGGTATATCGCATGCGTCCAGCGTTAAGAGATTGAATATCTCCCGGGACCAAAGCCTCTAATTCGCGCTTTACTGAACTACCTTCTAGACGGACCTGTCCCATATGAGACACATCGAACAAACCAGCTTTTGTTCTTGTATGGATATGCTCTGCTTTCACACCTAAATTATATTGAAGAGGCATGGAGTACCCAGCAAATTCTACCATCCTAGCCCCAGAGCGAAGATGTAACTGATTTATTGGCGATAAGTTGAGTTTAGATTCTGTCATAGCTTCCCCTATATACCAAGCGTCCTCGTTCTCGACTTAACGAAAACGAATACCCCCTCTGTCGAAAACCTGAGAGATTCACTTCCTGCTATACTTGACAGGATAGCTTACACCTTCGGTGAGGCACAGAAACTCCATACCTACTTTCCAGAGGTTCCTAACCTTAAGGTCCTTTTGCCTGAGAGATTCCGGGGTGGTTGCTCCTTCGGCGACATCTGCAACCCAATGGGTTCGGTGTTCTCTTCCTCAAGGGTTATCGGATTTATCTACTAACACTAGCGGGTTAATCATGAAGGGGAAAGAGTTGATTTAAAATAATCCCAAATACTGCAAGAAGCAGAAATTTTAATGAATTCGGTAGTTTCGATTTTAAATTTGCTAAAATTCAAGCTATCGAATCTAATAATCATAACAAACTAAGAAAAAAAGGGTTTCTATGTCTTGGAATGAAGAAATTAACGAAATTTTACGTAAACGTTCAATAGCTCTGGACCAGGGTGGACAAGAAAACATTAAACGACAGCATGCAAGAGGCCTGTTTACTATTCGGGAACGTATAAATATTTTATTGGATGATAATTCATTCAAGGAAGTTGGACCTATATCTGGTGGAGCAGAGCGAGAAAGCGATGGCTCCCTAAAAAGTTTTTCACCGGCTAATTTTATTTTGGGTTTTGGAAAAATAAATGACAATCGCTGTGTCATTGGCGGCGAAGATTTCACAGTACGCGGCGGATCACCAAATGAAGCAGGACTGCGTAAAAGCATTTATACTGAGGACTTAGCACTACAACATTTAGTCCCGCTTATACGCCTTCACCAGGGCGGGGGTGGGAGTGTAACAGGTAGTGGCGGCGGGTCAAAAGTAATAGGGAGTCCAGTATTTAGCACACCGCGGTTCAAATCCGTGGCACGAACCATGTGGTCTATCCCCGTTGCCACAGCCGCTCTGGGAGCAGTGGCGGGATTACCCGCAGCAAGACTGGTTGCGTCCCACTTCTCGGTTATGACAAAAGAAAGTAGCCAGGTACTTGTTGCAGGTCCCAAGGTAGTAGAACGAGCTTTAAAAGAGAATATTACAAAGGAAGATATGGGTGGAGCTCATATCCATACCCGGAATGGTGTAGTCGATAATATTGCTGAAGACGAGCATGATGCTTTTGAACAGATAAAACGATTTATGTCCTATATGCCCAAAAATGCCTGGAGCACGGTCACACCCTGTATTTGTAGCGACCCTAGTAATCGAAAAGAAGATATTCTTTCCACAATAATCCCAAAGGATCGAAGAAAAATATACGACATGAGGAAAATTATTTCTCTAGTGGTTGATCAAGGATCTATTTTTGAAGTGACTAAGAATTATGGGAAAGGCCAAATAACATGCTTCGCACGACTTAACGGGCACGCAGTTGGTATTTTTGCTAATGATTGTCGTTATTATGCAGGTTCTATGACCGCCGGTGGATCTCAAAAAGTACAACGTTTTATAAAAACCTGTGAAACTTTTAATTTACCAATTGTCAGCTTTGTAGACGAGCCTGGGTTTATGATAGGATTAGAAGCAGAAAAGGCTGGAACTATACGATATGGGACAGGTTTAGTACTTACAGTTGCTGAGTGTAAAGTTCCCTGGGCATCTGTAATTGTCCGAAAATCATTTGGGGTAGCTGCGGTAGCCCATTATGGGCCTGACGCTTATGTATTGGCATGGCCATCTGCAGAAATGGGTGCTGTCCCCGTGGAAGGTGGCGTTGCTGTAGCATTTGCACGCGAGATAGAGAACCATCCAGACCCAGAGTACCGGAGGCGAGAATTGGAAGCTTCGATGGCAGGTCGTTACTCAGCAATTCCCCGCGCGGAATCATTGTCGATCCATGATCTTATCGATCCAAAAGAAACCCGCCCCGCATTATGCGAATGGATCGACATAGCTATTGAAACCATACCCGATATAATCGGCCGTAAAGGGCGATTATATCGATAAATCACCTTCTGTTCTTTAGGTTAAAGTTAACTTGGTTTTTACTTAATTGAAAACCTATTAAAATTTTATAATCACTAAAGTCACTATTTAATAGTTTGGGGAAGAAAGGAGTTACAACCTGATTCTGGACTATTTCCGGTTTTTTGCTAGAAAAAGGAATGTTCAAATTAAAGTTTTCCTTAGCTAATATGCGACCACCAGGGTCTACCGCAGCTACAAAATAAGTAATATCAACCAGTGTTTCTTTTTTTATATCTGCCAGGCGGGATACTATTTGAAAACTTGCCTCAATGCTCACACCATCCCGACTGAAATCACACTTAACGCCTAAACCTCTCATTTGAGATGAAAATAGACCCTTTGAGGGATTTGATTTAACTAAGTCCGTTAAAAGCGTCATTCGGTCCAAACCGTCAACAAACTTGACAGATGGACAAACAGCACTCTCGATTGGATTAGAGGAACAACCAGATACTGCGGTAAGTAGCAGCATTGATAATATGGAGATTAAAAATTTATTTTTTATCATAAAGTTTATCGGCCTCTATTAATCAGTTAGCAAAATCAGGTATAGAAATATACCATTACAATCTTACTTAACCTATGATTGGTATAATTTTTTTTGTACCATCCATCTCGAATTTAAATGAGGACAAAAGTTGTTTCATGATCGAACATAATCTTACCGTTCGTCTAGCCTCACCAAGAGGGTTTTGTGCTGGGGTCGATCGAGCAATACAAATTGTCGAAGAATGCCTCAAAAAATATGGCTCACCGGTCTATGTTCGGCACGAGATTGTTCATAATAGGTTTGTTGTCGAAAGCCTGGAGGCAAAAGGTGCTATTTTTGTCGATGAATTAGAAGAGGTGCCGGCAGGTGTTCCAGTAATATTTTCAGCTCATGGAGTACCTAAAGCAATTCCAAAAGAAGCAGAACGAAGAAATTTAGTTTATCTAGATGCGACATGCCCTCTTGTCAGCAAAGTACATATAGCAGCAGAACGTCATTACCGAAATGATAGACATATAATTTTAATTGGGCATGCAGGACACCCCGAAGTAATTGGCACTATGGGCCAATTACCAAGCGGTTCTATCTCCTTGGTGGAAACAATTAACGATGTCCCCAAACTTTGTGTCCCCAAGGATAAAAGTTTGGCCTACATCACTCAAACAACACTATCTCTCGATGATACAAAAGCTGTCATTGAAGCATTAGAGGGCCGGTTTCCAAACTTAATTGGCCCCGCAAAACAGGATATTTGCTATGCTACGACTAACCGTCAGCAGGCTGTTAAAACAATATCTATAGGTTGCGATGCACTTATCGTAATAGGTGCTCCAAACTCTTCTAACTCAAAACGACTTGTAGAGGTTGCTGCAATGAATGGCTGCCCAGACTCTAGGTTAATTCAGAGAGCTTCTGATATCGAGTGGAATTGGCTGGCTACCAAAAAAGTATTAGGAGTAACTGCCGGTGCCTCAGCGCCTGAGGTTCTTGTTGAAGAAGTACTGCAAGCCTGCAAGGACAGGTTTAATGTCACAGTCGAGGAAGTTACAATTACCCGAGAAGATGTTATTTTTAAGTTACCAAAAGAATTAGCAAAATAATGGCGGTATACACGAAAATAAATAATATTGAGTTAAGGCAATTTCTTTCTCAATACGATATAGGTGAATTGGTAGCATTTGCGGAGATAGCAGAAGGTGTTGAAAACTCAAACTTTCTTGTTCAAACTACAAAAGGACCATTTATTCTTACATTATATGAAAAAAGAGTAGATCCAGACGACTTACCCTTTTTTCTCCAGCTATTGACACATCTATCTAAACAGGATGTTTCCTGCCCTATTCCAGTGAGGAAAAGAGATGGCAAAATTCTCAATCAACTTAACCAACGTCCCGCTGCCATTGTAACTTTTTTAGATGGAACTTCACCAAAAGCGACTACACACATTCATTGTGAGGCGGTGGGAGTTTCTATGGCAAAAATGCATAGCGCTGGGAAGCATTTCAAAATGCAACGAGAAAATTCTCTAAGTATTAAACAATGGAGACCGCTTCTTAACTCCTGCGATCTCCTTAATAGACCCATTTATCTAAAGTTGTATAACGAACTAAATGAAGAGCTAAACTGGTTAGAAGCTAATTGGCCATATGATTTACCAAAGGGAATAATTCATGCCGACCTATTTCCAGATAATATCTTTTTTTTAAATGGCAACCTATCTGGTGTAATAGATTTTTATTTTGCCTGTACCGATTTCCTTTCATATGATCTAGCAATAAGTATTAATGCATGGTGCTTCGAAGCCGATGAAACCTTCAGTACTGAAAAATCTAAGACTATGGTGCATGCCTATCAAAGCCAACGCTCTTTATCATCAGATGAAATTACATGTTTCCCAGTACTTATGCGAGGTAGTGCTATTCGTTTTTTACTGACCCGGCTTTATGATTGGCTTAATCACCCGCCAGACGCGTTTGTAAAACCGAAAGACCCCATGAGCTATCTTAAGAAATTACATTTTCACCAGAAAGTTCAAAGCCCCAAAGAGTATGGGTTTGTGATTTGACTAAAGTCATCATTTTTACAGATGGGGCTTGCAGTGGCAACCCTGGGCCTGGCGGTTGGGGCGCATTATTAAAACATGGGGCCAATAAAAAAGAACTATCGGGCGGAGAAGCAGAAACTACTAATAACAGAATGGAAATGATGGCGGCTATTAAAGCCCTTGAATCTCTTAAGCGTCCAGTAAATATCGATTTATACACTGATAGTGTTTACGTTAAAGACGGCATTACAAAATGGATACATAACTGGAAAGCCCGAGGTTGGAAAACAACGAATAAGAAGCCCGTCAAAAACATAGATCTATGGCAACGGTTAGAACTTGCTATGCAACCGCATGTAGTTCATTGGCATTGGGTCAAAGGTCACGCAGGGCATAAAGAAAATGAACATGTAGACGAACTAGCTAGAAATGCTATCCCCCAGAAAAGACTCGGCGTATCAAGCGAAAACTAAAGATAAACGTCACAGTTTATCCAGATTATCAATCCATAGCTTGTATTGATTGCAAAAAACTTCTTGTTTCTATCGCACAGTCTCTTGCATGACTACATGCTATCCCATGGCGCGCTTTGGGTATTAATTTGAGTTGCCCAGCGGGTAATAAGGCCTTCAATTCAACAGGGATATCAAGAGGGATAAAGGGACTAGAATCCGGATGCATCAGCAAGACTGGCGATAAGATTTTATTCAACTCAGGAGTAAGGTCGCTAGTTACTAATAACCTTGCCATCTCTAGGATACTTTTTGGATCGCTATTGCATTGAGCTTTATGAAACCAATCAAGAGTATCATCTGTCACAGAGTTGGGGAAAAATCGTTTTTCCAGCATGTCTGATGACCAAGATTCAAGACTATCATCTACAATTTGATGTTTCCAGGCGCTTACATGCTGAAGATTACCACCACGGTGCGCTGTGGAGCATGTTGCGATGGCTTTTATCTTGTCCTGCATTTTACTGGCCGCATAAAGGGCTATTGTGCCTCCCATAGACTCCCCTATTAGAACGATAGAAGTTTTATTTTCTTTTTCTGCGATGGCAGAAATAACATGATGATAAAAATTAAAATTTAGGTTTCCATTTGATTTCCAAGGCTCAGATTTACCATGCCCAGGAAGGTCCAGGGTAATAATCGGATAATAACCCGCTAAAAATGGCAACCACTCACCCCAAATATTTCTGTCTGCGCCAACACCATGAATAAACATTAAACAAGTTGTGTTATCTCTCCATGCTGGCGTTATATCAAAGCTATTATATTCCACCCTTTGGTGATCAATAATTACATTGGCGATAGCACGTCTCCTTGTATTTTCCCGTGAAGCAAATATACATTCAAGAGTTCCTTAGCCTCTTGTCATAGTGGGATATTGTCATGTTTCTTCCATGGGTTCTCTAACTTTTTATTTTTAAGCATAACGAATGCCCTTGCTATTCGACTTCGAGTATTTTGAGGCATTATGATATCGTCGATATATCCACGAGTACTTGCAACGAAAGGGTTAGCAAATTTCTCCCCATATTCTGCAGTACGGGATATGATTTTATCTTCATCCCCCAAATCAGAACGGAAAATAATTTCTACTGCACCCTTAGCTCCCATCACAGCTATTTCCGCAGTTGGCCACGCAAAATTGACATCACCACGAAGATGCTTAGAACTCATCACATCATAAGCACCCCCATAAGCCTTCCGCGTTATTACAGTTACCTTTGGAACAGTCGCTTCCGCGTAGGCGAACAGCAATTTTGCACCATGTTTTATAATTCCATTGTATTCTTGCTGTGTCCCTGGCAGAAACCCTGGAACGTCCACAAACGTTAATATTGGGATATTGAAACAGTCACAAAATCTTACAAACCGACCTGCTTTTTTTGATGAGTCTATATCCAAGCAACCAGCCAATACCATAGGTTGATTAGCAACAACCCCTACAGTCGCTCCGTTAATACGGCCAAACCCTATGAGTATATTTCCAGCAAAATTAGGTTGAATTTCGAAAAAATCTTCCTCATCTAACACCTTTAAAATAAGCTCTCTAATATCGTAAGGCTTATTTGCATTATCCGGGATTAAGGTATTTAGGGACGGCTCAGGTCTCTCGGCTGGGTCAGATGAATCCCAACTCGGAGGTTGTTCCGTGTTAGAACTTGGGAGGAAATCCATAAACCGGCGAAGTTGAATTAATGCTTCTACGTCATTTTCAAATGCTAAATCTGCAACACCCGATTTGCTCGAATGTGTTATGGCTCCTCCCAATTCTTCATGTGTGACAGTCTCATGAGTTACTGTTTTGACTACATCAGGCCCAGTCACAAACATATAAGAAGTATCTTGCACCATAAAAATAAAGTCAGTCATCGCGGGAGAATAAACCGCGCCACCGGCACATGGTCCCATAACCATAGATATTTGAGGAATCACTCCAGACGCGAGGACATTGCGCTGAAAAACTTCAGCATAACCGCCCAGTGATGCGACACCTTCCTGTATACGAGCCCCTCCAGAATCATTCAATCCTATTACTGGCGCCCCAACCTTCATCGCCTGATCCATAATTTTACAGATTTTTTCTGCATGTGCTTCCGACAACGCCCCGCCAAAAACTGTGAAATCTTGACTAAACACGAAACAAAGGCGGCCATTAATAGTTCCATAACCAGTGACGACTCCATCTCCTGGTACTTTTTGTTCTGCCATGCCAAAGTCGCTGCACCGATGTTCGACAAACATGTCCCATTCTTCAAACGATCCCTCATCAAAGAGAACATCTATTCGCTCGCGAGCCGTCAGTTTCCCTTTTTCATGCTGCGCATCAATACGACGTTTACCGCCTCCCTTTCGGGCCTCTGCTCTTTTAGCTTCTAAACTCGTTATAATATCCTGCATTTTTTAATCACCGTAATCGCAAATTTAATCAAAATTTCAGATAATATTAAACAATATACTTACGTCTGCTATTTTCACTTTACGCTGTCAATAAAGCAATAAAATTAGACGCTTCAGACATTTCCTGTTTAGTATTTTTTAGCTTGGACATGACTTCATGGTCTTCTCCCCAACGCTCAATTTGATATAGCGTATCAAGTTGAGCCGCTTTAATACTCTCATCAAGATTAATGTACCCCTCAATAACCGCGAGGCCTATAATTACAGAGCCAGAAACTGAAGTTAACTCGTGAAGCGCGACAAGACTAAAAGAGTTATACTGAATAATTTTAGCGCGTATCGCATTTATTGAGCTGTCTGGTTGCTTCAAGGGCATAATGCCAGCTGTAACCAACAATTCTGCATTAATAGTAACCTTTGCCCAGTCTAGGAGAGGTTGCCAAATACGATGCTGACGATCCACTAGTTCTTCTGGCTCAAATGCTCGATAACATAGTAAATCTGTACTCCCATAGGCCACTATCGAATCAATGACTTCCATCCGTTGTGGTGCTACTCTATCAATTGCAGTTGACGCTAATGACATGTTAGGCATTTTAGGGGGCTGAATAAGTTCATTCTGTTGTTGCCATTCTGAAGCTATTTTATCAGCAAGCTGCTGATTTGGTAGTAAAAGTGATTTCTTTCCAGGAGTTAGCAATGGCTTTCCATCTAGAGTTACGATGAAAAATTCCTCCGCATTCTCTACAGTCACTTTTTTATAAAACCTTTTCATTCATAGCTCCTGATTTGTAAGTAATTACAATTACGGATATAAAACAAATCAAGTCCGTTTTAATTATGTTTTGCTAGGTAAATCAATGAATGGGTCTTTATAGGCTTTAAGTTCAAAACCTAACAGGCCCCATGCCCTCGACATGTGTTCGGGCAGGGCCGCTTCTACAAATAATTGAACTCCGTTAGGTCGCGGCAAACATATATCCCGAGCGTGTAAATGAAGTTTTCGAGAGAGCCCCTCTGATTCTAGAAACGCCCCTTCGCCACCATATTTTCCATCACCAAGTATAGGGGTCCCCAAAGCCATCATATGCACCCTGAGTTGATGAGTCCTGCCCGTCCTTGGACGTAATGCAACCCAGGATGCTTTATTCCCAAGTTTCTCTATTATCCCATAATCCGTTACAGCTCGTTGTCCTTCACTTTTATCAATCATCATTTTCTCACCATACTTTCCAGGTAACTTAGATATTGGCAGATCAATTCTGCCAGTCACTGGGCGAAGCTCTCCAACAACTATACCCCAATAAGTTTTGTTAGCGGATTGCTCTCTAAAAGCCTGAGTAAGCCACCTAGCTGCCTGTCTAGTTCGCCCCAGTAAAAGCACCCCAGATGTGTCTTTATCTAATCTATGTACCAATCGAGGTCTTTGATCTGATTCAAACTTAAGTGCGTCAAGCGCGCCATCAATATGCTTTGTGGTGCCAGTTCCACCCTGCACAGGGATTCCAGGTGGTTTATATAAAGCGAGAACTTCATCATCCTTATAAAGAATAGAACTCTTTAATAGTTCTTCGAGCAAATTATCTTTTTTATTAATACGTTGCTCTTTCCAATGTGGTTTCTTAGGACTTGATACGCTGTCTAGTGGCGGGACCCGGATGGACTGCCCAATGCTTAAACGGTGATTAGATTTTGCTCGCTTGCCATCTACTCTGATTTGGCCTTTTCTCAAAAGTTTTTGCAGAGCGCCATGAGTAACGTCTGGGAAGTAGCGCCCAAACCAACGGTCCAGTCGAAGATCAGCATCGTCTGACCCAACTTGGATGATACGTACCTCACTCATGACAGCGTAGTTCTCATAATATAAATACCTAAAAGTAGTCCTAGGATCGAGAATATAACTGAGGACAGGATATAAACGCTGGCACTCAGGAAGTTTCCACGTTCAGCTAGGATAAATATATCCAGGGCAAAAGCAGAAAATGTAGTGAAAGCACCCAAAACGCCCACCATAAAAAAAGCACGCCATTCGACATCTATATTGAGCCTAAGATTCATAAATTCGTAGGAAATACCCATTAAAAAACAGCCTAAAATATTAATGACTAGTATATTGTAAATAAAATCCCCACTAATAAATCGCATAAATAATTGAGACAATTGAAAACGAGCTAGTGCACCAATGGCACCGCCAATGGCAACTGCAAATAAAATCTTCATAGAATAGCCCTACTACTTAACACCAAATATCCAACCTTCATAATTTTTTGCTGAGGAACATATATCAGGGGCAGACCATATGGTGGGATTAGACGCTAAATTACGCAGCGCCGCCGCCGATAACAAGGCATCGGGTTCATCTTCTCGATTGGGAGTCCAATCTTCTGATAAAGTTTTTGATCCAAAAAATTCTAAAGCGGTATTAATAGTCTCTGGATTCCTCCAATGTTGTGGATTAGTCCCCGCTTGTTTAAAATAAAGACGCGGAAAGATCTCAACAGCAACAGAATTCCCTGTTTTCTTCTCAAACGGCCAAATTGTAATTTTTTGATTAAGATTGTTTTTTAGTCTATGTAAAAATCGCATTCCAGCCAAAGAACCCGTTCCTACGTTCGCGGCGCCAATACATTTCATAACCGGATGTGGTGTAGTTACTTTTCCACAATAAAGCTCTGTAACACGCTTTCTCGGTGCATAAAGGTCTCCCTTCCCATATGGAGATAGAAAATAGCGATGAAACGAAAGTTCTTTTCTTTGATAAAAAGAACCCCCATAAAAATTGTCCCCCTCTTGGCATGTATCTTCAATTAACGCCCATAAGTCCATTACATTTTTAAAGTTCATTTCAATACCCGGAAAATAACATCCTAAATCTGCATGTGCATATGCAAAGGCAAAATCAAATCCGACAAGCACTTTGCTTTTTTTTATGGTCCTTGATAACCAAATCAGAACCTCATTACGGCCCCACCATTTTCCTTTTGGAGGCGGGATCAGTTTTGGGGCGGCGGCACCAGCCTCCGCTACAGCTACTTGCAAACCAGGCTGGTTTGGCCCTTTGGCACCCGACCAATCAATACCTATAAACTTATCAAACTTTACCTTGATCATTGGTTCTTAATTTGGCGAAGTTTATCCCAATAGGATAGTCTTTTGATTATTTCCCTCTCAAAACCGCGCTCGATAGGTTGGTAAAACTTTTCTGGGACCAATCGGTCAGGGAAGTAGTTCTGCCCAGAAAACCCTTGTTCACTATCGTGGTCATACTTATATTCTTTGCCATAGCCAAGATTTTCCATAAGTCTTGTGGGCGCATTTAGAACATGAAGAGGTGGCGATAATGATCCTGATTTTTCGGCACTTGCTTTAGCAAGATTAAGAGCCTTATGAGCGGCATTTGATTTTGGAGCGGTGGCTAAATAAATAACACATTGAGCAAGTGCTAAGTCGCCTTCCGGCGACCCCAAACGCATATAAGCATCCCAACAGGCTAATGCTTGTGTAATAGCGTTTGGGTCTGCTAGCCCAATATCCTCTGAAGCAAAGCGCACCAACCGTCTAAATATATATGATTTATCTTCACCTCCCACCAGCATGCGGGCAAGCCAATATAGTGCCGCATCTGGGTCTGCACCTCTTAGAGACTTATGCAGAGCACTTATCAGGTTAAAATGCTGATCCTTATGCTTATCGTAAATCGGTGCTCGGTGGTTAATAACAGTAGCTAACTCTTCAGGTTCCAGTTGGGTTCCAATTGGGAGATGAAAAAGTTCCTCAACCATATTTAATAGAAACCTACCATCACCATCCGCCATTAATTTAAGACTGTTACGTCCAGATTCACTTAAAGGAAGCGCCTTCCTTTCCTTTTCCTCAGCAGCTTGCATCAAGAGTTCTAAGGCTTCATTATTTATACTATTCATTATGAAAACCTGGCACCGAGATAAAAGAGCTGAGTTGAGTTCGAAGGAGGGGTTTTCAGTAGTAGCTCCGATTAAGGTGATGGTTCCCTCTTCCACATAGGGGAGAAAACTATCTTGTTGTGCCTTATTGAAACGATGGATCTCATCAATAAATAGTAACGTTCTCTGACCAATTTCTTTTCTTCTATTTGCTCGTTCAAAAACCTTCCGGAGATCAGTCACACCAGAAAATACCGCAGATAATTGCTCAAACTCTGCATTAATATTATCACAGAGTAATCGTGCTAAGGTGGTTTTACCGCACCCTGGCGGTCCCCATAAAATCATAGATGGAACCCGGTTTTGACTTAACATTCTTCCTATTGGAGCAGTTGCACCTAATAAATGATCTTGCCCTACTATCTGGCTTATACTTTTAGGACGCAAACGGTCTGCCAAAGGTTGTGATCGGTTTTCCATAAATAAATTATTCATATAATTAGCCAGGAATTTCTGTATTGAGTATTCTGCTTCCTCGTCTAATTGTAATTTTCCATTTACTTCTTTGTTTGCGCAACGCTTTTCTTATATCTTGAACAGTCTCTATCGATCGCCCATTGACTTTAATTAAAATATCCCCCCGTCGCAAACCTAGGTTGTCTGCAATACTACCACGACGCTGACCTAAAACTATTACACCAAGCCGCATATCATCCAGTTTTTCCTTTAACGCAAAGGCTGGAGATAAATTGGCAACTCTTGCACCATTAAATGGATTATTCCCACTTATATTCAGTATGTCAGGTTTAGGTAAATTTGGCGGTTCCTGTAAATTTATACGTGCATTAAGGATTTTCCCTTTCCGTAATAATCTAGCAACCGTAGTCTCACCAAGAGGCAGAGTTGCAATTCTATAACGCAATGCATCGGTATCAGTTATTGTTTTTTCTCCAATCGCAATTATAACATCGCCTATAATCAATCCGGCATTATCTGCAGGGCTGTCCGGAAAAATATCATTCACAACTACACCAATTGGTTTATCTAAACCAAACTCTGCAGAAAGATCAGAGTTTACGGTTTGGCCCGTGGCTCCTAACCAGGGTAGTATTAATTTACCTTTGTTAGCCGCCTTCACTACAGTTTTCACCATATTAGACGGTACAGCAAAACCAATACCTACAGACCCGCCACTATTTCCCTTATTACTAAAAATAGCAGTATTAATACCAATTAGAGTGCCATCCATTGCTATCAACGCTCCACCAGAATTTCCTGGATTAATAGATGCGTCCGTCTGTATAAAAAAACTATAATCTGTTATGCCAACAGCTGTTCGAGCTAGAGCCGAAATTATTCCACTTGTCACAGTTTGGCCAACACCGAAAGGATTACCGATAGCCAGAACCAAATCTCCAACACTTATAGTATCTGAGTCACGCATTCTTATGAATGGTAATTTTTCTTGGCCCACGTTGATTTTTAAAATCGCTAAATCTGTCTGTTCATTTGTAAGGAGAATTTTTGCTTTAAATTGGCGTCGATCGGACAATACCACCCTGATCTCACTAGCATTATTGATCACGTGATTGTTCGTCACGATAAGCCCCGCCTCATCGACAATCACGCCAGAGCCAAGAGCCTGCCGGCTTTGTTTACGTGGTTTTTCTGAGAAAATATCCCCAAAAAACTGACGGAAAAAAGGATCCCCAAACAAGGGTGAGATATTTCTTTGCTGAGATTCTGTTTTAGCAAATATATTAACAACAGCCGGGCCAGTCTGGCGCACTAAGGGAGCGAAACTGAGTTGCATCTGTACTTGCGATTTGGGGATATCAGCGGCGTTAACTAACGTCCATGATACCGAGTAACCGAAGATCAAGAAAAGTATAAAGACGGATAACTTGTGTTTTTGAAAATAAATGACCCAGACCCAGTTTTTAATTAGCCAACACCACCTTGATCTATTTTTTTACCCAATTATTTTCTAGTTTACTCGCATCTCTGCCAACAATACAAAAATTGTAACCTTGCAATATAAACTTGCAACCAAAATCTACACGGCTAATAACGTTCATTCCCTATATTAGTCGCCAAATTACCCAGATAATATCATATATCTTGTTGCCGTGGTTAAATTGCCGCCGGCATAACCGCATTTCCATCATCCTCACTGACCGATACGACCCCAGAATCAAGACCACGGGCCTCTTCGTCCCTATCTACCAGCTCTATAACTGCCATCGGCGCACTGTCACCATACCTGAAACCAGCTTTCAAAACTCTTGTGTACCCGCCATTTCGTTCTTTATATCGCACACTCAGCGTGTCAAATAATTTTTTTGTCATGCCCTCATCACGTAATCTAGCAAACGCTAATCTACGTGCATGTAAACTATCATTTTTACCTAGCGTAATTAGTTTTTCGACAACCCCACGCAAGTCCTTGGCTTTTGGCAAGGTCGTCACAATCTGTTCGTGCTTTATTAGTGCGTTTGCCATGTTCTTAAACATAGCTTTCCTATGACTAGATGTTCTATTCAAGCGGCGACCAGCCTTACCATGACGCATTTACTCTACTCCCATTTTTTCTTTTTTAAGCCCTTTAATTTTTGACTTAAAATGGTTCTTCCACCCGTCGAGCCAATTCCTCGATATTTTCTGGTGGCCAATTCATAACATCCATTCCAAGGGACAACCCCATCGTTCCAAGTACTTCCTTTATTTCATTTAAACTCTTACGGCCAAAATTCGGTGTTCGAAGCATCTCTGGTTCACTTTTTTGTACTAAGTCACCGATGTAAACTATATTGTCGTTTTTCAAACAATTAGCAGACCGCACGGATAATTCCAACTCATCAACCTTTCGAAGTAAGTTACGATTAAACGGTAATTCCTGTGCTTCGTCTTTCTCAACCGCTTGGTTTGGTTCCTCAAAATTAATAAACAGCTGGAGTTGATCCTGCAGTATTCTCGCAGCATACGCCATAGCATCCTCGGGTGTCATTGACCCATCGGTTTCTAAATTTAATGTGAGTTTATCGAAGTCTGTTACTTGACCTACACGCGTATTTTCAACCTTGTAAGAAACTTGTCGCACAGGACTAAAAACTGCATCAACTGGGATTAAACCTATCGGCGTCTCCTCGCTTCGGTTAGTGTTTGCAGCCACATATCCTTTACCAGACTCAACCGTAAGCTCCATCGTAAGTGTCGCGCCTTTATCTAAGGCACAAAGAACTAGATCAGGATTCATTAACTCAATATCAGGGCCTGTCTCAATCATACCCGCTGTTACTTCTCCTGGCCCTACTGCTTTTAACCTCATTTTTTTCGGTCCTTCATCATCCATCCGAAGAGCCATTAATTTAATATTTAATACCATATCAGTCACATCTTCGCGCACGCCCGGAATAGTTGTGAACTCATGCAAAATTCCGTCGATTTGGATGGCTGTCACGGCTGCTCCCTGCAGAGAAGATAACAAAATACGTCGCAGACCGTTACCAAGAGTCAAGCCATAGCCACGTTCTAAGGGTTCGGCTATAACTACTGCAGTTCTTCCAGGATCACTACCAGGCTGAACTTCAAGATTACTAGGTTTGATTAGAGCTTGCCAATTTTTCTGAACTACCACATCTACCTCACAAGTTTAAAACTAGAGAATTCACGTTCTAGTAATTTCTAATAAACACATATATCGTTGTTGCTCTTCAATGTTTTCATAAGAACAACTGGGAAGTATCGCCCTACACGCGGCGCCTTTTTGGTGGCCGGCATCCGTTGTGGGGGATAGGTGTAACATCTTTTATCGAATTCACTTGAAAGCCAACTGTCTGCAACGCCCGCAAAGCCGACTCTCTTCCAGAACCCGGGCCACTTACTTCTATCTCAAGTGTTTTCATACCGTGGTCAGCAGCTTTTTTCCCAGCGTCTTCGGCCGCAACTTGGGCTGCGTAGGGAGTAGATTTTCGCGACCCCTTAAACCCCATAGCGCCTGCCGACGACCAAGATATAGCATTACCCTGCGCATCGGTAATTGTAATCATTGTATTATTAAATGTGGCATTAACGTGAGCCACACCAGATATTATATTCTTACGCTCTCGTTTTTTAACTCGAGCCTGAGTCGGTTGCTTTGCCATTCCCTTTACTACTCCAAGAATTATTAAGCTGTATTATTTCTTTTTACCTGCTATTGGTCTAGCCGGTCCCTTACGCGTTCTCGCATTCGTATGTGTTCTTTGGCCATGAACCGGGAGGCCTTTACGGTGCCTCAGCCCTTTATAGCACCCCAAATCCATTAAACGCTTTATATCCATCGCGGTCTTACGTCGCAGATCCCCCTCAACAACCACATCAGAGCCAATCATATCTCTCAGCCGCGTAAGTTCCTCTTCCATTAATTCGCTTACACGCCGTTCTGCTGGGATATCGAGTTTTCTGCAAAGATCAGTCGCAGTAGTTCTACCTATTCCAAAAATGTAAGTTAAAGCAATCTCCACGCGTTTTTGCGTTGGGATATTAATTCCTGCTATACGTGCCAAGTATCGACCTCCCTTTTTTCATTTTCCGCCATTGAACCCATAATAGCCCCATCTTTAAAACAAATTCTTTCACAGCATCTAAATATTTTATACTAGATTCCCTAGGGCGCCGGATTATACGGATGCAGACGTCCAAGTCAATACAGTTGTTCATCTTTCAGGTACGAGTATTTCACTAATTTGATTGCTAACCTCTACTTCAGAAAGCATCCCATCCACCGTCCTAAGTAATCCTAGTTTCTCGTAGTGTGGCAAAATAGGTGCTGTTTGATCTTCATATACCTTTAGTCGATGTGTTAATGTTTGTTCGTCATCATCGTTTCGTCTTTGATCGTTCGGTGTCTCGGACACTCGGTTTTTTATTCGGTTGATTAGTATATTGGTTTTTACAGCCAGCTCTATAACGTGACTCAATTCAATATTTTTTTTCTTGATGACCCTATCCAGCGCCTCAGCTTGATTTAGAGTTCGAGGAAAACCATCTAATATAAATCCGACAGAACAGTCTGGGCGAGAAATTCGTTCCAAAATCATTTCTATCATGACGTCGTCAGACACTAAATCTCCCGAGTCGACTATTTTCTGAACTTTTTTTCCCAGCTCTGACCCTTCGCCCATGGCCTCTCGTAACATATCGCCAGTGGAGAGTTTCACTAATCCAAAAACACTCGACAAAAATTTTGCTTGAGTACCTTTTCCTGCACCAGGAGGCCCAAGAAGAATAATATTCATCCTCTTTTCCCTCGCAATTTTGATTTTTTTATCAATCCATCGTATTGGTGCGCTAATAAATGAGATTGCACCTGCCCAACTGTATCGAGTGTAACGGTCACAACAATTAACAAGCTTGTTCCACCAAAATAAAAAGGTACTTGGTATTGGCTAATAAGTATCTCGGGCAGAATGCAAACTGCTGCTAAATACGCCGCACCTACAGCCGTTAACCTTGTCAGCACGTAGTCTAAATAATCAGCAGTATTCTTCCCAGGTCGTATACCAGGAACAAAACCGCCATATTTCTTTAAGTTATCTGCTGTTTCAACAGGATTAAAAACTATCGCCGTGTAAAAAAATGCAAAAAATACGATCAACCCAATATAAACAGCCAGATATAGTGGTTGCCCCCGACCAAGCAAGGCATTTATTGTCGTTAACCATTCCGGCCCCCCCCCACTTGCGGAGAACTGAGCTAATGTAACGGGCATGAGTAATAGTGAACTTGCAAAAATTGGCGGTATCACACCCGATACATTTAACTTAAGTGGTAAGTGTGACGATTCCCCGCCGGTCATTTTATTACCTGTTTGGCGTTTGGGGTATTGAACGGTAATTTTTCTCTGTGACCGTTCAATGAATACTATAAAAGCAATCACAGCAATGGCCATAATAAAAAGAATAATAATTAAGGCAGCCGAAAGAGCTCCAGTACGCCCCAATTCAAGTGTGCCAGCAAGTGCCTGCGGTAAATTGGCTACAATGCCAGCAAAGATAATTAAAGAAATTCCATTTCCAATTCCTCTAGCTGTTATCTGTTCGCCTAACCACATAAGAAAGACTGTCCCACCAACCAACGTTATCACCGTTGTAGCCTTAAAAAACACACCTGGGTTTGTGACAGCAGCTCCGCCGCCGCTAGCCATATTCTCAAGACCAACAGAGATACCATAAGCCTGAACAGCTGCAAGTAGCACCGTTAAATATCTCGTATATTGATTAATTTTTTTACGACCCGCCTCACCTTCTTTTTTTAATGTCTCTAGATTAGGAGAGACTGCAGTCATCAACTGCATTATGATGGCTGCCGATATATACGGCATAATATTAAGAGCAAAAATTGTCATGCGCCCTAAGGCCCCGCCGGCAAACATATCAAACATGCCTAGAATACCGCCTGCATTCTGTTCGAATATCTCCTTAAGGATAGCAGGATCAATTCCTGGTATCGGTATATAGGTACCGAGTCGATAAACGACTAGAGCCGCTAACGTAAACCAAATACGCTTTTTTAGATCGGTAGCCTTAGATAAGGCGCCAAAATTAAAAGATGATGCGAATTGTTCGGCGCTTGACGCCATGCTTTTTATCCTAGCTCTTTGTTTCGATAGCTTCTTCTAGAATGACTATACCACCTGCTTTTTCAACTGCAGACATCGCTGTTTTCGATGCACCCGCAACCCTCATCGTAACCTTAGATTTAATCTCCCCACGAGCCAATAACCGAATGCGAAGACGTTTTTTGCCAACTAACCCAGCTTCACGCAGAGTATTTTCATTAATTTCTTCACCTGCGCCTATACGTCCAGACTCGATAGCCGCCTGGACATCCCCTAAATTTATAACTACATACTCTTTCCTAAATGGGTTTTTAAAGCCACGCTTTGGAAGTCGCCTGTATATTGGCATCTGGCCGCCTTCAAAACCATTTATAGTTGCCCCGGCTCTTGATTTTTGGCCTTTATGCCCTTTACCACTAGTTTTGCCAGTTCCAGAACCAGCTCCACGACCAACTCGTTTTTTGTCAGTCCGGGCGCCAACATTATCTCTAAGTTCATTTAATCTCATTGTCTTACAGTCTCCTCAGAGGCCAACTTTATTGGCCACTTGTCCGTTACTAATTATCTTCTACTTGCAAAAGATGGCGGACTTTATTGACCATCCCACGAACAGCTGGCGTATCTTCAAGCGTTCTGGTTTTATAAAGCTTATTTAGGCCAAGACCCACAAGTGTTTCTTTTTGACCTGGTTTACGTCCAATCGCACTCTTTACCTGAGTAATTGTAACAACCCCTGTGCTTTGCTCTGTTTTATTCATAACCGTTACTCCAAATCGGACATTAGCATCAAAATGTTAGGTCACCACGGACTCAGCATCACCAATATTGCGCCCAAAAATCTCTGCTACTTTCTTGCCTCGCTTTCCTGCAACTGCACGAGGAGATCCAATTCGAGTGAGAGCATCGAAAGTGGCCTTAATCATATTGTGTGGGTTAGACGATCCAGTAGACTTAGCGACCACATCCTGAACACCCAAAGATTCAAAAATCGCCCGCATTGGGCCTCCCGCAATTACACCTGTTCCCGCAGGTGCGGAACGTAAAACCACGTGCCCGGCACCATAATCCCCCTTGATATCATGGTGCAACGTCCTTCCTTCTCTTAAGGGGACCCGAACCATCGTCCTTTTGGCTTGATCCGTTGCTTTTCTAATGGCCTCTGGTACTTCCCTAGCTTTCCCAGCTCCATGGCCAACGCGACCACGACCGTCGCCTACCACAACAAGAGCAGCAAATCCAAATCTCCTACCGCCTTTAACCACCTTGGCCACTCTATTGATACCAACTAGCTTCTCAATTAGCTCCGGATCCTCTTTTTGATCTCTGCCGCCTCGTTCTTGTCTTTCACCACGTGCCATAATAGGCTCCCTCTAGAATTTAAGACCAGCTTCGCGTGCACTATCAGCGAGAGCCTTGACACGACCATGATACCTGTAGCCACCACGATCAAATACTACTTCAGCAAAGCCATTTTCAAGAGCTCTTTCAGCTACAAGTTTTCCAACCGCTTCCGCTGCTGATTTATCGCCCCCAGTTTTCAGGACGTCACGCAGGTCTTTTTCTAACGACGAAGCCGAAGCAACAGTCCTTCCATTTAAGTCATCGATAACTTGCGCATAAATATTTTTAGACGATCTGAAAACCGAAAGTCTCATTTTGTCCGGAGATCTGCGTTTTAACGCAGACCGATTACGTTGTACTCGCTTTGAAAAAAGTTCTTTCGTGTTAAGCATTTTGCTTGTCCCTACTTCTTCTTACCTTCTTTACGGCGTATTGTTTCATTAGCGTATTTAATTCCTTTGCCCTTAAAAGGTTCAGGCGGCCTGTAAGCTCTTATTTCGGAAGCTAATTGACCAACTTGCTGCTTATCCCCACCATGTATCGAAATAGCGGTTGGGCGTTCACATTTCATTTCAACCCCTTCTGGTATGGGATACCGAACGGGGTGGCTGTAACCAAGTGCTAGAACTAAATCACGACCTTCGACTGCGGCTCTGTATCCAACACCATTTATTTCTAATTGAACAGTAAAGCCTTCGCCTACGCCCACCAACATATTATTTATTCTAGCTCTAGTGGTTCCCCACATTGAACGAGAACGTTTTGACTTTGTCTTTGGGGCTACCGTTACGATATTATCAATTAATGACACTTGAACATCGTCCGATATCGTAAGAGACTGCTCTCCCAACTTACCTTTCGCCTTTAATAGGTTATCTATTATCTCAACGGTAACACCATTAGGGACGGCTACAGGGTTTTTCCCTATTCGCGACATAAAAAATACTCCAGTTTAAAATACGTGGCAGAGAACTTCACCACCGACATTGGCCGCCCTCGCCTCATTATCGGACATTATTCCTTGTGGTGTTGAGATGATAGAAATTCCAAGACCATTAAAAACACGGGGCAAATCATTTATTTTTGAGTAAACGCGACGACCAGGTTTCGATACTCGCTTTATTTCACGTATAACTGGTTCGCCCTCGTAATACTTAAGCTCAATACTTAAATCAGACGCGTTTACTGTTTGCTCAGAAACACTGCTGGTAAACCCACGAATATAGCCCTCCCGTTTCAGCACTTCCAAAACATTACTGCGCATCTGGGATCCTGGAGTAGACACTACTGTCTTACGTGCCTGCTGGCCATTCCTAATCCTCGTTAACATATCCCCTAGAGGGTCACTCATTGTCATTCTTGTCTCCTACCAACTAGACTTCACAAGACCTGGTACTTGTCCGGTTGAACCCAAATCGCGTAACGCAATTCGCGACATTTTGAATTTTCTATAATACCCTCGCGGTCTTCCTGTAAGCTCACATCTATTCCTAAGCCGTATTTTTGATCCATTACGGGGCATTTCGCTAAGCTTTAAGCCTGCATTAAACCGCTCTTCAATTGGAAGGTCTCTATCGTTCACTAGGGCCTTTAGGCGCTCCCTTTTGGATGCATGTAGAGCAACCAATTTTGCACGATTTTTATTTTTCTCTATAGAGCTTTTTCTAGCCATTAATCCTCTCCCTTCCCTATCATTTCTCGAATGGGAAACTAAAACGACGCAAAAGTTCCCTTGCCTCGTTGTCAGTGTTTGCAGACGTTACAAAAATAATATCCATACCTCTCACAGAATCTATCCGATCATAATCAATTTCAGGGAACACTATTTGTTCCTTTAAACCCATGGCATAGTTGCCAGACCCATCAAAACTTTTCGGATTCAGCCCTCGAAAATCACGCACCCTAGGAAGAGCTATTGTTATCAACCGATCCAAAAACTCATACATACGATCTCTGCGAAGGGTTACCTTGCACCCAATCGCCATTCCTTCACGTAGTTTGAAGCCAGCAACCGATTTTTTTGCTTTAGTGGTCACAGGTTTTTGGCCGGCGATTAACGAAAGTTCTGAAACTGCAGCTGCGACTTTCTTGGAGTCTTGCACTGCCTCACCAATACCCATATTTATTACAATTTTTTTCAATTTTGGGACTTGTAATATATTAGCGTAACCGGCCTCTTTAACGAGGTCAGGCCTAATTGAATCTATGTATAAATCATTCAAACGGGTCATTTTTATTTATCCTACTCCGTTCACGCGTCTATTACTTCGCCAGAACCTCTGGCAAAACGCACTTTACGACCATCCTCCAGAAATCTATACCCAACTTTGGATGCTTTACTAGTTTTTGGATCAACGTGGGACACATTTGAGATATGTATCGAAGCCTCGCGCTCCATAATTCCACCGGTCGTCGCCTGGCTGGGCTTTGTATGGCGTTTCACAATATTAACGCCTCGAACTAAAACTCTTAAAGTGTCTGGAAACACAACCAACACTTCGCCTGTCTTACCGCTATCTTTACCGGTAGTAACGACAACGTTATCACCCTTTCGAATTTTCAACTTTCTAGCCATTAAAGCACCTCCGGCGCGAGAGACACTATTTTCATAAATTGTTTTGCGCGTAGCTCTCTAGTAACTGGACCAAAAATTCGTGTCCCAATCGGTTCATTTTGATTGTTAATTAACACTGCTGCATTCCTATCAAAACGGATTGCCGAGCCATCAACTCGTCTTATCTCTTTGGCCGTGCGAACTATCACTGCTTTTAAAACCTCGCCCTTTTTTACGCGCCCACGAGGTATAGCCTCCTTAACAGACACAACTATTACATCACCAACGCCGGCAACTTTTCGTTTTGAGCCTCCTAAAACCTTGATACACTGAACGCGACGGGCTCCAGAGTTATCGGCTACATCTAAATTTGATTGCATCTGAATCATATTAAAAGTTCCTGTTTGTATGTCAGTCAGTCGAAGCTGAATCTACAACTTCCCATGTCTTGCGTTTTGACTTGGGTGCACATTCGCGAATGCGCACCACCTCACCTAATTTATGTTTATTTGCTTCGTCATGCGCTGCAAATCGCTTGGACCGTTTTATAATTTTCTTATACATAGGATGGACAATGCGCCGTTCAACATTAACCACGACGGTCTTGTCCCCTTTATCACTTACAACTATGCCTTGCAGTTCCCGTTTCGGCATTTTAGTTCACTCCCTTTAGCCTCTTTATGGCCTATTCTCAGGCAACTCCCTGAGCTTTTTCTGAAATAATTAACTTAGTTCTCGCTATATCTCTTCGCACTTGCCGAGTACGCGCAGTGTTTTCTAGCTGGCCATTTGCTATCTGAAAACGAAGATTAAACTGCTCTTTCCGAAGTTCCACTAATTGCGTTTCTAACTCATCCTCAGTTTTGGCCCTAAAATCAACAGCTCGCTTATTCGCCATTTAACTTCTCCTAAATCTAGTTATCACCAACTCTGGTGATAAAACGCGTGTCAACGGGCAGCTTTGCTGAAGCCAATGTGAATGCTTGCTGAGCTAAATCACGAGGAACGCCCTCCAACTCGAACATCACCCTACCTGGCTTCACGCGGCAGACCCAGAACTCCGGGCTCCCCTTGCCTTTACCCATTCTGACTTCTGCCGGTTTACTGGATACAGGTACATCTGGGAATATTCGGATCCAAACCCTGCCAGCTCGCCTAATATGCCGCGTTATAGCGCGGCGAGCCGCTTCAATTTGTCGAGCAGTTACACGTGCGGGAGTCAGAGCCTTTAAGCCGTAGGATCCAAAATTCAATTGCGTACCGCCCTTTGCATTACCATGGATGCGTCCTTTATGAGCTTTTCGAAATTTAGTTCGTTTAGGGCTGAGCATATTCTAGTTTCCTCTTTACCAAGCCAACCTAGCGTTACCGTTGGGGCCCACTGGCCTGTTGTTCGGACATTCTTTTGTCTTGAGCCATTGGATCATGTGCCATTATCTCACCCTTAAACACCCAAACTTTAACACCACAGGCGCCATAGGTAGTTTGAGCAGTGGATTCGCCATAATCAATATCGGCCCTGAGGGTATGCAGTGGTACGCGGCCTTCCCTGTACCATTCCGTTCTTGCTATCTCTGCCCCTCCTAAACGACCGGCACAATTTATTCTTATTCCTAATGCTCCCAGGCGCATAGCAGATTGGACCGCCCGTTTCATTGCTCTTCTAAAAGCTACACGACGACTTAGTTGCTGGGCTATATTTTCCGCAATCAAGTTTGCGTCAATTTCCGGCTTCCGTATTTCTATTATATTCAAATGCACATCAGTATCAGTCATTGCCGATAGTTCAGACCGTAGTTTCTCAATATCACCGCCCTTTTTACCAATAACGACACCTGGCCTTGCTGTGTATATTGTTACCCTCGCTCTCTTAGCTGGCCTCTCTATTACAACACGGCTGACACCCGCCTGCTGTAGGCGTTTGCGAAGATAACTTCGTAATTTAAGATCTTGATGCAACAAATCTGCATAATTCTTTACCGCGAACCAACGTGAGTCCCACGTTCTATTAATACCAAGTCGAAGTCCTATTGGATTGACCTTATGCCCCATTATGCCGTCTCCTGTCGTTCACTGACTATAACCGTCAAATGAGAGAACGGTTTTCTTATACGACCCGTACGCCCTCTGGCCCTTGGTCTAAATCTTCTCATGGTGATGGCTTTTCCAACCGAAGCCTCTTTTATGAACAGTCTATCTACGTCGAGCTGATGATTATTCTCGGCATTAGCTATTGCTGATTGGACTGCTTTTTTTACATCGTCGCTAATTCTACGTCGAGAAAACGTCAATGCGGCTAGTGCCTTCTCTGCATCCATTCCTCTAATCATCGTCGCTACTAAATTTAATTTTTGCGGACTTACTCTCAAATTACGCAGCACAGCATGTGCCTCGTTTTCTGCCACTTTTCGTCCTGCCGAAGTCTTACTCATTATAGTCCATCCCAGTTTCTAGCGACGCGCTTTCTTATCCGCTGCATGCCCAAAATAAGTACGTGTAGGAGCAAACTCCCCAAACTTATGTCCAACCATGTGCTCGGTTACCAATACGGGCACAAATTTCTGGCCATTGTGCACTCCAAATGTTAATCCCACAAACTGTGGCATTATTGTCGAGCGCCTAGACCAGATCTTAATAACTGTATTACGGCCTGACGCTAACGTCGCTTCCGCTTTTTTAAGCAGATAACCGTCTACAAATGGTCCTTTCCAAACAGAACGAGCCAAATTCTTATCCTCTCTTATTTACGACGACGGCGAACAATTAACCGGTCAGTTTTTTTATTACTTCGCGTACGCTTTCCTTTAGTCGGCACGCCCCACGGAGTTACTGGATGACGACCACCTGACGTCCTCCCTTCTCCTCCGCCATGAGGATGGTCAATGGGGTTCATCACCACACCTCTAACCACAGGGCGTCTTCCTAGCCAACGTTTGCGGCCAGCTTTACCCAGGTTAGTATTTTTTTGATCAGGGTTAGATACCGCTCCTATAGAAGCCATACATTCAGATCGCACACGGCGGACCTCGCCTGACGTAAGCCTCAATAGTGCATAACCAGACTCTCTACCCACGAGTTGAACGTAGGCGCCTGCTGATCTTGCCAACTGCCCACCCTTCTGAGGCTTGAGTTCCACATTATGAATAATGGTACCAACGGGGATGCTGCTAATTGGCATTGCATTCCCGGGCTTTATATCAGCTCGGCTCGAGGCCAAAACCTTATCACCAATGCTTAAACGCTGTGGAGCGATAATATATGCTTGATCTCCATCGTCATACTCAATCAATGCTATGAAGGCAGTGCGATTTGGATCGTATTCTAGACGTTGAACTGTGGCTTCTACATCGAATTTTCGACGTTTAAAATCAATTATTCTATAGGTACGCTTGTGACCACCACCACGGTGCCACATTGTTATACGGCCATGATTATTTCGTCCACCTGTTTTTGTAAGCCCCCTCGTCAATTTCTTTACGGGCTTCCCCTTCCATAGCTCAGATCGATCTACGGTTATTAGCTGACGCTGCGAAGGTGTTGTCGGATTATAATGCTTCAGAGCCATTTATTTATACCCCCTGACTAACATCTACATCTTGGCCGTCTTCGAAAGTGACAACCGCTTTTTTGAAATCAGACCGCCGTCCGACCCTACCGCGAAACCTTTTCACTTTGCCTTTTTGCCTCAGAGTATTTACGGCCTTCACTTTTCTATCGAATAGTTGCTCAATTGCTACCTTTATCTCGGGCTTTGTAGCTAACAAACTCACCTTAAAGGTCACTTGCCCGAACTGTGAACCAAGGGTGCTTTTTTCGGTTACAATTGGCTCGCGGATAATTTCATACATCTGTTCATTGCTCAGCTTTACCTGGCTGGCGTTGTGAGGCCTAATACTCATTTAAGCCGCTCCTCTAATTGATGGACCGCATCTCGAGTCAGAACCAGTGTATCCCTCCTAAGTATGTCATAAACATTTGCGCCCTGGCTTGGAATAACGTCTATTTTTGGGATATTACGGATTGCTTTAACAAGCAAATCACTAGTTTTAGTACCATCAATAAATAGAGTTGATGACAGTCCAAGTGTTGATAATTGTTTAGCTATTTCTTTAGTTTTTCCTGACACATCAACCTTATCAATTATTAGCAATTTACCTTCTGCTCGTTTAGCTGACAGTGCACACTTTAATCCAAGTCTACGAACTTTCTTCGGTAGATCATGAGCGTGACTGCGCACTACAGGACCGTGCGCTGTAGCCCCCCCCCGAAATTGAACAGCCCTAGTTGTTCCTTGACGAGCGCGACCAGTTCCTTTTTGTCGAAAAGGTTTCGCTGTTGTTCCACTAATTTCGCCTACTAACTTAACTTTGTGTGTACCGGCCCGACGCTTAGCTAGCTGCCAATTAACTACCCTAGCCAAAATATCCCGCCGAGGCTCCACACCGAATACTGTCTCGCTAAGTTCTATTTCACCCATATCCTTATTATCGAAACTTTTAACTGCAACTTTCATATTCTCAGCCCTCTTTCTCTGGAGTGCTTGTGTCATCGGCACGGTCATTCTTTACCTTAGTTTCTTGCTGGGCAGCTCCCCCAACAACTCCGGAATTTTTCTCGGAACTATCCGCTACCAACACCGCACTACCATCAGAACCACCCGTGCGAATGGAAGCCGGAAATGGAGCATCGCCCGGCATTGGCGACTTGTGAGCGTCTTGTACCAGGACATAGGAACCTTTAGACCCGGGGACAGCGCCTTCAACTAATATAACTCCAGCATCCACATCCGTAGAATGGATCTTCAAGTTTTGAGTTGTAACACGACGATCACCCATGTGCCCCGCCATCTTCTTACCTTTCCAAACGCGCCCTGGGTCCTGACTATTACCAGTTGAACCATGAGACCTATGCGATACCGACACACCATGAGTTGCCCTAAGTCCATGGAAATTATGCCGCTTCATGGCTCCAGCAAACCCTTTACCAATTGACGTGCCAATTACATCAATCTTTTGACCATTAATAAAATGATCGACAAGTATCTCAGACCCAACATCAAGAAGCGCGTCCGCAGTTACTCTAAATTCGGTCAATTTCTTTTTTGGCTCTACCTGTGCCTTTGCGAAATGGCCTCTCATTTGCTTCGAGGTCCGTTTGACCTTTGCAATACCAACCCCTACCTGAACAGCATTGTATCCATCTGTTTCCTCAGTTTTCTTTCCCACCACTCTGCAATCGTCAACCTTTAAAACAGTCACAGGGACATGCCGTCCATCTTCAGCGAAGACTCTTGTCATACCAACCTTGAGGGCAATAATTCCAGAACGCATCTAACTTCTCCGAACCTAAAGCTTAATCTCGACATCAACCCCAGCGGCCAAATCAAGCTTCATTAACGCATCCACTGTTTGAGGGGTTGGATCTATAATGTCTAAGAGACGCTTATGGGTTCTTATTTCAAACTGCTCTCTACTTTTTTTATCAACATGAGGACCGCGGAGAACAGTATATTTTTCTATCCGGTTTGGAAGAGGAATCGGCCCGCGAACCTGGGCACCGGTTCTCTTTGCAGTATTTACTATCTCACCGGTCGACTGATCTAATACTCGATGATCAAATGCCTTCAGACGTATTCTTATATTTTGACTATCCATGGGATCAATCCTTAACCAATACGGTCGCAAAAAATGCCTAAATATTTAAACGTAGATTATTCTAATACCTTAGCCACAACACCGGCACCAACTGTCCTGCCACCCTCACGAATAGCAAAACGTAGCCCCTCGTCCATTGCAATAGGGGCAATCAAGTTTACATCCATTGAAATATTATCACCAGGCATCACCATCTCTGTTCCATCAGGCAAAACCACCGAGCCGGTAACATCAGTAGTTCGAAAATAAAATTGTGGCCGATAATTGGAAAAGAATGGCGTATGGCGCCCGCCCTCTTCTTTTGTTAAAATATATGCCTCACAAGAAAATTTTGTATGAGGACTTATCGAACCTGGAGCGGCTATAACCTGACCACGCTCTACATCATCACGGTTAATTCCACGCAACAATAAACCAACATTATCTCCCGCTTCCCCTTGATCCAAGAGCTTACGGAACATTTCAACACCCGTACAAACAGATTTTCCTGTCTCACGGATTCCAATTATTTCAACGGCATCGTTAACATTGATTATGCCTGTCTCAACACGGCCAGTAACAACAGTACCACGACCTGATATAGAAAAAACATCCTCAATAGGCATCAAAAACGGCTGATCCTTTGGACGCTCCGGCTGGGGAATATAGCTGTCAACTGCAGACATTAACTCCATAATCGCATTCTTACCTGTCGCTTCATTAGAGTCCTCAATGGAAGCTAAAGCTGAACCTTTAACGATTGGAATATCGTCTCCTGGAAAATCGTAAGAAGAAAGCAACTCACGGATTTCCATTTCAACTAGCTCTAAAAGCTCTTCATCATCGACCTGGTCAACTTTATTCATAAAAACCACAAGCGCGGGAACACCAACCTGGCGAGCAAGAAGAATGTGCTCTCTAGTTTGCGGCATTGGACCGTCTGCAGCCGATACAACCAAGATAGCCCCGTCC
Organism: Rhodospirillaceae bacterium; assembly: GCA_002708305.1. Lineage (GTDB taxonomy): Bacteria > Pseudomonadota > Alphaproteobacteria > Thalassobaculales > Thalassobaculaceae > UBA7326. The sequence goes on from PANE01000030.1 coordinate 145,038, forward strand.
ATCTGAGCAGCACCTGTAATCATATTCTTCACGTAATCAGCGTGACCCGGACAATCCACATGCGCATAATGCCGCGCTTCCGTTTCATATTCCACATGGGCAGTCGATATGGTTATACCACGCGCCTTCTCTTCAGGAGCTTTATCAATCTGGTCATAAGCAGTATAATCCGCCCCACCCGCTTCTGCTAAAACTTTTGTAATAGCAGCAGTGAGCGTTGTTTTACCGTGATCAACATGGCCTATAGTGCCAATGTTACAATGCGGCTTATTACGTTCAAATTTTTCCTTCGCCATCTTTTAACACTCCGTCTTAAAACTCATACTTGAAAAAACAAATTAATCTAAATTAGGACTAAACTGCACTACGCCATTTTGGCCGTTACCTCATCTGCTACGGCTTGAGGCACCTGATCATAGTGGTCAAAATGCATAGTGTATTGCGAACGACCCTGGCTCATCGACCTAAGCGTATTAACATAACCAAACATATTCGCCAATGGAACCATCGCATTNATGACGCGCGCATTTCCCCGCTGATCCATACCCGAAACGTTGCCACGGCGACTATTCAAGTCACCAATAATATCTCCCATATAATCTTCCGGAGTAACAACTTCTACCCGCATGATCGGCTCTAAAAGCCTTGGCGCGCATTTAGGTATGCCTTCGCGAAAAGCTGCACGGGCAGCAATTTCAAAAGCCATGACACTTGAGTCAACATCATGACTAGCCCCGTCGACAAGGGTAGCTTTAAAATCTATCAGGGGAAAACCTGCTACTACGCCCGTCTCCTTAGATGTTTCCAGTCCCTTTTCAACACCGGGNATATATTCTCGTGGAACAGAACCACCAACCACCTTATTCTCAAATTCGAACCCTGAGCCTACCGGAAGAGGCTCGAGAACGAGTTTCAACCGAGCAAACTGCCCAGACCCACCAGTCTGTTTTTTATGTGTATAATCTATCTCAGCTGACTGCGTTATAGTTTCTCTATACGCTACCTGCGGCGCACCAACATTAGCGTCNACTTTAAATTCACGCCTCATTCTATCTACTAAAATTTCAAGGTGCAGCTCCCCCATCCCTTTAATAATGGTTTGCCCACTCTCGTGATCTGATGTGACCCGGAAAGAAGGGTCTTCTGCGGCCAACCTTGCCAAAGCTGTGCCCATTTTTTCTTGATCAGCCTTTGTTTTAGGCTCGACAGCAACCTCTATAACAGGATCGGGAAAATCCATTCGCTCTAAAATAACCGGGGACAGAGGGTCACACAGGGTATCACCCGTCGTGGTATCCTTTAAACCGGCAAGTGCCACTATATCCCCCGCTCTTGCCTCTTTTATATCCTCGCGGCTATTAGAATGCATTTCCAGCATTCTCCCAACTCGCTCTTTTTTATCTTTTACGGTATTAATTACTGTTTTTCCTGCTTCTAGAACACCAGAGTATACCCGAACAAATGTCAAAGAGCCAACAAATGGATCATTCATTATTTTAAACGCCAGCCCAGAAAAAGGAACTGCGTCGTCACTTTCTCTAACCACTTCTTCTTCGGTATCTGGGATCACACCCTTAACACTGTCTACATCTAATGGCGAAGGCAAATAATCAACCACAGCATCCAACAAAGGTTGGACACCCTTATTTTTGAATGCGGACCCACATAGCACAGGGACAAAATTAGAGGCGAGTGTACCAATGCGGATACACTTCTTCAGAGTCTCTACACTCGGCTCATCCCCATCTAGGTAAGCCTCTAACGCGCCCTCATCCTGCTCTACAGCTAGTTCAACGAGGGAAGTTCGATACTCNGTAGCTTTAGACAATAAATCATCAGGNAAATCAACAACTTCAAACTNTGCTCCAAGGCTTTCATCNAACCAACGAATNGCTTTCATGGATATCAAATCTACAACACCAACAAAGTCCGACTCAGATCCAATCGGTAACTGTGTTACCAGCGGTACAGCCCCCAGTCGATCCACAATCATCTCCACACATCTGTAGAAGTCGGCGCCAATCCTATCCATTTTATTGACAAAACAGATCCTTGGGACCTCATACTTATCAGCCTGTCGCCAAACTGTTTCTGACTGGGGTTCTACACCGGCCACTGAATCAAAAACCGCAACCGCTCCATCCAGAACCCTCAAAGACCTTTCAACCTCGATTGTGAAATCAACGTGACCAGGCGTGTCTATTATATTTATTTGATGTTCATTCCAGTGACAGGTTGTTGCAGCAGAGGTTATCGTGATACCACGTTCCTGCTCTTGCTCCATCCAATCCATCGTAGCATTACCGTCGTGAACTTCACCTATTTTATAAGATCTACCAGTGTAATAAAGAACACGNTCTGTCGTTGTTGTCTTCCCAGCATCGATATGAGCCATAATGCCAATATTACGGTATGTGTTAAGAGGGTGTGTTCTAGCCATCGCTCAGTTACCCAATCTTACCAACGGTAATGGGAGAAAGCTTTGTTAGCTTCAGCCATCCGATGAGTATCTTCTTTCTTCTTTACTGCCGCTCCACGGCTGTTAACAGCATCCATGAGCTCACCAGACAATCTGTCAACCATGGTATTCTCGGATCGTTTTCGCGCCGCATCTATTGTCCACCTAATTGCCAACGCTTGCGCTCTATCATTTCGCACTTCGACTGGAACTTGATATGTCGCACCTCCAACTCTTCTAGATCGGACCTCCACCATGGGACGAACATTATTAAGAGCTTCGTGAAAAACTGTTACCGGCTGCTGACCTGTCCTGGACTCTATTTTATCGAATGCACCATAAACGATAGACTCCGCGGTCGACCTTTTTCCATCGTACATTAAGCAACTCATAAATTTACTGACCACTTCGTCCTTAAACTTAGCATCGGGCAACACATCCCTTTTCTCGGCGCGATGACGTCTAGACATCTCGTACTCCCCTTATTTCGCCCAANCCAAGAAAATGGATCAGTAAAAAAAACAATGCGAAACAAACAGCGAAGGTTACTTCCACCTTACACTCTTTTGTTTCGCTAACCGATCCCAACACACTGAGATCAAACAGCCACTATATATCAAATGAACCTGTGTTTACCCCTCCGGCGTTTTATGCTCACCTTATGGGATACCACCAAGCCCTGTAAAAGTCGCCGGATAGTATGTATCCTAGTCCACTGGGTCAAGTGTAGAGTGCAAAGAATCGCAATCTTTATTTCTAAACCCGTTTTTAGTTCAAGTTATGCGTACTGAAGCCCATTATTGTAATTATATTACAATAATGGGCTTCAGTACGCCGTCGCAATTTTAATCAAAGTGCACCGGGCCTATGACACAACATCTAAGCAATCAATCTAAAAAGCTCAATTTAACAACTCAGACCGAAATGTATNGTTTATTCCGCTGCACTTATTTGCTGATCCGCCGTTTCGATTAGTGAAATTGCCTCTTCAGCTTCCTTAANTGCCAACTGTTTGTCTCTTGAAGCAGCTATGCGTTTAAATCTATTCATTACACTTCCCGTTCCAGCCGGCACTAAACGTCCAACAATTACGTTTTCTTTGAGACCTTCCAGATTATCAACTTTCCCCGACACCGCGGCTTCAGTCAGAACCCTAGTCGTTTCTTGGAATGATGCAGCTGAAATAAACGATTGGGTCTGCAAGGAAGCCTTGGTTATCCCCTGGAGAACAGGTTTTGCCTTTGCTACCAAAAGCCCTTTAGCCTCGGCTTTTTCGTTTACCTGCTCGAACTCTTCCCGATCAATAGTCTCTCCAACAAGGAAGGTAGTTTCGCCGCCATCTTCTATCTCAACTTTTTGCAGCATCTGACGAACAATAACCTCTATATGTTTATCATTAATTTTAACACCCTGAAGCCTGTAAACATCTTGAACCTCATTAGTTAAATAGCTTGCTAAGGCTTCAACCCCTAAAATATTAAGGATGTCATGAGGCACCGGGTTTCCATCTAACAACAACTCTCCNACCTGAACATAATCACCCTCTTGCACAGCCAGGTGCTTACCTTTTGGGATGAGGTATTCGACAACTTCTCCATCACCTTCTACTGGAACTACATTGACCCTTCTCTTTGTTTTATAATCACGCCCAAACTCTATTCTACCTTCTGACTCGCTCAGAATAGCATAATCTTTGGGTTTCCGAGCTTCGAAAAGTTCCGCTACTCGAGGCAATCCACCGGTGATATCGCGTGTTTTTGAAGACTCTCGTGGTATTCGAGCCAACACATCTCCAGCTTGAACCTTCGCACCATTTTCTACAGAGAGGATAGCATCGAGCGACATAAAATAACGTGCTTCTAACCCGTTACCTAACTCAATCACTTCACCCGCATCGTCACGAAGAGTAATCCTTGGACGCAAATCAGCTCCTTTCGACTGCTGCTTCCAATCAAAAACAACGCGCGACGCTATACCNGTCGCCTCATCAACAACCTCTCTCATTGAGACACCATCTACTAGGTCTACATAGTGCGCTGTACCCTCTTTCTCGGTGATGATAGGTATTGTGTAAGGATCCCATTCAGCCAGTGTTTGTCCTTGTGTAACATCCTGACCATCATCAACAAGAAGTCGTGATCCATAAGGTATTTTATGTCGAGCACGTTCTCGACCCTGTGGATCCATCAAAACTACCTCGGCATTACGGCTCATAACAATTAAAACACCCGCAGAGTTTTCAACAACATTTCGGTTTACCAGCGTTGCCCTCGCAGTGAACGCAGCTTCAATGCTAGACTGTTCTGCGCCGCGTTGCGCAGCACCGCCTATATGGAATGTTCTCATCGTTAATTGTGTTCCAGGTTCACCAATAGATTGCGCTGCGATAACGCCTACGGCTTCCCCAACATTTACTGATGTTCCTCTGGCAAGGTCTCTGCCATAACAAGCACCACACACNCCCCCTTTGGTATCACAGGTTAAAACTGATCTAATCAAAACAGACTCAATACCTGCTGCGTCTATAGCATCCACATCCTCTTCATCGATGATTTCTGCCGCCTTCACCAATAACTCTCCGGATATCGGGTCCTTTATATCTTCCGCCGCACTGCGCCCAAGGATGCGTTCCGATAATGGATCAATTATTTCACCATCTTCAACGACTGCCTTGACGGTGAGCCCTCTGGTAGACCCACAGTCATATTCAATTATGATACAATCCTGTGCCACATCAACTAACCGCCGCGTCAAATACCCTGAGTTTGCTGTTTTGAGAGCGGTATCTGNAAGCCCCTTTCTAGCACCATGAGTTGAGTTAAAATACTCAAGAACATTTAAACCTTCCTTGAAATTGGAAATTATTGGTGTTTCGATAATTTCGCCTGATGGTTTAGCCATTAAGCCACGCATGCCCGCTAACTGTTTTATTTGAGCGGGCGAACCTCTTGCACCAGAATGCGCCATCATCCAAACGGAATTTACTTCCTTCCCTTCCTCTATAGTCATTATGCGACCCATCATCTCTTCGGCAACCTGGTCTGTACATCGTGACCATACATCAACGACCTTATTATACTTCTCACCTTGCGTAATTAATCCATCGAGGTATTGTTGTTCAAACTCTTTTACCTGTTTACTAGCATCGTCTACCAGAGCATTTTTTGCATCTGGAATGATGAGATCATCTTTGCCAAATGAGATGCCTGCCACACAAGCCTGACCAAAACCTAATGCCATGACACGATCTGCAAAAAGTACCGTTTCTTTTTGACCACAGTGCCTGTAGACATTATCTATAACATTAGAAACTTCTTTCTTGGTCATTANCTTATTTATCTTATCAAAACCCAACCTCGGGCTATCAGGTAAAAGTTTAGCCAATCGAAGCCTGCCAGGCGTTGATTCCACTACCCTTAAGGCTTTTTCGCCATTCTCATCATAAGTTTCCAAACGCGCTTTCACCTTAGCATGCAGATGGACCGCCCCACTATGAAGGGCGTGCTCAATCTCTGATAGGTTGGCAAACACCATGCCTTCTCCAACCATCCCAGCACGCTCCATTGTGAGATGATACAGGCCAAGGATAATATCTTGTGAAGGAACTATGATTGGCTTTCCGTTNGCTGGGCTCAATATATTATTAGTCGACATCATCAAAACGCGGGCCTCTAACTGCGCTTCAAGCGATAAAGGAACATGTACAGCCATTTGATCGCCATCAAAATCGGCATTAAATGCGGTGCAAACAAGGGGATGTAACTGGATAGCCTTTCCTTCTATCAAAACCGGCTCAAAGGCTTGTATGCCTAATCGATGTAAAGTCGGTGCCCTATTAAGAAGAACTGGATGCTCCCTAATCACTTCTTCAAGAATATCCCAAACCTCAGGTCGCTCTTTCTCCACCATACGCTTTGCCGCTTTAATGGTAGTAGCTAACCCATACAATTCTAATTTCGAATAAATGAAGGGTTTAAACAACTCTAAAGCCATCTTTTTTGGCAATCCGCATTGATGTAACATCAATTCGGGTCCAACAACAATCACGGACCTACCAGAATAATCTACTCTCTTACCCAACAAATTCTGNCGAAAGCGGCCTTGCTTGCCCTTTAACATATCCGACAACGATTTTAATGGACGCTTATTGGCCCCGGTGATGACCCGACCACGACGACCGTTATCAAAAAGAGCATCAACAGACTCTTGGAGCATTCGTTTTTCATTACGAACGATTATATCCGGAGCCCTCAACTCTATTAACCGCTTCAATCTATTATTTCGATTGATAACGCGCCGGTATAGGTCATTCAGATCTGAAGTTGCAAATCGTCCCCCATCCAAGGGAACTAGAGGCCGAAGTTCAGGCGGAATAACTGGGACAACATCAAGAATCATCCATTCTGGTCTGCAACCTGATTCGATAAAGGCTTCTACTAATTTGAGTCGCTTAACATATTTCTTACGCTTCATTTCAGACCCAGTGGTCCTCAACCCCTCCCTGATTTCTATTATCTCTTCCTCTAAATCCAGGCCAGACAACATCTCTTTAAGTGCCTCTGCTCCAATAGAAGCTCTAAAGTTGTCTTCACCAAACTCATCCATGGCATCGAAATACTCCTCTTCCGACATCAATTGACGTCGGGTCAAAGAGGTGAACCCCTCATCAAGAACAACAAAACTCTCAAAATAGAGGACCCGCTCAAGCTCCTTCAGTGTCATATCCAGCAACAGACCGATTCTACTAGGTAATGATTTTAGAAACCAGATATGAGCAACCGGCGAAGCTAACTCAATATGCCCCATNCGTTCCCGTCGAACTTTGCTGAGAGTAACCTCCACACCACATTTCTCACAGATGATACCTCTATATTTCATTCTCTTATACTTACCACACAAACACTCATAGTCTTTTATTGGGCCAAAAATCCGGGCGCAAAAGAGACCATCACGCTCTGGCTTGAAAGTACGATAGTTTATGGTTTCTGGCTTTTTAATTTCGCCAAACGACCAGGAGTGAATACGTTCAGGACTTGCTATAGAGATCTTAATTTGGTCAAAACTATCAGTTCCTGTAGGTTGACCAAATACATTAACCAAATCATTCATATCGAATTCTCCTTACGCAACTCTGACAACAAAAACATATTACTTATTGAGAAATTATTTTTGATTGTTGATTGTATGCACATAAAAATTAATCCAAAGGCTATATTCTAAAGATAACGTACTAGAGAGCTCGTTGATCCAAATCAACATTCAATCCCAGAGAACGGAGTTCCTTTATCAAAACATTAAAAGATTCTGGAATTCCCGCCTCAAAGTTATCGTCCCCCCTAACTACTGCTTCATAAACCTTCGTTCTACCTGAAACATCATCCGACTTGACGGTTAACATTTCCTGAAGGGTGTATGCCGCACCATATGCTTCCAACGCCCAAACCTCCATCTCACCAAACCTTTGACCGCCGAACTGTGCTTTTCCACCTAGCGGCTGTTGTGTGACTAAACTGTAGGGCCCTATTGATCTTGCATGTATCTTGTCATCAACTAAATGATGCAGTTTGAGCATATAAATATATCCCACAGTCACTTTTCTCTCGAACGTCTCCCCAGTCCTTCCGTCTACTAGTGTTACTTGGCCGGTCGAGTCTAATCCAGCGTATTCGAGCATTTTTACTACATCATCTTCCCGTGCCCCATCGAAAACGGGTGTCCCCATTGGCACCCCATTTACCAAGTTACCAGCTAGTTCGTTAACTTGATGGTCATCCAAAGGAGCTATTTCTGTTTCATACTGGGATTCACCGTAAATCCCTTTCAATTTACCTCTTAAATCTCCAGTTTCTCTGCCTTCGGCAATTCCGTTCAACATGCCAGAGATTTGCCTGCCTAAACCGTGTGAGGCCCATCCAAGATGCGTTTCTAGTATCTGCCCAACATTCATTCTAGAGGGAACTCCCAACGGGTTTAATACTATATCAACAGGTGTTCCATCTTCTAAATAAGGCATATCTTCTATCGGAGCTATCTTCGAAATAACCCCCTTATTACCATGCCGACCCGCCATTTTGTCACCCGGTTGCAATTTTCGCTTCACCGCAACAAAAACCTTGACCATCTTCATTACCCCGGGTGGGAGTTCATCACCTCTTTGTAATTTTTCCACCTTATTATCAAAGCGATCCTGTAGTTGTTCGATGGTTCTATCAAACTCGGCTCGTACTCCTTCTATATATTCCATTAACTGGTCATTCTCGACACCAAACTGCCTCCATTGGCCTTTTGTGTATTGGTCAAGCATCTCATCAGTTAAGATAGTACCCACTGTGAAATCTTTAGGTCCCGATACGGCAACTTGCCCCAACAATTGCTCCTTTAACCTATCGTAAAAGCCACTCTCTAATATAGAACGCTCATCATCACGGTCCTTGGCTAACCTTTCAATTTCTGTTCTTTCTATTGCTTGCGAACGTTCATCNTTATCAACGCCTCGCCTTGAGAAAACCCGAACTTCAACAACGGTTCCAGCACCTCCAGGCGGCACCTTTAAGGACGTGTCACGAACATCCGATGCCTTCTCCCCAAAGATTGCTCGTAAGAGCTTCTCTTCCGGTGTCATCGGTGATTCCCCTTTTGGCGTAACTTTTCCTACCAGGATATCCCCAGGACTAACTTCAGCACCAATATAAACTATACCAGCTTCATCAAGATTTTTAAGTGACTCTTCACCAATATTCGGTATATCGCGGGTTATTTCTTCCTGCCCAAGCTTCGTATCACGAGCCATAATCTCAAATTCTTCGATGTGNATTGATGTAAAAACATCATCGCGAACAATTCGTTCTGAGATTAAAATAGAATCCTCGAAATTATACCCATTCCATGGCATAAAAGCGACCAACACATTCCGTCCTAATGCCAATTCACCCAAATCAGTGGATGGGCCATCCGCAATTATATCTCCAGCTTGAACTGTGTTGCCAACCGCCACTAATGGCCGTTGGTTAATGCAGGTATTTTGGTTGGATCTTTGGTATTTTAAAAGACTATATATATCAACGTTGGATTGAGTACTTTCTGTCTCTTTATTTGCTCGAATAACAATCCGTTGCGCATCCACTTGGTCAACGATACCAGATCTTTTAGCCATTATAACAACCCCAGAGTCCCTAGCAACAATAGCCTCCATACCTGTCCCAACATATGGGGCTTCGGCTTTCACCAAAGGAACAGCTTGACGTTGCATATTGGATCCCATTAAGGCCCGATTTGCATCATCGTTCTCTAAAAATGGTATCAAAGCCGCCGCAACAGAAACTAATTGTTTGGGAGACACATCAATCAGGTCTATGTCTTCAGGTCGGGCTAGACCAAAATCACCTTGCCGGCGAACTGGTATAAGTTCTTCGACAAATCGGTTATCACTATCTAACTCGGCGTTAGCCTGAGCTATTGTGTAACGCCCCTCTTCCATAGCAGATATATATCGCACTTCACCCGTCACACTACTTTCAGTAACGGTTCTATAAGGGGTCTCTATAAACCCGTATTGATTGACCCTTGCATAAGTGGCCAGTGAGTTAATAAGACCAATATTGGGACCTTCAGGGGTTTCAATTGGACAAATTCTACCATAATGCGTGGGATGCACGTCACGCACTTCAAAACCAGCTCTTTCTCTGGTTAAACCACCTGGCCCTAATGCAGACAATCTTCTTTTGTGAGTTATTTCAGAAAGAGGGTTAGTTTGATCCATAAATTGCGAGAGTTGTGACGATCCAAAAAATTCTCTCACGGCAGCCGCCGCTGGCTTGGCATTTATTAAGTCATGCGGCATCACAGTATCAATTTCCACCGAGCTCATTCGCTCTCGAATAGCTCTCTCCATACGAAGCAATCCTACGCGATACTGGTTTTCCATCAGTTCGCCAACGGATCTAACTCGCCGGTTCCCTAAGTGATCAATATCGTCTATGTCACCTCGGCCATCCTTTAATTCAGTTAAAATGCGCATTATCTCTAGAATATCACGCTTCCTAAGTACACGCATACTATCCAAAGTTTCAAGCCCTAGTCTGGCGTTCATCTTCACGCGGCCCACCGAAGACAAATCATATCGTTCTGAGTCAAAAAATAACGCAGAGAATAGCGCTTCCGCGGTTTCCAATGTAGGGGGCTCACCGGGCCGCATGACTCTATAGATATCCACTAAGGCTTCATCTCTATTAGCATTCTTATCCGCCATCAATGTATTACGAATATAGGGCCCAATATTAGTATGATCGATAGCTAGAACCGATAGGTCCTCAAGGCCTTTCTCAGCCAGAGTTACGAACATTTCTTCGGTTAATTCTGTACCAGCTTCAAAATAAACTTCGCCTGTTTCTTCGTTGATGATGTCAGAACTTATGAAGTGCCCCAGTAACTCATTATTTTCTAGAAACACATCCTTAAGGCCACCATCTACGAGCTTACGTGCTGCTCTTTTGGTCATTTTTTCGCCAGTATTAGCGACGACTTTCCTAGTTTGGGCGTCCACCAAATCACGAGTAAGTTTTTGCCCCTGATGACCATCGCTAACGAAGGGAGTACTCCAGCCCTCGCCATCGCGCGAATAGTTAATAGTACCATAGAAAAAACCAAGTATCTCATCTGCCGTCATACCATTGACTTTAGTTCTTTCTAAATCCTCCCCCGTGACATGGCATTTTTCTATATAGTCTTCAGACCCAGCACCTAGCAAGGCCATAAGGAGCGTGCTTGCAGGCAATTTCCTTCGTCGATCAATTCGGACGTACAATATATCTTTAGCATCGAATTCAAAATCCAGCCAAGACCCACGATATGGTATCACTCGAGCGGCAAATAAATATTTTCCAGAGGAGTGCGTTTTACCCTTATCATGATCGAAAAACACCCCTGGGGATCGATGCATTTGTGATACGATGACACGCTCCGTGCCATTAATAACAAAGGTACCATTTTGCGTCATCAAAGGCATATCACCCATGTAAACTTCTTGTTCTTTGATATCTCTTATGGAGCGTGCACCGGTGTCTTCATCTACATCCCATACAACTAACCTTAGAGTAACCTTCAACGGGGCAGCAAAGGTTANGCCGCGTTGTTGGCATTCTTCGACATCAAACTTAGGCTCCTCTAGCTCATACCGAACAAATTCGAGCATCGAATTTTCGGCAAAGTCTTTGATCGGAAACACAGTTTTGAAAACTTCCTGCAAACCAACGCTATCTCGATCTTCNACCTTAACGTTGACTTGAAGAAAATGATCATAAGAACTCTTCTGTATTTCAATTAAGTTTGGCATTGGAGCGACTTCAGAAATTCTTCCAAACGATTTTCTAACGCGTTTTCTGCTTGTTAAAGATCCTACGGGAGCATCGGGCATATTAAGACCTCTTTAATAGATAAAATGTTTCGGATCGTATTAGTTAATTATCAATTATTCCGTTAAAACCGCTGCGATTACTAATAGCTTACTTATAAAAGCATAGCAGCTGTTAAACTATTTAGTCAGATTATGGTTTAGGGGCGCCCCTAAACGAACGCCCCCAAAAAAGCAAGTTTACTGCAAATTTATTTCAGTTCTACCGTCGCCCCTGCCTCTTCAAGCTGCTTCTTTAATGTTTCTGCTTCATCTTTACCCACTCCCTCTTTCACTGTTTTAGGAGCACTTTCCACAAGATCTTTCGCCTCTTTTAGTCCTAGGCCTGTGATTGCCCGAACTTCCTTGATAACGTTGATTTTTTTGTCTCCGATGGCAGCGAGCACCACCTCAAAGTCTGTCTTTTCCTCAGCTGCTGCTTTNCCGCCTGCATCTCCACCTGCCACTGCAACGGCAGCTACCGGTGCTGCCGCTGAGACACCCCATTTTTCCTCTAGCATTTTTGATAAGTCTGCTGCTTCAATAATTGTGAGGTTTGATAATTCTTCTGCTAGTTTTTCTAGATCGGCCATTTTTTATTTCTCCAATTTTCAACTTCTTGAATGTTATATTTTCCAGTAAGTACAGTTTAAATCTGCTGACTACGCGCGCTCAAAACGCGAGCAATTTTCGCTCCTGAAGCAGGCAAAACACCAACCAAATTTCTGGCAGGCGCTTGAAGAAGCCCCACTATCTTAGCACGCAATTCGTCGAATGAAGGAAGCTCTGAAAGCTTCTTAATCTCCGCTAGCGAGAGTATAGAACCCTCGATAGCGCCCGCAACAATACTGAACTTTTCATTCTTGTTGGCGAACTCGACAGAAGCCTTAACCGTTGCCACAGGGTCGTTCGACGTTGCTATTGCCGTTGGCCCCGAGAAGCTTGATTCTAGACTTTCATACTGCGTACCTTTTAGAGCGAGACGTACCAGCCGATTCTTAGTTACTTTGTATCCAGTTCCCGCATCACGCATGACCGAACGAAGCTCTTCAACTTCATTTACAGTCATTCCTGTCTGTCTTGTGACTACAACCACAGTTGTTTCAGACAGGGTTTTATGAAGCGACGCAACCAAATCAACCTTTTCACTTCGGTCCATTGATTATCTCCACTTTTTAGGGCTCACCACAAAATTGAGGCTTTGCCCTTTTGCACACTCACCTAACACATTTGCGCCAGGCACGGTTCGCCTGTCCCAGAAGTTCAACTAGTCTACCTGGCGCTAACCTGGCAAACTACTCGTTCCACCGTCTATACGGGCAATTTCCATTTTTATGCCACCATTTCAGGAGCGGCACCCGTAGTCTCGGACAGGTTTGAGCTAGCCAAAGCTAGCTCCATTCAGTACACATTGTATTCACGCTGTGCACCAAATACTGATCGGCATTATGGAACTATTTCACTTCCTAATGCCGCAATTTCAACACGCACCCCTGGGCCTTGAGAAGAGCTCACAGCAACGCGCTTTATATATGTCCCCTTAACACCCGTGGGCTTAGCATGCTGGATAGCAGACACAAATGCTGTCGCATTCTCACAGAGTTGTTCTTGCGAAAAACTTGCCTTACCTATGCCACCATGAACTATACCAGCTCGTTCAGTTCTAAATTCGACCTGCCCTCCTTTCACCGCCTTGACTGCCTCGGCGACATCTGGAGTGACTGTTCCAAGCTTCGGATTCGGCATCAAACCTCGTGGCCCAAGAACTTTCCCCAACCTGCCAACTACAGCCATCATATCCGGTGTTGCGATAACACGATCGAAATCCATTTTGCCATCCTGAATTTCCTTCATAAGGTCTTCTGCACCAACAAATTCAGCACCAGCAGCCTTGGCTTCATCTGCTTTTGTGTCTTTTGCAAACACGGCGACCCTAATGGTTTTTCCTGTTCCGTGTGGCAATGAAACAACGCCTCGAACCATTTGATCTGAATGACGAGGATCAACACCAAGGTTCATCGCAATCTCTATTGTCTGATCAGACTTGGTACCAGTCGCAGCCTCTTTAACCAGTCTCACTGCTTCGGGCAAATCAAACAAAGTGTTTCTGTCGATACCCTTATACACATCTGAAAGTCTTTTGCCTTTTTCACCCATAGTACTACTCCATCACCTCTATGCCCATAGAACGCGCCGTCCCTTTGACCATCATAATTGCTCCCTCAATGTCGACCGCATTTAAGTCTTGCATCTTAGTTTCCGCAATTTCTTGAGCTTGAGCTATACTTATCGTTCCAACCTTCTCGTGTCCGGGCTTATTTGCCCCTTTTGGTGATCCCGCAGCTTTTCTAATTAGAAAACTTGCCGGCGGCGTTTTTGTTATGAAAGAGAAAGTACGGTCAGCATAAGCTGTTATAACGCAAGGAATAGGCATGCCTTGTTCTAAGTTTTGAGTGGCAGCATTGAAGGCCTTACAAAATTCCATAATATTCAAACCGCGTTGTCCTAGCGCCGGACCTACGGGTGGTGACGGGTTAGCGCCACCGGCTGGGATCTCCAACTTAATATAGCCATCTATTTTTTTTGCCATTAAATGCTACCCTCCGATGGTTGGGTGGTGCGACTCTATCCGGGTTTTCGGACGACATCTCCCACGCAACTCAAGTATTTTTGATGTTGTAATCTATTTACCTACAATTTTCTATTTATTTAATTTTTATTTTTTACTCACATTTTTTCAACTTGGCTATACTCTAAGTCAACGGGTGTAGATCTACCGAAAATAGAAACTGCGACTTTAAGTCTAGCTTTATCTTCATCTACATCTTCTACAAAGCCATTGAATGAGGAGAATGGGCCGTCAGCCACCCTAACTTGCTCGCCAATCTCAAAAGTGATCCTCGGTTTGGGTCGCTCTACACCCTCAGCCACCTGGTTGATTATTCGCGTTGCCTCTTTCTCAGTGATTGGCATAGGTTTGCCTTGACCACCAAGAAAGGCGGTGACTTTGGGTTGATCTTGTATCAAATGCCAACTCTGATTGTTCATTTCCATTTTCACTAGGATGTAGCCTGGGAAAAATTTCCTCTCCGCACTAACTTTCGCGCCCCTTCTCATCTCAATCACTTCTTCGGTGGGGACAAGTACTTCTGTAACTAAATCTTCCATGTCCTGCAGTTTTGTCTGTTCACGGAGGGTTTGAGCCACCTTCTTCTCAAAACCAGAGTGCACATGCACCACATACCAACGTTGCGCCATCTTCCTAGCCTCCTAAACCAAGAATCTTCTGCACGCCCCACGATAGAGCTAAGTCTACTACAAAGAAAAAAGCGGCAGCAAGAAACACCATAATGAAGACCATTAAAGTTCCGATACCCGTTTCCTTCCGACTCGGCCAGGAAACTTTTGAAACTTCTTGACGCACTTGGCGTACAAACTGGGCTGGAGTAACTTTCACCATAAAGATCCGTTCATAAAACCTGTTACGAAACAGGGGAATAAAAACCAACTACAAAAACCGTGGCAGGAGTGGCAGGGATCGAACCCGCAACCCCCGGTTTTGGAGACCGGTGCTCTACCAATTGAGCTACACTCCTCCTTAACGATTTTTTAAACGTAGATTATTCTAATACCTTAGCCACAACACCGGCACCAACTGTCCTGCCACCCTCACGAATAGCAAAACGTAGCCCCTCGTCC